>ONQD01000016.1 GCA_900319865.1 uncultured Bacteroidales bacterium | reverse complement strand
GTTCAACAGCACTTCTTCGATAAGGATGGGTTCCATTGTCGAGTGTTGCGCTATTGTACTAAAATCAGGATGTCGTTCTGCTGCCCTTTCACCACTCCGCCTCTGATGTCGAACGTCTTTGTCTCGTCATCGTTGGTGACAAGGCGTATAGTACCCTTACTCAGCGAGGAGATGATGGGGACGTGGTTCTGCAGTATTTCGAACAGACCGCCTGTGCCGGGCAGTTGAAGCAACTTGGCTTCGCCTTCGAATACCGTCGAATCGGGTTTCGTGATTTTCACTTTCATGGCTTGGGTGCATTATTTTGTTTCGGCCAGAATCTTTTCACCCTTCTCGATGGCTTCCTCGATCGTACCTACCAGCAGGAAGGCCTGCTCGGGCAGGTAGTCGACATCACCGTTAAGAATCATGTTGAAGCCCTTGATGGTGTCTTCGATATTGACGAATTTGCCGGGCAAGCCTGTGAAGGCCTCTGCCACGTGGAAAGGCTGTGAGAGGAAGCGCTGCACACGGCGAGCACGCGACACGACCAACTTGTCCTGTTCGCCCAATTCCTCCATACCGAGGATGGCGATAATGTCCTGCAGCTCGTTGTAGCGTTGCAGAATCTGCTTCACTTTCTGGGCGGTGTTGTAGTGCTCTTCGCCTACCACATCGGGGCTGAGGATTCGTGAAGTGGAATCCAGCGGGTCGACAGCGGGATAGATACCAAGCTCCGAAATCTTACGGCTCAACACTGTCTGTGCATCCAAGTGGGCGAAAGTGGTGGCGGGAGCGGGGTCGGTCAAGTCGTCGGCAGGCACATAGACGGCCTGGACAGAGGTGATGGAGCCACGTTTGGTGGAGGTGATTCGCTCCTGCATCATACCCATCTCGGTGGCGAGGGTGGGTTGGTAGCCCACAGCGGAAGGCATACGACCTAACAGGGCCGACACTTCTGAACCCGCCTGGGTGAAACGGAAGATGTTGTCGATGAAGAGAAGGATGTCGCGGCCGCCAGTTTTCTCGTCGCCGTCGCGGAAATATTCGGCCAAAGTGAGGCCGGAGAGGGCGACACGGGCACGTGCACCGGGAGTCTCGTTCATCTGGCCGAACACCATGGTGCATTTGGAGTCTTTTACAGCTTGTTTGTCAACCTTGGAGAGGTCCCAGCTGCCTTCTTCCATACTCTTTTTGAAGGCGTCGCCATAGTTGATAACACCTGCTTCGATCATTTCGCGGAGGAGGTCGTTACCCTCACGGGTGCGCTCACCGACACCGGTGAACACTGACATGCCGGAGTATTTTTTGGCGATGTTATTGATGAGCTCTTGGATAAGAACGGTTTTACCAACGCCGGCACCGCCGAACAGACCAATTTTACCACCCTTGAGGAAGGGTTGGATGAGGTCGATGACCTTGATGCCCGTGAAGAGAACCTCCTGGCTGGTGGCGAGGTTTTCGAAACGGGGCGGTTCGCGGTGGATGTTGTAACGCTTCTCGTGCTCGGGGTCGGGCATTCCGTCAATGGCTTTGCCAATGACATTGAATAAACGGCCGTTGATGTTTTCACTGACGGGCATAGAGATAGGGCCATCAAGAACTTTTACCTCTGTTCCTCGCTGCAGACCATCGGTGCTGTCCATGGCGATGGTACGCATGGTATTCTCTCCGATGTCTTGTTGGCATTCGAGAATAACTTCGGTACCGTCGGGACGTACCACTTGCAAAGCGTCGTAGATGTCAGGCAGTGTTGCGTCGTCTTCGAATGTGACGTCAACTACAGCGCCGATGATTTGGGAGATTCTTCCTTTAACAGTCTGTTCCATGTATGTTTATGTTTATTATTATTTCGTACAAGGATATATTTTTCAAACTGCGAAATTACGATTTTTTCCGCATTCAGAAAAATATTTAACACAAAAAAGTTATTTTTCTGTGCTAAAGAGTTGTTTTATTTCAATTTATAAATACGTCCCGGAAGGCATCGTACCACGTTCTTGAGTTCCAATTCCATCATCAGCGCAGCGATTTTGGGTAGGGGAAGGGCACTTTTGTCCACAATTTCGTCCAAAGTCATCTCGTGGTTCTCGGTAAGGAGGTTGACGATGATTTGCTCTTTGTCGCTAAGAGTGGCAAAAAGTGATTGCTGCTGTTCTATTTGGCGCTTGCGGTTGAAGGTATTGGACCAGCCCATTTGGTAGAAGAGGTCGCCGGCATGGCGTATCATGATGGCTTTGTTGTTGATGATAAGATTGTTGCAGCCGTATGAGAGAGGGTCGTCCAAGCGACCGGGAACAGCAAAGACTTCGCGGTGGTAGCTGTTGGCAATGTTGGCGGTGATGAGGGCACCGCCCCTTTCGGCAGATTCGACCACTACCACGGCGTCGGACAGGGCAGCCACAATGCGGTTGCGGGCCGGAAAATAGGCCGCATTGATGGCGGTGTGTAGCGGGTATTCGGAGATTAACGCCCCACCTTGGTCCAGGATACGTTTGGCGAGGCCTCGGTTCTGGCTGGGGTAGAGGGTGTCCAGTCCGTGACCAAGCACGGCCACAGTAGTGAGGCCGCAGTTGACAGCAGCAGTGTGGGCCGCAGTGTCGATACCGTATGCAAGTCCACTTACTATCAGGGTGTTGTCGCTTACAAGTTCTTGCACAATGCGGTCGGTTGTGGTTCGCCCATAGTCGGAACATTTGCGAGACCCGACGAAGGCCACACTGTGGGGTGCATTGAGATTGCACCGGCCTAGGCAATAGAGCAATACGGGAGTGTCCTCGCAACCGCTCTCATTCAGCCGGCTGGGATAGTCTGGCTCATTGAAGAACAGGGTATAGATGCCATACTTAGACATTTCGGCTATTTCTTTTTCGGCCATGGGAAGAGTGGTGCGGTTGGCAATGGCGTCGATGATGGACTGATGTCTCCCGAAAATGTCGCCCAACTGTTTTTTAGAGTATGAAAACAATTCTTCGACATCGGGACAAATGTCCAACAATTGTTGAATGGATTTGGCTCCGAGCCCGGGAATAAAGGTCAGTGCTATTTGGAAAGGATTCAATTTATTGGCTTTTTAGAGGTAAGACATGTATTAAGTAATTTCAAGGAGGCATAGGACTGTTCCAAACGGCTTTCGAAGTCGCTTTTTTTTACCCAGACAGCTTGGCTGATGTCCTCGATGGTTTGGGGCGTAGTGGCCTGTTTTTCGATGGCATACATGGCAAACCAGCTGGTTTGTTTCATGTGCCATCCACCATATTTGTTGTAGATGTGATAGGTCTTTGTAATCAAGTTGTTGACAAGGATGTTATTCACACCGGTTTCCTCTTTCACTTCCCGTGCTGCTGCGGCACCGAGGGTTTCACCTTTTTCTACCATACCTTTGGGCAGGTTCCAGCAGTTGTCGCGATAAATCATCAACAAGTCACCATCAGGTGCTTCCACTACACCACCGGCGGCCTTGACGAAGATGTAGCGACGATGGCAATATGATATTAATTCTCTTATTCTATGATAGTTGTGTACAATAACATTGTTCCCTTCAATCAGTGTTTCAAAGCATAGGTCAAGGTTGCTTCCATCCAGCATGACAGGCTCTGTAAAGAAAGCAGGGAGAGAGGTTGTTTGTGAATCGGAAAACACTAAACCATAGTTGCCGTATGTGATTGTAATTTTCATTGTAAGACATGCATAAATATGGTTCAATAACGAGTTGTGCAAAAAAATATTTTTCTATGTCTGAAAAAAAATGTATCTTTGCGTTATGAAAACAAACAACGACATGGCCACTAAGATGGCTACTTTCTTACTGCAAGTCAAAGCTATAAAGCTCAATAACGAACATCCTTTTACCTGGGCTTCGGGTAGAAAATCACCTATTTATTGCGACAATCGGGTGACACTTTCATATCCTGAAATCCGTACATTCATCCGCCAGCGCTTTGTCGACGTTATTAACGAGAATTGGGGTGAGGTGGACGTGATTGCCGGTGTAGCCACAGGTGGCATCGCTCAAGGTGCGTTGGTGGCTCAGGAATTGGGGAAACCTTTCGTGTATGTACGTTCCGAAGCAAAGTCACACGGTCTGACAAACCAGATTGAGGGTGAAATACATGAAGGTCAGTCGGTGGTGGTGATAGAAGACCTTGTTTCCACAGGTAAGAGCAGTCTTGTCGCGGTGCGTGCATTGCGTGAAAAAGGCTGTGTGGTAAAAGGCATGGCTGCTATCTTTACATACGGACTCGATGTGGCCGCCCGCAATTTCGCCGACGAGAATGTAGAACTTCACACACTTACCAATTATGATACACTAATCGAGGTGGCCTGTCAGGAGGAATATATCCGTGCCTCTGAACAGGAGTCTTTGGCCAATTGGCGCAAGAATCCTGAGGCTTGGAGTGACGCCCATATGTAGTAGTCACCCCCCTTGGGTTCCAATGGATTATGTGCAGTGGTCCGAAAGCCGCTGGCAATCCTCGCTAACGACAATCACAGAAAACAATGTCATGTTGTTAACATACACAATCTGAGTTATGAAGAGATTATTGGTCACCATGTTGCTATTGTGTTCTGCTCCCCTTTTGTGGGCGCAACAGGTGACTGATGTCAGTTTCTCGATTGTGGATGATACTTTGACTATTACATACACCCTTACCCAACAGGCGGATATTTGTGTGCGTGTGGCTATTGACGATGGTCCTTATACCGAACCGCTAAAAGGCTTCACCGGAGCTGTTGGGGAAAAGGTAAAACCGGGTGTGGGATTACAGATGCAGGCCGTGAGGTTGCCCGAAATAGCTGGTGTGGATTCTGCAAGTCTGCATTTCCTTGTCGAGGTGGATGATGGAGCATTGTTGGTATATGTTGACAATTTTTCATTCCGCATGATGCCCGTCGAAGGCGGCAGTTTCACCATGGGGTGCACTCACCCCCGTGGCGAAAAACATACTTATGCGGATGAACTGCCCCTCCACAAGGTGACTGTTAATAGCTTTTATATTGGACGCTTCGAGGTGACGCAAGGGTTATGGAAGAAAGTGATGGGGGAGAACCCCTCCAAATGGTTTGGCAACGACAGTCTTCCCGTCGAACAGGTGTCTTGGAACGATGTACAGATCTTCATTGCCCGTCTCAGCCAAATTACCGGCTATCGATTCCGTCTGCCCACTGAGGCTGAATGGGAATATGCCGCCCGTGGAGGTGTGCGGAGCAATCGTACTCCCTATCCCGGCACCCGCACCCAGGTGTGGGAGGCATGCTGGTTTGGAGGCAATAGCAATGGTCATAGCCATCCTGTAGGTCGACTCAAACCCAACGAGTTGGGCCTCTACGATATGGGCGGGAATGTTATGGAATGGTGCAGTGATTGGATGGAGTCGTATACCGACAAACCTCAGAATTGTCCTCAAGGCCCCCGCAATGGTGAGAACCGTATCCTTCGTGGAGGCTGTTTCAATAGTCCGACATGGGGTTGCAGTGTGTTTGAGCGCAGCTGGTATCTCCCCGACTATGGATATAGTTTCTATGGTTTCCGCCTTGTGCTCGACAGCCCTGAGAGGGACGAAGAGGAATAATGCAAAAACAATTGTTATTCACATAATTTGACACGGTTATGGATAAGATTCAAGTTCTCGACAAACATTTTAAAATGTATATCCCTGAGTCCGAGATTCAGGAAATAGTTCGTCGGCTTGCTGCCGAAATATCTCATGACTTCAAAGGCAAACGTCCCTTGCTGTGTCCTATTCTTACGGGCAGTTTCATGTTCGCTGCCGATCTCATTCGCGAATTGGATTTGGATTCCAAGGTGGCTTTTGTCCGATATGCTTCTTATATGGGCTTGCAAAGTACAGGTCAGGTACAGGAGCTTATGGGGTTCCCGGGCGATTGCCGAGGTCGCGATGTAATCATTATTGAGGACATCATTGATACCGGCATCTCAATGGAATACATGCTCCAGCAGCTTCAGAACCTCAAACCCGCCAGTATCTCTATCTGTGCTTTCCTGTATAAACCCAATAGTTTCCGGAAAAACTATAAAATAGATTATATCGGTAAGTCCATCCCCAACGACTTCATAGTGGGCTACGGACTCGACTATGATGGTATGGGGCGTACTTATCGCGATATTTATGTTCTTGATGAATAATGAAAAGGAAACACTTTCTTCTTTTAACAATGCTTGGCCTTATTGTGGGGTCGGCATTCTTCTCGGCTTGTGAAAAAGTGCCCGCAGTCAAGCTTACCGTTGACGAAACCATGCTAGTCGGCAAGTGGAGTGCACAAGACAACCCTCAGGAGTTTTGGCGTTTCGACAGCGACCATGCCGGCGAGACCTGGGACCAGTCCGAAGATGTTCAGGAAGGCGAAGGCACTCACTATAACTGGTCGGTCACAGAAGACCAGCTTCAAATAGACCTTTATGGTGAGATGGGCCAGCATGTCTATAAAGACTATACTGTTACTTATCAGACGCGCGACTCCCTCGTTTGGAAAGATTTATACGGCAATTCCCGCTCGTTCACCCGTTCTGAAATCTAATCAGGATCGTCCTGTCGGGATTTGCTTTTCTTTATCATATCTCTTTACTACCATTGTATATGAAAAAAGGTTGGAAAATAGCCCTCATCTCATTGGGCTCTTTATTGGGACTATTGATAATAGTTTTAGTTGTAGTCTGTTGGCTTCTGTTTACCCCCTCAAGGCTCACCGCTATTGTCAACAAGTTGTCGTCCGAATATGTGCTTTGTGAAAGCCATTTCAGTTCTGTTGACCTATCCCTTTTCAAAACCTGGCCAGATGTGGGCCTCAAAGTCAACGATGTGGTGTTGATTAACCCATATCAGTTGCCCGAGGACAACGCATTGGCTTCGAAAGCTGTTCAAAATGATACCCTTGCTTATCTCAACTCACTAACCTTGGGCATCGATTTAAAAGCCTTTCTGCAACAACGTGCGGTCGTGGTGCGTCAGTTGCGTCTCGAGGGTGTCAGGGCCAATCTCTACACGGCTCCCGACGGTTGGACCAACATCGATGTTTTTGCAACAAACCCGGATACAACCGAAATCGATGATGATACATCATCTTCTTTTCCCGACCATATTCAGCTTGAAAAGATTGTTGTAAAGGATCTTTCTGCCCAATACTGCGACCTTCAACAACAAATTCTTGCCTCGCTCAACGACCTCAATATCAATCTTCATGGCACTATGCTCAACTCCGATATCCATGGTGACCTCGATGTTGATATGGAGTCGCTGCTTGTCGACATGCGCGACAGTGTTGGTAACCCCAGTATCTATGCGTCGTTAGTTAAACCATCTATCGACCTCGATGGCCGTGGCACCACCTCTCTGCTGGAGGGCAAGCTGAAGTTGGTTGTCCCTTCCGGTGAGGTCACTGCTGGTGGCAACACATTCACTACCGATGCCATGTTGTCCTCTCACAGCGATTTGCTCACACTTAATGTCCCCTTTGTGGCCAACCTGGACAATAACCAATTCCTCCTGAACGAAGCTTCTATCTGCCTTACCGACTATCAGTTAGACGTTGATGGTGCAGTGGCTCTCGCTTCCAATACCGAGCCCATGCAAGTTGACCTCCATCTCATTTCCGACCGTTGGCAGGTGGGCGATTTGCTTGCCATTCTTCCATCCTTCATCACTCAGAGTCTCAAAGGAATGAAAGTGGACGGCAAAGTCTCCCTCTCAGCCCATGCCTATGGTGCTGTTGCCGAAGGCCGTCTACCTCGTGTCGATGCCGAGGTCACTCTCGACAAAGGCTCCTTCTCGGCTCCCAAAATGTTGCCCATGCCTTTGCGCGACATTAATGCCCAGCTTGCTGCCCATCTCAACCTCTCATCCGACAGCTTGGCCAAAGGCCCATCCGATGTCCGTATCGACCGTTTCCATGCCAAGGCTCTCAAAAGTGTTGTCGACATTACAGGTACAGTCAACGACCTCATGGACGACATGCTGATTGATGCGAAAATCAAAGGCAAACTCCATCTGCCCGACCTTCGCGCCTTCCTGCCCGACACTATGCCTTTGGCCTTGCAGGGTACTTCCCAGCTCGACCTTTCAGCCAAATCGCGTCTCTCCGACCTCTCAAGTCTCAATCTTGAAAAGATTATCGCCAAGGGTACTCTGAACGCCACCCAGCTCGATGTGGTGTGGGACAGCATCCACGCTGCTTCCCCGTCGCTCAAGGTGGCTGTCAATATTCCTAAAACAACCGGCCGTTCCAAATCCAAAGTGCGCGAACTCATCGGGGCTCGCATCACTGGCGGCATCCTTCATGTCGACATGGCCAACAACGGGTTGGTGGCCTCTGTCAGCAATCCCGATATTCAGGTGGGCATGCCCAATATTCTGGACAAGAAACAAGCCCTTGCAGCCGCTTTCAACATCTGTTTTAGCCACATGTCGGCCGAGATGGACTCCATGCTGGTCTATTCCGATACTTTGTATCTCAAGGGTAGTGTCCGTAACGACTCCACGCAGGACAATATCCTCAAGCAGTGGAACCCCGATGTTGATATCGACCTCAATCGTTGCGTCCTCTCCCTCACGTCAATGAGCGAGGCTCTGCGTATGCCTGTTTTCCGCTTCAACTATAAACCAGAGGTTTGCAATATCGAGCAGGCGGATATCCTTTGGGGTGTCTCCGACTATCATCTCAATGGTAAGGTCTTCGGTCTCGAGGAATGGCTCAGCCACAAAGAAATGCTCCATGGCGAGCTCAATTTCTCATCCCAATATGCAGACATCGACCAACTGCTCAATATTCTCAGCGGTATGGGCAGCGACGAAGACACCCTACAGAAACAACGTCAGGAAGACAATGTGCCCAAGGAAGCCAATCCCTTCATCGTCCCCAAGGATGTCAATGTCAAGCTCAACACCCATATCAACCGTTGCATTGCCTTTGGCAACGACCTCAATCAGTTGGGTGGTTCTGTAACTGTCAACGATGGCGTTGCCATTCTCGACCAAATTGGTTTCACTTGCAAGGCTGCACGCATGCAACTCACCGGTGTCTACAAGTCCCCACGTGTCAATCATCTGTTCACAGGACTTGACTTCCACCTACTCGACATCGACATCGATGAGCTTATCGACATGATTCCCTCCATCGATACCCTTGTGCCCATGCTCTCCGCTTTCAAGGGCAAGGCCGATTTCCACCTCGCTGCCGAGTGCAATCTCGATGCCTTCTACAAACCCAAGATGAGCACCCTCTTAGGTGCTGCCGCCATCAGTGGCAAAGACCTCGTGGTGCTCGACAATCAGACCGTTGCCTCCCTTGCCCGCCTTCTCCAGTTTAAGAATTGGCGCGAAAAGGACAACAATATCGGCATCGACAGCATAAGTGTCGAGGCTACCGTATTCCGCAAGGAGATCGAAGTATTTCCCTTCCTCCTCAACCTGCACAATTATCAGCTTTGCATCGGCGGCCGCCATACGCTCGACAACAACTGCAACTACCATTTAGAGCTCATCCAGTGCCCCTTGCCCGTCCGTTTGGCTGTGGATGTTAAAGGCAATCTCTCCAAGCCCCAAATCCAGTTGGGCAGTGTGCAGTATGCCGACCTCTACCGCCCCGAGAAACACGATAATCTGCAAGCCCGCACACTCCAAATCAAGAAATTGGTACGTCAGGCTCTCGAGGCTAATGTCCGCAAGTAGTTCCGTCGCAAACATTCACTTACATAATAGAAAAGAGGACAGCCGCAGGGTTGTCCTCTTTCTTTATTCCGTAGCTTTCTTTGCCGTTTTGAATCAGAAATAGTAAGTCAGTTTTGCGCTGGACCGGGTGTCGCGCGACAATTGCATTCCAGCCCCCGTGTCGAATAGCTGATTGAGTTGGTATAGGGCCGTGAATCCCAGCTGCCAGTGGTAACCCAGTTTCAGCCCAAATCCCCATGCAATTCCCCATTCATCGGCGTTGACGTGTTTATATGTGGGGGCCTTGTCTGTCATGGGTTTGTTTGTCGAGCGGATAGTGCCACTGAGATTCCTGCCGTAGTATCCACCCAAGTTTAGATAAACTGCTGTCGTAACGTCTCCCAGGTTCAGCTGCAGCAATACAGGTGCCGTAATGGCATGCTGACACAGTCTGTAGCTGTTTTCATAAGCATTCTCCGGGTCTGGATATATCGATCTTGTATAATTGTACAATATATCTGCGTGCACCGAAAGGCGGGTTGATATGTTATATTGCAGAGCCAATCCGGCCTCTCCGCCTATAAGCGACTTGCCTTCGAAACCCGCATTCGGGAACCTCAGCCAAGAACTGTTGTATCCCACACTCAGTCCCACATTAAACGGAACATTCTTCTGTAAATGTTTCGGAGCCACCTTGCCCGACTGTAGTTCTCCCTCCCTGTTGGCAGCCGCCAGTGTGAATGCAGCCATGTAGTCGGTCACTTTGTCAAGTCCTTCATAATCTATCAGCTCTGCATCGTCTTCTGGTTTGTGGTAGGGCGATTTTATGCCTGTGGTCACTGCAAGTGTGGCCACCCCTTTCTTGGCAAAGGGTTCTGTGTCGGTAGCTGTGAATATGGAGTTCTCAAATTTTTTTCTCCTGATTGGAATGTCCACGCCCAGCAGTTTCGGGTCTGTCAGCTCCTGGCTGTTTTTCAGTGTCCCGGTTCCTTCCAGCGTCAAGCTACCTCCCGCTTTCAACCATCCCACCATGTCCACGCTCATCATCAGTTTCACCTTGCCTATCATTTGCATTCCCGATAGCCGTGTGGCAAGTGCATCCGAGCCGTGAAGTCCCATCTCTTCGGCATCGAAAGCACATATTATCACACTGCGTCTCAACTCCTTTTGGCGCGCCAACAGCTGCCTTGCAACCTCGGTCACGCACGAGGCTCCCGAGGCGTTGTCGTCGGCTCCGTTATACACCTTCCCGTTTCTCACGCCCAAGTGGTCGTAATGGCCTCCTATCACTATGTATTCGTCCTTCAGTTTGGGGTCGTTACCCTCTATTATGGCCACCAGGTCGTAGTAGCCGCTGTCGCCATACACTTCAAACGGCATCCTGTAGTTTTTTGATTCGGCAAAAAAGGGCTTCAGCCCCATTCCTTTCCATTCACGAATCAAGTAATTTGCCGCACGTACTGCGTCGGGCGAACCGGCCTTGCGCCCCTGCAGGCTGTCCGAAGCCAGTGTGTACACGTGCTTTTCCAGTCTCTGACGTTGGGTTGTGTTCTGTGCATATATAATGCCGCACAGACACATGGCCGCTACAAATAAAACACTTTTCTTTATCATAGTTTTAATCCAAATTTATAGTTTTGTAACGTTAGTAACTCTTTTTTATTGTGTTGGTTTCGGCTATTGAGCCTAAATTCCATTTATAAATGCAATATTTGACATGCTTTTACGTTATAAGATAAAAAAATACATATTATGACTTCTTTTGCCTCAATGACTGCTTGGAACTGGCTCATTCAGTTTTTTATTATCGTTGTTGCCCTTCTCGTGGCCAATCTTATCCGTTGCAATGTACCGCTCTTTAGGCGCAGTCTTCTTCCCTCAGCTTTGTTGGCTGGATTAATCATTCTTTGTCTAAAGCCCTTTGGCTTTTTCTCCCTCATGGTCAACAAGGCCTCCATGGAGATTATCACCTACCATGCCCTTGGTCTCGGCTTTGTCGCTATGGCACTCAAGAATAAGAAAATCAAGAGTTCCACCACCACCATGAAGGTTGTAGAGACAGGTGCGGTCACCGCCAGCACTTACATCCTCCAGGGCTTTGTCGGACTTATGGTCACCATCCCCCTGTTTTTGTTCTTGAACAATGGCGAGTTCTTCTATGCTTCGGGTCTCCTCTTGCCCATGGGCTATGGCCAGGGGCCGGGACAGGCACTCAATTTCGGCGTCACCTACTCCGGTTGGGCCGAAAGTCAGGGCATCAATTTCAAGGGTGCCGATTTCGGACTCAGCATTGCCGCCACTGGTTTCATAGTGGGTAGCATAGTAGGTGTGTTGTATATGAATGTCTTGCGCCGCAAAGGCTTGCTCCGTAAAAAGGATGCCGACTACAAAGAAACCTACACCTTGGAGGACTACCAGTCCGACAACGAGATTCCCCATGCCGAGTCTATCGACAAGCTCACTGTCCAAATTTGCCTTGTCCTTTTGGTCTATTTCCTTGTCTTCCTCCTCATGTATGGTGTCCAGCAGCTCGACCTTGGCCAGTTCGGCACAAAAACGCTCAAACCTATGGTGTGGGGCTTCAATTTCTTGTGGGGCACACTGCTAGGTGTGCTGGTAAAAGTAATCATCAACCGTCTCCGCAAAAACAAATTGATGCAGCGCGAATATATCAACAACTTCACCCTCGACCGTCTGGCCGGCACCTGTTTCGACTTTATGATAGTGGCCGGCACCGCCGCCATCGACTTCAGCAACCTCCGCGGCCTTTGGTTGCCCCTGATTCTGGTATGTGCCCTTGGTGCCGTTGCCACATTCTTCTATGTCCGTGCCTGCTCCCGCTATCTCTATCCCGACTATCCCTATGAAGGCTTCTTCTCTATGTTCGGCATGCTCACCGGCACAGCCAGCAACGGCATGATTCTTCTCCGCGAAATCGACCCCAAGTTCGAAACCCCTGCCGCCAACAACCTTGTGCTCCAAACCATTCCTGCCATCGTTTTCGGCTTCCCCGTACTCCTGCTCATGGGCCTCGGCCCCCAAAGCCTCAATGCCTGTCTTATCACCTTCGGCATTCTTCTGGCGGCCTTCCTCATTTTCGCTCTTTTCATCTTCCGCAAAGCCGTTTTCCGTAAACACCGTTCAAATCAATAATACCCTCCGTTATGAAAAAAACATTATTTCTTGCCGTAATCCTCATAGGTCTCTCATCCTCTCTGTCGGCTCAGGACTCTGCCAACATCCGCCGCGGCTGGACTTTCGGCGTCCTGCCCAGCTTTGCCTATGATGCCGACCTCGGGCTTCAGCTCGGTCTGCTCACCAATGTCTATTATTTTGGCGACGGGGCCATCTATCCCGACTACTACCATTCTTTCTATGCCGAAGCCGCCACCACTTCCAAACACTATGGGCTTTTCCGCCTCTCCTACGACTCCAAATACCTCATTCCCAACCATCGCCTCAGTGTCGACATCACCTACCTCCCCGACCAGATGTGCGACTTCTATGGTTTCAACGGCTTTGAGTCGTATCTCATCCCCGGCTATTCCGACCCTTCCAGCAACCAGTACAAAACACGTGCCTACTATAAGTTCCATCGCGATATGTTCCGCTTCAGTGCCGACCTCCAGGGCACTATATCCAAGCCTTGGTATTGGAACGCAGGCCTGGGACTTCTAAGCTATAATGTGGGTCCTGTCGATGTGGCCCGGCTGAACAAGTACACAAAGAAAGAGGAAAACAAACTGCCCGAAGGAGTCACCACGCTCTACAACTATTACTTCGGCTCACAAACCCATCTCAGCAACCATCCCTACCTCCACGGTGGTGTCACTTTCGACACTCGCGACCGCCAGCAAAATCCCCGTCGCGGCATCCATGCCGATGCTTTCCTCACCTACTACCGCCATTTCTCGTCCGAAAGTGGATTGTTGTCGAACCGTAGTCATAATAACCTTAAATTCAATGCCTCATGGCGACACTACATTCCCCTTATCCCCAGTCGCCTCACTTTTGCCTACCGTGTTGGCACACAGCTCAATCTGGCTGGGCAAAGTCCTTTCTATATCGACTCCTACCTCAACCAGCTCTACATGCAGCGTGTCATCTACGAAGGTCTCGGCGGCGCCAATTCTCTCAGGGGCATTCTGCGCAACCGCGTTGTGGCACCGGGCGTGGCTTTCGCCAATGTGGAGTTCCGTGTTCAGGTGGCCCACTTCAGGATTGGGAAGGAAAACTTCTACATCGGCCTTAACCCCTTCATGGATGCCGGCATGGTGCTGCAGCCCTATAAGGATGTTCCCAGCGACTTTTCCAAACTCAACTTTCCCTCTCCTGCCGACAACGATGCGGGCTGCCTGACGGGCTATATGGATCAGTTTTACAGTCAATACGAGTCATCCGTCGACAAAAGCCGCCTCTATTCCCCGCACCTCTCCGCAGGCTGCGGCCTCAAGGTGGCTATGAACGACAACTTTGTCCTCAGTGTGGATTGGGCCACAGCCCTCGACAAGCAGGACAACAACAAGTTCAGCAACCTCTACATCAAGATGGGATACATGTTCTAACCCGTCACCTCAGGCTTCGTCCTTTTGAAAATAGGAAAGCGACCCATGAAGATTGTCGCCTATAGCTTATGTGCTATCAACAGCTTGCTGCTGTTGCTGATGGCTGTCGACTACCTCTTCATCGAGGTAGACCTCTTCCTTTGGGTTTGGATGTTGTCGGTACTTCTGTTTGTAACCGTTCCCTTGGGTTTGGCATTCTTTGTCTATTCCCTCTTCCATCTTCGTCACTTGGAGGGACGTGTCGTGGCAATATGGACACTGGCTATGGCGGCAGTCGTTTTCGTGGTGTTATGGCTCTTGCCTTCGGGCGTCTCGCGTGTCCCAGCCAAGATGGAGTCCCACTGCCTGCAGCACGAAGACCATATGCTCGCCCTTGCCAAACGCTTGTACTCCGCCATGCCCGATAGCACCCGCCTTGAATACACCCCCTCGGACGGGGTTAGCATTGAGTGTATCGACTCTGTTTGCAACTACTGGGGCCATCCAATCGTAAAGGACTCCTGCATGGTGGATTCCGGCGCCCTCGCCCCGATTCCGACCGACAGCATCAACCGTGTATTGGAAATGCTTCACTGCGATAGGCTAATACTCTACAAGCCCACGGGTTTGGCACTCTACCGTTACCTTTCGAGTGGCTTCGCCTCCTACTGGTTCGATGTGTCCCTTGCGCCATACACAGACGAGGATAAGCAAAAACAATTACAATCCTACAACACCATCCCATTCTCCACGCACGTCTGTTTCCGTTTCCACGGCGGCGCCACCGACTCCGACGGCCCATTCCCATACAAAAACCAATACCTGCACTCCAAACGGCCTTAGGACAAACATTCTCAAGCAGTTTTATTTGGTGATCCTTCCCAATCCCACCAACAGACAACCGCTTTCGCTATCCCATAGCTCTACCAAAGATTAACCTTAACTCGACCTGCGCTCTGACTTAGATTTACCTTAACTCTACCTGCGCTCTGCCTTAGATTAACCTTAACTCTACCTTCGCTGTGGCTTCGCTATCGGTTCGCTTTTTCTCAAGTTGACGTAATATGCCAACGCGATCCGGTTTTCCCCCGCCTTCGCTATCTATTCATCACTTAGTAAGCCCTTCGTGACCTTTTCTTAACCCTGGCGGTGAGGAAGAATTTTTGAAGTGGTGGGAGCGGAGTGAAGGGGGAGGGGAGCGGTGTGGGAGCAGGGGAGGAGGTGGGAGGGGGAGACGGGGAAGTGGCGGTGGCGGGGAAATGATGGGCAAAAAAGATAGAAAAGTGCTGCAAGGCATACAATAATTTGGGTGGATGCGCGTTATTTTTATAGAATTTTAATACTTTTGCGAAATGAAACACATCGGCGGATTATTCTTTATCATTCTGTTAGCCTTTGCAGGCTCTATGCTGCAGGCACAAACCAATATCACCATTCGAGGCGAGGTGGTGGACGGTGCAGGCAAGGAGGTATACCTATACCGCTACACCGACATGCTGACCCGCACAGAGATGGAAGTGGACCACACCACGGTGGGAAGTAACCGTATATTCGAATTGCATGCCTTTGCCAACTATCCCACAATGATGGTTTTGCAGATAGAGAATTACAGCCAGTCGTTTTTTGTGGAGCCGGGACGCGAATACGAGGTGTATGTGCCGCGTTTTGACTGGAATATCGATGAGAAAAAGAATATTTTTCTTTCGCCCGAGGTGTTGCCGCTGGAGTTTGTCAACATGCCGACCGACGAGCTGAACGGTCTGATTTCTAACTTCGAGGCAGTGGTGGCGGATTACATTGATAATCACCGTGTTTATTTCGATGGCCGGTTCCGTCCGCAGAAACGTTATTTCGACAGCTTGGAGATAGAGGTGCGCAAAAAGGCCCCTGACACGCGTAACGAGTTCTATAACCGGTATAAACGCTACCAGTTGGCCAGTATGAAGTACAGTTTTCATTTCGACACACGCCGCAATATGGCCAACCGCTTTGTGAAGGGACAGCCGATACTGTACTATGACGACAATTATATGTCGTTCTTCTTCACCCTCTTTGCCAACAGTGTTTCGAAAGGGACAACGAAGATACCGGTGTGGCGTATGGGTCAGTGGGTGAACGATTTGAAGCTGGATTTGTATCTTGACTCCATCGGTACCGACACGTTGCTGCATAACGAACAGGTGCGTGAGCTGGTGGCGTTGGAGGCGTTGCAGGAGTCATACTACTTGAACCGTTATTATGAAAGCGACAAGGTGTTGCAAATGATTGATCTTTTGGGCAGCCGCACCAAGTTCCCGGAGCATAAGACGCTGGCGCGACAGCTTGCGGCCAGTCTGCGTCAGCAGGAACAGGGAGTGGAAATGCCCTCGTTCACGTTGCCCGATGTGGACAAGAACATGGTGTCGCTGGACAGCATGAAGGGTAAGTGGGTGTATATCACTTTTGTGCGTGTGGGCGACAAAAACTGTATCAGCGAGTTGGAGACTATGGCGCATTTCAAGGATAGTGTGTATAGTCGCAACAAGAATGTGGAGTTTGTTACCATCTGCTGCGACCGCGAGTTCCAGACAATGTACAACTTCTTGAAAAACAGCAAACGCGGAAGGAAGTATAACTGGACATGGCTCCACTTCAACGGCAACTATAGGCTGCTGGAACACTATCAGGTGGTGTCGTATCCCCACTTCATACTGATCAACCCCGACGGGCAGTTGCAATACACCATCACGCCTGCACCGGCAACAGGTTTCCTGATGCACGGGCCGTGGCAGACAAAACAAGAGCAGGAGGAGCGGCCGTTCTTCCTACGATACTGAATGCTTTAGTAGACAAATCCGTGCCGGAGGGTGTATGCCCCGAGGCTGAACGGCGGCCGGGAAAACCGGCATTCCACGGGGTGCAAAACCCGTGGGCGAGGGGGATAGTGCACAGATAAAGACTGATTAACATGGAGTTGTTGAAAAAATATGGGGTGGGGTAGGTGTGTGGTGTGGAGATTATTGGTATTTTTACAAATTGAATTAAGTAATCATTGTTATATGCAACGAATTAAATCACTTTTAGTTATTGCCATAATGGCAATGTTCGTGCCGTCTGTTTTTGCTCAAAAGTCGGCAACGGACGAAGCTGTGAGGCAGATGTATAGGCAGGCTGTGGACCTGTATGAGAAGGAGAAGTATGCCTCAGCGCAGAATTTGTTTGATAAATTGGCAGTTGATGCCGCCACGGTGGATGAGCAGATGGCGAGTGAGGCCTGTTTTTATGGAGCTGTGTGTGCTGAGAAGCTCAACAATAAGGATGCCGACTTCAGGCTGACCGAGTTTCTGAGATTGTATCCGCAGAGCAAGCATACCAATATGGCCTATTTCTATTTGGGCAATTACCACTACTCGGTGGGCGACTACCCGAAGGCTCTGAAATACTATAAGAAAGTGCAGTCGCGCGAAGTGGAATACGGTCACCGGAGCGAATACAACTTCAAGGTGGGTTATTGCTATTTCAACGATGAAGACTACAACGAGGCGAAGAAGTTCTTTTCGCAGGATTTGAACAGCAAATCGAAGTATACCAACGCTTCGCTCTACTACTACGCCCATCTGCAGTATATGGACGGGAAGTACGACCTGGCATTGCGCAACTTCCAGAAGTTGGAGTCGGACCGTAAGTTTGCGAAGATAGTGCCGTCGTATGTAGCCCGCATCTACTACTATCTGGGCAAGGACGACGAACTGTTGCAAATGGCCCCGACGCTGTTGCTGGAAGAGGATGTGTTCAAGAAAAACGAGATACGGCAGATGGTGGCCGAGGTATATTTCAACCGCGGCGAGTATAAGAACGCCCTCGACTACTACAAGGCAGCCATGCGCAACAAGGACAAGGAAGATGCTCCCGACCCCACCACTACGGTGGGTGGTGTGAAAAGCGGCAAGAAGAGCAGCTCGCTGCCGTTGGCTCCCTCGTGCACCCCGCAGGACAGCTACTACCAGATAGGCTACTGCCACTATATGCTGCATCAATACGACTCGGCACAGTACTATTTGTCGAAAAAGACCGCCTGCGTGGACAGTGTGGCGCAGAACGCACTCTATGTGCTGGGCGATGTGGACATAAAACTGGGACGCAAGAACGAGGCACGAAGCATGTTCCTGCAGGCCTCGACCATGGATTTCGACCCCAAGATAAAAGAGGATGCCCTCTTCAACTATGCAAAGCTTTCGTATGAGATGAATGCCAACCCTTACAACGAGTCGATTCGCTCGTTTGAGGACTATCTGGCCAAATATCCCAACACCTCGCACAAGGCCGAGGTGCAGGAAATACTGAGTTCGCTCTATTTCAGCACGCGAAACTATAAAGACGCCCTCACCTTGATAGAGAAGCTACCCGACCGCAGCCCGTTGATGAACCAGGCCTACCAGCGCATTGTGATAAACCGCGGTATAGAGGTGTTCAATACGGGTAACCTGAAGTCGGCAGCCAAGTATTTCCAAAAGGCTACGCAAATCAATGCCTTGCCCAAATATACCACCGACGCCTACTATCTGTATGCCGAATCGCGCTACCGTCTGGGAGAGGTAGAGGCGGCCGGCAAGACCTTGGACCGCTTTATGGTGAGTACCAATGCCACCACCTCGCCCTATTACCGGCAGGCACTATATACCCACGGGTATATTTGCATGAAGAGAAATCAGGTTTCCGATGCCGCCGACGACTTCAAGATGTTCCTGAGATTGGCCGACGGATCGATAGACAAGCATCAGGTGAACGATGTGAACAACCGTCTGGGCGACTGCAACTACTTGGAAAGCAAATATGCTGAGGCAATAAAATATTACGACCGTGTGATTGAGGCCAACGACCCCGACGCCGACTATGCCACATACCAGAAAGCGTTGTCGTATGGTGCTATGGGTAAGTACAACGAAAAGCTGACCTATCTGAACCAGATATTCGAGCGTTTTAATGACTCGCCGCTGGCACCCAAGGCCCTGTTTGAAGTGGGCAACACCTATCTGGTGAGCGACAACAACGACATGGCACTGCTCTATTTCAAAAACTTCAAGAACAGCTATCCACAAAATACGCTGGTGAAAACCGCGTTGTTGAACATGGGTTTGATATACTACAATACCGACCGCAATAATGACGCTCTCGAGGTGTTTGACCAGCTGCTGACCCAGTATGCCGGAACCGACGAGGCCCGCGACGCATTGAGCACGGTGAAGAACATATACGTGAGCCAGAACCGTGTGGATGAATATTTCAGCTATGTGAAGCGTACCACCAAAACAAATGTTTCGACAGTGGAGCAGGACAGCACGCTGTATATGTCGGCCGAAAGCCAGTATATGAACGGCGACTGCGAGAGCTCGGTGAAGAGCTTTGAGAGCTATCTTAACAAGTTCCCCGAGGGACTGTTTTTCCTGCAGGCCCACTACTATGCCGCCGACTGCCTGTTCCGCAACGGACAGAACGAGCAGGCTCTGCCCCACTACGAGGCTGTGGCCGCGGCACCGCTCAACAACTATACGGAACGGTCGTTGCACAATGCCGCCAACATTGCCTATAATCTGAACAACTTTACCAAAGCGCTGGACCTTTACGGGCAGCTGGTTACAGTGGCCGAAAGCGATAACAACCGCATAGCCGGACGTGTAGGATACCTTCGCAGCTGGATACGGCTGGGACAAAGCGACAGTGTGATAGTGGCGGCACAGCGGTTGCTGGCCGACAACAAGGTGACCGACGAATTGCGCGACGAGGCACGCATCAGCATGGCACGCAGCTATTATGAACATGTGAGCACCTATAGACAGGCCGACAGTGTGTATACATTGCTGAAAAATTCGACCAACGGCGATTATAGCGGAGAGGCCTCATATAGACTGGCTGAAATGCGCTATCTGCAGAACGATTACGAGGCGGCAGAGCGGGCTATCGAGGCTGTAACGGCCGCTCCGGTGAGCGACTACTGGCTGGCCAAGTCGTTCATACTGTGGGCAGACATATTCCATGCAAGGGGCAATAACCTGCAAGCCAAACAGACTTTGCAGAGCATTATAGACAACTATGACGGCGAGGAGCTGGTGCAGGTGGCACTGCAGAAACGCAACGCCATACTTGAGGAAGAGAATCCGGTGCAGGAGCCTGAGGAGGAAGAAATAGTGATTGAGCTGGAGGATGCCAACACCCAGAGCGGAAAATCCGAATGATGCACGCTGGAACAGTGACAGGACAAAAATAGAACAAAGGATTTTTGAGTCAACGACAATAAAAAAGCATACCGATGAAATACAACAGAATAATAGCCATTTTGGCAATAGCCGGAGTGCTGGCCTGCGGAGAGGAGTGCCAGGCACAGGCCGACAGCAATGTGTATAACGAGCGTGTGGTGGTGACCAGCCGGTATAAACCTGTGGTGGAAGAGAGAACCAAAGTAAATGTGGCACCCACCATTACCGACACTGTGGCTACGATGCCCAAAAACTTCACCTATGATATTACCACCCGCAGACTGACATCGCTTTATGAGCCATCGCGAATCAAGGCGGCAAGAATTATAGGCGAACCGGCCACAAAATTGTATAACAACTATTTGAAGCTTGGGTTCGGCAATTATTGGTCGCCGCTGGCTGAGCTGTACTACAATTCGCTCCGCAGCAGTGACCGCACCTATGGCGTAAGGGCTACACACCGTTCGTCGTGGGGAAGCATAGGCAAGGAAAACAAAGAGACACCGTCGGCCACACACTATGGGCAGGCACCGTTCTCGCTGACCGATGTGACGGCTTTCGGCAAGCTGATATTGAACAACAAGCTGCAATTGAGCGGTGACTTGGGGTATGAGAACGATTTTAACCGCTATTATGGCTTTAGTGACAGTACGCTGCATGACGTGATGGGTCTGACACGCGACGAGATTGAGCGGTCGGACTACAAGATGGCTTACAACACCGTGGCGTTGAATTTGGGTGTAAAAACATTGAATACAGATGTAAGGGCACTGGGATATGAGGCCAACGTGAACTTGACCGACCTCTTTACCACTTACAGCCAGAACGAATTCAATGTGAATGTGGACGGAAATATCCATTACGGCTTTACCATTGCGCAGAAATATAAAGCCATAGCCTATTTGCACCTGACATACAACGGATACGCCAACAGTTTCAACCCAATAGCACTGCCGTTGGGATATGACACGCTGTTTGCCGCAGGCCTGCAGGACAGGGATGAGACCACCGGACGCTCGGTATTGGCCAGCAGTGAGTACCGCAGGCTGTATAAGGCTAACCCGTATATAGACTTTATATTCTCCGGTTTCCAGATACATGCCGGAGCAGTGGTGGCGCTGGATGGGTTCAACGTGTTGAAGAGCGGAAAAGTGCATGTATATCCCGACGCAGTTGTGAGCAAGTCGTTTTTCAACAACCTGTTGAATGTGTCGCTCGTTGCAATGGGCAATATTGACGCTAACAGTTGGAACAGCATCCGCATGGTCAATCCATACATATTGCCCGGTAGCGATATCAGAGCTACCAGCCACTATGACTGGGGCGCCAAGGTGCGACTGAACTTGAGTAAGAAGATAGACTTCAACCTGTATGGCTATTACAGCTCGATGGACGATGACCTGTCGTTTGAACTGAATGACCATTACACGCTGAAGAATGTATTCAGCCCGGTGTATGACAGCCTTACACGTATTAAGTTGGGTGGCAATTTCGTATTTCTGAACGACGAGATGCTCCGACTGGAGGTGAAAGGCAATTATTATATATACAAGAACAAAAGTACAGAGTTGAGAGGAGACACATGGGTGCAGAAGCCGTTGTATTACCGTCCGGACTTCGACGCAGCAGTGAGCGCCACGGTGAATTACAATAACAAGGTGATAGGCCGTGTGGAGTTCCAGGCAATGGGACGTATGCCCTATGCCACCACCCAGGCTGCCGACGGAGCGGACAGCACGCTGTATCTGCCTTGGCGCTATGGGCTGAATGCGGAGGTGGAATACCGGCATAACAAGGCGTTGAGCTTCTTTGTAAAGATGGACAATTTGTTGTTCCAACGTTATTACTATTGGCAGAACTATCCCAGCTATAGAGCCTTGTTTCTGGCTGGCCTGACATATACTATACCCAACTAATGAATGAGTAAAGGCTCGCCTCACATGACGGGCCGGAAGCAGAAGAAAAGAAGAAAAAATGATGACTTATCAGGAGACACTCGACTATATGTTTAACAGTCTGCCCATGTACCACAGGGTAGGGCAGGCGGCATATAAGGCCGATATAACCAACACGGAGAAACTGATGGACCATTTGGGACATCCAGAGAGGGGGTTCCGGTCGCTGCATGTGGCTGGGACCAACGGGAAGGGGTCGGTGTCGCACATGCTCTGCTCTGTATTGATGCAGGCGGGCTATAAAGTGGGATTGTATACTTCGCCACACTTGATAGATTTCCGTGAGCGGATACGCATAAACGGAGAGATGATAGCCCGTGAGGCAGTGGTGGACTTTGTGGATAGGAACAAAGAATTTATGCAGTCGCTGGAGCTGAGTTTCTTCGAGATGACGGTGGGTTTGGCATTCGACTATTTCGCCTCGGAGAAGGTGGATGTGGCAGTGGTGGAGGTAGGAATGGGCGGACGGCTGGACAGCACCAATGTGGTTACGCCCGACCTGAGCATCATTACCAATATAGGTTTTGACCATACCCAGTTTCTGGGCGATACGCTTGCAAAGATTGCTGGTGAGAAGGCGGGTATTATCAAAAAGGGGGTGCCAGTGGTGATAGGCGAGACACATGCCGAGACACGACCGGTGTTTGAGGCAAAAGCCAAAGAAATGGAGGCTCCAATTCTATTTGCCGACGATAATTACACAATAGTTGAAGAAAAAAGGCCTGCAGTACTGGATAGCACGGAGCTGCGTTTTAAGGTGAAGAGTGACAGGGTTGATGAGGCGACGGGGCAAAGGGTTTTTGTGTCGCCACTGACGGGAAGTTACCAGCTGCACAATATCGCAACGTTGTTCCAGGCTCTGGAGCTGTTGCCTAGCTTGGGGTATCCTATTACAATGGACCAAGTGGCAAATGGAATAGCCCGAGTGGTGGAGGATACGGGTTTGCACGGTAGATGGGAGAAAATGGACATGCACCCATTGACGATATGTGAGACGGCCCACAACGGGGATGGAGTTGAGGCTATGCTGCACAAATTGAAAGGAATGCCGTATAGTCATCTGCATCTGGTCTATGGCTGTGTGAATGACAAGGATTTCAGAAAGATACTGCAAATGATGCCCCACGAGCGTACCACCTACTACTATTCCCAGCCCAGTGTGCCGCGGAGACTGCCCGTAGAACAGCTGGTGGAGGCGGCCAGCGGGATAGGAATGGAAGGCAATGGTTATGCAGCAGTAGGGGATGCAATAGAAGCTGCCCGGGCTGCCGCCGACCCCGAGAGGGATATGGTGCTGGTGACTGGCAGTATTTTTCTGGTTGCGGATGCCTATGAGTATTACAAAAATAAAAGGGCAGGCAAGACAACGAAGTGAGAATAAGACACAACCCTCTTCGCTTGAGAAATCAGACAAGTTGAGAGGGTAGAGCACCTGCTTTTACATATAGAATAAAAATAACGGGATGGGTGTAACGCCTGTCCCGTTTTGCTTGGATGTCTTTTGTGAAAACAATGGAAGGCGGGAGCTTTAATACCATATTGGACAGAGGAAAACAGTCATTAGAAATAGGGGTATGCAAGTCTATTTGTTGTAGCGTGTTACAATGTGTCTTTCCTATTGATGGTATTAAGAATTGGTGAAAAGGGGTTGGATATAATTACGACTAGTTGCCGAGAGAACGAATGGGGGTAAAAAGTACGAGGATGCTCCTTTTGTAATTGAGCACCCTCGTTTAGTTTTTATGTCGCGACGGCGATTATTGTGCCGGTGAAGCTCCCATGGCTTGAAGTAGCTGTATGATGGCCGTGGCAGTGCCGACGCTGTTTGAAATGTTGGCGGCGTTGACATTTAGGCCAGTGAGGCTATTCATAGTATTGATGATAGAGTTGACATTGGCTGAAGTGATAAGGCTGGTGCCGGCCGATACCATACCGGCGGCAAATGACTTCTGGTAATCGGAGTTGGCCTTATTGTTGCGGAGATTGGTATAGCCGGTGGCAACCACGAGGGCAGAGGTGAGGTCGTTGGCGTTGCTGAGGCTGACAGTGCCAGTGGCTTTGTATGAATTATACAGGGAGAGAAGAGCGTTGGCGGTGTTTCTTCCGCTGGCTTTGGCTGCACTGTCGGATGAGGTGAAACCTGTGCTGCCACAACCGGCAAAGGCTAGTGAGGCAACACACAACATGATGATACTGAATTTCTTCATAGCAGATTATAATTATTAATTGTCATTGATATTTTGATGCAAAGATACATTTTTTTTTGCATATTGAAAAAAAAACGTATATTTGCAAATTGTTTGACAGATTGATGTAAATAATTATATACTTATTATTAAAATCTTATGGATAACACAATTTTTACCTTCCCGAAACCTGAGAATGAACCCGTTCTCGGTTACAAACCCGGCAGTGCCGAGCGTAAGGAGATTCGCAAAGCTTTGGACGAGCTCTACAAAAAGACTACCACCATTTGTCCAATTATTGGGGGTAAAGAGGTGAAAACTGCTGAGATGGGCGAAATCGTGATGCCCACCGAGAATAAGCATGTTTTGGCCAAGTATTACAAAGTGGGCGAGAAAGAGGTGAAAGCTGCTATTGCTGCCGCTATGAAAGCTCACGAGGAATGGTCTAACACTCCATGGATTGAACGTGCAAGCGTGATGCTGAAGATTGCTACCTTGATTAGTGGCAAATATCGTTATCTTATCAATGCCGCCACCATGCTGGGTCAGGGTAAGACCACGATGCAGGCAGAGATTGACTCGGCCTGTGAGCTTGTGGACTTTTTGCGCTACAATGCCCATTATGCATCGCAGATTTATAGCGACCAGCCTTGCAGTGACAAGGGTACACTGAACTATGTCACATATCGTGCCCTGGAGGGATTTGTGTTTGCCATCACACCGTTCAACTTCACGTCGATTGCCAGTAACCTCTGCCTGTCGCCTGTGTTGATGGGTAATGTGTGTATATGGAAACCCAGTACTACCGCCATGCTTTCCAACTACCTGTTGATGAAGATTTATAAAGAGGCAGGATTGCCCGACGGCGTGGTGAACTTCCTGCCCGGCAGCGGTTCGCTGATTGGCAAGGTGGCTTTTGCCGACGAGAATCTGGCTGGTGTCCATTTTACAGGCTCCACTGGCACTTTCAACAGCTTCTGGAAATCAATTGGTGACAATATCGCCAACTATCGCACCTATCCCAAGATTGTGGGCGAAACGGGTGGAAAGGATTTCATCTTTGTGCATAAATCGGCCAATGCCGAGCAGGTGGCTACTGCCATTGTCCGCGGTGCTTTCGAGTTCCAGGGACAGAAATGTTCTGCCGCTTCGCGTGCCTATGTGCCTAAGAGCATGTGGCCCAAGGTGGAGAAAATTGTCGGTAAGATGCTTGACGAGATAAAAGTTGGCGATGTGCGTGACTTCAGCGCTTTTGTCAATGCCGTTATCGACGAGGCTTCGTTCGACAACTGCATGAGATACATAGAACACGCCAAGAAGAGCAAGGATGCCGAAATCGTATTTGGCGGCACTGGCGACAAGAGCAAGGGTTGGTTCATTCAGCCTACTGTCATCTTGGCCAAGACTCCGAAATACAAATCGATGTGTGAAGAGATTTTCGGACCCATCATCACTATCTATGTATATGAGGATGCCAAGTATGAGGAGACCCTCCGTCTCTGCAACGAGACTTCGCCTTATGCCTTGACAGGTGCCATTTTTGCCACCGACCGTAAGGCTTTACGCAAGGGCGCCGAAATACTGAAATACGCTGCAGGCAATATCTATTACAACGATAAGCCCACTGGAGCCGTTGTGGGTCAGCAACCCTTTGGCGGTGCTCGTTCCAGCGGTACCAACGACAAGGCCGGTTCTTATCTGAACTTGATTCGCTGGACCAGTCCGCAGGCCATTAAGGAGACTTTCGACCCCGCCTACGACTACAAGTATCCTTTCATCAGCGACGCTGAATAATAATTAATGGGGGTGGGCTGCACACTTTGTGCGGCTCACTCTTTTTTGTTTAACATTTAATAGTAGCAGATGAAAAAAAATATTCTTTTTTTAGCAATTCTCGCCATGTGCGGCGGGAGCGCTTTTAGCCAAACTACAGAGCCTACAATCAACAGTACAGACAACTCCTCGAATTCCCAATGGACAATAGGGGCAGCGGTGGGTGTTACGTTAAATGTGCATGATGCCGGAGTAGGTTATATGAAGGCTTTCAGCTACACTCCTTACTTTGGAATCGGGGCAGACTTGAAAGTGCGCTATAATGTGACCAATTGGCTTGCTTGCAGGTCTGGTTTTTACATTATGGGCAAGAATTATGTGCTGATGCATGAGAAGGTGGATAACATTGATGCTTATGGCACATTGGCCGCCAATAATTATATCGGCATTCCTCTCATGGCCGACATCTCTGTTGGCAATAAAGTGAAATGGCATTTCTTGCTGGGTGGATATGCCGGATATTGGGCTTCAGCCAGACGTAAGGGCACTTCTATTCCCATCTTGGAGGCGGAAGGCCATGAGATGTTGACTGAGCATGATTATCAGTTCAATTCTGTGCGAGACAATCGTTTTGATGCAGGCATTGTGGCTGGTGTTGGCCTTGCCATACCCTGTTCGAGTAAAATTGACATAGACGTTGAGATGCTTTACTATCATGGACTTACCGATGTCCAGAAGGTTTATATGCGTGAACACAATCCCCGCTACAATTCCACTGTAGACCTTAATGTGGGTGTGTCGTACCATTTTTAATCACTTTATCTAACATTTAATCAATAACAAGACTAATATTAATACAATATGTATCATTGTCATATATCCCGTATTAGCCTTTTGGCCTGTTGCTTTGTGCTGATGAGTCTGCTCTCATCGTGCCGTAAAGAATCATTAGTAATAGAATCTCCCAACACTCGCCGCTGCACTACCTATCTCGAGCAGTTTGAAGCAGTATGGCAGGGAATCGACCATTTGTATGTTTTGTGGGAGAGAGACACCGTGGACTGGGATGCCCGTTATAAGCGTTTCCGTCCCGTTTTCGAGGCTTTTGATGCCCGTGGCAATAACAATCCCGTCGACAGCGCCGAATACCATCAGGCGTGGATAAACGCTACAAAGGGTTTGCTGGATCGCCACATGGCCATTTATCTTTACAATCCTCATTTGAAAAAGATTTTCTTTGTGCGTCCAGCCAGCAATAGTTATTCCCACCAAACTGACTATAGAGCACAGATTGAGGTGCTAAAACGTCAACCTGGCATAAGTGGTTTTGTGGAATATTACAAAACTCCTAATAAGTTCTTTAATAGTGCATTTTGTATGTTGCCCGGCAAGACTTCAGGTAAGAAAATCGCTTATTTCCGTTTTGATGGTTTCTCCCTCACCGGACTTGTCGACTCGCAATTTGTAGACAAAAACTCATTGATTGCCCCGTTGCGTGCCTTCTATGGCGACAAATACTGGGATGGCATTACCAATGGCGCACCCAACAGCGATGAGGTGGAGTCTATCATTATCGATTTGCGCGGCAACCCCGGCGGTAATGCTAACGATATTAAATATCTTATTGGTTGCCTGATGCAGGATGATTTCCATTATGGCTACAGCCGTCTCAAGGAAGGTCTGGGCCGGTTAGATTATACTGTATGGAACTCATTTTGGATATCCTCACCCAAGAATCATATTAATAAAGTAAAGCCCATTGTTGTCTTGACCGATATCAACAGCGTTAGCTGCTCCGAGCTTAGCACCCATACCCTCAAATCATTGCCCAACGTCAAGGTTATCGGTGAACGCACCTTTGGCGGTTTTTGCGCTGTTGTCCCCCAAACCGATAAATTTTTCGATGTCCTCTATTCGGGTTGCTTCGGCGATCATAATCTTGGCGAGGACAATGCCATGAACAAAATTACCTATCCCAACGAGTTCGGCCATTTTGTCTATTGTGGCACCTTCGATGTTGTGACCACCGATTACAAGAGCCTCGAAGGGGAGGGAGTGAAGCCCGACATCGAAGTGCTGTATAATGCCAGTGCGCTTGCTTCCGGCACCGATCCTCAGCTCGAACGGGCCTTGCAGTATCTCCGTACTGGCAAGTAATTACCGTTTCATCTATTCATAATTTTTTCGAATAATGGGAAAGTCACCTTTTTCGTCTTTGTTCATCAGATCTTTTCTTGGGCTGATACTTTCTTTATCACCCTTGTGTCTCATGGCTCAAGAAGAGAATGTAGATGTTGCCCCCAAAAGCAAACATTGGAAAGTGGGTATTCTGGCTGGATACGATCAGAACTACCACATTGTAGACATGAATTACATGTCCGACATCAAGTACGACAAGTACACCACTGGCATGACCTATGGCCTCCAGTTTGGCTACTCTCCAGTGAAGTGGTTTTCGTTGCGGCTCGATGCCGTGATGGTTCAAAAGAACTACCATGTTGACCATGTCTTCCAGTACTACAATCTGTTCTATTCGCTACCCTCCACCACTACTAACCAGTACATCAATGTGCCTCTGGTGGCAATGCTCAATGTGGGCCGTTTGGTGAAACTGCATCTTTTTGGTGGTGGCTATGGCGGCTACTGGCTCAAAAGCCATCGCAAGGGTACCACCTATTCTTTCTCCAACGAACGTTATTATGACTATGACGTGGATGTAGTGTTCAGCGACAAGCGCGACAACCGTTTGGAATATGGTTTCACTTGGGGTGCCGGTGTCAGTAGCACTATCAAGGATCGTTTGGAGTTAGGTGCCGAAGTCCGTTGGTATTACAGCGTAACCGATATCCAGAAGCCCTATATGACCAATCTCAACCCCCGGTACAACACCACTTTTGTCATCCAGGGCGGGATTGCTTTCTGGTTGTAATTGTGTATATAAATAATTGTTACTAACATATTCGAGATGAAAAAAAGTGTTTTCCCATTATTGGCTCTTTCCCTGTTGGTTCTTTTGTTTACCTCGTGCAGAAAAGAACCGCTCGAGAGGGTGAATCCCAATAACCGCAAATGCAAAACCTATCTCCAACAGTTCGAGACTGTTTGGCAGGGCATGGACCAGGGCTATGTCTTTTGGGAGAAGGATTCTGTCAATTGGGATGATCGGTATGAGAAGTTTAAACCCATTTTCGAGGCTTTTGATGCCCGTCCGGCCAACAAGCCCGTCACTGCTCGGGAATATGCTGAGGCTTATCAAGGTCTTTTCGAAGGGCTGCTCGATCACCACTTGACCGGTCGATTCTATTCGCCAAAAGGCAATTTCGAGACTTGGGTCAGACCCGGGCGTAACGACTATTCCCATACTACCACTTCAGCCTACGAGCGACAATTACAGGTAAATATTCTAAGGGATAGGGCTGTTCCCGGCACTTATGTGGGGTTCAACCCCACCACTACTCCGAACGGACTCGTCGTCCCCGGATCCTATACCTGCTTGATCGAGGGAACCAAACCTCACGAGTATATAGCCTATTTCCGCTTCACAGACTTCTACTTTGTCCAGTTGGCCAGCAACCATCATCAGATCTCCAACTGGTACTCTGCCGAGCTTCCTGTCAAGGCTTTCTACGGCCCTCAATACTACAACGGCATGATTACCGGTGCTGGTTATGCCAATAGCGACTCTGTTGTGTCGTTGATTATAGACTTGCGTGGCAATACTGGTGGCAGTGTGGCCGATTTGGCTCCCCTGATAGGCTCTCTATCCCAGTCGCGCACCCTGGTGGGCTACACCCGTGTCAAGGATGGTTTCGGCCGTTTGGACTACAGCCCCTGGACTGAAAGCTATGTGGAGTGCCCCTCCATGCATCTCAACAAACCCAAACCCATCGTCGTATTGGCCGATATCAACTCGGTCAGCTGTGCCGAGTTGGCCACTATGCTCATCAAGTCACTCCCCAACGGCACATTCATTGGCGAACGCACCTATGGAGCCATTGGCGGCCTTTATTCCGGCGAGGCAACCAACATCTATCACGACCTCTTTTATGGCGGCTGTTTTGGCGATTTCGAATACTTTAAAGATGGTCCCAACCCCTATGCTGATGTGTTCAGCTATTATGTCTACACCAGCACTTTCCACATGGTCGACGCCAACTATAACGATGTCGAAGGCTTCGGTGTCCAACCGGATATTCAACTTGGCTATAGTCGCAACAGTCTTGAGGCTGGCCGCGATGCCGCTCTCAATAGGGCTATCATGTATCTCCACCAGTTGGACCAGTAGTCCCCGCTGCAGCTCAGCATCACTCAATTATAAAATCCCCCTCGTGGCCAACAGGCACCGAGGGGGATTCATTTTTTCAACACATATCGGTCATAAAGAGACCTCAATAAGCGAGAAAGAATATACACGTCGGTCTAATGACCGATTTGGTTTCAGTATGCAAGAAATCATTGTTCTATCCGCTGGCGTATGGCTTTCACGGCATCCAGATTGCGTGGCACCTGTAGGTCTATCGTGCCGCTCTCTATCCCAATCACTCTTCCCTTTTTCACGGCAGTGAGTTTGTTGTAAGGGTCGGTGTTGCAGAATGTCGCCGAATCCTCCCTGCGCAGCAGCACATAGTCGGGATCCTCTTTCATCAAGGCCTCCATGCTGTAGCTCCAGCCTGTAATGTCCTCGGCGATATTGTGAGCCCCGGCCATTGTAAGAATGTCGTTGATGAACGAATTGCCCCCGGCGGTGAAATTGCCCGATGGCCCGAACCCCACAACATAGTATATGTTTTTTTTAGCTTCCTGTGTCCGCGAATTGTTCAGGCTGTCGCTAAGCAGGGCCAGTTTCCCTTTTATTAGCCGGTTCAGACTGTCGGCCGCGGCAGTGCGTCCCACCAGTTTACCTATCTTGCTGATATTGTCATACAACCCATCGAAGTGTTGTTGCTCTATCACACAAACAATAGGCACCCCCATCTTCTCCAGCTGCGACGAACTCTTCCGGGGTATCATCGATCCGCTGATAACCAAATCCGGATTGAGCGATACTATTTTCTCCACGTTCAGATTGCTGATGCCGCCTATACTCTCTATACTCCCGGCTTCGGGCGGATATACGCAAAAGTCCGTACGCCCCACCAGCAGGTCCTGCGCTCCCAGTGCAAACATTATCTCGGTCACCGCCGGTGAGGTCGACACGATGCGCTTCGGCGTGGTTGGCACCTGCACAGTCTGTTCATAGTCGTCGGTATAGGCATAGGTGGCGGCTTCCTCGTGTGTCGTTCTACCGCCGCACGAGACCAGTGCCATTATGAATAATACGCTCAGTATGTTGTTTTTCAGTCTTTCCAATATCATGCTTGGCGTACTATTTTGTCGGTTCATACACCTTCAAACCTGTCACCTTCTCGAAATGATATTTCACAATCCCCAAATCGAGTTTGGCATAGGGACTCCAGTGTTTGGTCACTATGCGGCATTGTCCTTCGCGGCATTTTATCACGAAGTTCTGTTGGTTCATGGCCGTGGGTGCCAGCAGGGCGGCTTCCACTCCTTCGGCAAAGTTTTCGGGGGGTGTGCCTTTGATTGAGGTCACCGCCTCGAATGTCTTCACTTTGTGGCTTGCGCCCTGGTTTTCACCATATCCCAGTGCTATGGCGCAATAAATCTTCTCGCTTGGGTTGCAGAGCTTTTTCACCACCTTCTTGTTGAAGGTAAGTCCCACCCAGCAGGTGTTCAGCCCTAACTCTTGAGCTTTCAGCACTATGGCTTCGCCATAATAGCCAGCAGCTTCGTCCATACCACTGTTGCCCAACAGGGCAATGTAGTTCTTCACGTTGCTGAATCTGCCGTATCTGGCAAGCGCAGAGTTGAATCCCTCGGGGTCGTCAAAAACCACCTTGATGCGGAGGCCGCTCTTGGCCGAAAGTTCCGAAGCGTAATTCTCCAGCAGGGCCTTTTTCTTATCTTCTACAGCCACATCCTTGTATTGTCTTACCGAATGTCTGTCCTTGATAAGGTTCATTATGTTCACCATAGGATTATGATTTTATTGATTTCTTTTTTTTCGTTGTTACGCGTCTTCCATTCCGCCACACAGGTGCATCACATCGCCCGTGTTGTAGCTTCCCAGTTCCGAAGCATAATACAGGCATGCGTTCGCCACCTCGTTGGGCGTGCCGGGTCGACGCAGGGGGATACGGGTCTGCCAATATTGTTTCATCTGTTCGGGTATTTCGCCCGTCATCTCGGTCATTATGAATCCGGGAGCCACCACATTGATGCGTATATTGCGTGCCCCCATCTCTTTTACGGCCGTTTTGGTGAAACCTATTATGCCTGCCTTGGCGGCTGCATAGTTGGCCTGGTTCAGGTTACCCCCGATGCCCACCACCGAGCTGATGTTCACTATGCTTCCAAATCCCTGCTTCCACATGGCTGGCTGCACCGACTTGGTCATGAAGAACACCGATTTCAGGTCGTTGTTCAACACATTGTCCCATTGTGCCTCGGTCATTCGTTTTATAGCGGCGTCGTCTGTTATTCCGGCGTTGTTTATCAAGCAATCCAAGTGTCCGAAATCTTCCAGCACCTGTGCCACAAATTGTTGGCAGCTTTCCAGATTCGACACGTCGGCCACATATCCCTTCGCTTTCACTCCCAGTGCTTGCAGTTCATTCTCCACAGCCGTCATCTGTTCTCCGCGACTACGTCCACAAAAGGCTATGTGGCTTCCTTCTTGTGCAAATCGCACAGCTATGGCTTTTCCTATGCCACGTGTGGCACCTGTTATTATAGTTACTTTGTCTTTTAAAAGCATTGTTACCAAAATGAGGGGCGGGCAGATAGCTCTGTCCACCCCTTCTATTTTAATTGAAATAAAATGATTACAGTAAGGTAGCGAGTTTAGCGGCCAAGTCGCCCACACGGGTGCTGTAGCCCTTCTCGTTGTCATACCAGCTCACAACTTTCACAAAGTTGCCGTCCATCACCTGGGTCAGCAGGCTGTCGAAAATGGAGCTGTTGGTGTTGTCGATAATGTCGATGCTGACGATAGGATCCTCAACATACTGCAGCACACCTTTCATCGGGCCTTCAGCGGCTTCCTTGATGGCGGCGTTGATTTCCTCCTTGGTCACAGCGCGGTTCAGTTCGGCGGTCAGGTCAACCACAGAGCCGTCGGGGGTAGGTACGCGCATGGCGAAACCATCCAGCTTGCCTTTCAGTTCGGGAATCACCAATCCCACTGCCTTGGCGGCACCACTCGAGGTGGGGATAATCGACACGGCGGCGGCGCGGGCACGGCGCAGGTCACTGTGCGGCTGGTCCAGAATCTTCTGGTCGTTGGTGTAGCTGTGGATGGTGTTCATCAAACCGCGCTTGATACCGAATTTGTCATTCAGCACTTTGGCCACGGGAGCCAAGCAGTTGGTGGTGCAGCTGGCATTCGAAACAAGCTGCATATCCTTTGTCAGCACGTTGTCGTTCACGCCCATCACCACGGTGGCGTCCACATCTTCTGCCTTGCTGGCCGGAACGGTCAGAATCACTTTCTTGGCACCAGCGGCAATGTGTTTCATCATCTGGTCGCGTTTCTTGAACAGACCGGTCGATTCCACCACGATGTCCACACCCAGTTCTTTCCAGGGCAGGTTCTGCGGGTCACGTTCAGCATAGATTTTCACCTTCTTGCCGTTCACCACGATGCAATCGCCTTCAGCATGCACTTCTCCTTCGAAATTGTCATGCACAGAGTCGTATTTGAAAAGGTATGCGAGGGTATCCGCATTAGTCAGGTCATTTACAGCCACAATGTCCAGTTCGGGATGATCCATCATGGCACGGAAGGACATACGTCCAATACGGCCGAAACCGTTAATAGCAACTTTTACCATATTCTGTTGTTGTTTAAATGTTTATATATTTTGTGTTCTCTTTTTTCAGACTACAAATATACATTTTTTTTCTTATATTGGAAAAAAATAGTACTTTTGCAACCCATTTATTAACGTAATTTGTTAATTCGCCAAGCGTGATGTCGAGATTTTTTAGTTCGGATATACCTGCCCCTGTGCGCCGCCGTCGATGGCTTATCGCCCGCCGATGGTGCTTTTTTATATGCTTGTCGCTTGGTGTTTTCCTCTTCCTGCTTTGGGGCAGTGCCAGCCCCAACCTTCTATTGCGCATTTCGGCTTGGCTCGTCTTTGCCTTATGGCTCTTGACGTTGATTCAGGTGGTCTATTGCAGGTTCTTTCCCCCTCTCATCACTCCCTTGATGATTCATCGCTCTCTTCAGCACCGCCGCGATTCCGACTACATCCGTCTGCGCGACGGCTATCGTTTTGTTCCCCTCGAGTCCATCTCACCCCTCTTGGTCAGTGCTGTCGATTGCTCCGAAAACATCAAACTCTATGCCTATTGCCGCGGCTTCCTGTTCAAGGGCCTCCGTGAGGCTTACCTTTCCAATCAGCAAGGCGGTGCCCTGCGTGGCGGCAGCTGCATCAGCCAGCAAACCGCCAAAAACTGTTTCCTCCCCCACAGCCGCATCTTTCTCCGCAAATTGATTGAGGCCTACTATGTGGTCCTGATTGAATTGTTCTGGGGCAAACGCCGCATCATGGAGGTCTACCTCAACATCATAGAGTTCGGCCCCGGCATCTATGGCTGCGAGGCTGCCAGCCAACACTATTTCCACCATTCCGCCGCCTCCCTCACCGAGCACGAGGCCGTACTCCTTGCTGTCACCCTTCCCTGGCCCCTCAGCGCCAACCCCGACCACCACGAACCCTATTTCGACCGCCGCGTCAGCCTCATTCACCGCCGCATGCAGGAATATACGCCCATCAATTGGGACGCATCCCTCGCCGATCTGGACCTCCAATGCATCGAGGAGGGCAATCGTGGCCTTCTCTTTTTCATTAAATGGGTGCTCCTACAAAAATTCAAACATAATAAACAAGTATAACTTCATGGCTAAAAAGAAAAAACAAAAGAAGTCCCGCGCCTCCAAAGGCCGCCGCCGTTGGCGTCAACTCAGTTTCGGAGGCAAAATCTGGCGTGTCCTCTGGGTCTCGTTGCTCGTTGTCTGGGGCTTCACCGTTGTCCAGGTACTTTTCTGTGCCCTTTTCAATCCTCCCCTCACACCCCTCATGGTCAAACGCTTCTTCCAGCAGGTGGGCGACCCCGAACGCACCGTTCGCTTCGAACGCGACTATGTGCCTATCAGCCAGATTTCCGACAATTTGGTCAACGCCGTTGTCGTTTCCGAGGACGGTCTTTTCATGTACCACCACGGGTTCGACATCCGTCAAATGAAGATGGCTTACATTGAGAGCAAGAAAGGCCGCCGCGAGCGTGGCGGAAGCACCATCAGCCAGCAAACCGCCAAAAACTGTTTCCTTCCCCACAATCACAGCATGCTCCGCAAAGCCGTCGAGGCCTACTACACCTCACTCATCGAGCTGGTTTGGGGCAAGAAACGCATCATGGAATGTTATCTCAACATTATCGAGTTCGGCGATGGCATCTATGGCTGCGAAGCTGCCAGCCAATACTATTTTCACCACTCCGCAGCCAAGCTCTCCAAGCGCGAGGCAGCCCTCCTTGCCGCCTGCCTGCCCACACCGCTCAAGAGCAATCCTGCCCACCCCTCCCGCTATCTCAGCCGTCAGGCTTCTGTCGTCCAAGGCCGCATGAGCGCCTATGGGCGTGTCAAACTCGACGCCCGTCGTGAGGACCTCACCCCCCGTTACGTCAAGATGATGGAGGAGGAAAACCTTTGGGACTTCGCCTGGTGGGTGCTCACCGATGGCGAAAGCCTCCATAAGAAAAAGAAATAACATCCCTCCACCATGAGAGAAATCAACGATATCATTATCCACTGCACAGCCACCCGCAAAAACCGCCACTACACCGTCGACCAAATACGCCGCTGGCATCTCGAGAGGGGTTTTGAGGACATTGGCTATCATTTTGTTATCTACCTCGACGGCTCCCTCCATCCCGGCCGTCCCGTCGACCAAGTGGGAGCCCATGCCTATGGACACAATCAGAACAGCATCGGCATCTGCTACGTTGGCGGTCTCGACCGCCGGGGCCGTCCCTCCAACACCCTCAACAAGGCGCAGGAGCGTACCCTCGTCACCCTGATAAAAACCCTCCAGGCCATCTACCCGCAAGCCGCCCTTCACGGCCACAACGATTACTCCCCCAAGCAGTGCCCCTGTTTCAATGTGGCCGAATGGTGGTCCCGTATAGACCGTTAACCCTCACCTGTCATGATGCTATCCGCCCTTCTCCCTGCCATCTCTTCCCCGAGCCCCTGCCGCTCCTGTCCGCATAGCATCCCCAGCCTCATGCCCGGTGCTGTCGCTGCCATCAGGTCCGTAACCCCGTCAACACATCAATAGTAACCACTCGTTCCCAAACCCTTACCATCAATGGACTGGACACGCTACATCCGCGATTTCGAAACCCACCTGCGTCTTGAGCGCAACCTGGCCGACAACTCGGTCCAGGCCTACCTGCGCGATGTGTCGCACCTACGCCGTTTTGCCGAACCCCTCGGTCTCGAGCCGGCCGATATCACCGCCGACCACCTCCGCCAGTTGCTGCTCCAGCTCAATCAAACCGATATTGCCGTCACCACCCAGTGCCGCATCATCTCCGGTCTCCGCACCTTCTTCCACATGCTCGTTATCGAGGATGTGCTGACCGAAAACCCCGCCGAACTGCTCGAAATGCCCGCCCGTCCCCGCCACCTCCCCGATGTGCTCTCCGACCGCGAAATCGAGGCCATACAAGCCACCTTCGACCGCTCACAGCCCGGCCCCGCCCGCAACTATGTCATTGTCGAGGTGTTGTATGGTTGCGGACTCCGTGTATCCGAATTGGTCAACCTCAAACTCTCCAACCTCTATTTCGACGAGGAGATGATACAGGTCATTGGCAAAGGCAACAAGGAACGCTGGGTTCCCATCAACAGTCGGGCCCTCGCCCTGGTGGACGAATACATCCACACCATCCGCTCCCATATCACCCCGCAACCCGGTCAGCAGCAGTTCCTTTTCCTCAACCTCCGGGGGCACCAGCTCACCCGTGTGGCCGTGTTCCAATTCATCAAGGAGGCCGTCGAGCGGGCCAGCATCCACAAAAACGTCTCTCCCCACAGCCTCCGCCACAGCTTCGCCACCGAGTTGGTGCAGAACGGTGCCGACCTCCGCGCTGTGCAGGAGATGCTCGGCCACCAAAGCCTCTCTACCACTGAGATTTATACCCACCTCACCCCGCAATATCTCCGCGACACCCTCGCCACCTACCATCCCCACTACAAGAAACAATAGGGGACTTCTATTAATCACCTCGTAGAGGTGAGATAAGGGGACTTCTATTAATCACCTCGTAGAGGTGAGATAAGGAGACTTCTATTAATTGCCTCGAAAAGGCACACTCTTAATAACCCCGCACGTAGTGTGGGGATAATAATCAACATAGAAACAGCGTCCCGGAGGGACGCGCTCTCAAAAGAGAATTTTTAGAAGTTGCCATAATTAATAACACGGTACAAGCAATGTACGGTGTCGCGACCGAATGGGAGCAACATGGTATATTGCGCAGTGCCGTGACACTCAGATATCTGAGAACTGCGTCCCGAAGGGACGCCACATATCATAGAACCCACCAATAGCCATTCCCTCACTGCAAGAAACAATATCCATTCTCACCCCAACAGAAGTCTTTCAACCTGTTTTTTTCAAAACTCCACCTCCCCCTGAATTTCCTATGTATGCCCGATGAAGGCCCGAGGAAGGTTCGATGAAGGCCCGAGGAAGGTTCGATGTAGGTTCGCTTTTGTTTCAGCCTATAGTCACAACTACACCATTCCTTCTCCAGTATTGCGGTTAAGAAGAGCTTGCTTAGAGCTTACTAAGGGGTGAAGAGTTAGCGGACTTGCGGCGTTGACGGATGGAGATGGGAACGTTTCGGGAAGGGGATTGAGGTGTGGCGGGTTGGGAGGGGAAAGAGGGGTGTAGGGAGTTTTTTTTATTTGCCGATTTGAAATATATTTGTATTTTTGCCTTGAAATTTAAAACAACAAACGTTATGGGTATTTTTGACAAAATTCTTGGAAACAAGAACATTAAGGAACAGATTGAGAATTTGGCCGGCAATGCCAACATTGCATCGGTTATTTCGCAGCTCACCTCGAACAACGATTTTATGACCAAATTGGCTGCCGCCAAGGATGAAAACGACATGCAGAGACTTATTTCCACTGCATTGGATGCTTTCAAGGACCTGAAATTGACCGAGGAGGAGAAGGCTAACCTCGTGAGCCAGCTGAAGAAGGTGGCTTCGGGATTTACCGGAAAGAAGTAATCAGGCCAAAGGTCTGACAATGATTTAACCCCCCGGACGTTTGTGGACGCCGGGGGTGTTTATTTTTTGGGATGAGAGGTTACCGGGTGGCTATCTGTTCGAGCCAGTAGCTGTCGCAGTGGTCGAAGGTGGCGAGGTGCTGGCTGTCGATGTCGAGCACTGCCACGATGGTGCCGTCAACTCTGACGGGTACCACTATCTCGCTGCGCGAGGCGGCACTGCAGGCTATGTGGCCGGGGAATTGCTCTACATCGGGCACCAGGAGGGTGCGTTTTTCTTTCCAGGCGGTGCCGCACACGCCGGCACCGAAGGGTATGTGCATGCAGGCCACGGGTCCTTGGAAGGGGCCGAGCAGCAGTTCGTTGTTTTCCACGCGGTAGTAGCCGGTCCACCAGAAATGGAATGTCTCGTGCAGTAGGGCGCAGGTGTTGGCGCGGATGGCGAGGGTGTCGGTTTCGCCTTGGCAGAGGGCGTCGATTTGGCGTAGCAGCAGTTGGTATTGTTCTGTTTTGTGTGCGGTGTCGAGGTCGCGGTTGTTACGGGCGTAGTCGAAGAGTTGTACCGGGAGGTGGCAGTAGCCGTCGGGGTTGTTGATGAGGTAGTTTTGGTGGTATTCTTCGGCAGGGTAGAAGTTGGCGAGGGGTTCCACTTCCACGCAGAGTGGCTTGGAGTGGTGGGTGGCTTCCTCGTCGAGGGCGAAGCGGATGAAGGGGAGGTCGTGGGGTGTGGTGTAGTAGATTCCGGTGCGGTAGCGTGTGCCGTGGTCGTTGCCCTGGCGGTTGAGGCTGGTGGGGTCGATGGCTTTGAAATACATTCTGAGCAGGAAGAGGAGGCTGACGCGGGTGGGGTCGTAGCGCACATGTACGGTTTCGGCATAGCCGGTGGTGTCGGTATAGACTTGTTCGTAGGAGGGGTTGGGGGTGTTGCCGTTGGCAAAGCCCACTTGGGTGGAGAGAACACCGTCGATTTGTCGCAGGAAGTGTTCGGCGCCCCAAAAGCAACCGGCTGCAAGATAGATTTCTTTTTCCATGGGTTGAGAGGGTGTAACGGGATTGAACTTTGTTTTTTATAATATATTGGTGATAAAGCCCATGAGGAAGCCCAGCAGTACGCCAAACCAGACAAGGGCCCGGAGCTCTTTTTTCATGATGGTGAGGATGAGTTGTTCGGTCTGTTGCATGTCCATGTCGTTGATGCGGTCTTGGACTATGCGTTGCAGGTCGAGGGTTTGCAGCATGCGTGGGAGGTTGTCTTGAACCACCTGTTTGTATATGTTGACTACCATGCCGGCGAGTTGTCTCAGTTGGGGTTGGTGGTGTTGGCAGAGTTGGCACAGGGGTGTGTCGAGCAGATGTTGCGTTTCGGTGGATACCCACGAATGGAGCATGGGTTGGGAGTTTTGTTGAAGCAGTTGGTTGATGTTTTCGGCCAGGAAATGTTGAACGGAGTTGCGCACGAGGTCGAGGGCCGAGGCACCGAGGCGACCCACAAAGTTTTGCGAGAGGCGGTTCATTACGTGGTCGATGGCCAAGGAGGCCACGTGGTCGCCGATGGCTTTGTCGGAGAGTTTGAGGCATAGTGTCTGTACCAGGTCGGTCTGCATTTGCGAGAGGAGCCGGTCGGTTTCCTCGGGTGCTGCATAGCGGGCAATGACGTCGCGCAGGGGTGTGGTGTCGACCATCATGCGGTCGACCAGACTGTTGACCGAGTTGCTGATTTTGGCGTACATCTCGTCGGAGAGGAGCGTTTGGGACAGTACGTCGGAGTTGAGCAGTTCGTTGCCCACAGCGTCGCCGATGGCGGCGGCTATGCGTGGTTTCTCTTTGGGGATGATGCCGGGGGTGAAAGGCACATGGAAACGGCCAATGTATACGGCCCGGTGGGGACGGAACAGCATCCGGATGGCCACTTTGTTGGTTAGGCCACCGATGAGGGCTCCCACTGCGGGCCCGAGAATGAAGTGAAGGACAGGCATGGTGAGCTATGTTGTATGTTTAGAGATAGGACTGGCTTTTGGCCAAGGCTTTGGACTTGATTTCGGGAGTGATGCACGACATCACGATTTTTACCACGGCGAGGACAGCGGCAAGGTCGTCGGCAAACCCGATGCCGGGAATAAAGTCGGGGAGCAGGTCGGTGGGGAGGATGAAATATCCCAAGGCACCGATGATGATTTGTTTGTAGCGCAGCGGGGTGGAAGGGGAGGTGAGCACGTAGAAGAGCAGGAGGGCGTTGTATATCAGCTTGCGTCCCGCCTTGAGGGCAATAGACTTTATTTTGGCCAGAAACGAGTCGGGGCTGAAGTATTGGCCATATCTCTTCAATCCGTCGGGGGTGAAATTGTACTTAGGCATAAGTTGCGTCTTGGGTTTAATGGGTCATTCTTTGGTGTATAACTCAATTTGTTTTATTTTAGTATCCGATGGGATAAAATGATTGCAAAAAAGTGCGAAAAGACCTGCCGTGTGAATACCGGGCTCCGGAACAGGTGATGTGCCGGTTGGAGGTGGGAAGATGTGGTGAATTGCAGGCTGGGGAAGGGGAAAGCGTGAAAGGGATGTTGTTTTTGATAGTGCTATCAAACAGCGTATTACAATGTAAAAGTAATGCACCGGAGAAAAAAATACTTGCTATTTGGATGAAAAATTATATATTTGCAAAACAAAATATCCTAAATTTGCACCGTGGACAGACGGAAGACAGCGCAAGGGTATGTACATATCCAGCTGACAGATAATAATCAAAAGAAAGGAAAACAGATGAAAAAAAGAGTGATATGGGCTCTGATGGTTGGAGCGGCAATGCTTGCAGCGGCATGCACAAAGCAACCGGAGGAGAACGCATGGCAGAAGAGTATGCGGCAGGCCGCCGAACTGGGCACGGTGCAATATACCGTGCAGAAGGTGGTCAGCAACAATGACGAGTCGTGGAAGATATTCGGCGACAGGAAAATACTCTTCTCCTTCAAAGCTGTGATAAAAGCGGGCATTGATATGGAAAAGTTCGATGCCCGGACGGTGAGGATTTATGAGAACAAGAAGGCCGGGACAAAAAAGATTTGCTTAGAACTGCCGAGGCCAGAGATACTATCCTTCAGCATACGCCCTGACGATGTGCATCAGCTGTACAGCGAGGTGTCGTGGTTGCGGACGGACTACAGCAACCAGGAACGCGACGAGATTGTTGCCAAAGGCGAATGGGAGCTGAAAAAGGATAAGGAGCTGGAAGAGATGATGATGAGGGACGCGCGGCTGAACGCCGAGGCTTTTGTGTCGATACTGTTGCACCGCAATGGTTTCACCGATGTTGAGATAACTTTTAAAGGGGAGGATTCAGATGGAATGGAATGACGACAAACTGAAAGAAGGCTGCGTGCCAGAGAACGGCAATACAGCAGAGCCCCAAGAGACTTCCGCACCACAGGCTGCGGAACAGGACGGGGCAACTTGCTGCCCAGACGGGGAGCAAGAACAGATGTGCACTGCCGATGCCACCCCAGGGGAGGACGGCTGCCAGGCAACAGAACAACAGGCCGGTGAACAGCAGGATGACCCACCGCAAGGCTGGTGGGTGAAAGCCAAGGGCTGTGCGGCAGATGTCTGTAAACGGTTGTGTCCCGTGCTGAAAAAGCGATGGGGCAGGATTGCGGCCATTGTGCTGCTGGTTGTGCTGATTGTGATTGGCTTGAAAATCTATAACAGCATTACGGCCAAAAAGGATTACTACGAATCGTTGAGCCAGACCATCATGGAGATGAAAAAGATTTCGGAGTTCTGTACGGCCACTTATGTGGGCGAAGTGATGGTGATTGACGAAGAGAAACATTTTCTAAAAAAGAAGAATATCGTGCTGATTGTGAAAGGGAAAGTGCGGGCAGGCTTTGACTTGACCAAGATGCAGACCGAGGTGGTTGGCGACACCACTATCAATGTGACCATCCCACCGCCCACGGTACTGGACATTATCACCAATCCTTCGGACATACGAACCTTCAGCGAGAAAGGTTCATGGTCGCACGAGCGTACCACCATCACCAAGAATGCGGCAAGGGCAAAGCTCTTGGAACTGGTGATGGAGGAGAATCTGCTGCTTACCGCCGAGGATAACGGATTGCGACAACTGGAAGCCATCTTCTCGGCTTTCGGGTTCAAGCATGTGAATATCAGTCTGGGCAACTCGGCGGATGATGACGATTTTGACACGGTGATAGGCGATTCCGTTTCCACCACTGCCACCGCATTGGTTCCGTAATGAGCAGGTTTGAGATGGGAAAAAGTGGTGAATTGTAGACCATGGAAGGGGAATTCGTGAAAGGAGTGCTGTTTTTGATAGTGTTATCAAACGGTGTAATACTGTGTAAAAGTAATGCGTCGGAGAAAAAATACTTGCTATTTGGATAAAAATATATTGGGAGTTCTATAAATTAAATGACTAAATTTCATTTTGTTATATCAATGTATTTTCGTATTTTTGCAGTATTAACAGAATAATGCAGCATATATGAAATACCGTAGGAATCAAGGCGGTGTGTGCCGCCAACCGCCACGACTCCAAGGAGACGGAGCGCGTACAGACAGAGCCGCCCAAGGAGGCCCACGGAGAACCGGCATGGCTCGACGCGGGATATGCTGGGATGGAAGATGTGGTGAGAGCGAAGCACATGACTCCGATAATCTGCCGAGGAGTGGGAATGGTGAGGGCCAAAGCCAACATTGCACTGACAAACCTTGTCTACAACATGTGCAGACTTGTGCAGATTAAGAAATACCAACCTAATTTAATTGCGACTCAATAGACAGAATATCAAACGATTACCTCCCCCATCAAAAATATGATAAATAATTTATTGTCAAATGAAAAAATAGTCGTATCTTTGCACCCGTAAACCAATTGTTAAACAACGGTTGTCTGGCAGATTAATGGGTTCTGTCTGTTTGGATGACCAAAAAGCGAATAAATAGAACCCACCATAACTTATTGTCAAATGAAAAATAGTCGTATCTTTGCACCCGTAAACCATTTGTTAAACAACGGCTGTCTGGCAGATTAATGGGTTCTGTCTGTTTGGATGACCAAAAAGTGAATTAATAAAACCCACCATTATAATTTTCAATTATCAACTTTCAATTTTCAAAATCCTATGAAAAAATTCATTTCCATCTTATTCCTCCTCGCCGCCTCCCTCCCCGCCTTCTCCCAACATTTCGAGTGGGTGAAGACCTACACGGGCCCAAACGATAATAATGGTCTTCCTAGCAATGAGATTATTGAGTCTGTGGCAGATTCAGAAGGAAATCTCTATATCTTAGGTGAATTTACAAAAGGAGCCGATATAGATGGTACCGACCTGCTACCAATCTCTGCCAATAACAATCGTAGTGTTGTAATTGCCAAAATATCCCCATTAGGAAATCTCGTTTGGCATAAATCAATCTATAGTTCATACTCAAGCTGCCATGCCTATGGTATTAAGAAATCAGGAGATTCCACCTTGATGATAATGGCAGCCCTTATGCTCCCATTTTATGAGGGTTCAGCCCAGTCCGACCACAACTATTTGTATTATTTGGACACACTCTTAACTTCGGATGATGGCTTTCTAATGCCAACTGATAGCGTCACTCCTTATATGGTCAATGGGTTTATAACACTTGATTTGAATGGTAATTTAGTTGAAAATCATTTTTTACAAGTGGCGTATGTGGACACTTTGGGTCAAACGCTCAATATGCAGAATACTGGAAGTAATCCACCCACAGCACAAATGCTCACGTATTGTCTTTCCAGTGAACTATTTACTGTTGATGAGCAAGGGAATATTATTGTCGGTCGCAAGACTACCGATTATTTGGAAGGAAGGCAAGTTCAAGATGGAAGTATCAGTGCTATTAAAATTCTTGTTGATGGGAGATCTCGGTCAGTCTTTCGCCCTGCACATAAATCTTGCTCATGGAATCAACAGTTATTAAAGTTTTCCTCAGGATTTGATTCTTTGTTGTCCGTCGTCTATATATTGGATTCTACTGATTTATACCCGAATGCTCAAGTTACATCTACGATATATTCTATAGAAACGGATCAATCTGGAAATGTCTATGTGGCTTTTCAATTTGACGGACTGCTGGAGGCTCCCATTTCTAATTCCGAAACACTGCGTTTTGATGGTTTAAGAGCGTCTTCCTCTCTTTTAAAATACAATGCTCAATTGGAACCTTTACACATGTTTACACTTGACCTACGTGATTATTCGGATGCATTCTGGTTTCCAAGATATGCAATACAACATTCCTGTGTCAGTACAGCAGGTGAATTGTTTATTATGGGGACGACTGTCATGGAAGAGCCTTACACGACAGGGACAAATTATACTCTGATGTATGGTCGGGACACTCTTAATCTTAGGGATAATGCTTTTTGGCTTTGTGTTGATACAAGCAATTACAATCTAATTTCCTATGGTAAAGCACCCTCCACGGTCAAGTCGGGTTTTCAAGGTGAGCAAATGACATTGGCCTTAGAGAATAACAGAGTATTGTCGCAGGTGTGGTATCTTAGAAACATAGAGACTCCCGATACCCAAATTAATGTTTCGAATAATGGGCTTGGTCTCATGCAGTGGTGTGGTGTATTTGACTGGTTTGGTGTTTGCTGGAGCAGCTTTAGGCTCTTTTCAGATTCCAGCAACAAACCGAGGGGTGGCATTTATCGCCAAGTATGTCGACCCGTCGTTTATGACACCGTATGTTTACACCGACCCGCGTGCCGAACAGGCTATCGAATGGGGTCAAGACCTGTCTTTCTCTCTTACCGACTCTCCCGTCACCCTTACCGCTACGGCATCAAGCGGACTGCCTGTCACATATCTCTGTGCCGACACTTCGGTGGCAAGAATCGCTGGTAATACTTTGCATCTTCTGTCCAACGGCACCACCACCGTCACCGCCTACCAAAATGGCAACGAATACGGCTATTACCCCGCCACACCAGTGTCAAAGACACTGACCGTTGCCAACGTCGGCATCCCCGCTGTTGAGGAGGCACAGATAAAAACCTACCCCAACCCCACAAGCGGTCAGGTGACCATCGACCTTGCTAACCTGCCGCCGATACAGCCCATAGTACGGGACAGCAGCGACATACAGGTTACACTCTCCGACGAGGCAGGAACCTTTGTCAAATACGGCAACCCCTTCCGCCAAAGAGTCAACGTAAAAGTTGAAAGTGGAGAGTTGAAAGTGGAAAGTGGTGTTACCACCGCGTGGCTCACCGACATGCAAGGCCGACGCGAGGAAGTCCGCCTCACCCCCGCAGGCAACGGCAAATACACTTTAGACCTCACCTCCCGTCCCCAAGCCACCTACCTCCTCACCCTCACCACCGCCACAGGCAAGACCCACACCATAAGACTGCTGAAACAGTCCGAGCTATTTGGAAAGTAATCTCCCACCCAAATCACAAAAAAACGTCCATATCAGAAAAAAAGTGTAATTTTGCATAGTCAAGACACATTGAAAAGTGTAGTTTTTAACCACCGAAAACTATTGAAAAGTGTAATATACCATGCTGTACAGAAAAATTACATCCTATATTGAAGACTATCTAAAGTCTGATACTGACAAGATTCTGATATTGGAAGGAGCCCGTCAGATTG
>ONQD01000030.1 GCA_900319865.1 uncultured Bacteroidales bacterium | reverse complement strand
GGCAAGTGCGTCGACTTCGGAATCGATGACCATGCTGCCCACGTACGTCGTAAGCGAAGGTCCGCTTCGTCCCGCAATGAGGAATGCCGTAAGGATAGGCCCGAGTTCACGGATAATCACGACCACCATCAAGCTTCCGACCACGTCGCTAAAGCCGACCTTTCCCATCATCGTCATTCCATCCTGCCTGCCGTGCTATTTCCAGAGGCGAACAACTTACGCAGTCACGCTTCTTTGTCAACTCTTTTATGGCTTTCCACACTTGCTGTATGTCGCTAATACTGAGTTTTGTTTGGTTCAGCAGAATGAAATGTTTGTCCAAATCGCTGTCGCTGTACAGTACGTAGCACGAAGCCTCCATCTGTGGGTCCCGTCCGGCTCTCCCGGCTTCTTGGATGTAATTCTCCAACGAGTCGCTTATATCGAAGTGAACCACAAGTCCCACATCTTTTTTGTCCACCCCCATCCCGAAAGCCGAAGTGGCCACAATCACCTGTACTTCCCCTCGCATAAAGGCATCTTGGTTCTTCACCTTGTCGGCCGCTTCCATCTTTCCGTTGAAAGGCAGCGCACTGATGCCGTCATTATTCAAGTGGTTGCTTATTTCCCTTGTCCTTTTGGTACGCGACACATATACTATCGATGGGCAGTTATGCCCCAGTATCAGGTTCCTCAGTTGATTGTATTTGTCATTATCCGTGTCGGCGTGTATTACCGAATACCTCAGGTTTTTTCGTTCGGACGAGGCGGCAAATATCCTCAGGTCTATTCCCAGTTTCTGTTGGAAATAGTCGTGAATATCGGTTATTACTTTTTGTTTGGCTGTTGCGGTAAAACAGGAAACGGGTATAGGTTTCCGCAGATTCTTTTTCTCCTGCAAATCTCTAAGGAAGTCTCCTATAAAAAGGTAGTCCACTCTGAAATCGTGCCCCCATGCCGAGAAACAGTGTGCTTCGTCTATCACAAAGCGTGCAATATTTCGTCCCATCAGCAGCCTCTCAATAGTGGCAGAGCGGAGCATCTCCGGGGCAATATACAACAGGTTGGCAGCACCCGACGACACTTGGTTTATTGCCTCTGCACGTTCTATCGGGTCCAGCAATCCGTTGATGGTCACCGCATCGCTTATCCCTCTCTCCATCAAATTGTCCACCTGGTCTTTCATCAGCGACTGCAGTGGTGAAATCACCACCGTCAATGCATGGGCGTTGCGTCCGGCCATCAGCGCAGGAAGCTGGAAAGTGAGCGATTTCCCACCACCGGTTGGGAAAATAGTCAGAAGCGATTCCCCCCTGATGGCGGATTCCACCGCTTGTTGTTGCATCGGAACTCCTTCAAACATGCGGAACCGGTCATACCCAAAGAATTCTTTCAATCCTACATGCGCGTCCAGCCGTTGCCTGCAGTATTCACATCTTCCGCATGGTCGGTTTCTCAGGTGATTCATCATGTTGGCCACCTTGGGGTAAGTTTTCATCACCCATGCAGGTGTCATCGACATCAGGTCGTCAGCTCCTATCACGGCTAAAGAGTAGGCCAATTCTATAGGATATTGACTTGCCAGCAGTTCTATGTTCGTGTTTTGGCATAGTTTACCGCTGTATTCTGCCAAGATAAGACTGGCAATGCTTTCCAGAACCTCTGCAAAAATGAGCTGTTTTCCTTTCGAATAGTCGTTTTTCATGTATTCGAAAAATCCACCAAACTCTTTTGTGTCTTTCAGCAGGTGGTAATAGATTGATTGTCTTTTGGGGTCGAGGCTATCCCATGCCGCCAACTCGTCGTGCAGCAGTTCGCATGCATTTTTTGCATCGTTAACCGGATTGTTCAGTTCATCTGTCTGCAATTTGTCATCTTTCACAAGATGGTGGTATGGCTTCTTGGGAAATAATAGTGGCGACAGGTATAAGGTGTCGATTATGATGTGCCCCGCTGCAACGGATTTGTTTATATATTTCAGGTCGTGCCTCACGATGTTGTGCCCGCACCAAGTGTCGCAAACCGAAACGAATGTGTTGAATTCCGATGTGCTTTTGGTGTGCAATACCGCTCCATCCTCCCGAATTGCACCATAGTCGGTTACAATTCCCTGTGTGACGGATACTTCGGTATCTATATAGACAATCATCTTTTTGCTATTTTTCTATCCGGCAACATCTCTGTGCGGTCTTCTTTTGCATCCGGCTTAAGTTACCAGCCACAATAATGTCGCAATCAGGATATACTGTTTTCTCAACATCCTTGTGAAGCAATCGGCCGGCGATCAGCCCGTATTAGCTTGGAGGCGTGATGTTGTGAGAGGTCGGGTTAGGGGATCCCCCCTTCATAATATGGTGGGCCACAGTATTGATATTCACTCTCTACCCGAATTCTATTCTATTGTGAATTTGAAACTGCGGTATTTGGATGTTGTGGATGGGTTTTCTGTTACTCTCAGTTTCTCGTTGCCGAAACTCATTATCCGGTCGCCGTCCTGGGTCTCGGTATGATATACGGCAAAGAGGTTGTAAAACATTGTGAGAAACTCTTGTGACCTTATATCAATTGTCAGCTCATAGCACATCTCGTATTGTGCGTCAAGTTTAAAGGTGCAGCGGTAGTCGGCGGTATTGATTATCATCACGCCTTCCACTCCGTTGCCTGCGGGCATGTATGTGATGTCAAACGATTGGCTTTCTGCACGCTCGTTGCCCACAAAGGCTCCCAGCGATTGCACAATATGGTGTGCATCCCTTCCCAGCTGCTCAGGTATGTAGTCGGGTTGCACTTGGCTCCAAGCCATTCCCCAGCAAATCAGTGCGAGTATGAATAAAACGATCCTTTTCATATTTTTGATAATCTTTCCATTACTAATGCTATTGTCTCTTTCATCGGCTGGTGGTAGTCGTTTAGGAATGTGCCCTTGGGTCTGTTGGCAATAATCAGGCACACGGTCAGGGCTTCATGCCCCAGTGCACGGGCAAATCCATATATGGCCGATGTCTCCATTTCGAGGTTTGTCACTTGAGTCCCGTCCCAGCAGAATTCGGCCAGCCGTTCGTTCAGGTTCTCTACACTGGGCGTCAGCCTTATGTTGCGTCCCTGTGGACCGTAAAAGCCTGGTGCCGTCACCGTAATGCCGTGCACCATCCCTTCGCCCACAATCCCCAACAAGCGTTCGCTTCCTTTTACGCAATAGGGCGTCGCCAACCGGTTGTCCAGATTCATGTGTTTGGCAAAGGCCTGCTCCATCTCTTTCTCAAATCCGTCGTTGGGGTGACGGTAGTAGTTTAGCAGTCCGTCCATACCTATGGCATAGCGCGAAGCCACACGGCTCCCGCAGTCCACGTTGCTTTGTATCGACCCGCTGGTGCCAATGCGCACAAGGTTCAGGCTGCGGTGTTCCGCTTTTACGGTGCGAGTGGTCAGGTCGAAATTGGCGGCTGCGTCCAGCTCTGTGGCCACGATGTCGATATTGTCGCATCCCATGCCTGTGGAGAGAGCCGTGAACCGTTCGCCGTGATATTTGCCCGTAAGCGCATGCAATTCGCGGTTCATCGACTCGTATTCCACGGCCTCGAATATCTCTTTGAACATATTCACCCGTTCGGGGTCGCCCACCAGCAAGACGTTGTCGGCCAAGTTTTCGCCCGTCAGATGTATGTGGTAAAGGCTCCCGTTGGGAGCCAATACCAGTTCGCTTTCTTTTATTGCCATTTTATTTTTCTTTTCGATGTTATGCAATGTGCGGTTGCTCGTTTAGCATGAGGCTTGCAAATTTCCGAAGTGTTCTATCGGCTCGAAGAGCCTCTGCGGTTAGTGCTGTTGTCGGTGCTGCGGTTGCTAGCATTGTTGCTGCGGCTGGTAGCACTGGCCGAGCTGCTGCGGCTGTTGTTGTTTCCCGTTACGTTGCTGCTACGGCTGGAGCTGTTGCTACGGCTTTCCGATGCAGTTCCGGTACGGCTTGTGCTGCTGTTGCTGCGGCTATCTGTTGCAGTACTTTTACGGCTGTCAGTAGAGGAACCGGTGCGGCTGTTGCTGCGGCTACGGCTCTCCGATGCGGCGCTGCTAGAGCTGCGGCTATCTGTTGAAACGCCAGTGCGGCTATTGCTGTTGCTGCGGCTTTCCGATGCGTTGCTGGTGCGGTTCGTGCCGTTGTTACTGCGGCTATCTGTTGAGACGTCTGAGCGGCTATTGCTGTTGCTGCGGCTCTCCGAAGCAGTTCCAGTACGGTTAGTGTTGCTGTTTCCGCGGCTCTCCGAAGCAGTGCCGGTGCGGCTTGTGCTGCTGTTACCGCGACTCTCCGAAGCAGTGCCGGTACGGTTGGTGTTACTGTTACCACGACTCTCCGAAGCAGTGCTGGTGCGGTTAGTGTTACTGTTACCACGGCTCTCTGAAGCAGTACCTGTGCGGTTAGTGTTGCTGTTACCACGACTTTCCGAAGCGGTGCCGGTACGGCTAGTGCTGCTGTTTCCGCGACTCTCCGTAGCAGTGCCTGTGCGGCTTGTGCTGCTGTTTCCACGGCCCGAATTGTCAACGCTGCTACGCTTGCCTGTGGAGCGGTCGGTTACCACTACATTGGTCGAACCTCTTTCGCTTGTGATGCGGTTGCCGCCGCGGGTGGAGGGGTCGTTTTGCACGGGCACTTGCGAGCGGCAGGCTGTAATGTTGCCCACCAGTGGCAGGTCGTTATACTGGTAGCCCGACGGGGTCTCGTTGTAGCCAGGACGCTCTCTGCCGGGAGTGTAGGGCTTGTGCGGTATTGGAGCCGGGTGGCTGGGCAGACGGCGATAGTAGGGGTGGTAGGTGATGTGCGGATAGTGGGTCCAGTGCCAGCCGGGACGGTGAATATCGTAGTGGTAGGTATAGTAGTATACCTTGGGACGCGGCAGGCGCACAAATGGGTTGTAGGGCGGCATTGCCCATACAAATTTGGGCCGTGGGCGGGTGTGGCGGAAACGGAGGAACTGCGCCGCGCTATAGATACTGTGGTTCTGCATCAGATAGATGCAATCCAGATCGATGGGCATGTATATTTCCTCGCCGGTATAGGCGTCGAATCCATACAACCATATCTCATAGAACGATGAACTAATTTGTTCTGCCCACACCTCGTTGATTATTACGTAGGTGGGCAACTCATCGGGATAGCCGCAATAAATCATCAGCTCGTTCTGATTGTTGAGGCATGTCACCGTGCGTACTGCTTGGTTGTAGGTGAAATAGAGGATGTTGGAGGCTGAAACAGTCATTGTGGCTATCATCATTGCCAGCATTAAAACGATTTTTTTCATGGCTGTCTGTGTTTTTAAGGGTTCTTTATTGTTTAGTATTATTATTTTCTTTTTTATTTTGCAAAGATACAACATTTTTTCTAATTGATGTCTTTTTCTGTACACAACGCGCCATTTTTTGTATCTTTCTGTCCTGATTTAACCCAAATAGCTCATTAGGTTTTATGGCATATTCTTATCTCCCAAGTTGCGATGAACTGACCGCCACCGCGAGTTCCGTCTCTCAAAGGGGTACAGCGCAGCTGTGGGATATGTATCCCAGAACAAATGCCAAAAGTCCTTATAAACGGAAGAGTCATCCGTGACGGCTCCGCCAGCGGTATACATTGCGGTGCCCACAGGCGGTGTTGCCGTAAAAGACGCAATAGCCGTTAGGATATGGGAAATCCCGATGCACAGCGGCTCAACGCAGGCATCGCAAAACATTAGGAATAAATGTTCTAAGTTCTTGTTTGATATATGACTGATTTTATTACAACCACGAAGAGGTTGAATGTTGATAACATCGTACAAGCGTAGCGCAGTGCGGTGACAGAAGAATCTCTCTATCAGCGTCCCGAAGGGGACGCGACAATGAGAACGGTTTGGAAAATCAGTCATACTTTATTGTAGAGTGAATTTCTATTTCTCCGTAGCAGTCTCTTCCCAATATGAGGCATTCTCTATGCCCATTGCTTTGGGGTCAAAAACGGGGTTCTTGCCCTCTTTCTTCTGCTTTTCGTAATCACGCAACAGTCTGAATGTCTTGGGAGAAAGCAGCAGTATGGCAATGATGTTGATCCAAGCCATCATGCCCACGCCCATATCACCGAGACTCCAAATAATGCCGGCCTCTTTCAAGCTGCCGAAAAACACAGCCCCTACAAAAATCACACGCAGTATGGCAATCAGTCGTTTTTCGGTTTTGAGGCTGTCGAAGATAAGACGGTCGCGGTGCTTGGTCTTTATCTTGTCGTGCGTGTCGAAATATTTATCCTGAATCTTGTCGCGGTGTTCGCGCGATTTGCTGAAGAGGTATATAAGACTGGTTTCGGCATAATAATAGTAGGCCATGACGGTGGTGAAGGCAAAGAAGAACAAGGTGATGCTGATGGCGATACCGCCCCAGCCCTGGCCGAGCAGTGTGCTGAGGGCCGCAATGGTGTATTCCACACCCGGCTGCCCCAGTTGGGCCGCATCGGTCTTGAAAAGGAATCCGCCCGTGGCAGGGTCAACGATGTTGTAGCAACGGGTGGCGAGCAGCATGACAGCCGTTGCCGTACACACCAGGAGGGTGTCAACATAAACTGAAAAACCCTGCACCAGTCCCTGCTTTACAGGATGGGATACCTTGGCAGCCGCCGCCACAATGGGGGCGGTGCCTTGTCCGGCCTCGTTGCTGTAGATGCCGCGTTTCACTCCCCACGCTATAGCGGTTCCCACGATGCCGCCAAAAGCCTCCGAAATGCCGAAAGCACTTGTTATCATGTCGTGGAACGCCTGCGGGACAGCTTGGAAGTTCACTATCAACACTACAAGCGACAGCAGGATATAGGCTATGGCCATAAAGGGTGTTACAATCTCGGCCACCACCGAAATACGCTTCACGCCACCAATAACCACCAAGGCAATGAGAGCTGCAAGAACTATGCCCACTATCCAGGGGGCAATGTTGAAGGTGTTGGAGAAGGAGAGCGAAATGCTGTTGCTGTGGATGGGTGGCAGGCACACTGCACACGAAAGCACGGTGATGACGGCAAACAGGATGGCAAGCCACGGACAACGGAGGCCTTTCTCGATATAGTATGCCGGGCCGCCACGCAGCTGGTTGCCCTGACGGGTTTTGTATATCTGTGCCAAGCAAGCCTCGGCGTAAGCGGTTCCTGCCCCGAAAAATGCAATAATCCACATCCACACAATGGCACCCGGACCACCCATGCCTATGGCCATTGCCACACCCACAATGTTGCCCGTGCCCACACGGCCCGACAACGCCAGCGCAAAGGCCTGGAACGAGGATATCCCCTCCTTTTTATTGCGGTCCTTTTTGAACAGAAGCCGCACCATGTCGCCGATGTGTCGCACTTGCACAAATCGCGTTCCGAACGAGAAATAGAAGGCGGCCAGCAGGCATAAGCCCACCAGTGGCCAGCTCCACACATAACTATTCAGCAGGGTGATGATTTTGTCCATTGTCTATTCTTTTTTTGTTCTTTTTTGTTGTTTTGTTGTTGGTACATTCATCCGTCCATATTTGCCAGAGTATGTTCCTTCTGTCTGAGTATGAATGGTATGAGTGTCGGTGTTAGACCAAAGGCGTTGCTGACGATGAAAATGCAAAGTTAGTTAATTAATTTCACATGTCAAAATCTATTTCCATTTCGGCCTGCATCAACTCCCTATCCGCTGCATTGTAGCGCCCTTTCCGCTTCCATGGCTCGATATTGCTGCACCAATGGCCCGTTGTTTCCGCTCCCTTACGCCTGAAGCCGAAAACAACTACTAATCGAACCCCTATTCACTGCAGAGGTTAAGAAGAACTTAATAAGGGATTATGAAGAGGTGAAGAGTTAGCGAAGGGGGAGGGGAAAAAGAAAGGTGCCCCGATGGAGTCGGGACACCTTTGGAGTGTGCGGAAACCTTAGTGGTTAAGGTTCCGTATTGAACAATTAGTGGCGGACAACCACACGGATGGCGGGCGCTTTGCCAACCTGAACCAGATAGACTCCGGTGGTGGGCATGGCAATGGTTTCTTCAACGCCTGCCTCGGTGCGCTGTGCAACCATACGGCCTACGAGGTCGTAGACGCGGATGGCTTGCTGTTCGGCTCCGCGGACTATGATGTTATTGTTCATGCTGAGGATTACCACATTGCTTTCGCTGACGTTGTCGATACCGGTGACGCGGGCGAAGTAGCAGTAGACTTGGGTGTGGGGTTCGGCGAGAACCAGAGTGATGTGGTCGTTCACCAAAGTGTCGGTGGTGATGAAGACGCCATCCCAGCTCTGGAAGTAGTAGCCGGAAGCTGCAACAGCCTGGAGGTGTACGGTGTCGTCAATGAATCCTTCGTAGGTGTTGGTGTTCTGTCCGTTGATGAGGACATAGCCGCGGTCGTCGTGGTTGAGGGTCACGGTGAGGGTGGCGGGGAGAGGATTCTCTTCGAAGAGTGCAATGTAGTGGTGGTTGTAGCCATCCATGGTGAATGTGTAGGTGGGATCGTGTGAGAACACGATGAAGTCGAACGGGTCAACGCTGCCTTCGAGAGCCCAGCCTTCGAAGTGGTAGCCATCGTTGGGAGTGGCAGTGAGGGTGACGGTTTCGCCTTCGTAGTAGAGACCAGCTCCGCTGACGGTGCCGCCATAGCTGGGCGAAACGTCGATAGAGACTTCGTAGCGCGGCAGCGACTGGAAGATGGCGGTGTAGGTGTGGCTCTCAGTTACAACCACTGAGCGGATGGCGTTGGTGTCGCCGTCGTCCCAATTGAGGAAGGTGCTGTACTGTGCCGGGATGGCGGTGATGACAGCGGTGTCGAGGTAGTTGTAGATGCCGCTACCGAGTACTGTGCCGAGGTTGTCGTCATTGGCGGCAACGGTAATGCTGTATTGGTTGACAGCGAAGTAGGCGGTGACGGTGAGGGATTGGCCTGCGTAGATTGGCATGTTGGGGATGACAGCGGAGAGGGAGTTGGTGTTGATGGTGTCGGTGATGCCGGCGGCGTTAACTATCCAGTAGAGGAAGTGGTGGCCGATTTGGGCAGTAGCGTAGGCCGAAACGGTGTCGCCGAGGTTGAAGGTGTAGGTGCCAGGAGCAGGAGTGGTCATACCCATGTCGGGATTGGCGTTGACGAGGGTGACAGTGACGGGGTTGTAGGCGAAGGTGGCGGTGTAGGTGGCATCACCGGTTACAACCACAGTGCGGACCGCGTGAGTGTCGCCGTCGTTCCACTGCACGAAGCGGCAGTTGGGGGCGGGAGTTGCGGTGATGGTGGCGGTGGCGCCGGAGGCGTAGGTGCCGCTACCGGTCACGGTGCCGAGAGTAGGATTGGCAGAGGTGACGGTGATGGTGTATTGGTTGAGTACAAAGTTGGCGATGAGGCTGATGTTGACACCTTCGTAGTAGCTGGGAACGACATCGATTAAGGGGTTGGTCTGGATGGTATCGGTGTAGAAGCCAAGAGAGACGGTCCAGTAGTCGAAGCGGTAGCCGGCATTGGGCAGGGCTGTAACCTGCATGGTGTCACCAACATTGTAGGTATAGGTGCCGGGAGCCGGGCTGGTGGTACCCATGGTGTTGTCGGCAGTGGCAACGGTCAAGGTTACAGGGGCCGGAGTGGCGGCAGGACAACCAATGAGGTGGTAGATGGGAACGGTGGAAGTAGGATTGTTGTTGGAGGTTGTTGTGATTTCTCCAATGGTGAAGGGAGTATCGTCACGATAGACGTAGCGTGCCAGGTTGCTGTCGGCTTGGTATGCCTCGAAGGAGCCGCTGGAAGCGTAGTCGCCATGGTTGCGGAGAACGGCCACAAGCACGTTGTCGACACCGTTCCAGACGAAGTTGTTGTCGAAGTTGACAAGCTGCCAGTTGGTGTTGTCGAAACTGAGGTCGCCAGTGTAGACCAGCTGGAAGTTGTTGGTGTCTTGGATAAAGTCGTTGGTCAACGAGGTGGCGGTGGTGTGCATCATGTAAATCTCGCAGTCGTCGAAATAGCTGCTGCCAGCTGCCAGGATGGTGGGTTTGAATTCCAAGGCCTTGATTTCGCCGAGGCCGGTGAGACGTTCGGCGGGAATGATGACTTCGGTGTAGCTGTAGTCATAGTAGCTAAAGCCGGGGAAGTAGTTGGTGGTGGTGGTGGCACTATCGGCATTGGAGAAGACGGTGGCAGGCACGGTGTCGCACATGACGGGATCGTTATCGGTGTGGACAGCGGCATAGGCAATGCCGGATGCATCGGTGGAAGAGCAGTTGGCCTGAACACCCAAATTGTAGGTGGTGTTGCCAGTGAGGCCGGTGAAGGTGTAGGTGCCGGTGGTGAGGCCGGTGGCTACGATAGTGGTGTCTCTGTAGACGGTGTAGGTGGCACCGGTGTTGGCACTGGTCCAGCTAATGGTGGCACTGCTGTTGTCGAAGTTGTCGAGAGTGACAGTGGGGATAAGGCAGGTGGGGCAGGGGGCGTTGAGGGTGAAGAACACCGATTCGGAAGTGAGTAAAGAACCATCGCTGCAGGTATAGACTGTAGCACCACCGCCATCGAGGATGGTGAACGATGCTTCGTAAGAGTAGCTACCAGCAGACCAACGGAAGGAGAGTGGCAAGCCGCTGCAGACCTCGTAGGTTGCCGCGAGGCTGGAACCGCTGGAGATAGTGAATGTTCCGACCAAGGAGCTGCCTTGGTAGATATTGATTGTGTTGCCATTCCAACCATCGCCATAGGAGTCTTCGCCCAAGATGGAGATTTGGCAGGTGCTGAGGCAGCTGGTGGTGGCAGAGACGGTTGCGAATTCGGAAGCGGAAGAGGCAGAGCAGTTGGCAACCACACCGAAGGTGTAGCCAGTGGCGGCATTAAGACCGGTGACGGTGTAGTTGGTGGCGGTCAGGCCGGTGGCGATGACCGAGGTGTCGCTCATGTTGTAGACAGTGTAGGTGGCATTGGTGTTGTTGGCATCGGTCCAGATTAAGGAGACGCTGTTGGCAGTGGTGCTGTCGACAGTGAGTGCTGTGACAGTGTAGCACTCGTAGGATGGGATAGTTTCGACCGTGATGTCGTCAACGAACCAGTACCAGCTGGAGGAATTGGGAGTGTGGCGCAGAGCCATGTGAGCATTGGCAGGAGCGGTGCTGAAGTTGATGGTTTCGAATTCGTAGTCAGTGAAATCAGCGTAGTAGAAGCTGTCGAGGGTGACGAAAGTGGAAGCATCGAGGAGGTCGGTGACATAGCCTACCTGGAAGGAGCCGCAGCTGCTGTTGGTGAAGCTTTCGGGACGCATCCAGAGGGTCATTTGAAACTGGTTGACGGCAGTGCTGAAGGTGGGCAGAACTACCAGGTTAGAGAGGGAACCGCTGAAGCGCAGGGCAATGCCTGGGTAATGAGTATAGGTACTGCTGATAGCAACGGTGCCTGTGCCAACTTTGGTCCAGCAGTTGGGGAAGGAGGTGGTAAGGTTTTCGAAGTCTTCGAAATAGGGTACTGCTAAGGAGTCGCAGGCGGTGGTGAAGCTAACAGGAATAGTGTAGCTGCTTTCCTCGTCGATGGCACAGAGTGCTTTGACAGAGACGTAGTAGGTGGTGGCGCTGCTTAGAGCGGTGAGGTTGATGTAGTTGGTGTTGGTAGAGATGGAGGTCATGTTGGCGGAGTCGGTTCCGTAGGTGACAATGAATGTGGGTGCAGTGCTTTGCCAGCTGATGGTGGCGCTATGGGAAGCAAGGTTGCTAACAGTTACGCCAGTGGGAGCAGGGCAAGCGGGAGCGAAGTGGATGTCGATATCATCGACGAACCAGTACCAGTTGGTGGCATTGGCATTGTGGCGCATGGCAATGCGGCTGTTGGCAGGAACATTGGCGAAGCTGATGGTGCGGTTTTCGGTGCTCGAGAAATCGGTATAGTTGTAGGTTTCGATGGCAACGAAAGTGGTTGCGTCATCGGCATCGGTGACATAACCGACCGAGAAGGTGCCACAACTGGAGTTGGTGAAGCTTTCAGGACGGGTCCAGATGGACATTTCGAGCTGATTGGTGGCGGTGTCCAAGATGGGCAGAAGCACGAGGTTGGCGGTTGAGCCACTGAAACGGAGAGAGTAGTTTCCGCTGTGGGAATAGGTTGTGGAGCTGTATTTTGCTACGGTGCCGCTACCAACCTTTTGCCAGCATTCGGGCAGAGTGGAGGTGATGTTGTCGAAGTCCTCGAAGAAGGGGATGGGCATGGCGGCACATGCTGTGGTGAATGAGTAGGGAAGAGTGTATTCGCTCTCATCGTTGATGCCACAGACGGATTTGACGATGACGATGTAGTTGGTGAGGGGCTGGAGACCAGCGATGTAGATGTAGTTGGTGTTGGTGGAGATGGTGGTCAGGTCGTTAGTGTCGGTGCCATAGGCAACAGTGTAGCTGGCGGCGTTGCCAGTCCAGGTAACGGTTGCATAGGTGCCGGCGATGTTGCTGACAGAGACGTTTTGAGGAGCCACACAATTGGGGATGAGTGTCAGCTCGATGTCGTCAATGTAGTTGTAGCTGTAGCTATAGGTGGAATTAGTGATGTTGTGCAGGGCGATGTATTGACCGCTGCCGGTATAGTTGTTGAAGAGCACTTCGTAGTACTCGTAAGCCGAGGTGGAAGTGTTGTCGATGGTGTCGATAGCCACGAAGGTGGCGGGGTCGTTGGGGTTGGACATGACACCGACTTCGAGCTGATAGCTGGAGGAAGTCTGTTTGACCCAGAATTTGAGCATGACACTGTCGACAGGGGTTGAAATCGGGGGAAGGCAAGTGTAGCCGCGATAGTAGAGACGCATGCTGTAGTTGCCGCTATGGGCGTTGGAAGAACCATAGTAGAGTTGGGGCGACTGAGTGGAGTTCATAGTGACATCGGCAGCGCCAATGGTCCAGCAGTCGGGCATAATGCCGGTGGTGGATGTCTCAACATCGGTTATCTCATCGAAGTTGTCGATGTAGGGTAAGGAGATGGGGAGGCAAGCGGTTCTGAAGGTGATGGGGAGGCAGTATTCGCTTTCGTCGGTAGCGCTGCACACGCCTTTCACCATTACAATATAATCAGTATTGGGGGTGAGGCCGGTGAGGGTGGCGAAAACGGTGTTGGTGGAGATGGAAGTGAGGTTGTTGGTGTCGGGACCGTAGGTGACGGTGTAGCTGGGCGAAGTGCCAGTCCACGAAACAACGGCACTGGAGGAGTAGATGTTGTTGGCTTCAAGATGTTGCGGGGTTCTGCAAGAGGGAATCAAACTCACTTGGAGGTCGTCGATGTAGTTGTAGCTGTAGTTGTAAGTGGTATTGGTGATATTGTGGAAGGCTATGAATTGGCCATTGCCTTCATAATTGTCGAAATATACTTCAATATATTCGTAATCGGTAGTGCTATTACGGATAGTGTCGACAGGGACAAAGGTTGAAGGATCGTTGGGGTTGGTCATGACGCCCACAACCAGCTGATAGCTGCTGGAGGTTTGTTTGAGCCAGAATTTTAGCATCAGGCTGTCGACGGGAGTCTGGAAGATGGGCAGAGTGGTGTAGCCACGGTAGTAGAGGCGCATGCTATAGTTACCGCTGTGCGAATAGCTGGAGCCATAATAGATTTGGGGAGATTGGTCGGCAGTCATGGTGACATCACCAGCACCGATAGTCCAGCAAGAGGGCATTTCGTGGGTGGCTGCGGTAGTGGATTCAGTAACGTTGTCGAAATCCTCGAAATAGGGGGTTGACAGGGGGTTGCAGAGAGTGTGGAAAGTGGTCTGAGTGGGACGGCTGGTGTCGCCGACGGCACAGAGAGCACGAACAGAAACGGTGTATTCGGTGTTGGGGGAAAGGAACATCAGGTTGACATTGGTGTCGGTGAGGGTGAGCTCGGAATAGCCCATGATGCCCGGGGTGATGGTTCCAATCCAGGCGCTTTCACTGCCTGCAGGAGTGAAGGAGAGACTGGCGGTAGTGGGAGAGAGGGAGTGGATGGTGATGCTGCTGGGAGACTCGCAAACGAGTGGGCGAGTGAAGGTGTAGTAGGTGCCGGGAGCAGGCCAAGTGCCGGAGCTCCAAGTGGTGGTAGAACCAGCGGTGAAGTGGGAAACGGAGTTAGTGTTGTCAACAATAAGTCCATCGCTGGAATTGACGCAAAGACCTTTCTGGCTGGCAACAGCAGGGGCTTGATTGGGAGCTGTGGCAGCATAAACTATTTCAATGTTACCATTGCCATAGAGATGAACCTGCCATTTATATTTCTGGTAGCGGGTGGAGGGGGTGTAGGTGCCGAGGCAGAACTCAACTACCAGGAGATTGACACCCTCAGCAGTGATGAAGTTTTGTGAGTAGACATAATGGATAGAATCGAGGAAGTATCCATCGCAACCAAAGAAATTGATTTTCGGGCTGTTGGTATTGGAATTGGAAGAACTGAAAGGATTATAGTAGGCACCGGTACCAGTAACGGTGGAGCCTAAACGGAGGTTACCGTCGGAGTTGACGGAAAACTGGGTGTAGGAGTTCAAAGCAAAGGGGAATGAGAACCCGATGCTTTGAAGTGATGAGGCGCGGCTGTCGACATAGCCGGTGCCAAGGAGGTTTGTGCTGTCGGTGATGACTTTCCACTTGGCGGCGTTAGTGCCTGTGGAAAAACCATAGTCCTCAAGCGTTTGGGCTTGTGTAATCCCACCGACAATGAGTGCCGATAGGAGTACAAAACATTGTAAGACTTTTTTCATAGTGTTGAAAATTTAATTATTGAAATGATTGTTTTGGATTCGTGGATAAAAATGTAAAAATTAATTAATGGGAACGTATCTGTAAAATACTGTTTTATCGTTGTGTTATAATGTGTTTTTCTGTAAGATTTGTGTGTTGTTTTGTGGGTGTGTTTCTCTATTTTTGAAAATGCAAATATACGCTTTTTTTCAAATTATATATTTTGTAAATAAAAATCCACCATTATCTGTTGATAAATGGTGGATTTAGCGGGTGGGTAAAAGCCCGAATACGAGTACAATTATTGTTTTCTCTTATTCTTGACAAATAATACAAGCGCGATGGTCTCGAAGAGGAGGTAGAGGATGTAGCAGATGCAAAAAGCGATGATGAAAGGTTTGGCCATTTGAATATGGGTGAAAGACCATACGCTGATGACGACTAAGTGGAGGAAGAGGCTGCCGACGGTGAGACCCAGGAAGTTTTTGACAAAAGTGCGGGGGTCTTTGCTGAAACTTTTGATAACAGCGTAGTGCTGGATGCCTGTGACGACGGCAAAGTAGAGCGGGATGAAGGGGAAAATGGTTTGGAAAACGGCATTGCCAAACCATAGGGTGCAGAAAGCCGCCAGAATGAGAATAATGGTGAGGGAGATGAGGAGAATGTAATATTTTCTCATGGTGAAATGGGATGGGCGATTAGTGATTGAAGTGGATAGTCTCCATTGTGGTGAATTTCTCACAATAGTGGCAGCGGAGTTTCAGGTTCTCTTTGTCCACTACATCGAACTTGGTGGGCACAGCCTCGGCGTTGGTGATGCATTTGGGGTTGGCACATTTGACAAAATTCTCGATGTGGTCGGGTATTTCGGTGGCGAATTTTTCTATCACCTTATAGTCTTCAATGGTGATGATGGTTACAAATGGGGCAACGAGGGCCACTTTGCTCACCTCTTCTTTGGTGAAGTGTTTATTCTTAATCTTGATGATACCTTTGCGGCCGAGTTTGTTGCTTTGGAGGTAATTGCCAATGAGTACTTCGTCTTTGTATTCTTCAAGTCCGAGAATATGGATTACCTGATAAACGGCCTGGGTGGGGATATGGTCGATGACTGTGCCATTTTCGATGGCAGAGACGACGAGTTCTTTTTTTGATTCCATGATGGTATGATATTGTGATGAATGATTGATAGTTTATTTTGCACCGAGAATTGCAGCCATGAGTGCTTGGCGGACATAGACACCGTTCTGTGCCTGACGGAAGTAGTAGGCATAGGGGGTGCTGTCAACATCGGTAGTGATTTCGTTGACGCGTGGGAGGGGATGCAGAACACGCATGTTGGGTTTGCAGCCTTCGAGCATCGAGGCAGTGAGGATGCAGCTGTCTTTCACCCTTTCGTACTCGAGTGGGTCGGGGAAACGTTCACGCTGAACACGGGTCATGTAGATGATGTCTGCATTGGGGATGACGCTGCGGAGGTCGGTGTATTGGTAGTATTTAAGGCCTGCTTCTTTGATGCTCATCTTGACCGATGAGGGGAGTTTAAGCTCGACGGGCGAGACAAGATGGAAGGTGGCGTTGAAATTGCACATGGCTTGGACCAGCGAGTGAACGGTGCGGCCGTATTTGAGGTCGCCAACACAAGCGATGTTGAGGTTTTCGAGGGTGCCTTGGGTTTTGCGGATAGAGTAGAGGTCGAGCATGCACTGAGTGGGGTGCTGGTTGGCACCATCTCCGGCGTTGATGACGGGCACGGAGGCCACTTCGGAGGCGTAGCGGGAGGAGCCTTCCTTGGGGTTGCGCATGACGATGAGGTCGGCATAGCTGGAGACCATGACGATGGTGTCGTGCAGCGATTCACCCTTTTGGACGCTGGTGCCACCGGGGTCACTGAAACCAATGATGCGTGCACCCAATTGGTTGGCTGCACTTTCGAAGCTCAGACGGGTGCGCGTTGAGGGTTCGAAGAAAAGTGTGGCGACTACTTTGTCGCTGAGAATGCGTTGCTTGGGGTTCTGTTCAAAACCTTCGGCAATGTCCAACACCTCGATGTATTCTTCTTTGGAGAAGTCGGTGATGGAGATGAGGTTGCGTCCTTTTAGTGTGCTCATGATAATAATATTGATATATTGTTGTTTCGGTTGAGTGTTGATTCTTTGTTATTTGTTCCGGTTCATGCCGTCGATGGCAGGCTGAAATGTGTGGTCTAGGTCAAGCGCGGCACGAAAGTCATCAATGGCAAGGGATTTGTTGCCTTTCAGTTCCTGTGCGCAGCCGCGGTTTGTCCATGCTTCAATGAAGGTGCTGTCGCATTGTATGGCCCGTGTAAAATACTGTATGGCGAGGTCGTAGTCGCCATAGGTGAAAAGCTGGATATAGCCACGGTTGTGCCATGCATGCTTGTCGTTGTCGTTGATGTCGAGAATCTGCTTGTAAATCTCTTCGGCTTGGTCCATGTGGTTTAAGTCCTGATGGAACATGGCAAGACCGTAGAGCGCATTTGTGTTTTGGGGTTCAAGACGGATGGCGGTGTTGAGGTATTCGAGAGCCAAGGGGTCGTGACGGTTTGCATACAGCATACCCAGTTCCTCGAAGGCTGGTTCATATTCGGGATAAAGGTCGCACACTTTGCGCAGCAACACCACTGCGTTGGCAGTATCGCCCGTTTCTTTATATATGAAGCCTTTCATAAAGAGCGCGGTGCGGTTCTGCGGGTCTTTGGCGGTCACCTTGCTCAGGTTGTCCATAGCTCGGTCGTAGTCGCGGCTGTAGTAGGCTATTTCGCCCAGTTTAAGGTAAGCTTCTTGGCTGTTGGGTTTCAGATTGAGTGCATCCTGGAGGCTCTTGTAGCTGTGCTCAACATCGCCATTGGCAAAGTAGGCATCGCCCAAAAGCATGTGATAATCGTATTCCTTGCCATTGAGCGACACGGCGCGGGTTAGGTCGGCAATGGCTTCATTAATACGATTCATTTGCATGTATATCTTTGCCCTGTCGTATAGGAGTTTGTCGTCTTTGGGGTGCTTGTGTATCTTGACATCAAGGACTTTTAGAATCTCTTCGTTTGACATGTTCTCAACACTGCCATTGTTGCTGCATCCCATAGAGGAGAGCAGGGCGGGGAGAAAGAGGATGAAAAATAGTACTTGTCGTTTCATTAAAATTGTAACGCTGGAAAATGCTTTTTATTATGTTGGGATGATAATTTTTTATAAATTGTGGATAATCTTGAGCAATTCGGTGCGAGTGTCCTCCGGAGTTTGGGCATGGAGCACCGTGAGTGATTGATGCTCAGTGATGGGGAGACTGCGCCGTTGCAGACACCAGTATTCCTTGGTTTTGCGCATTTTGCTCACTTCTGGAATGGGTAGTTGGTTGATTGCGTCGAGCAATGTGAGGATGAACTTCATCGGGGCTGAAGGGTCGTCTACGTTTGTGCTGTCGCTTTTTATCTTGAGCGGGAGAAGAGGGTCGAAAAGCACACCACGTCCTATCATGAAATCCTCGATATCGGGAAACCGTTGGTGAATTCTGTGGTAGTCGCCAAGGGTGCAAATATCGCCGTTATATATTACCTTATGGTGTATTAAGGGCAAAACTTCCTCGAAAGTGTTTAGGTCGACCTGGCCGCTATATTGTTGACGACCTGTGCGGGGATGGATGGTGATATTGTTTAGAGGATAGTCGTTGAGAATAGGTATGAGTTTGAATATCTCGTCTGCATTATACAGTCCAAGTCTCATCTTTACGCTTAGCGACGGCCGCAATTGTGGGATTATGGTGTCCAGTATGGCTTTTACCTCATCGGGGTAGGGAAGTATTCCGCTGCCTCGGTGTTTGGCTGTGATTTTCCTCATGGGGCAGCCGATGTTCCAATTTATTTCCTTGTAACCAATATCGTAGAGACGATTGGCCAAATCAACAAATTCTGCGGGCTCTTTACCCAGTATTTGAGGTATCACAGGCATGGAGCCAAGGTTGGCCTGCGGAATCACGTCGTCTATCTTTTTCCACGCTTCGGAGAGGTTGCCGTGGGTGAGTGAAAGGAATGGGGAAATGGCATAGTCCAATGCATTGGGAAAACATTTATAATAAGCCTTCCGGAACAACAGCTCTGTGAGCCCTTGCATGGGTGCCAATATCAGCATTGCAGTGTGTGTTAAGCCTTTTGTTCCTCTTCTGTGTTGTTCTTCTGTTCCTGAATATAGGTTCGCAGTGAACCAATCAGGCTGTTGCCCACCTTGTAAGCAGGTTTAAAAAGCACACTTTCCTGCTGGGTCTTCGGGGTGATAATGATTTCGTTTTTGTCGATGAGCATCACGAAATTAAGCAGAACGCCCAGTATACAAAGACATTTTATCATTCCGATAAAAGAACCAAACACTTTGTTGACAAATTCTGCTTTGACCAATTTAAAGAAGCCTTCCATCACTTTGCTCAAAAAGTATGCTGCCACCACCACTCCGATAAAGGTGATGAAAAAGGCAAGCAGAACCGACCAGTCGCCTGTCAGGTGTAGCGCTTCGGCCACCCATGTGGAAAAATGTGTGGCTGCCCAGCAACCTCCCACTATTCCGGCCAGCGAAGTGGTTTCGAATATTAGTCCTCGGGTCCATCCCTTGTATAGGAAGAAGCATAGCGGAATGGCCAGAATGATGTCTAAAAGTGTCATGATGGTATTCTTTTTTCTTGTTTTATTGAGCTATTTATAAAACGAGAACGTCCCCGGTTGGAGACGCCCCGTCAAATACATCTTTGAAATAAGTAAGCACATTCGTATAAACGCAAAAAACAGAAAAATGTTTCATTATTGTGCATTTTTTTTTCGCTCCACAATGGATGTATACTTATTTTCAATAAATTGCATGATAAAAAAAACGATGGTGCCCACAACGATTCCGAGCAATCCTCCGCACACCACGTCTCCTGGATAATGTTTGCCAAGGTAGGGTCTGGAATAGCAGACCAAAGCTGCCCACCCAAACATCAGTACGGGCAATACCCATCGTGGCTGCAGCTTTTTGCGGTACCGCAGGGTGAAAAACATAGCCAACGCACAGACGTTGGCTGCATGGGACGATACAAATCCATACAACCCGCCGCATGAGGTGTTGTACATTCTCACGCTGTCGAGGGCATGGCAGGGACGCAACCGGCAGAAGACATCCTTGAATACCATCACCGATATCCTGTCAGAAAGCAGAAAACATAACACAATCCCTATCATTACCACCCACCAGCGGCGTGGCTCTTTACGCAATGTCACAGCACAGATTACCGCCACCAGCACTATGGCCCACGACCACCCCTGACTTGCTATCCATAGCACATGGTCGGCAAGTGGGCTGTGATGGTGGTTTATCCAATAGAAAACCTGTGTGTCGATGGATTCCATGTCAAATCGTTTCGTTCAGTTTCCTGAACAACATGTCTTTCAACTCTGGAATATTGAGCCCTGTCACCGACGAAATGAAAATTGTTTCCACATCTTTAGGCAGATGGGCCTGAAGTTGTTGCATCATTACGTCATCTATAATGTCACTCTTGGTAACTGCCAATAGGCGTTGCTTGTCGAGCAATTCGGGGTTGTAGCGTCGCAACTCCTCAAGCAGAATGTTATATTCTTTCTCTATGTCCAGTTGCTCACAACTCACCATGAAAAGCAGGATTGAATTCCTTTCTATGTGACGCAGAAAACGCAGTCCCAACCCCTTTCCCTCGCTGGCACCTTCGATGATTCCTGGGATGTCGGCAATGCAGAAAGACTGGTCGTCATGATATTTCACAATACCCAAATTGGGAACGATAGTGGTAAACGGATAGTCGGCTATTTCTGGTCTTGCGGCCGATACCACGCTCAGAAATGTCGATTTACCGGCATTGGGAAATCCAACCAACCCTACGTCTGCCAACACTTTCAACTCAATAATCACCCAACGTTCCACAGCTGGCTCACCGGGTTGTGCGTAACGGGGAGTTTGGTTGGTGGGCGATTTGAAGTGGTCGTTTCCGTAGCCGCCTCGCCCGCCTTTTGCTATTATCAGCTCCTCGCCATCTTCGGTCACCTCGCCCAGTATCTCGCCGGTTTCGGCATCGCGGCACACACATCCCAGCGGCACCTCCAAAATCTGGTCGGCACCCATGCGCCCCGTTCGGAGGTTCTCGCCGCCATTCTGTCCGTTCTCGGCAAACACATGCTTGGTGTATTTCAGGTGGATAAGCGTCCACCGCTGGCTGTTTCCTCGCAATATCACATGTCCGCCTCTGCCTCCGTCGCCACCGTCCGGGCCGGCTTTGGCATTGTATTTTACTCGGAGCAGATGTGCCGATCCTGCCCCGCCTTTGCCTGAGCGGACAAGTATCTTCACATAGTCAACGAAATTCGAAGTCATAGTCTTTTCCCTCCTGGTTTGGATATTCTGTCAATTGTGTTGTATCGTCTTATTGCTATTGTCGCTACAGGGCTCAGAATTCTGTCACTTTGGTGCAACAGGCAGTGTCTCTATCAGATGCTGTCGATTGCATGGGCTATATCTTCCGAAATCCGCTTGATGTCGCCCAATCCGTTTATCTTCAGTTCTTTTCCCTGCTTGTTGTAATATGCAGCCACGGGGAGCGTCTTGTTCTCGTATTCCACAAGCCGGTGTTTTATAGTCTCCTCGTTGTCGTCACTGCGGCCGCTTGTCTTGGCACGTTCCAGCATGCGTCTTATCAACTCTTCGCGGGGCACATCCAGTCGCACCATGCAGGTAAGGGTTCTACCATGTTTGGCAAGCAGTTGGTCCAGCACCTCGGCCTGTGCCACGTTGCGGGGGAAACCATCAAACAGTATACCCTTGGTGTCGCGGCCTATGGCGTTGTCTATCATTTCTATCACTATGTCGTCGCTCACTAGCTGACCGGCATCCATAATGCTTTTTATTCTTTTGCCCAGTTCTGTCTGGTCGGCTATTTCCTTACGGAGCAGATCGCCTGTCGAAATGTGGGTGAGGCCATAACGCTCCACTATATAATCGCTCTGAGTGCCTTTGCCAGCACCGGGGGCTCCAAATATCACAATATTCTTCATGCTAGTAATTACAGTTTTGTGAAAGTATTATTAGGTATTTTATGCAGTTTATTATTATGGCAAATGGATTGTCTGGTCGATTACCTCTTCCAGACAATCCATCGTCTATAATGCAATAATTTGATTATTTAACAGATTCGATAGTCAGGTTGAACACCAGCGGGCTGTAGGGGAGGATGTCTTTTCCAGCTCCACGGGCGCCATAGGCAAGTTCGGAGGGCATAATCAGGGTGATGTCGCTACCTTCGGTCTGACCCATAATGCCTTCGTCCCATCCTTTAATCATGGGCTGGGCACCAACAACATAGGTCATGGGCTCATAAGTACGGCCTTTCTGCACTTTGTTGGCTTCGCGGGCATCCTGCTCACGGCTGGTGTCGAACAAGGTACCGTCCAGCAGACGGCCGGTATAGTTCACCGATACTTCTTTGCCGTTTTCAACCTTCGGGCCGCTTCCTTTCTTGTTCACAATGATGTAGAGGCCGGATTTGGTGGGCTTTGCGGTGATTTTGTTGTCGGAAATGTACTGAGCCAGAGTGGCAGCCTCTTCATCTTTGCGCTTGTTCATCTCTTCAACGAAATTGGCGTTCTCCTGAGCGAGTTCCTCTTTGGTGACAATTTCATTCAAAGTGATTTCATATAAGAAATACTGGCCTTTATCCTTCTCATATTTGGGAGGCATCTGTTCCAGCGGAACGAATTTAGCCACCGAGTCGGCAGGAATCTTGAAGATGGCCTTGTCGCCAGTGTGCATCATTAAGAAGCCTTCCTGAATGTCGCCTCTGAAAGCAGGGCTCTCAGACACTTGGAAAATGCGGTCGGGGGTACCCACATTGGTGAAAAGGGTATCGTCGTCAAGGCGGAGCAACAATTCACCTACCAGAACGTCCCCCACCTTGGGCTGTTCACCTTCGGGATTGGTGGTCTCGAATCTATATAACAGGCCGCCTTCGGCTTGTTTGAATTTGTTGGAGTTGCAAGCCGTCATCATAACGGTGCATGTCAATGCCATAGTGGCAATTAATAAGACTTTTTTCATTGTTGTTTAATAATTTATATGTTTATTTTCTATTTATCTGCTTTCTCTTATTTGTTCTCGCCCAATAGGCCCATCGAGGTTGATTTGCCTTTGGAAGGGACTTTCTTGCTTTTCTGTATATCTTTAATATTGTATACTATCACTGTTCGCGACGGCACCCGGTCCCCGTCGCCTACCACTCCGTATGCTGTGTTCGAGGGTGCTATCATCCACGCTTGGCTGCCATAGTGCAGTTGTTGCAGTATATCGTCCAGGGCTACAGTTACATGCCTGCGCCCCACCACCAGCGTGTCGCGCTGATTGGTGTAGAAGGGGGTGCCGTCCAGTGCCTCAAGCCTGTAGGTCACCACCACTGTGTCTTCGGGGTTGATGGCGGGTCCTTGTCCCGACACTGTCTGCCAATACAATGCTCCGCACGGCAGCGGTTTCATTTCCCATCCCCGGCGGTTCACATAACTCTCTATCTGGGTCGCCTCCGACTGTATCACCACCCGGTTGGCGTTTATCATGTTTTCTTTCACCAACGTGCTGTTGTCCTGAGTCAACTCTACCACAGGGGTATTGTCGCCACACGCTGCTGCCAGACAGCAGGCCAATGAGATTATTGCTATGTGGAAATAACGTTTCATCAGGCAGTGGCGCATTGATAGGGTTGTTCGTTTTCAATATTCAGCAGTTTGCACACAGCTTGCAATGTGTCGTCAAACGACATGTAGCATGTGGCTCCCGATGCTTTCTTGTGTCCGCCGCCGCCCAGCTGTTGAGCCAGTTGGTTGACGTCTATATCATACTTCGCCCGAAGCGACACCTTTGTCCTCCCGGCCTCTTCGCGCAGCAGTGCCCCCAGCTCTATGTCTTTCATCATCAAGGTGTAGTTCACAAGCCCTTCCATGTCCTCTCCGCCCACACCGAATTGCTTTTGGTCCTCGAGCGAGAAGGCAAACAAGGCCACTCTCTTTTCCTTGTATATCTGTAGCCGTTGGCTCAGTGCATAACCATAGAACTGCATCCGGTTGCAAGTAAAGGTGTTCACTATACGGTTGTGGATTTCAGCCGGCTGTATGTCGTATCCCACCAGCACCGATGCAGCCTCGAAACAACTGGGCTGGTCGCAGCTGAAGGCAAATCCACCGGTGTCTGTCCGTAAGCCGGTGTAGAGGCATGTGGCCGTTTCGCGGTCCATATATTTACCTCCCCACAGGGCTTGCGACAACCACAGCACCAATTCGCATGTGCTCGAAATAGTGTAGTCGGAAAATACAACGTCAAATTGCTCTATTGCCGGATTCCGGTGATGGTCTATCAACACTTTCCTGCATTTTGCCTGTTCCAATGCCTCCTGCAGATGGTCGGTGCGTGACAGCGAACTGATGTCCATGCCAATAATCAAATCGGCCTTCGCTATCACCTCGGCACACCTTTCGGGCTCCGTGTCTCCATTCATGATTCGGTCACTTCCCGGCATCCAGGTGAAATTGTTGGGGCATCCGTTTGGAAGCATCGGCACAATTCTAGTCCCGGCAGGGACAGCATGGTCCAGCATCCGGGCCATGCCCAGCACGCTTCCACAAGCGTCGCCATCGGCGTTCATGTGGGAGGTAAGCACAATAATTCGCGCTTCACCCATAAAATGGTGAAACGCTTCTATGCTTTGACTATCAAATTCTTTTGCGTACATTTGTACTTTTACTGATGCTTCTTTCGAATTGCAAAAATACTATTTTTCCATGAATATAAATAAGTTTTTTTCTCTATAATGGAAAAAAGTTGTATTTTTGCAAAAATAATGACGCTCAACGATTATTTAATGTAACTATCATCTATATGAAGAAATCAATTCTCCTTTTGACTGCAGCCGTTCTTGTTTTGACTGGCTGTAAACAGAAACAGGATGCCGAAAACATTATCGGGAAACCTGTAGTGAATGTAGAAAACGGCCGTTTCACCCCCGAGGTGATGTGGGGCCTTGGCAAGATGGGCGAATACGATGTTAGCCCCGACGGCAAACGCATTGTCTATGCCAACACCTACTACGATATGGCCCAGAACAAAGGCAATGCCGAGCTCTATCTCATCCCCACCGACGGCTCTGTGCAGGCTATCCGCCTTACCAACACTTCCGCCAACGAGTTCAATCCCGTGTGGGTCAATGAGACTACAATCCTCTACGCCCGTGGCAACGACATTGTCCGCATGGACGTCGATAAAAAGTCCGAGAAGGTTCTCGCCACCATCGAGACCGGCTTGGAAGGCTTCAAGGTCTCGCCCGACGGCATCCGCATCATCTACATCAGCGACATCCCCGTCAAACGTCCTGCCGACATCGACAAACTCTTTGCAGGTCTTGACAAATGTACAGGCCGCATCAACGAAGACCTTATGTATCGCCACTGGGACAACTGGGTGGACGAATACCCCCATATCTACCTCGCCGACCTCAGCGACAAATCCATCAACATCGAGGCCGCTGTCGACATCATCGGCAATCAACCTTTCGAGTGCCCTATGCGTCCCTGGGGTGGTGTTGAACAGTTCAACTTCTCGCCCGACGGTCAGCGCATCGCCTACACCTGCCGCATGAAAACTGGCAAGGACTACGCCCTCAGCACCAATAGCGACATCTATGTCTATACCATCGCCACCGGCGCCACCGACACCATCAGCAAAGGCATTATGGGCTACGACCAGAATCCTGTGTTCAGCCACGACGGCTCCAAACTTGCTTGGGAGAGCATGGAACACGACGGATACGAAAGCGACAAACTCCGTCTCATGGTCTACGACTTCAACTCCAAGTCTCTCACCGACTACACCGCCGACTTCGACTATGGTGTGAGCGGCATCAGCTGGACCGATGATGACAGCCACCTCCTTGCTGTGGTCATGTATCGCGGCACCGACGAAATATTCTCTTTCGATGTCAACACCAAGGAAATCCAGATGGTCACCAAGGATTGTCACAACATCAATGGCTTCATCATCAAGGGCCGTGACATCTATGCCAACGAGGTGAGCATGCAGCACCCCTCCGAAATTTTCCACTACACCATCGACGGCAAGGAGCAGAAAGGCCAGCAGCTCACCGCCATCAATACCGAAGTGCTCAGCCAAGTGCGCATGGGCCGCACCGAAGAGCATTGGATTCCCACTTCCGACGGCAAGGAAATGCTTGTATGGCTCATCTATCCCTACGACTACGACAGCACCCGCACCTATCCCGCTCTCCTCTATTGCGAAGGCGGTCCCCAGAGCATGGTCAGCCAGTTCTGGAGCACCCGCTGGAACTTCGAAATCATGAGCGGCGCCGGCTATTTCATCATAGCCCCCAACCGCCGCGGATGTCCCGGCTTCGGCACTGCCTGGTGCGAGGAGATTAGTGGCGACTATGGCGGACAGTGCATGAAAGACTATATCACCGCTGCCGACTATTTCACCAAGAACACCCCGCAAATCGATGCCGAACGCCTCGGCGCTTGTGGCGCCTCTTTCGGCGGCTACAGCATCTACTGGCTCGCAGGCCACAACGAGAACCATCGTTTCAAAGCTTTCCTTGCCCACAACGGCATGTTCAATTTCGAACAGCAATGCCTCGAAACCGAGGAATACTGGTTCACCAATTGGGACCTCGGCGGCCCCTACTGGGTCAAGAATGCCAAAACTGCCCACTCCTATGCCAACTCGCCCCACCTCTTTGTCGACAAGTGGAACACCCCCCTCTGCGTCATCCACAGCGAATTTGATTTCCGCATTGTTGCTTCGCAGGGTATGGCTGCCTACAACGCCGCCAAGCTCCGCGGCCTCGATGCCCGCTACCTCTATTTCCCCGACGAAACCCACTGGGTCCTCCGTCCCCAGAACAGCCTCCTGTGGCACCGCAATTTCATCGACTGGTTCGACAAATATCTGAAATAGGTCACAAACCTCTTTCTCACACCCTTTCAGTCCCCGCGGCACTCTTCTGTGATGCGGGGACTTCTTTTTTCCAACATCAGCCACTTCCCCTTACCGGACTCATTTTTTGATTTTTTTGCTATTAAATATTATTTGATTCAAAAATTATTCGTATTTTTGCCTTGTGAAAAAATGGTATTTTGTTTAAATAAATAGCGTAAAATGAAACGTTTTTTTATAGCCTTACTCGCTTGTACTCTGATATTTGGATACTGCGATGTGCAGGCTCAAAGCAACAACAAAGGCAAAGCAAAAACTTCCCAATCCTCCAAGGATAAGAAATCGAAGAAGGGTAAGAAAGGCAAAAATAGCAAGAAAAACGAGCCGACTGTTCAGCTCACCCAGTTGCCCTACAATAGTAACGACTGCATCTTCGCTATTCCCCTCAGTGTGGACCAAACCTTCGGCCCCACCACCGCCCCTCAGGGCGCCGGACGCATCATGGAGGTAATGGCCGACCGTCGTCACCCCAACCTGCCCGAATTCGAGCACAATGTGGTATGGTATAAATTCACAGTACCCTACAATGGTAAACTGGATATCGCAGTCACCCAGATTAATCCTGCCGACGACTACGATATGCTGGTCTACAAATATACCGACGTATATTTCAGCAACCATATCCAGTGCAACAAAGTGCTTCCTGTTGCCATCAATATGGCCAAAGTCGACAGTGCCAACCTCGTGAAACCCAAAAAGAAAGAAATCACTCCCACCGGCGACGCCAAAGCCGACCGTCAGGCCAAAGCCGAATTGCTGAAACAGCAGCGTCAGGACCAGGCCAAAGCCGCAGCTATGGGCACCATCGGTATGTACCACGAGGCTGAGGACATCATGCTCACCAAAGCCGACACCAAGACCCATATCCGTTCTATCGATGTCCGCAAAAACGAAGTGTACTACATCATGCTCGACAACGCTACCACTAACGGCAGCGGCCACAGCATCAAGGTCACCATCCATGTGGAAGCCTTCGAGGTTCCCGTCACTTTCTACGACCCCAAAGCCCGCAAGAATGTTGATGTCAATCTCACCATCCTCGAGAAGAACACCAACAACCGTGTTATTGTCCAGAACGAACATTTCCGTGGCGGACGTGTGAAATTTGTCCCCGGATTCAACTATACCCTCTACGCCAAACGCGACGGCTACTTCTCCATCTTCTACGATTTCAGCTCCGACCGCTTCAAAGAGGATACCCTCCTGCGCATGAAGCTCTATCGCGCCGAGCGTGGCACTGTCTACCCCATTTCCGACATCTATTTCGAGGACGAGTACAAACTGCTGCCCGAGTCCGATTCCATCCTTATGAATTACGTCCAGATGTTCAAGAACCATCCCGACGTCACTTTCACCATCAAGGGCTGGGTTAAGACCTACGACGTCGATCGTGAACACGACCAGTTAGTCTCGCTCGAACGCGCCAAATCGGTCAAAGAATTCTTCGTCAAGAATGGTATCCCCGAGGAAAACATCAAAACCTCTGGTATGACACCCACCGATATCAAACGTGCCGCCACCGCTGCCTTCGACACCAAGAAGGAGAACGAGAATGAGTTTGTCAAGGTGCAGCTCATCATCACCGGCATGTCGGCCAAGGAGAACCCCTGATGAACTAAACAATTGAGGCATGTTATTGTGACTGCAAATTGCCTATCCTGTTTCCATCTATCATGATGACAAACAAGTTCACAATACTTCACCTTTAGATTCGTTCAATAGAAACACCCAGAATCAATGTATAAAGTGAAAAGTGCTCCTCTCGTCAGGAGCACTTTTTCTTTCCCCCGTTCTCCCGTCTGTTGACAGTTTTTCTGCCTTCACTCCCTGTCAACTCCCAATATCTCAACACTCTTCCATAGATACCACTTTTCTTCAAGCCCTCTTTCCCCAACCAATCCCCAATCATCCTTTAGTAACCATTATCCTTATTCCCATACTTTTGCACATCTCACCCTTTTCCTCATTGCCTGATAGCATCTCCTCCAATCCTTTCCCCTTCCATAATAATCCGAACAGTCATCTATCCACATTTCCACACTCATCCTTATCCATTCCCACTCCGCTATTTTTTCTTTCCAACCATGCATTCTTTTCATTATTGCTCTGCACTTTTTCCATTTCCACTCTGCTCTTGTTCCAATCTTGTTTCGCTCCCCTTTCATCCCTTCCTAATTCGATAATTCGTTGTTCTTAACCTCTATTGTTAAGAGAATGTGGTGAAGAGGTGAATAGGAACTTAGGATATAGCGAACGCGGATTGTTCTCAGAAGGGTTGTGTGTTTTCCTGAAATCGTTTGACAGATTTTTGCTGGTTAAACTGATTGGCTTGTCAAATAATTGGAGCTTTGGAGGGTGAGGTTGTCAAGGTCTCACATCTCCTTTGGCACAAACTTAAATAAAGAAAAGAGGGTGCCCTTGTCTTTGGGGGCACCCTCTGTATGGTGTTGTTTGGTGTTTCGTTGTCGAACTAACTGATTCCTTTAGCGAAATGGGTTTTTGCTTGGGTGGGGATGAGGTTAGTGCGATGCGCGTTGCGTGGGTTAGCGGATGGGGAATTGGTAACCGACGGTGAGCAGCAGGGCGAAGTTGTTGCCCAGGGGCACTTTCTTGTTGATGCCTTCGTTGAGGGCAAGTGCGTCGGGCACTTCGGCTATGGACATGCAACCCAGGTCCATCTGAAGCATGACGGAGAGGTCTTGGTGTTCGTAGCCAAATCCGAGGAGGAAGCTGGCATCGATGCGTTTAATGACATCGAATACGGGTTGGGTTTTGCGGTAGTTCCATTCGGGTTGGGGCAGGCCTCGGGTGATTTTGGTGTCGTTGAGGGTGCCGAAGAGTCCTACGTTGACTGCAGGGCCAAGCGACATGAAGACGTTGTGGCCGGGCTGGCGAATGGGCAGTTCGTAGGACAGAGAGACCAGGATGGGCACTTGGGCATACCAGGCACTGTATTGGGCTTCACGAATGGACATGGCCATCTCGAGTACTTCGCGGTTATTGGAGCCGCGGTGGAGTAGGTTGACTCCCGTTTGGAGGGTGAGGTGTTCGGCCAGGAGCGATTGCGACTGGGTGAAGCCGTAGGTGACGAATCCACCGAGGTTGGCGGCCAGAACTGGGCTGTTGCGGGCTAGGTCGTCGATGTGGGTAGCGAAGCCTAAACCGCCGCGAACGCCGAAGTTTATAAATTGAGCCTGAGCCGAAAAGGCCATGGCAAGGGTTAGTGACAGGGTGATGAGAATCTTCTTCATATTATGGATGAAATCGGTCATCAACTGGTAGAGGTTGAGACGGGTGTTTCCGCCATAGATGCTGTGGTTTTTATTGGGGTAGATGCGGAATTCGAATTGTTTGCCGGCGGCTTCGAGTGCGGTGACCATGTCGACTGCATTTTGGAAGTGGACGTTGTCGTCGCCGGTGCCATGCACAAGGAGGTAGTTGCCTTCAAGCAGGTTGGCGAAGTTGAGGGGGGAGTTGTCGTCATAGCCACGTGGGTTGTCCTGCGGGCGTTGGAGGAAGCGTTCGGTGTAGATGTTGTCGTAGTAGCGCCATGTGATGACGGGTGCGACGGCTATGGCCGATTTGAATACATCGTGTCCTTTGAGGATGGAGAGAGTGGAGAGGTATCCGCCGAAGCTCCAGCCGAAGATGCCGATGCGGCTTTCGTCAATCCAACTTTTCTTGCCGAACCATCGGGCAGCTTCGCAGGCATCTTCGCATTCCATGCGGCCCAGGTTTTTGTATGTCATTTTCTTGAAGTGGGCACCGCGTCCACCGGTACCGCGGCCGTCGAAACAGGCCACCACATAGCCTTCTTGTGCCAGCATGTGGAACCAGTAGTAATCGCTGTAGCCATAACTGTTGGTGACTTGTTGGTTGCCGGGGCCGCCGTAGACGTAGAAGAAGAGGGGATAGCGTTTGGTGGAGTCGAAGTCGGGGGGCAGGATGATGTAGTAGTTGAGTTCGCTGCCGAGGGTGGTGGTGAGGGTGCCGAAGGTTTTGCGGCCTACGCCGTATTCTTTCATACGTTCTTTGAGATCGGCATTGTCTTGAAGGGTTTTGAGCAGTTTGCCGTTGCTGGAGTGGAGGGTGTAGACGGGGGGTGTGTTGGCGTCGGTGAAGGTGCTGATGTAGTATTTGCAGTTGTTGCTGAAACTGGCGCTGTACCAGCCGGGTTTGTCGCTGAGTTTGGTTTTCTTTTTGCCGTTGAGGTTGATGGAGTAGAGTTCGCAGTTGATGGGAGAGGATTCGTGGGAGAGGTAGTAGATGGTGCCGGATTTCTCGTCGATAGCGCAGACGGACACTACATCGTACTGGCCTTGAGTGATTTGTTTCACCAATTGTCCGCGGAGGTCGTAGAGATAGATGTGGTTGTAGCCGTCGCGCTCACTGGTGAGGAGCATGTGTTTGCCGTCCTTGAGGAAGGTCCAAGTGTCGGGTACTTCAACATAGGCGCGGTCTTCTTCCACATAGAGGGTGCTGATTTGTCCGGTTGTGGCGTCGGCCAGCAGAAGCTCCATTTTGTCCTGAAGGCGGTTCATACGCATCATGGCGAGGGTGTTGGGGTTCTGCGTCCATTGCATGCGGGGCATGTATTGGTCGTTCTGGCTGCCGATGTTGAGTTTGAGGGTTTTCTGCGATTCGAGGTCGTAGATCATGATATCGACCACCGAGTTGTCTTCGCCGGCTTTGGGATATTTGTATGTATAGTTTTCGGGATAGAGTTCGCCCCACATCTGCATGGTGTATTGTTTCACTTTGCTTTCATCGAAGCGGTAGAAAGCTATCTTTTTGCTGTCGGGCGACCAGTAGAAACCTTTGGTGATGGCGAATTCTTCTTCGTAGACCCAGTCGGTGGTGCCGTTGATGATGTGGTTGAATTGGCCGTCAAAGGTGACTTGTGTTTCTTTTTGTGAGTTGAGTGTCATGATGAAAAGGTTGTTGTCGCGCACGTAGGCAATCATCTTTCCGTCGGGGGAGAAGGTGGTGAGCCGTTGTTTGCCTTCTTTGGTGAGGCAGTCGATGTGGCCGTCGGCAACGTTGTATAGGTAGTATGAGCTCACTCCACTGTGGCGGTAGATGGGTTCGAATTCGGCACTGAGGAGAATCTTCTGCTCATCTTGGGAGAATTGGTAGGACTCGATGGGGGGGAGGGGTTTGGCTTTTTTGTGCATGGGGTCGCTGAATGCGCACACCACAGATTCTTTTTCACCGGTTTTGTAGCTGTATTTCTCGATGCCCGAACGGGTGAGGACGCAATAGTGTTCGCCGTCATTCATGGAGCGTATGCTGGAGATGCCGCTGGGGCGGAAGGTGGCATAGGTCCAGATGTCGTCGAGGGTGATTTTCTTGGTTTGTGCGGAAGCGATGTCGCAAAGGGCTGCAAGGGTCATTATGACAACAAGTAACTTTTTCATTAGACGGGAGGTTGAACGTTGGTGATTATGTTTCGGATGATCTGTTATCGGGGTATTGAAAGGTGAGAATTGAGAGGTATTTTGTAGTGTACCTTCTCAATTCTCAACCTATACATTATATTATATTAGAGTTTGGGGCCAGCGGTGACCAGGGCTTTGCCGGCTTCGTTGTAGGTGAATTTCTGGAAATTCTTGATGAAGCGGGAAGCGAGGTCTTTTGCTTTGGTGTCCCATTCGCAAGCACAGCCGTATGTGTCGCGGGGGTCGAGGATTTTGGGGTCGACACCGGGGAGAGCGGTGGGGACTTCAAAATCGAAGAAAGGTATTTTCTTGGTGGGAGCTTTCTCGATGGCGCCGTCGAGGATGGCGTCGATAATTCCGCGCGTATCCTTGATGGAGATGCGTTTGCCGGTGCCGTTCCAACCGGTGTTGACGAGATAGGCTTTAGCGCCACTCTTCTCCATGCGTTTCACCAGCTCTTCGGCATACTTGGTGGGATGCAGCTCGAGGAAGGCCTGGCCAAAGCAAGCGCTGAAGGTGGGAGTGGGCTCGGTGATGCCGCGCTCGGTGCCTGCCAGTTTGGCGGTGAAACCACTGAGGAAGTAGTATTTGCACTGGTCGGGGGTGAGAATGCTGACCGGGGGGAGAACACCGAAGGCATCGGCACTGAGGAAGATGACGTTCTTGGCAGCGGGGGCTGCGGAGATGGGACGCACGATGTTCTCGATGTGGTCGATGGGGTAGCTTACGCGGGTGTTTTCTGTGACGGACTTGTCGGCGAAATCGATTTTGCCGTTGGCGTCTACGGTGACGTTCTCCAACAGGGCGTTGCGGCGGATGGCGTTGTAGATGTCGGGTTCGCTCTCTTTGTCGAGGTTGATTACTTTGGCATAGCAGCCGCCTTCGAAGTTGAATACGCCGTCATCGTCCCAACCGTGTTCGTCATCGCCTATGAGCAGACGTTTGGGGTCGGTGCTGAGGGTGGTTTTGCCGGTACCGCTCAAACCGAAGAAGATAGCGGTGTTCTTGCCTTCCATATCGGTGTTGGCGGAGCAGTGCATCGAAGCAATGCCTTGGAGGGGAAGATAGTAGTTCATCATGGAGAACATGCCTTTCTTCATTTCGCCGCCATACCAGGTGTTGAGGATTACTTGCTCGCGGCTGCTGATGTTGAAGGCCACGCAGGTCTCGCTGTTGAGGCCGAGTTCCTTGTAGTTGTCCACCTTGGCTTTGCTGGCGGTGTAAACGGTGAAGTTGGGCGAGAAAGTTTTCAACTCATCCTCAGTGGGTTTGATAAACATGTTTCTCACAAAGTGAGCCTGCCAAGCCACTTCCATAATGAAGCGAACAGCCATGCGGGTGTCTTTGTTGGCTCCGCAGAAAGCGTCAACCACAAAGAGGTCCTTGTTGGAGAGTTCTTTCTTGGCAAGGTCTCTCATCTGGCCCCACACCTCTTCGCTCATGGGGTGGTTGTCGTTTTTGTATTCGTCGGTAGTCCACCAAACGGTGTTTTTGGAGTTTTCGTCCATGACAATGTATTTGTCTTTGGGCGAACGACCGGTGTAGATGCCGGTCATCACGTTGATGGCGTCCAATTCGGTCAGTTGGCCTTTATCGTAACCGGTCAGAGATGGATCCATCTCCATCTCGAAAAGTTCTTCGTAGGAAGGATTGTAGTAAATCTTGTTAGTTCCGGTGATACCGATTTGTTCAAGTTGTTGTTTAATATTGTGGGTCATTATTTGATGTTTTAAAAAAGGTCTTGATGCCTGAGTGGCACCAAGACCTTGATTCAATGAATTATTTGTTTTCGCGTGCTTCTTTGATTGCGGCCTGTGCAGCGGCGAGGCGTGCAACGGGAACGCGGAAAGGCGAGCAACTCACGTAGTTCATACCGGCTTTGTAGAAGAACTCGGCAGCAGTGGGGTCACCGCCATGCTCACCGCAAACGCCGCATTTCAGTACGGGGCGTGTGGCGCGGCCGCGTTCAATACCTATCTTCACCAGTTCGCCCACGCATTCGGTGTCGAAGTTGTGGAAAGGATCGGCGGGGATAATCTTCTCGTCGACATAGGTCTTGACAATGGCGTTGACGTCGTCGCGGCTGAAACCGAAGGTCATCTGGGTAAGGTCGTTGGTACCGAAGCTGAAGAATTCGGCCACCTCGGCAATCTGGTTGGCGACGAGGGCGGCACGAGGAATCTCGATCATGGTGCCGAATTTGTATTCGAAGTTGACACCGTATTTGGCTTCCACCTCTTTCTTCACGCGGTCGGCCAGAGCTTTCTGGTGTTTCAGCTCGGCAGCATTGATGGTGAGAGGAACCATGATTTCCAGCATGGGGTGCATGCCTTCCTTCATGAGTTCGACAGTAGCGCTGAAGAGGGCACGGAACTGCATCTCGGTGATTTCGGGATAGATGATACCCAGACGTACACCGCGCAGACCCATCATGGGGTTCACTTCGTGCAGGCTCTCGATACGGGCGTGCAGTTTGTCGAAATCAATACCGCGGGCTTTGGCCACTTCGCGCTGTTTCTCTTCCGACTGGGGGACAAACTCGTGCAGCGGGGGGTCCATGAGGCGGAAGGTGAGGGGCTTTCCGTCCATAACCTTCAGCGTACCCTTGGCGCTCTCACGCACATAGGGCTCCAACTCGGCCAGTGCGGCAACGCGGGCGTCCAGCGTCTCGGCCAGAATCATGTTGCGCAGTTTCTCCAGAGGCACTTCGCTGTTTTCGCCATAGAACATGTGCTCGATGCGGAACAGACCGATACCTTCGGCACCGAAGTCGATGGCTTTCTGGGCGTCGATGGGGTTGTCTGCATTGGTGCGTACACCCATCTTGCGGTATTTGTCAACCATCTTCATGAACTGCTGGAACAGGGGGTTCTCGGTGGCGTTGATCATCTTCACCTCTTCGTCGTATACCCAGCCCTTAGAACCGTTCAGGCTCAGCAGGTCGCCTTCGTGGAAGGTCTTGCCGGCGATAATCACGGTGTTGCTTTCGCTCACGTTCACTTTCTTCTTGCCATAGGAATCGGTGGTGACGGAAGTCTCTTCGAGGTTGATTTTCACAGCGTCGCAACCCACAATGCAGCACTTGCCCCAGCCACGGGCCACGAGGGCGGCGTGAGAGGTCATACCACCGCGGGCGGTGAGGATACCGTCGGCGGCACGCATGCCTTCAACGTCCTCGGGGTTGGTTTCTTCGCGCACGAGGATATTCTTGATGCCGGCAGCATGATATTCCTTGGCTTTCTCGCTGGTGAGGGCGATGACGCCAACAGCACCTCCGGGGCCGGCGGGCAGACCCTTGGCCAGCACGGTGTGCTTCTTCTCGTCGGCGGCGTCGAGGATGGGGTGCAGCAGCTCGTCCAGCTGTGAGGGGCTGATGCGCATCACGGCTTCGCTCTCGTCCGATATCAAGCATATCGTGGTAGTTCTTCTCCAGAATTTCGCGGATGTTGCACAGCTCTTTATAAGTTTCGGGCATCAGCTCCTGCATGGAGTGCATGTGCTTGTTCTGCTCGTTCTTGGTGTCGTCGTTCAGGGGGTTGGGGGTACGGATACCGGCCACCACATCTTCGCCCTGGGCGTTGATGAGCCATTCGCCGTAGAACTGGTTGTCGCCGGTGGCGGGGTTACGGGTAAATGCAACGCCGGTGGCGCTGTTGTCACCCATGTTGCCGAACACCATAGCCTGGACGTTCACAGCGGTGCCCCAGTCGTCGGGAATGCCTTCAATCTTGCGGTAGGCCACAGCCTTCTTGCCGTTCCAGCTCTTGAACACAGCCTTGATGCCGCCCACCATCTGGGCCTTGGCGTCGTCGGGGAATTCCACACCCAGCACCTCTTTCACTTTCACCTTGAAAGCCTCGGCCAGTGTCTTCATATCCTCGGCGGTCATGTCGGTGTCGCTCTTGTAGTTATGCTTCTCCTTGTATTCGTCCAGCATATCGTCGAGCTGTTTGCGGATACCCTTGCCGTCGGCGGGTTCAATGCCTTCGCTCTTTTCCATCACCACGTCGGCATACATCATAATCAGACGACGGTAGGAATCGTACACGAATCGGGGATTGTTGGTTCTCTTGAGCATACCGGGAATGGTCTTGGACGAGAGACCGATGTTCAGAACGGTGTCCATCATTCCGGGCATAGAGCTGCGTGCGCCCGAGCGGCAACTCACCAGCAGGGGGTTCTCAGCGTCGTCGTATTTCATACCCATCAGATTCTCCACGTTGGCCATGCCTTTCCACACTTCATCCATCAACCCATTGGGCAGCTCGCAGTTGTTCTCATAATAGGCAGTGCAGCATTCCGTGGTAATAGTCAAACCGGCGGGAACCGGAAGACCCAAAAGGCACATTTCAGCCAGATTAGCGCCTTTACCACCAAGCAAGTTTTTCATGTCGGCTTTACCTTCGGCAGTCTTGCCTCCAAACGTGTAAACAAATTTCGTCATCTTTTCGTGTTATTTATTAGTAAATACATTAATTAGTTCGTTTTAATTGAAAATGCAAAGATACGAATTTATTTCTATTGTGCAAAAATAATATGACATACAAAACGGATTTTAACAAAAATACAATTTGACTTTCTCTGTCTATTACTTATCAATCAGCATATTGTAAGCAATATGGTGCTGTGGAGAAATACTGTCCGTAATGGATTTTCAGATACGTGCATGTCAGTCAGTTTCGGCTCTATGTGAACCAAACTTCAGATGTTTATAACCTATGATTCCGATGTTTGCCTACAAGGCATTTCATAGGACGAAATGAAATTTCTTTTGATTGCATCAAGTAATTGCTTTTAAGGGGTAGAGGCAGAAAATAGCTGTAAACATTGCCGACAGAATCCAGCCCAATGTACACTCTTCCTTCAAGGGAAAATCAGGACGCAATAGATATAAGTTCCCAATATAAAAACAACAAAAGCAGCCTTTTTGAGGCTGCTTCGGTACCGCATACCAGAGTCGAACTGGTGATCTACTGCGTGAGAGGCAGTTGTCCTGGACCACTAGACGAATGCGGCATTATTAGGAGATTTCTCTTTCGAAATCGGGTGCAAAAGTACAACTTTTTTTCGATATGGCAAACTTTTTGCAATATTTTTTTTGACATCAAAATTGTTATTAGTTATATTACAACATTTTGCGATGCATAAATAATTTCAATTCCAGCCATTCCACATGCGTTCTTTCGACACTACAACCCTCATCTATCTCAAAAATCTCACTCAAAAAACACATCATTATTCATCATTGGTACAACAATGAATATATATGTTTGGTTATTAGTTAAATGAAGATTAAAAGTCTGTTTTGGGTTTAATTTGTTTATTTGATTGAAAAGTATTAGCTATATGAACATATTACTCTTATTGTGTTTATGTTAGGATACAACTAAGACAATCCCCAAAACTTGAGATTGTATATGGACTCAATATGAAACTCAATATCATTGTCCAATGATGGGAATAAATCTCTGTCAATCAATGATTCCAGGTCGTCAATACTGCATGCGTAGTCTTGCCATGACAAACGGATACCATCATTGGGCATTATAAAAGCAATTGATTCAAAACCATTGCCGACTGGGACCAAAAGGGCTTTGAAAAAAGCGTCCGGTATAGCAACATGCTGTTCCCCTAATGTACCATACCTATAGTTGTCAAAGATAGGACCACATACCACATATATACGCCCATACTGTTTGGCCTTATCTCGAACCTTACGTTCTAAACTCTTCCATGCACCATTATTTAGTGTACAGTTCTGAGGACATATATTTGTAAAAAAGAAACTCTCGTCGTAAGCTTTTTGTGACCACTTTAGGTCTGCTTTAGGCACCATATGGCCTTTATCCCAACACTCATCATTTCTATAATCTTCAAATGTGGCCTGAGGCTCTTTAACATTAGGGTCTGGTATAAAGTATTTATTAGCAAGTGCTGGCTCTACAATTTCTTCAGCAGTTAATTCATAAGCGACCCAGTTTGGTATTAAAGTTGTATGATTGTATGATGAAGTATAACCAGTGTAAACTATCACATCCTCTCTACTATCATAAGATGGTAATTCTAATTGTGCGGTTAATACCTTATTTGAATTATCTTTAACAGGATTGGAAAAGCGGTCAGGAGTTCTACATGAAATTAATGCAATACAATAAATGAGAATACCAACCGAAGAGAAGCCATTAATCGGTTTTAAAAAAAAACTCATTTTTATTTTACTCATGATATCATAATAGTATGTGTTTTATTTCTGAAGTCTTGATTGTTCTTTTATTACTATTTCTTTCTGAAGTTGACTTAATAGTAATTTATCGAAATTGCGATAAGCTGGGTTGTTGTCTATCAATTTATTTGCATCACTTAAAGCCATTCTGGCCTGTAATATATTTCCCAATTTGAGGAAATGTTGTATTTTTGATATGTCGTTATTGAAACTGGTTTGTATTTCTTTTAAGGATAAAACATCCTTCTCCAATTTATTCAATGTCTTATCGTATTGTTGACAATAATATGAAGCCGTTTTCCGCATTATTTTTAGTTGTTGAAGTAAAGTGAAAGCTTGGTCTACTTTTTGGTTCTCTATCAAACCACGCAATGTAACGAGGTCCGATGCAAACTTTATTGTTGATTGTTCAATAAGTTGTGATATCAGTTGAGAACATTCAGCTAATTTTTTTTTATTCTTTATCGAGAACCTTTTCTTATTACCTTTAAGTGAATAGTATTCTTTTTCTAATTGAGCCACATTCTTTTCGTTATGCGATTTAAGTTGTTCATATAATGAGATTAATCTCGTCTTTAGGTGGTTCCGATTGTCAAAATAATTAGAAATAAATTCTACAATTAAACTAATAGCTGCTATTACCAAATAGATGGCTACAATTATTAATATTGTCTTCATAAAAAAGAGCTTTAATCGAATTCAATTGTATTATCATTATAATTGATGCTTACCCTTCCAAATTGGGCTAATGCTGATTGTCCCAATAGTAAAGGTGCTTCTACATTATCAACAACTGTAGCCTGTACATTATTTAATACCCGATTACCTATTTCTACACTTTTAAGATTGATAACAGTACCCACAGCAACGCTACCATCAGCAATACCATAATATGCTTGACCTTCGATATCATCCTCTGACAGTTTTCCTTGCTTCAGCAAAAAAAGTGCCTCAACAGAAGAGATAACAATATCTGCTGCCCCTGTGTCGAAAATCACTTCCATATCCACTCCATTAAGGCGTACCGGAATAAAATACACCCCATTGCTATTTCGCATATGAACAATTGATTTGCCTTTATTAATTCTACCTCGATGATGGACTGCTTCTGATTGAGAATAAGAATTGCCAACCTTTTGTTGCATTGCATGACGACCTGAGGGAGAACAGCTATTGCACCCAACTAAAATGAGTTGTACGATAGCGACTATCGCTAATGAACCAATACGAAAAAGAACAATCTTCATTAAAAGTTACCAGGCTTAGGAATTATATGAATAACAAAACGCTGATTCGCTTTATTCCCCTTAATGTCAGGTTGTACCCTAAAAGAACTTGCCTGACCACTTCCTGAGATAATTACCTCACAGGGAAGACTATCGAAAACAATACCGCAAGAAGTCCAATACTTGATAAGTGCAAGCGAGCGCTCGTAACTCAACTCGTAATTGCGAACATAATTGTCTTTTGAGCTTTGTCCTTCAAGAATCAGGAGGTATTGAGCATCAGGAATTTTATCTTTTGCATTCTGCATAAACCGAACTATTGAACGACCTGCTTGTTCTAATTTATGCAATGTTTCAGAGTCTATATCAGTAATCTTTGAACTACCTGTTTCAAAGTTAACAGAAATATTTTTCAATGTGTGCCGTTGAAAATCAGAATCAAAAGAAAAATATGTTGAGTCAATATTTTCAATTGATTTTTGAATCTTCTTAATCTTGGCCAATTCATCTGCTGTTGCTTTTCCTTTTACATGCATAAGGCTTACTGTTACAACAAATAGCACAAGCATTATAAAGAAGAGGCTCGTCATCAAATCTGAATAGCTGACCCAAAATACCTTATTAGAATCCTTCTTCTTCATAATGAATTACATTTTTGCTTTCTTGTTGCTGCTCGTTACTTTGCCTTCTTTATTATGTTTCTTTTTATTGAAAATACGTTCCCAAAATGTTGGTCGAGGTTTCAGTACTGTTAAACCACTTGTATTTTTGTCGATGTTATCTAATTTGGAACTAAGAACGTTAATAGCTGAAATAAGTTGGGACATTTGAGAAGATGTAGAGATGCTATCAAGGTGATCAAGTTTGTCAAGCTTACGGAAGTTGGGAACCGCTGAACTATATGCTTCAGAGAGTTTATTCACATGCTCAGCCGTAATTGTTTGGAGTTGATTTCCAACTGCCCGGAAAACCTCGCTTACCTGCTCCTCAAAATTATTAGACTCAGAATTCAGTGTATTAATACGATTTGACATTTCATCAGATAGTTTATTTACTGCTTCTCTAAAATGAGCATCTGCTACATCTACAACTCCCAGAGCAGCTGTAGAAACGTTTTCAATACCTTTAAAATGCTCGTCGAGAAAACGAGTAAGGCGCAGGGATTCATCTAAGGTATCACGAAATCGTTCTGCTAGAGCTTCTATATCACTAGTTCTTTGAGCAAAGGAGGCTAATTTCCCTGAAATATTATTCATCAACTCAAGATATTTTGTGAACCCTTGGTAAACTTGCATATTTTCGTTAAGCTGAGAAAAAAGCTCAATTGTTTTCTGAGTCATTCGCGGTAGGCTCATATTTTCAATTCTTTCAGCAACAATCAACTGCTTTGATAATGTATCATTGATTTTTTGAGCAGATTGTGCATTGGTATTTGAAACACTTTCAAAACGATTTATAACTTGCCCAACATTGCGTGAAAAGTCATCGATTGATTGTTTCACTCCTTGTAATTCATTGTTACTGGCAGGAAGAAGAAGTCTCGCTTGAAGGAGATTTAATATCTCGCTTTGTTTTGCACTGATTTTTACCTTGGCACCTTTGTAAATAAAAACCGATAGAAATGTGGTTATAGCTAATCCACATAAGCTGGAGGTCATAGCTAGTCGCACACCGCTAATTAATCTATCTATGCTATTTGTGAACGCGGATGAGGCGGCCTCATCAGAGATATTTATCACACTTAATGAATCCATAGATAATAATCCGCAAATGATACCTATCATGGTAGCGGCAAGCCCTAAATATAGTGGGGTATTATTGCCCTGCGATATTTCTTCATCCCGAGCATCGCATTCTCGTTCTATTATATCTTCGATAATGCTGAAATTAACAGATGACCCATAATTGTGGTCAAGATAAGTGTTGATACTCTTAACAGATTCTTCCAGTGGATGGCCTTGTGTAATATTTTTGAATTCGTTATCTCGTAAGCTCAAGTTCGGCTTGGAGTTTACGGGATTGGGTAGGATGACAAATTTGGGGTTAAAAAGCTCTTTAAAGTATTTAATCTTCTTAAGTTGCCTAATTAATATATATAATTGAAAAATAATAATAGCAACAATTACAACAATTTCAATATAATGCCAAATCATATGAGTTTGATTTTAATTTTATTGTTCTGATCAATAACAAATTCATCACCTTGTTTTTTGACTTCTCCTGGGGATTCCATCTTAATAGAAGATGGAGAGGCAGGACTATTTATTATATCACAAACTGGTAATAAGTATTCATTTTTGTACGAAATAAGACGACTATCCATACTTGAATGGATAAATTCTATAGTCCTGGAGTTTGGATTTATTCTATAACAGACCATTGATTCTCCTTGTCGCATCTTTTTTGAAATATGAAAAGCCCCTTTAACTGGAGTACTAAAATATAACCATTCTTCTATTTCCTTCACATTAGTATCAACAGAAGAAACATCTACTTCTTGCTTTTCATCATTATTTGACAAGTCCTCTACACAATCAGTTTGAATGACATTTAATACCGTTTGTTGTCTCCGATCTTCAACAATTTTTGACAATCGTGTCAATTCATCTTTCAATAATCTATTTTCTCTTTGTTCTCTTTCTAATCCTTCTTCTAATTTCTGGACCCGTACAGCTAAGCTTTTAATATATTCATTATCAAAAGCAGAAGATGAATTATTTGGCAATGATGAATTGTCATTCTTTTGAAATAACCTATTTTTGTTCATTGGGCAGAATCATTATTAGTTGTGTAAGAATCAGACAAAACGTTTGCTAAAGTATTCAATACAGCGCTTAATGGATAGAAGAACATGGTGTCCTCTACATAGTTGTCGTCCACTCTATTGGCTGCCTGAAGCCCCGTTTCTAAATATTCTATTAAGTGGTCATTCCGCATATTCTTAAATAAGACGTACGCCACATCTTCAATACCAAATTCATTCTGAAGGCTCACTTTTGAAATATATTTATCAAACACACTATAGAATTCTATAATTGACGAAGTTATAGCAGCTTTTTGCTTATCCAAAAGCATCTCGGAATACCTAGGAGTATTCGTTTTCTCACTTTTATCAAAAATGCCATTGTTTCTCTCATCATATCCAATCCAAAATTGTGTTTTACAACCATCGATACCCTGATCCAGATCTGCTTTCAATGCGCCTTTGCACGTAATCTCTTTGGGACAGGCAACTAAAACTAATTTCATTTTATCATTACTGTCACCACAAACCAGTGAGAAAATGTTACGAGCCATCTTTTCGACAGCAGATTTACCCAATATACTAACACTCTTGGCAGCAGAACCACTCAGGAAGATATTGGAAGGTATTTCTTTATTATTTCCATACACCATTTTTGCCGAATAGTAGAAAATAGATGCAAAGAATAGAAGAATAGGAAATTTCATTCTCTGGTCACCTCTTAGCCAATCTGAATAATTGACAGCAAGGTTATTATCACCACTTAATGAAAACAGGAAACTACTAAAATCTGAAGAAGATTTGGTATTATAAAGAATATTCTGGAGTATTTGACTCTTTTCTTCGTCAGTGTTCAGATAGTTGGCTGCCGTTGAAGCAAATCGTTTTACAAAGCCATTGATCTCAGTGTTAGTTGAAAAGCGACTACCAGCGAAAGCATCGCCATAGATATTGTTACCTGCAAAACGAACCGATGAAATAAAATCGGGTACTGTGGCCCCATTGACGAAATATGCAATGTCTGAGGACCCTCCACCGATATCAATAGAAAGGCTTTTGCCAGGATTGCCAACTCGGTTGTAGTAATAGGGAGCAACACTCTCAGGCACTGAGACCAACTTGCCCTCAAAGGTGGTTTGATTGAATACATTCATGTACGCTTGCTGCCAATGTTCATTGAACATATTATATTCATATTCTGTCATACTAACAGGGTAGAACCAAATTACCTTGGTTCTATCTGGATGGCAACCTTCTAATAATGCCTTGTATAAAACCATGTATAGAAGTATATCTATATATGTCTCAGCAAGTAAACGGTTTTTCTCATCACCATTATTCCATTTTAACTGAGTGGCTAAATCCAACTGGTCAGGATTGGTACGTTTTTCAAAAGACATGTAATAATTAGCATGAGTAAAAGCATAGATACGGGATCTAAAATCCACAGTCTTATTGTATGCCAGTGCTGTACGCATTGGAAAATGATGTTCGGAGGTTATACCAATCTCGTATGGGAATAGTTCTCTTTCGAACTCCCATTGATCCAATTGCCGATAAATAGATTCCGGGTATTGTGGATCCATTAATGTGCGCCAAATAGCATTACTTTGGCTCATCTCGTAGGGTTTGGCATCAGAACCTTGTGTACAATATTCTATATGAGTGTTCGTTGTGCCAAAATCTATTGCAAACGAAATGGTATTATTGCCGATACTACAATTAGGATATTTAGGTACAACAAAACCCATTGTACCTTCAACTCCTACACGAATGGCCTCAATACATTGCCTATCTGTTTTATAGTAATCGCTCTTAATGTTATTGTTACTACCTGCCTTACGATTTACAGAATCAGCGAATTTCAGTCGTTCATGTCCATTATATCCCTCGACATGGATGTCGTCTACACGATTGAGTCTTGTATCTTGAATAGCGATAGTATAATCTAATGAGCAAACGTCAGTTTTCAAAAATGGCACTATACCAAGATGGAAATCAAGTTCAACAACATTCTTGTTTGTATAGACTTTCTTGAATGTTATTTTTCCTTTCTTTGTCGGTACTACAAGGGATACTTCGACTCCTCCTGCCGCTAATTCTGCAGTAGAAACAAAAGACGAAATCTTGTCAGCATCAAAACATTTAAAGAACAAAGGTTTAAGTGGAAGCAAAAAATCAGATAGCCCGCAAGTACTATAGCTGTTGGAATCAATAGTATAAGGTAGTTTTACAATATTATCTTCAAAGAAATCTTCGGCAGTTACCCAAGGATATGCCGTTCCATCATTGGGAAGTATAGACCTATCATGCGTTGGGTCAATTCGCCAAGAGGAATCCCATGTAGAACCTTGTGTTGTATATACCCAAGGAAGATTGAATGACTTTTGAGGTATTACCAATGGATGGAAACCATTGACTTTATAGTCTGACTGAAGTACAAAATCACTAATATTCTGTATCTGATTTTGATTGGGCTTTTTTATTCCTAGTTTAATACCTAAAATATTGCACGGATTTTGCGGATTACCAAGAACACAACAGGGCTCGTATTTGGCCAAATCCGAAGAAGGTATATTGGCAATCGTATTCTGCATTGTTTGTGATAATAGCGGTGTCACCTTGTTAAGATATGCCCTAACTTCTGGGAATAAAGCTGCAAACTGAGGCTGAGCTGCCAAGGTGTAAAAATAGGTAATAAAGTTGGGATCTCTTTGGTCCAGAGAAACATAATTCTCATCAAAAAGTACATCCGTACCACAGACCAGATTCCCTAATCCAGAGATTGCGTTTCGAGCATCAGGGGCAGCCATAAATAACGTGGCAGGAGAAGTCGCTCCGACTACTTCGTTGGCATTTGTAAGGAGTAAATATAATGCACCTGATTGAGTGAAATTGTATGCTGCGGCATCAGACTTCCAATAAACATCAAGGGTTTCAGCAAAATTCTTATGTTCAGGATTTCCACTATTAAGCATCTCTTGCAGATTCAAGCTGGATGACCATGATACAATTTTAAATAAATTCTTGAAACGGTCATATTCAAAAAATAACTGAGCTACGTCTAAGGCATCTGATACTAATTTGTGGTGTGCCCGGTCTGCCTGAGATTGAGTGTTATAGTGAATAGGTCGTTTGGGCTGTGAAAGGTATTCGAAAGCAGTCTTTACCAATGCTATTTGAGCAAAAGGGCTTGGAATAGATGTTGCTGCATCTTTTCCATCAGTTACTATAGATTGAATGTTATTAGGTGTGAATGAATTTGTGACAAACCATCCACTATTCTGAGTTCCATTTGAATATAATGTATATACTTTAGCCATGATTCAAATAATTTTATGTTTTTTACTCACAAATTCTGTCGAATCAGCAAACATATTGACCAAACGACCTAGTTTTGAATCTCCGTATTCTTTTGATAGTATTAATTCTGCATTTTTGCAATCAATGTCCTTACACGAAATAGGAGACAGTGGTGACTTATCTTTACGTAATTTCATTATGTCATCGCTAGTAACTGTGTGGAAAGGATCAAATGAAGGTTTATTATTAGCCATTTCATCTAACCATGAATCAAAATCATTGTTTAATTGACTGAGAGATTGGTACTCTGAACTATTAAAGAAATCTTTATCAAGTACAGATTTCTTACCTTTACCAACCAATTTCAGCTTACTCTGTGTCCACCGACATGTTTTAATCGCTCTCTCAAGACCGAATCTAAGGTAATCTGTAAACAATTTGTACCTTGTGAGACTAGGAGCAATTAATGCCTCATCATTAACATCAAGATCCGAAAAGTTTAGACCATTCAAATCATTATTAGACTTGATGCCAAATTCCATAACTTGCGTGTTTTGTTTTTGGGGAGGCAAACTATTGCAAAAGTTGTATACTGCCAAGGCTCCTGCCATTTCAAGGAAGTGTGCATTATTCCGTTGAAAACTACCTCCTTCTGAATATTTTTGAGGATTTTGATTGTTCTGATTCCCTATAAAATAGATTCTTTCAATCTGATTGGTGGTTATTATTGTGGTATTATAATATTCAAGTGCAACTTTAGCCTTCTCGTCAAAGGTATTAGGGTTAACTGTTTTATAGCCATTAGTTGGCTGCGTTAAAGTAAAGTAAGGCAAGAATGTGATATCACCAATAATAGCATTGTTAATTGCTTGGTTATTGGGTATGTTGGCATTTGTCCTAAGATTTTTTAAGAGTAATGGAAAACCAGCAGCACCTGTACCACCAAAGATTGAATTTATTATAAAAATGGCATCACCCTGCTTAAATGTCTGACAGAAGTCCAAGAAATCCTGAGACCTAACTATTTGGCTTAATACCACTGCGCCCATATTTGGGTTTCCCTTAAATCCAACGGACAAGTCTGCATTCAAGTTATCTTGCGAATATAATGCTTTGACAAAACTTTGGTCATCAGTACCTTGGTTAGGATTGTGAGTCATAGTATTCACAGAAATGTATTTTCCAAAAGTATTCTGTGAAGTTCCTGAAATGCCTAACTCAAAAGGATTTGAACCACCGTTGGGTACTCCATTCAACTCTGATACAGAAATAATATCTTGCTGAAAGAAGTGTTTCGGGGTTCCAATAGACTTCCGTAATTCGCAGTAACGTTTAAGCATGTTCTTTGTTGCAACCATATCACCATTAGAACTATCAGGGTCTATTATTATGGGCACAACTTGATTAAAGCCATTTGGCAATTTAATCCCGGAAGTGAACAACATGGTCATCGCTTTAATTATGCGAGAACCAGTACCACCTATTCCAAAAACAAACAACTTCGGCATAATGTTATTGAATTAAAAAGGAATATGAATATGGAGTTTGCTAAATTGTTTCATCCAAAGACTATGTATAAAACTAACAACTAAGGATCCAAAACCATTCAATAAAGTGTACATCCAGATTAAATATTTGGCATACTCTTCATATTTTAAATTCGGATCGTTTAAGGCCAGATTAAGATTATCATTATCTGTAGCAAAGATAAATTGATAAGCAAACAGATATGTAAGTATTGAAATAATTAATGCTGATACTAATAGCCAGAGAATCCATGTCTTAACTCCATAATAGGGATTTCGGAAAGAGAACTTATAATCCCAATAAAATGGAATCAATAACGCTACTGGAAAAAGTGTCAATAAAATACCCATCCAAAAATAGCCTGGACCTTGATACAATTGATTAAATATCAATTGATAGTTTGGGGCAAAGAAAAAAAGTTCATAAAAGGGTGCAAAAATACTACTCATAATTATAGTTACTTTTTAAATATAACACTAAAAGAAGCAGGGTAAGTGGCAGACATAGCAGAATAGGCATTAACAACACCTTCCATCAAAGTGGCAAAACCGAAGGTGTGTTCAGTGTCTATGTTTTTCTCATCGTCAGCATTAGTGGTCATTATCCATGCAGGAATATTATTATTTAATTTAATATTCACTGAACCCAATGGTTTCCTATTTGTTTGGACAGTTATAATAAACGGCCTTTGGTAATGGCTTACCCCGGCCGAAACAGTAGATATATCATTGGCCTTGGTAATAGATGTAATATCAAAGTTGTTATCACATGAATAATTATTAATATCCGATAGGTAATCATCAGAATAAGGAAGTGTTCCATAATCAACAATGATTGAGAACGCAAAAACATTGTGGTGTGTTTTACACTTGTACAAAACATTAGTTCCGTGTTTTCTAAATTCACCTCTTTTTCCTTCTCCAGATATTACAAATGGTAGTTCTGATTCTTGGATTGCTTGAAAACGAGCAGAATTTCTGTATCCTGACCATTTTGTAATTTTCTCGTCGGGGAAATACTTTTTCAATAATTCACCTTTACCAAATATCCAAATATAATAGGGGCGAAGATGGTTAGGAATATATACAGAAGATTTTTTTGTAGCATAACAATAATTTCCATTAAATGGAGAAACCAGTTTGATAACCATGGTTTGAATATTATTATTCTTCTTCAGCCTTTCCATAAATGAATACTTAGTCGCTTCTCCTTTGGATTTTAACTTGGTTAGATTATCACTGCCTAAATCATATATACCGTCTGAAATCAGAATGGTGATAGTGTCGCCATTTGCTCCGGATAACATTGTCTTTAACATGCCATTAAGATCACTCGTTCTAAAGTTTCCACTCTTTATTCCCCTTTCGGTTATCGATTCTATAAAGTTTTGTCCGTCTTTAAATTCACGATTTGGGATTTTGCCGTCACCGTTAATGAAATAATAAACTTCGTGAACATCCTCTTTAATAAAATCGTTATCAAAAATAATGCTGCTGACTACTTTTGAAAAATCATTATAATCTCGAACATATCCAAACATGCTCCCTGAATTCTCCACGAATACTTTTACATAAGGAGAAAAAACGTTAGAACTATTACTAGTAGACACTTCAATTGGATTAATAGTATCGTCAGAGATAGTATCAATCTTAGATCTATGGTGATTCTCATCATTGTTGCATGATGGCAGTATAAGGATTGAAAAAATACTGATAGTCAAGTAATAAGCTAGTATGCTTTTTTTCATATTATATTATTTTTTTTGATTTTGCATGACATCCATACGAACCAACCTGCACATAGCAGGTCGATAATTACCCAAGTAATTTTACTATGCAAATAAATAGGAATGATGGGATTGAAGAGGACGGCAATGAGGGCTAATATGATGTTGCGCCAACCGAAACCATTATCCTTATTATCAACTATTGCAAGAATGGCAATGATACAGACAACTATACGCATGAATGTGTAATAACCCATTGGAAGGTTGAAGCATCCCACGAGTAGTAGAACTGCAGCTATGAGTAGAATCCAATGTATGTTTTGTTTTAGGGTTCCCATGAATGGTAGTTCTTAATCGTTTATTGTAATAAATCTTTATTAGATAATTATTTACTTTAAAAAATGAATATATTATTCATTTTGCAAATATACGATAAATAATCAATAATTGCAAGTTTTTTTGAATGTGGTATTGTTCTATGGAAGTCATCTACTTGATATATTTGATAATATGGTGGATGTGTGAATACCCAAAGATAGTAAGTCGTTGGTTCATCTAATATGATTAGATAAGGTCCCAAAAACAATTGTAGCAACTGTAGCACTGAGACACTGGGGGGATTGATTTGTGCTGGCTCCGCCAGCGGGATACATACCCCGCCACTCGGGTGGCACCCCTTTTAAAAGGGGGCGCTGCCACCGTGACGCTTGTAGACACCATTGCTGCCGCCATTGCTCATAATGAACTGTAGCAACTGTAGCACTGAAACGCTGCCCTCGCTATGTTTATCAGCGTGGTGGGGGATTTTTTTGGGGGGGGGTGTCGGGGTTGTCGGACTTGTAAGACTTGTCGGACTTGTCTGACTCGTAGGACGGGTCGGACGGGGGGGGCAAATGCTTGCGTGTGAATGGTGTGCAGGGGGCATAGGGGTATAGAGGATGATGGTGTGGGGTTGGGTGGTGTTGCAGTTGCTACAGTGCTACAGTTGATGGAGAGGCTATGCAAAGGTCTGTGCTATACTTTTATTGTCGGGCAGGGGGTGGGGAAATAATGAACTGTAGCAACTGTAAGACTTGTCGGACTAGTCGGACGGGTCGGACGGGTCAGACTGGTCTTACAAGTGGGGGGGCTTGGGGGGTGGGGGGGATTATGCCATATTGTGGAAGACGTTGACTACGTCGTCGTCGTTTTCCAGGCGTTCAATCAATCCGTTGACATCCTCCTGCTCCTCGGGTGAGAGCTCGCGCATGGAGAGGGGTATGCGCTCGAACTTGAAGGACTTGATCTCGAAACCTTTGTCCTCTAAGTATTTCGATATGGGGCCGTAGTTTTTGAAGTCGGCGAAGATGTTGATTTCGTTGTCCTCTTCGTCCAGGAAGACTTCGTCGATGTCGTAGTCGATGAGTTCCAGTTCCAGTTCGTCCATGTCGACACCTTCTTTGTTGGCGACCACGAAGGAGCATTTGCGCTCGAAGAGGAAGTCGTTCATGCCCATGGTGCCCAGTTCGCCCTTGCCGCGAACGAATGCAGCGCGGAGGTTGGCCACAGTGCGGGTGGGGTTGTCGGTAGCGGTCTCGACCACGAAGGCGGTGCCGTGGGGGCCTTTGCCGTCGTATACCACCTCTTTGTAGGCACTTTTGTCCTTCTCGGTGGCGCGCTTGATGGCGCGTTCCACGTTGTCCTTGGGCATGCTTTCGCTCTTGGCGGTGGCCATGAGCAGACGGAGGCGGAGGTTGCTGGAGGGGTCGGGGCCGCCGGCAATGACAGCGAGTTCGATTTCTTTTCCGATTTTGGTAAAAGTGCGGGCCATGTGTCCCCACCGTTTCAATTTTCTGGCTTTGCGGTATTCAAACGCTCTTCCCATAGTAGTAAGTTTTTATATTTTAATTATTTATTCTCTAGTACAACATGTGTCTGATTTTTGCCAAACTGTCTCATTGTCGCGTCCCCTCGGGACGCTAGGAGTGAGTTTATTTTGTCACCGCACCGCGCTACGCTTGTACGGCGTTATTGAGATTCTGCCTCTTCGAGGCTGTAAATAATCAGTCTTATTATAAACTAGAGCCATTGTTTATTATCAGAAATAGAGTTTTTGCCGATTGATTTAGATGTTTTCGAAATTCATCTTAGAGAGGAAGTCGGTGCAGTCTTCAAAGGTCTTGAAAGTATGCTCCTCGGGCACGACGGAGGGTATGACGTTGAGAGTTTTAAGCATATACATGGGCTGGGGCTGGATGATGGTCATCAGCACCAGGATGCCGCGGTCTTGAAGGTCTTTGATGGCTGTTTCCATAGCATAGAGTCCCGACTGGTCCATAAAGCTTACCAGTTTCATGCGGATGATAACCACTTTGGCGTGGTCGGGGATGTCCTCCATCACCTCTTTGAATTTGTTGATGGTGCCGAAGAAGATAGGGCCGTTGAGACGTTGAACGAAGATGTGTTTTCGCATCTCGTCGGTGATGCCGCCCTCGTCGTTCCAGGGCATTGATTTGTCGAAGTTGGGCAGGCCGGGGTCGGGCAGTCCTTTGCGTATTTCGGTGTTGGACATGGCGGACGAGCTGTAGCCGCCTTCCACCAGGTCGCTGGCGCGTTTCATGAAGAGGACGCAGGCAATCACCATGCCGATGCCTACAGCCGTAAGCAGGTCGACAAACACGGTGATGATGAATACCACCACAAGCACCACTGCATCGGCTTTCGGGATTTTGAAGAGGTCTTTGAAGCCTCTGAAGTCGATGATGCCCCAGCCGACGGTGATAAGGATGCCGGACAAAACGGACAGGGGCACATATTTCACCAAACTGCCCAGACCGAGGAGGATGGCCAGCAGGAGGAGTGCGTGAATCATACCGCTGATTTGGGTGCGTCCGCCGCTTTTCACGTTGACCACAGTACGCATGGTGGCGCCGGCGCCGGGCAGACCGCAGAAGAGACCCGCCATAGCGTTGCCAATGCCTTGTCCGATGAGCTCTTTATTGCTGTTGTGTTTGGTTTTGGTGATATTGTCGGCCACCACCGAGGTGAGCAGAGTGTCGATAGAGCCGAGACCGGCCAGAGTGAGACCGGGAATGAGTGAGGCTTTCAGCACAACGCCCCAGTCGATGCTCGCCATATCGATTCCGGCTTTGGCGAAGAAGGGGAGGGGCAATCCAGAAGGTATTTCGCCAATGATGAGTTTGCCGTCCAGATTGCAGAACAGCGATATGACGGTCATCACAATCAATGCAACCAAGGTGGCGGGGACCTTCTTGGTAAGCAGCGGGAAAAGTTCGATGATGAGGATGGTGCCCAAGCCCAGCAACAGGGCGGTGACCGAAATGCCGTCGGCCACAGCGGCGGGAATGCCCATCACGAGGTCGATCATAGTGCCGGTGCCTTTGAGTCCCACCAAGGGGTAGAGCTGCTGGAGGATAATAATCACGCCGATACCGCTCATGAAGCCCGAAAGGACGGGGTAGGGGATATAGCGGATGTATTTACCCAGCTTGATGATGCCGAACAGTATTTGGAACAGACCGCAGAACAAACCGGCAAGGGCCATACTGATCAGTACCGAGCTGATGTTGCCGCCGCTGCTGGCCCAGATACCGCTAATCATTGTGGCCGCTACAACGGTCATGGGTCCGGTGGGGCCGCTGATTTGGCTGTGTGTGCCTCCGAAGAGGGAAGCAAAGAAGCCAAGCATGGTGGCTCCCACTATGCCGGCCAGTGCGNNNTAGATGCAGCGGCGGGGTCGTTCACGCCGCCGAAGGCTTGAATGCCAAATGCCAATGCCAAGGGCAATGCGACAATACCGGCTGTGATGCCTCCGAATATGTCACCTTTCAGGTTGTTTGTCTCTATCAGTTTCATTACAATGTTGTGTTGTTAATGCTATTAATAAAGTTTGATAATTGTGCCTATATCAATATTACTCAGTGAAATAAGTATGGTATAGGACTATCGTTTGAAGTCGCAAAATTACGATATTTTTTCCATATAATAGATGTTTACAATAAAAGTGGGGTATTTTATTGTTTTTTGGGGGGGCTGGTGGGAGTTGTCGGACTAGTCGGACTAGTCGGACTTGTCGGACTTGTCGGACTTGTCTGACTGGTCGGACGGGGGTGGGAGTTGGTGTGGGGGTGGGGAGGAACTGGCTTACATTTTGCGGAAGCGCAGGGCGCACCACCCTTGGCGGCTTTTCTGCTGTTCCAGCCTCATGCCGAGCGATTCGGCGTGTTGTTGCAGGGCGGCCACATCGCTCTCGTAGAATCCGCTAATCACAAGGTCGCCTCCCTCGTGCAGCGCAGACACGTAATGCTCCATATCGTTGAGCAGTATGTTTCGGTTGATGTTGGCGAGTATGATGTCGAAATACTCTTTTTTATCATCCAGCAGCCGGGCATCGCCGATGTGAACCGTCAGCTCCACATGGTTGCGTTGGGCGTTCTCGATGGCGTTGTTGTAGGCCCATTCGTCTATATCGATGGCTTCCACCTGGCTTGCCCCGCGCATTTTGCTCAGTATGGCCAGCACGGCGGTGCCGCAACCCATGTCGAGCACCCGCTTGTTGTCCATAGTCAGTTCGGCCACGAACGACAGCATCATATAAGTGGTTTGATGGTGGGCGGTGCCGAACGACATTTTGGGTTCAATCTCTATCTCGTAGTCCACGTCGTCACGGTGTTCGTGGAAAGGGGCGCGCACCCATATTTTATGCCCGTCGGCGCATTCCATCAGCACGGGTTTGTGCTGTTTTTCCCATTCCTCGTTCCAGTTCTTGTCGGGCATCTCTTCGTGGGTGAAGGAGATGCGAGCGGAGTCGGCATACTGGGCCAGTTGACCCTTGAGCCATTCGGGGTCGAATTGGTCGGTGGGGATATAGGCTTTCATTCCGTCGGGGGTTTCAACAAAGCTGTCGTATGGACCTTCGTTGCCCAGAGTGTCTATCAGCAGGTCGCGGAAGGGTTCGACGGGTTCTATTTTCAGTGTTACTTCTGTGTATTTCATAAACTACTTATTATATTATACCCAATGATTTTTTTATGTTATGATATGCTTTGAATACGATTCTGGGAGTGTGTTTTAGTATTCTGTCCTTACGTTTGCGTATGTATTTTCTCTTGATGTACTCTTCTTCTTCTCCAGGATGAAACACCTTATATTTCAACATCTCAAGTTGGCCTTTTTCTTTCAGGCGGTAATATGAGCGAAGGTATTCGTCGCTGTGTATAGTTTTGTGCGCGGCTGCTAGCATATTCTTTTTATTTATGTCAAGACGAGAGATGCGGAAGATTGCAAATCTTCCCGTATACATAATGCGTCTATCTATAGCGTACAACATTTTATCGTTCAGATATCCGTTTTTCTCTGTAACGTTATAGATGAACTTGTGAATACGGAGCACCCTCCAAAAGTAATCGATATCGCAATAAGAGGTCACTGAGCGGGTAGTGTAGTTATAGTATTGGTAGTCGTAATTCTCAATAACGGCAAGATTGTTGATAAGCATTACATACTGTATATTTATCATGGTATCGCTACCCTGTTTTACGTCGGGTTCTACGCGAATATCATTCAAATACACAGTGCGGTAGAGTTTAGCATACAGGTAATTCATCCGATACTCATCTATTAGTTCGGGGAGAATGTCGTGGAACTGTTCCTTTGTATAAAACGCTTCCTTCCTTGGAATAAAACGGTTTATTTCAACACCTTCAGGATTGACATATATCACATTTGAAATAACAAAGTCGGCGTTATATTTTTTCTGCGCATCCATTAGGTGCTTGAGATAGTCAGGCTCAAAATAGTCGTCACCGTCAAGGGAAGTCGCAAATTCCGTATCCAACATTCCCAGAAGGATATTGCGGGCGGCGGAAATGCCGACATGCTCAATCGACACTACCTTTATCCGGCTGTCCTGTTCGGCATGAGTACAGCAAATTGAGAGGCTGTTGTCAGTTGAGCCGTCATCAAGCATCAGCACTTTGTAGTCTTTGAAAGTCTGTTTGTCAAGACAGTCAAAGAACCGTTCTAAATACTGTTCGATATTATATACTGAAACGAAAATTGTAATTGGACACTTTTCCATAGTCAGTCTCATGTTATGTTATAATGATTCCGATACCATTTTGCAAACCGCGCCAACCCTTCTTCCAACTAGTGCACTTTGTTCAATTAAGGTCAGTCGATTTTTCTTCAATCCAATATCGTAGTAATCGTTAACAGAGTCCAAACCCACAATCTCAATGGGAGACTCAGTCTCTAATAGTCTTAACACCAGATTCGCACCAATAAAACCTGCTGAACCAGTAACTAATACTTTTATCATACCAGGATAATCTAATTCTCGGTTTTCAACACTTCCATCGGGTATTCCACCTTGGTGAGGAACAGCCCTTGGGGGGGCATCGACACTCCGGCGGCGCAGCGGTCTTTTTTTTCGATGATGCGGCGCAGACCGTCAGCCGACAGTTTCCCTCTGCCCATGTCGAGCAGAGTGCCTGTCACCGAGCGTACCATATTCCTCAGAAAGCGGTTGCTCCGAATAGTGAACACCCACTCGTCGCCGCAGTCCTCCCATCCTGCAAAGGAAAGGTGGCAGATGTTGGTCTTAACCTGGGTGTGCAGTTTGGCAAAGCTTGCGAAATCCTCGTATTCCATGAGGATTTTGGCTCCCTGGTTCATCAGTTCGATGTCGGGTTGGAAGTAGATGCGGCTGTACAATCCTTGTTTAAAAGGCAGGCGGCGGTTGCTTACGTGGTATTGGTAGGTTCGGGCAGTGGCGTCGAACCGGGCGTGTGCGTTCTCCTTCACAGGGAAGATGTCGAAAATGGCAATATCGGCTGGCAGGAAGCTGTTCAGTTTGAACACCAGATTCTCCATCGCCCCCTTGCCGATGCTTTCGTCTTCCACGTTGAAATGGGCATAGAAGTCGCTGGCATGCACTCCAGTGTCGGTCCGGCCACAACCCACAATGGCAATGGGTTGCCGCAGAAGTGTGGAGAGTGCCTGTTCCAGCGTGAGTTGCACCGTAGGTAGTCCGGGTTGGGTTTGCCAACCGCAATAGTTTCCTCCGTGGTATGCCAAATGTATGAAATATCTCATGCTGTACTGTTGTTGTTAGGGGTGGCTGCATCGGGCGTGGGCTGTGCGGGTTGCGGGGCACGGGGTTCGGCCTTAACCTGTTGTACCAGTTGCCACACCATCATTTTCAGTTCGTAGATGAATTGTTGTGCGTTGTATTTGTGGGTCTCTATCTCGCGCAGCTTTTTTTCCCACTGTCCGGTCAGTTCGGCACTTTTGAGCAGGTCGTTGTGTATGAGGTTTATCAGTTCAATGCCTGTGGGAGTGGCAATCAGCGACTTGCGTTCTTTCTTGATATAGTTGCGCTTAAACAGAGTCTCGATAATGGATGCACGTGTAGACGGACGACCTATGCCGTTCTCTTTCATGGCGTCGCGCAATTCCTCGTCGGTCACTGTCTTCCCGGCGGTTTCCATAGCCCGCAGCAGAGTGGCCTCGGTGTAGGGCTTTGGGGGTTGGGTCCATTTCTCGGTGAGGGTGGGTGTGTGTGGTCCGTGTTCCCCTTTCTGGAAGTTGGGCAGTGTCTTTTCCTCGTCCTCGGCCTTGGTTTCATCATCGCTTATGGTCTCCCGGTTTTTATGTCCCCAGGCAAACACGTCGCGCCATCCTTGTTCCAAAATCTGCTTGCCGCTGGCCTTGAACTCCAATTTGCCTTTCTTGGTTTTGCCGTTGTCGAGGGACTCTTCGGTCTCCACCTTCCCGTTGACGGTGGTGGTGGCGAATTTGCAGTCGGGATAGAACACCGCAATAAAGCGGCGCGCAATCAGGTCGAACACCTTTTTCTCGTTCAGGGTCATGTCGCCGTTGGCGGGATTGACGCCTGTAGGTATAATAGCGTGGTGGTCGGTCACTTTCGAAGTGTCGAACACCTTCTTGCTCTTTTTCAGTTTGGTGCCCATGAGGGGTTGGATAAGTGGCATGTAGGGAGTAAGTCCCTGCAGAATAGTGGGGCACTTGGGGTAGATGTCGTCGCTCAGATAAGTGGTGTCCACACGCGGGTAGGTGGTGAATTTCTTTTCGTACAGGCTTTGAATATATTTCAAAGTCTCGTCGGCCGAGAAGGAATATTTCTTGTTGCATTCCACCTGGAGGCTGGTGAGGTCGAACAGTCGTGGCGGGGCCTCGGTGCCAGCCTTTTGGGTCACGCCGGTCACCTCGAAGTCGCGGTTCTGAATGCTTTCCAGGGCCTTCCGGCCTTCGGCCTCGTTGGTGATGCGTCCGCGCTGGCTCTTGTTCCCTTCGTCGTCGTTTTCTTTCTCAGACTGTTTCAGGGTAAAAAGGGTATCGCGGTAGATGGTGGATAGCACCCAGTACTGTTCCGGTTTGAAGTTGGCGATTTCCATTTGCCTTTTCACAATCATGGCCAGCGTAGGGGTCTGCACGCGGCCGATGGAGAACACCTGCCGTTGCGCCTGTCGGTATTTCAAGGTATAGAGCCGTGTGGCGTTCATGCCGAGCAGCCAGTCGCCGATGGCGCGGCATAGGCCAGCCTCGTAGAGCGACTGGTAGTCGTCTTGTGGTTTCAGGTTGGCGAATCCCTCCTTGATGGCTTCGTCGGTCATCGACGAAATCCACAACCGTTGCACAGGGCAGTGGGGCTGTGCGCGTTGCATCACCCACCGTTGTATCAGTTCGCCCTCCTGTCCCGCATCGCCGCAGTTCACGATGCCGTCGGCGGCTTGCATCAATCGTTTTATAGTGTTGAACTGCTTGATGTAGCCCTCGTTCTCTATCAATTTGATGCCGAACCGCTCGGGAATGATGGGTAGGGTGTCGAGGTCCCACGACTTCCACCAAAGGGTGTAGTCGTGTGGCTCCTTCAGCGTACACAGATGCCCGTAGGTCCAGGTAACCTGGTAGCCGTTCCCTTCCATATAGCCATCGTGGCTCACCTTAGCCCCCAAGATGCGGGCAATGTCGCGAGCCACCGACGGTTTTTCGGCAATGCATACAATCATGCTCTTTTTCCTTGCTTCGTTAATGAGTTAAACAAAGGGCAGGGGAGCGGTGGGCGTTGCCGCGATGCTCCGCTGCCCGATGGTAGCAGCGTGTCAGTCGAGCCTAATGGCGAAAGGCAGACGGGCTTGCAGGGGTTCCATATTCGACCACATCACCAGTTCGTCGTAGAAAGGCACAATGGCGTTGAGGCGGGCTTTCAGCTCCTCTTCCTCGTCGGCGTTCACCCGGTTCATCAGCAGTTCCCACATGCTTTTCTTTTCCGGGAAGGTCTTCAGGCTGCATTTGCTGTAGTCCACACCGGCCTCTTCGGCTGCAATGTGCAGCGCCAGCGTCAAACCGCCGAGGGTGTCCACCAGACCCAGCTCCTTGGCCTGAAGTCCGGTCCATACCCGTCCGCGGCCAATGCTGTCGACATATTCGCGGGTCAGTCCGCGACCATCGGCCACACGCTGGGTGAAAGTGATATAGAAATCCTCCACATTCTTTTGCATCATGGCGCGGGCGTCGGCTGAGAGGGGACGCATCAATGTGAGGCCTGTACTGTTCTTGTTGGTCATCACGGTGTCGGTGGTGATGCCCAGTTTATTGCGCAGCAGTTGTCCCACCTCGGGCAGAGTGGCAAACACGCCGATGCTTCCGGTGATGGTGGTGGGTTGGGCCACAATCTTGGTGCCGAAACAGGAAATCTCATATCCGGCACTTGCGGCCAAGGCGCTCATCGACACGATGACGGGTTTCACCTTCTTGGCCTCAATCACAGCGTGGGTCATGTCTTCGGAAGCGGTCACAGCACCTCCCGGAGAATTGACGCGCAGCACAATAGCTTTCACCTTTTTATCCTTGGCTGCATCGTTTAGGGCTTTCACTATATCGTCGCCATATACGGCGGTGTTTCCGTTGGTGTTCTTTCCGGGCACTACCTGGCCTTCGGCGTAAATCACCGCGATGCGGCTGTCGGTATCTTTCTTCTTCACATCCATTGCATAACGTTTGGCGGTCACAATCTTCTTCACCTCATAGCGGTCGCGGAAAGTGTTCTTGATGTCCTGTGCAAAACACAAAGTGTCCACCAGTCCGGATTTCATGGCGTCGTCGGCCAGGAAACCAGTAAGATTGTCAGCGATAGCGTTTATCTGTTCCACAGTCATATTGCGGCTTGCGGCAATGTTTTGCGACACATATTGCCAAGTGCTGTTGATATACGAGCGCACCTGTTCGCGGTTGGCATCGCTCATGTCGGTGCGTGTGTATACCTCACCTGCGCTCTTGTAGGCGCACGATGTGGGGCGAATCAATTCCATGTGTACGCCCAGCTTGTCGAGCAAACCTTTGTAGAAGATGTATTCTGCACCCAATCCTTTGAATTCCACCAGACCCGAAGGGTGTACGGCAATCTTGTCGGCAGCGGTAGCCAGATAGTATTCGGGCTGGGTCAGCGACTCGCCGTAAGCGATGATGGGCTTGTCGCACTGGGCACGGAACGCCTTTAGGGCGTCCTTCAACTCTTCGGCCTGTGCCCAACTGAGGTCGCTCGCTCCAAAGTGGAGGTATAGCGCTTTCACCCTCTTGTCGGTGGCGGCGTTGTCGATAGCGCACAGCATTTGTGTCAAGCTGCATGTAGCCTCATTGCCAAAAAGAGCCATCAGCTCGTTGGGTTCGGCCTCCGATACGGCCCCGCTCACATTCAGCTCTACGGCCAGCTGGTTGCCCGTGATGGGTGTGCTGTCGTCCATACTGCTGCTGAGAGCCGATGCCAGCATTCCAATGATAAAGATGAACGAAATAATGTTCAAGGCCATGATTCCAATGATGAAACCTACGGCCGAAGCTAACATTGTCTTGCCGAAACCCAGCGGTTTCTGCTCCTTCGAATGGTTATTTGTTGTATCCATAATTAATTATATGATATTGTGTTATTATAATTCAATATGCAAAGATACAAAAAAAAGTTGACCGAGACTTCTGTTTTTTCACTTTTTTCTATTTTTCGTTTTCCGTCATGGGGCGGATTGGCTGGCCAACGCTTTAATATCATTGCTTTTCCAACCATCCTGCCGACCTTTTTTATCACTCCTGCTGTGCCGACACTCCGCCAATCTTCCTTATATCCGCCGCCAATTCGAGTTTTCGTCATCCTACCTCCGACTTCGTTTCCCCATAATTCTGTAATGATTATTTATCAAATTGCTTTTAAACTCTACGGTTAAGAACAACTTTCTAAGAGGTGGATAGAAGCTCAACAGCAAGCGAATGCTGAACGGAGTGGAACGGGAAGGGGAATGAGGCCGGATGGGGCGACGAGGAAGGGGATTACCTTGTACCGCACAGCAATCGGGGAGGCGGGATTAAACACAAGGGGTGGCTGGAATTTCGTCCCATGGTATAGTTTTGATATATATGGGTGTTTTGTAGTGTGTTATGTTGTAATTTTTAGTAGAAGTGAATAATTGTGTGGGATGAAATGCATTGGAAAACGGTTCTCGAAAAGACTATTCAGACCAATGGCTGATGGGGAATAGAGCATTGTCTGGACATAAAAAGTGAATAAATAATTTTTTTTTTGTATCTTTGTAAACTCTATTCCGTGACTTAATGCAATGGGTGTACTTGTGTAACCCGTTGAGTGATAGTTATTCGGAAAGGGTATGATATGATATCTTAATAATGTATATATATTTGTGATATGAGAAAAATATACTGCTTGGCATTCTTTCTACTGCTTACTGTGGCTGGTTTGCATCTCAAAGCAAACAATGTGGCTTATGTTAATCATGCATTTGGCAACAAGATTGGAGAAGTGAATGTTGTACAAATGCTGGATGTTGACCATACCGACTCCACACAGATGAGTGTGTGCGACAGTGTGGTGTGGCGTGGACGAATTCTCACTCAGTCGGGTATGTATAGGGACACGGTGGAGGACGAGACTACCCATGAGGTAACAGAATATGTATTGGTGCTCACTGTGCGTCATTCTTCTGGGAGTGTATTCCAGGCAGTGGGGTGCGACATGTATGAATGGCATGGAGTTACCTATACGGAAAGTACGCTGGAGCCGACATTTGTTGAAACCAATTCTGTGGGGTGTGACAGCGTTATTGCGTTGCATCTCATGCTGTATCATTCCAGCTATGCCACCGACGAAATCACTGCATGCGACAGTCTTGTATGGAACGGAAACACATACTATGAGTCAACTGATACGCCGCGATACTATGACTTGAACGAGGTGGGATGCGACAGCATATTGTCGTTGAGCCTGACTATTTTGAATAGTACCCACAACAGCGAGACACAGGTGGCATGCTCGGAATATAGCTGGAACGGGCAGCAGTATACCGCTGCCGGAACCCATACATATAACTATGTCAATGCAGCGGGGTGCAACAGCACAGACACGTTGCATCTAATATTGAACAACGGCGGTTACTCGGAGACGGTAGATGCTTGCGAGAGCTACACTTGGAACGGGCAGACCTATACGGCCTCGGGTGTTTATACTTATGTCAATGAAGAAGAAGATTGCCCGACAGTCGACACACTCCATCTTACCATTTTGAACAACACGAATGCTGTATTCGAGGCAGTGGCCTGCGACCAATATGAGTGGCACGGGGTGACCTATACCGAGAGTACCCAGGAGCCGACCTATCTCGAAATCAATGCTGCGGGGTGCGACAGTGTGATAACGTTGCACCTTACGTTGTATCATTCCAGCTATGCTACCGATGAAATCACGGCATGCGACAGTCTTGTCTGGAATGGTAACACCTATTATGAGTCAACCGACACCCCACGATACTATGATTTGAACGAGGTGGGTTGCGACAGCATACTGTCGTTGAACCTGACGATTTCGCATGGCACACACAACAGCGAGACACATGCGGCCTGTTCAGAATACAGCTGGAACGGACAGGTGTATACTGCCGCCGGCACCTACACCTATGACTATGTGGATGCGGATGGGTGCAACAGTACAGACACTTTGCATCTGTATCTGAACAACGGTGGCTATTCGGAGACGGTGGCTGCCTGCGGCAGCTATATGTGGAACGGGCAGCAATATACAGAGTCGGGTGTGTATACCTATGTTTATGAAGATGAGGGATGCACTGCTGTCGACACACTCCACCTTACCATTCTGAACAATACGAGTAGTGTTGTTGAGGTGGAGGCTTGCGACAGTTATGAATGGCACGGGGTGACATATACTGAGAGTACTCAGGAGCCAACCTATCTCGAGATTAATTCTGTGGGGTGCGACAGTGTGATAAGGCTGCATCTCACTATATCCCATCCCGAATTCACCTCTGAGTCCGTGTTGGCTTGCGAAAGCTATGTATGGAATGGTAACACATATACAGAGACGGGTGATTATACCTATGTGTACGAAGATGCAGTCTGTCTGTCGGTTGACACACTGCATCTTACAATATTGCAGAATACTTATAGTGTAGAAAACCATGTGGCATGCGACAGTTATGAGTGGCACGGGGTGACCTATACCGAGAGTACCCAGGAACCCACCTATCTTGAAATCAATGCTGACGGGTGCGACAGTGTGATTTCGTTGCACCTCACGTTGTATCATTCCAGCTATGCCACCGACGAAATCACTGCATGCGACAGTCT
>ONQD01000003.1 GCA_900319865.1 uncultured Bacteroidales bacterium | reverse complement strand
TTCCGCAACAGCGAAGCTACTGCCAAATATGCTCACCACTATGAACCCAACCAGTATCAGATTTACTTCAACGATCCTTCCTATGGTGGACCCAACCGTGGCAGTGGTTTCACTTGGGATTTCCTCGAATACAATCCTATGATTCGTCTCCTCGTTGGTCCCGCCCAGGCCATCAACCGCTTCAACATCAGCATTGAGTGCGAAATGGACGATGATATCGGATCTGTTTCCTACGGTGATGAAGAAGTTTGCGGTACCACCATCAATCCCGCTCAGGGTTCTACTGCCACCATCGTTGCCCATGCTAACACTGGTTATATGGCCCTAATCATTGTTGACGGTGTTGTGCATTTTGTCGGCGACGAGAATCCCAACATCGTTACTTACTATGATGACCAAGGTGATGTTACCTACTACTGCAGCTTTGCTGAAGTCAGCGAAGACCACACCATCAAGTTCATCTTCATGGAAAGCGGCTCCATCGATCCCGTTGCCTCCAGTGTCCGCATGAACCTCCAGCCCAACCCCGCCACCTCTCAGGTGAAACTCAACATCTCCGGTGTTAGCGGAATGGTAAACTGCTCCCTCATCGACATGAGCGGCCGCGTGATTTACAACCAGAACATCAATGCCGAGAGCGCTCCGGTTATCAACCTCAGCAACCTCGCCAAGGGTGCTTACTTTGTCCGCATCACCACCAACCAGTTCAGCAAAATCGAGAAACTGATTGTTCGCTAATAGCAGACAACCCTCAAGATGAGTATTCTCTAACAGATAACATTCATCTTATATCAAAAGGACGGGATGCCTTTCACGGCATCCCGTCCTTTTTTATCTCATTATCATCCACATTCTTAATGTCTTCCACATCCTTAATATCATCCACATTCTTAATATCTTCCACATCCTTAACATCTTCCACATCCTTAACATCCTCCACATCCCACTCCCTCCATCCCTTTTTTATTCTTTTTCAATTCTCCATGTTTCATCCTTTCCTCTTCCTTTCGCGTCCGTTTCCCTTCCAGCCTATAATAACTCCTTGTTGATTTTTTCTTTACCTTGTAGCTTTACAACGGCTTAATATGAGCTTTTTATAAGCTTATTATATAGCGGAGCGGCATTGTGTTTACGGTGGAATGATAAGGTTTTTGATTGCGATTTGGTTGGACTATGGGTCGATGGTTTTTGGATGGCGGCAGGTTACTGAGACGTTGTGGCGGGTTGATTGGATTTGTGTTGTAGTGTAGGGGGGTGGATTTGGTGGTAAATTGTCATCTGCTCGTTTGTTGCCGATGGTTGGTTTTGGAATTGGGGTGTGGAGTTGGGTTGGATTTTGGAGGTTAAGGGAATAAACAAACAGGATGCCTGGCTGGTTTGCGGGGCATCCTGTTGAGATTGGCTTTCTATATGGGCCGTAGTGTAGTTGCTTTGTTCTGTTCGTGTTTGGGGGCAGAAACGGGAGGGGTTAGAGTATGTTGCCGAGTTGTTCTTTTATTTTTTCGAGTTCGTCCTTCATTTCTACCACCAGTTTCTGTATCTCTACGTGGTTGGCTTTCGACCCGATAGTGTTGATTTCGCGGCCCATTTCCTGTGTCACAAATGCCAGCTTCTTGCCGTTGCTTTCGTTGGTGTTCATGGTTTGGCGGAAGTAGTTGATGTGCTTGGCGAGGCGGACTTTTTCTTCGGTGATGTCGTATTTTTCGAGATAGTAGATGAGTTCCTGTTCGAAACGGTTTTGGTCTATTTCTTTGATTGCGTATTCGGCGAAGTAGCGTTGAATGCGTTCACGGGCAGTGGTGATGCGTTCTTCTTCGTATTGGGGTATTTGGTTGAGTTTTTGCTCAATGATGTCTACGTGTTTGTCGAAGTCGTCCTTGAGAATGGTGCCTTCGTGCAGACGGAATTGGTCTACTTCGGCAATGGTGGCGGTGATGGACTGTGAGAGGTGGTTCCAGCTGTCGTTGTCGGTTTCGGAGAGGTCGCCGGAGTTCCACACGTCGTTCATGGAGAGTATGGTGTCGAGTATGTTATGCTGTGTGCAGTGCAGTTGGTCGGCGAGGGCGGTTATTTCCTGGTAGCGCGATTGGACAAGTTCGTGGTTGAGCTGGATGTTGGTGCTGGTGTTCTCGTCGGTGATGATGAAGTCGATTTTGCCGCGTTCCAATGCGTTGAGCATGGTGCGTATTTCGAGTTCGCGGTTGTGGAGCGAGGCGGGTATTTTGGTGTTGAGGTCAAGTGTTTTGCTGTTGAGGGTTTTAATCTCAATGGTGTATTTGTGTCCGTTGTATTCGGTTTGTTGTTTGGCAAAGCCGGTCATTGATTTCATAGGAATGGTATTTGATGTGATTATTCTGTTGGTGGGTTGGAAATGAGTTTTTGGAATGCGGGGGTGGCGTGTGTTTTATAGGTGCCGTGGTCGTCGTAGATGAAGAATACGGCTTGAATGTCTGGGTTGTCGGAGTGGTCTTGGATGAATTGGAGTGATTTGTCGAGGCCCATGACCATGAAGGATGTGGCCATAGCATCGGCATACCATGATTGCCGGCTGACTACCGAGACGCTGAGAAGGCTGTGGGTTACGGGGCGGCCGGTGGAGGGGTCGATGGTGTGGGAGTAGCGGGTGCCGTCTTTTTCGTAGTATTTGCGGTAGTTGCCGGAGGTGACAACGGCGAGGTCGGTGAGCTGGATGACGGTTTCGATGGTTTGTTCGCTGTATTTGTTTTCGGAGGGGCGCTCTATGCCGATGGACCACTTTTGGTTGTTGGGTTTGAGACCGCGGGTGATTACTTCGCCTCCGATGTCGACCATGTAGTTGTGGATGCCGCGATTGTCGAGCATCTGGGCTACGAGGTCGACGGCATAGCCTTGTGCGATGGCGTTGAGGTCGAATTCGATGAGGGGGTGTTTGTGCAGAATGTATTGTGTGGTGCCGTTGAGGGAGGTGCTGTCGATGGTGTAGGTGTCGGGACGGAGGAGGGAGAGGCATGTGTCGATTTGGCTTTGGGTTACGGTTTCCCGTTCTTTGAAGCCGAAGCCGTAGAGGTTGACCAGCGAGCCGATGCGGCAGTCGAAGGCGCCATGGGTGTAGAGGTTGATTTGCTGCGATTTGTTGAGGATGTCGCAGAAGAGGGGGGAGATGAGTGTGTCGCTGTTGCTGTTGATGCGGCGTATGAGCGAGCTGTCGACCCATAGGGAGGCGGTGAGGTCGAATTGGTCGAGGAGGGAGTCGATGGAGGGTTGGAGGTTACGGTGAAGAGGGTCGGAATAGATGATGGTGTAGAAGGTGCCTTGTGCTTTGCCGCTGAGGGTGGTGAGGCCGCTGTTGTGGTTGCAGGAGACGGCCAGCAGGAGGGTGGCGAGGAGGAGGGGTAGGTGTTTCACTGTGTTCGCTTTTTTAAGAAAAAGCGTCCGGCACGGTGTGCCGAACGCTTGTGTGATGGGTGTAAGTGATGCGTACATTTATTTTGTCAAGATGAATTTACGTGTTACGGTGTTGCCGTTTTGGAGCGCGATGCGCATGGTGTAGGTGCCTTTAGCGAGGTTGGAGAGGTTCATGACGTTTTTGGTGCCGAGGTTGCGCTGGGTGGCTACCTGTTGGCCAAGAGCGTTGTAGATGGTGACTTCGTTAACTGCTTCGGCGCTCTCGATGTTGAGTTGTCCAAAGGTGGGGTTGGGGTAGAGGGAGACGTTGGTGCCCTGGACGTCGTTGATGCCGACAAAGGTGACGATGGTAATCCAGCTGGTGTCGTGGCAGGCGAAAGTGGGAGTGTGGGTGAGGGTGGCCTCGAGTTGGACATCGATGTTGCCCTGAACGCCGGGTATGCGGAGGGTGTCGCCATTGAAGGTGCGGTTGCCGTAGGTCCATTTGTAGGTGGCGTTGCTGGGGGTGCAGGTGGGATAGAGCACTGCGGTGTCGCCAGCGTCGAGGTGCCATTCACCATTGATGGCGGAGATTACGGGAGCTTTTCTGATGTCGAGGATGAGGGTCATGAGGCTGTCGCATCCGAAGGTGTCGGTAGCAAATGACTGGGCGGGGGCAGTGGTGGGGGTGGTGTGGTAGGTGGTCTGGTTCAAATCCCAGTAGAAGCTGTCGCAGGCGTTGACGTAGGTGGTGTCGCGGCCGGATTTGTGGATAGTGATGTCAAGGGTGTAGGTATTGATGAGGCATTTGTTGGGACGGTAGTCGGCGATGATGGTGTCGAAAATGGTGGATTCGGTGAATCTTCTGATGGTGGTGCCGCTGAAGGAGCTGAAGTTGTAGAGCACGCTGTTGCAACCGGTCAGGATGGTGTCGAGCGAGGTGGTGTCGGGAGTATTGATGGTGAGGTTGAGGGAGCGGTAGGTGACGCAGTGTGTGGTAGCGTTGGTGTCGCACTGGCTGTAGATGCCGGAGGCGGTGTATTCAACGCCGCGCCAAGTGCGTCTGGCGCAACCTTCATCAGTCACTTGAGGGATGGTGTCGACAACGATGCTGAGGTGGAGTGTGCGGACAGTGTCGCAGGTGTTGGCGGTGTCGGAAGTGGTGTGGGTGTAGGTGCCGGAGGTGGTGTAGGTGCTGCCGTACCAAGTGTAGTCACCGCAGTGTTCAACGTTTTCGTGGAAGTTCAAAGTGCTGACGATGCTGAGGTTGAGGCGGTCAACGTGGGCGCAGTTGTCGACGAGGGTAGTGTCGTCGTAGATGCCGGAGGCGGTGTAGGTGACACCGTTCCAAGTGTAGCTGCCGCAAGCATCGACATCGTTATTGTCAATCTCGACATTCGAGACGGTGATGTCGGCAATATACACGCTGTCGCAGAGACCGGAGCCGGTGGCGGCAAAAATGGTGTCGCTATATCTTCCGTTAGTGGTATAAGTCTCACCGCGCCAAGTAGCGGAGCAACGGTTGCTGGGAATAGTTTCGATGGAGATAAAGGGGATGTTGATGGTCAGATTGAGCACATACGTGGTATCGGCATTATATGCGTAGAGCACAACAGTGTCGGATGAGTATGTTTCATGGTTGACATCCCATGTGTAGGTTTGACATGCAGTGACGTTGATGGGCAAAATGGTGCGCTGGCTGTTGTCCTGAGATTTGGCGAAAGGCATGAAAGCAGCGACCAGTAACAAACTTAATAATGCTTTTTTCATCGTGTGAAAATTATTAGTTAATCTTTTTTTATTAATTTATTTCCAATGTATTAAATAATATGTACTCATGCTGGTGGGACAAGTGTACAACATGCAAAGATAGCATTTTTTTTTGATATGGAATATTTTTTTTATAAAAAGAGTCAATAATTAGTGTAAAATAGTGGATGCAGGGTGGGAGGGAGGTGGGTTAGACGAGGATGAGTTCGGCGATATTTTCGATGTGCTGGGTGTGCGGGAACATGTCGACGGGCTGGATGCGGCCCACGCGGTAGCGGGCGGAGAGCATTTGCAGGTCGCGCGCCTGGGTGGCGGGGTTGCAGCTAACGTAAATGATTTTGCGGGGTTGCATGTTGAGGAGTTGCTCTACCACTTTCTCGTGCATGCCGGCGCGTGGCGGGTCGGTGACGACGATGTCGGGGCGCTGGTGGCTGGCGATGAATTCGGGGGTGAGCACTTTGGCCATATCGCCGGCGTAGAAGAGGGTGTTGGAGATGTTGTTGTGAGCGGCGTTTTCGCGGGCGGCCACGATGGAGTCTTCAACGTATTCGATACCGATGACTTGTTTGCATTGGCGGGCCAGGAAGAGGGCGATGGTGCCGGTTCCGGTGTAGAGGTCGTAGACCACATCGTCGGGACCCACTTGCGCGAATTCGGCCACATAGCTGTAGAGCCGTTGGGCTTGAGGCGAGTTGGTTTGGTAGAATGTTTGCGGGCGAATGGTGAAGTGGAGGGGAGGGGTGCCGTTGTAGCCTTGCATGATTTCCTCCACGTGGTCCAGGCCGGCGAAGGTGACCGACGGGAGGTCGGCGTAGGAGTCGTTGAACTTGTCGTTGAAGATGTATTGAAGAGATGTGATTTGGGGGAAGTTGTCGCGGAGGTGTTCGAGGAGACCTTCCCAGCCGGGATGGTATTCGGCAATGACGAGGATGACCATCCACTGTCCGGTGCTGGTGTTGCGAATGATGAGGTTGCGCAGGCAGCCAGTGTGGTTGCGGATGTCGTAGAAGGGGAGCTGGTGGGCGAGAGCGTAGTCGCGTGCGGCTAGGCGTATCTGGTTGCTCAGCTGAGGCTGAAGGATGCAGTGCTCGATGTTGAGAACCTTGTCGAAAAGGGTGGGGATGTGGAAGCCCAGCGCACCGGGGTCGGGAGGAGCGTCGGGCGAGGGTGGGAGGTCGTGCCAGGCTTTGGTGGAGAAGGTGAATTCCAATTTGTTGCGATAGTAGTATATTTCTTCGGAGCCACAGATGGGCTGCATGCCCGAGCAGTCGATGTGGCCCAGGCGTTCGAGGTTGTCGCGCACCTGTTGCTGCTTGGCGGCAAGTTGGTCGGCATAGTTGAGGTTTTGCCAACGGCACCCTCCGCAAGTGCCGAAATGGGGGCACTGTGGGGGCACCCGTTTGTCGGAGAATTGTTTTATGGCCACAACGCGGCCTTCGGCATAGTTTTTCTTTTTCTTGATGATTTTCACGTCCACAACGTCGCCGGGTACGACGAAGGGGACGAAGAGAATCATGCCGTCGATGCGTGCAATGGCTTTACCCTCAGCACCAATGTCGGTGATGGGTATGTTTTCCAGAATGGGTTGTTCTTTTGACTTTCGCATGTGGGTTTTCTGTTGGGTGAACGGATGGCAAAGAGGGTAAAAAAAAGAAGTACTGCAGATGAATACAATACTTCTTTTCTCTTTGCAAAGAGTCTATGCTTGGGGGATTGATTCCGGATAGAAATTATCTCTCGTCGGAAACAGTCAGCTTTTTTCTGCCCTTTTTACGGCGTGCGGCCAAAACTTTTCTACCGTTAGCGGTGGACATTCTCTGGCGAAAACCGTGCTTATTAGCTCTTTTTCTGCGTGATGGTTGAAATGTTCTCTTCATTTTTTCTTCGTTTTTGGAGTTGCAAAAGTACGAACTTTTTTTCAATTGACAATAAAAAAATGTATTTTTTCTTCTGCATTGTTTTTTAAATTGCTGAAAAATAATTTGATGATGATAAAAAAATGTTGTTTTTTTTATTGGTTCAAAAAAAAACTGTACCTTTGCAAATGCATTTATGGTGTTACAGGCATCATAATTGTCTATTAATTAAGGAAAGAAATACATATCCGGAGGGTGATTCCGAAAGGAGTGGCCAACCGACAATGAGTTACAGAAGATGGATAAAACAGGCTTTGCCAAGTTGATGGAGCGTCCCGGGGTGCTGAGCCCCGAGGAGTGGGAGGATTTGCGCCGCGAGCGGGAACGCTTTCCGTTCAGTGCCCCGCTGCAGGTGCTGTCGCTGCTGGCCGACAAGGCCGGCGGTGTGGCTTTGTGGCAGAAGCAACTGTTGCCGGTGGTGGAGTTGTACATGAACGATGTGGAACGCCTTCACGAATTGCTGGAGCGTCCCACAAGCTCCGTTCCGCCTTCGCCTTCCCTTCGGTTGGAGAGCGAACCTACAGCGAACCTACAGCGAACCTACAGCGAACCCTCAGCCCCCTTGGAACAGCCCGTTTCCGAGCCGGCCGCTGTTCGGCAGCCGGATGTTCCCGAGGACTTCGATGTTTTGAAGGAAATCAATGCCTATCAGGAGGTTTCGTTCAAAACAGCCCCCAAGAGCGTTATTTTGTCCGAATTTTTGGAAAATTCGGGTGGTATGCCCCCTGAAATGGAGGAGTATGACGAGGTTTCGGTGCAGGATCTTGCTAAAAAAAGTATTCGTCCGAGCGATTTGTTAGAGTCTGAAACTCTTGCACTTGTGTTGGAACGTCAAGGCAAATTGGCCCAAGCGGTGAGCATGTATGAGAAATTAATAGTCAATAATCCCGAAAAAAGTAGTACTTTTGCAGTTCGAATTGCCTCGTTGAAGACACGAATGAATGAAGATAAATAAACAAATAATAAATAATTAACACACAATGTACACAGTTATTGTTATCCTTATCCTGCTTGTATGCATTGCTTTGGCACTTGTTGTATTGGTTCAGAACTCGAAAGGTGGCGGATTGGCTGCTAACTTCTCGGCTCCTAACCAGGTATTGGGTGTCCGCAAAACCACAGAGACTATCGAAAAGATTACATGGGGCTTGGCCATTGCGTTGGTTGTGTTGTCGTTGGCTGCTACTGTCGCCATCCCTCGCCATGCAATGGATTCGTCGCTGAACACAGAGGTTGACGCTTCCGCCGCCAAGAGTGCAGTTCCCGTTCCCGCTGCCACTGCTCCTATGGCCACCGATGTTGCCACTACCCCCGAGGCAGAGTAATTTTTTGGAACAAGCAAATATAAGGAGATTCGCCCAAACGGCGGACCTCCTTTTTTGCAATTAGGTTTGCCGCCAAGTGGAAAAAGTAGTCAGGTTCATATTGTCGCATTTCCCCCATCAACCCACCGCGGGCCAGTTGTCGGCTTGCGAGGAGATGGTGCAGTTTCTTTATGACCCCGACCCCGCGGCGGCGTTTGTGTTGAAAGGTTATGCCGGCACGGGCAAGACCTCGCTGGTGAGTGCTTTGGTGCAGTCGGCGCCAGCTCTGCGCATCAAGACCATGCTGCTGGCTCCCACCGGCCGTGCGGCCAAGGTGCTGGCGGGCTATTCGGCTCAGCCGGCCTATACTATCCACAAAAAGATTTACCAAACGGTTACCGACAGCAGCGGAAACATCCACATGGCTCGTGCGCTGAACAAGCATAGCTACACGTTGTTTATTGTTGACGAGGCGTCGATGATTGGCTTGGGCGACGATGGCGGATACGCACGCCGCAACTTGCTGGAAGATTTGATAGACTATGTGGCTGAGGGCAACCATTGCCGCCTGATGCTAATAGGCGACACCGCCCAGCTGCCCCCGGTTGGTGCCGACCAAAGTCCGGCACTCGATTTGGAATATCTTCGGGCGTTTTCGCACCTCAAAATCCACCACTACGAACTTACCGAGGTGGTTCGTCAACAGCATCTCTCCGACATTCTGCTCAATGCCACGCTTCTGCGTGTGAAGATATCGACGCTGGCCGACGGCGACTTTCCCGAAATGCCGCTGTTCGACCTTTCGGAGGGTGGGGATGTGCAACGACTTGGTGGGGCCGAGTTGGAGGAGACGCTCAACCGCGAATATGATGAGGCCGGGATAGAGCAGGTGGTTGTGGTCACGCGGAGCAATAAACGCGCCAACCTCTTCAATCAGGAAATCCGTAACCGTGTGTTGTTCCGCGAGGAGGAGGTCAACGCGGGCGACTACCTGATGGTGGTGAAGAATAACTACTACTGGCTTGACCCTGAAAGCGATATCGGGTTTATTGCCAATGGAGACATAGTGGAGGTGCAGAGCTTGCGCAACCATCAGGAGTTGTATGGATTCCATTTTGTGGACGCCACACTGCGATTTGTGGACTATCCTGATGCTCCCGTCCAGGATTGCAAGCTGCTTTTGGAAACGCTCCACAGTGAGTCGCCCTCGCTTACTTCCGACGAGTCGCAGCGGCTGTTCGAAACAGTGATGGAGGACTATGCCGATATGCCCCGTCACGCCGACAGGCTGAGGGCGGTGAAAGAGAACCCCTACTACAATGCCCTGCAGGTGAAATTTGCCTATGCCCTCACTTGCCACAAAACCCAGGGCGGCCAATGGCCCACTGTAATCATTGATCAGGGGTATGTTACCGACAATATGGTCGACAAGGAATATCTCCGCTGGCTCTATACCGCCGTCACCCGCGCCACGAGGCGTGTTTATCTGCTCAATTTCCAAGATAAATTTTTTGACTCTGCAGGATAATATTTTCCTTAAAGTTGAGTTAACTATATTAAATCCCCTACAACTATGAAAGCCGGACAACGACAATCTATGAAGATGAAACAGAAACTCTCCCCCCAGCAGTTTCTGTTGATGCAGATGATTCAACTGCCCGTCACCTCGTTGGAGCAACGGCTGAAAGAAGAACTGGAGAAGAATCCTGTGCTTGAAATTTCTTCCGAGTCGGACAATGCTATGGAGTCGCTCCCCGAACGTGATGACGACGGATATAACGACTATGAAAGCTTGGTGAGTGTGGATACCGACGATGACGACTATAGCTATCGCGAGCGACAGGAGCGCGACAAGAATATTGACCAGCGCGAAACCGTCTATGTTGCCGAACCCTCGTTTTTCGACAATCTGTTCGAGCAGCTCACCATGAAACATCTTTCCCCCAGACAGGAGGCCATAGCCCAGGAAATTATTGGCTCGTTGAACAATTCCGGTTATGTGGGCCGCAGTGTCGACCTTATCGCCAACGACTTGGCTTTTACGCAGGGCCTCGAGGTCAATCCCGACGAGGTGGAGGAGGTGTTGCACATCATTCAGCAGATGGACCCACCCGGAGTGGGGGCACGCAGCCTTCAAGAGTGTCTTTCCTTGCAACTTCACCGCATGGAGGACAACAATCCCGATGCCGCGGTGGCCATACGTATTGTGGACGAGTGCTTTGACAGCGTGGCCAATCACAACTACGACTTTATTCTCGAAACCCTTCAAATCGACAATCAGCAACTGCAGTCGGCGTTGGCCTTGATTCGAAGGCTCAATCCCAAACCCGGTGGCGGCGACTCCGATATCTCGCGCAACCATTACATTGTGCCCGATTTCATTATCACCCGTCACGACGAGGAATTATATCTCACCCTCAACAACCGCAATCTTCCGCAGCTGCAACTCAACTCCTACTATCAGGAGATGCTCCAGCAGCTGGCTGCTGTTTCGAGCCCCACGGCTGGCGAGAAAGAGACCATCGAGTTTCTGCAGAGCCGCACCGACAGTGCCAATATGCTTGTTGACACGCTGCAACAACGCAACGTCACCATGATGCGCGTCATGCAGGTCATACTGAAACGGCAATACCGCTTTTTCCTTACCGGCGACAGTTCTACGCTGCAACCTCTCTTGCAGAAAGATGTGGCCGAACAGACAGGTTATGACATCTCTACCGTTTCGCGGGTGGTGAACAGCAAATACGTACAAACGGAATACGGCACATTCCTGCTGAAGGACTGCTTCTCGCAAGCCATAGTGAACAACGAGGGTGAGGAGGTGGCCACCGAAGCGGTGCGCCGTGTGTTGCAGGAGACCGTCGACGCTGAGGACAAACAGAAACCCTATTCCGACGAGGCGTTGGCCAACATCTTGACCGAGAAGGGTTACCCTGTGGCCCGTCGTACTGTGGCCAAGTACCGCAATATGCTAGGCATTCCCGAAGGGAGGCTGCGTCGGCAGCTCAAAATGCTCTTGCTCTTCATCCTTGTGGCGGGTGCTCTCAGCGCGCAGCAGCCACAGAAAGAGAGCTATTTCGACTCAATACTCAACGCCCGCATACGCGAGGGAAAAGCCAAGTCCATGCAGTCCAAGACACCCGCCAAGAAAGACGGCAAGACTGTGCAGCCCCGCCCGGCTCTCGAGATACACGAGCCCGAACCCGACCCCAATGCCATCGACACCGCGCTCGCTTCGGGCGACGAGCTTATCGATGTGATGTACAACTCCACCCTCCCACCGCCATCGGCTTTGTGGTATGGGCGCAACCTTTCGGGTTCGCATGTCCGTTTGGTCGACCTCTCTATGGATTCACTGCCCGACGAAATCTCCATCCGGCTGCTAAAGGATAACGAGAAGTTCTGTTTCCCCGTGAAAAACATCATCACCTCGCCCTATGGTTGGCGTTGGAATCGCCCCCACCGCGGTGTGGATATCCGTCTTCGGATGGGCGAGCCGGTCCATGCAGCCTTCAACGGAGTGGTGCGCATTGCCCGGCCCATGGGTGCTTACGGCAATTTGGTGGTGATTCGTCATTATAATGGTCTTGAGACAGTTTACGGCCATCTCTCGCGAATCAATGTCAAACCCCTTCAGGTGGTTGCTGCGGGGCAGGTGGTGGGACTCGGCGGCAGCACCGGCCGTTCCACAGGTCCCCACCTCCATTTCGAAGTGCGGTTCCAATACGAGCCGTTCGACCCCGAATGGATTCTCGACTTCTCGAACTACACCCTCCGGACACGCAAACTTTATCTCGACAAAACATATTTTGGCATCCGCAAACCCAACAAACACGAAGACCTTGTCTACAAGGCAGACAAGAGCATTGTACCAGAAGAGGCAGACAGGAAAGCCAGGTCAAACAAGCCTGTGTATGCCACTATGCGCAAGGGTGAAACGCTTGAGGAAATGGCCAAACGCAATTATACCACAGTCGAAAAGCTCCGTGCGCTCAATCCCGATATCAGCAAGTTCAAGTCGGGCACACGCTTACGCGTGCGTTAGCCGTCAGTGGTATGGCCATTTTATCGCGCCATAGACGGCTTGCACAGCCTTCTTGTCGGGACTAAGTGATACAATCATCCAACAACAATTCTACAAACGTTCATACAATTTAGAAAGAAATAGACCGCATCGTTATGAAAATAGTATTTATGGGTACGCCCGATTTTGCAGTAGCCTCGCTTGATGCCATTTGTGCCTCGGGCCACAAGGTGGTGGGGGTAGTCACAGTGCCCGACCGTCCCACTGGCCGAGGGCTCAAAGTCACAGCATCACCCGTCAAACAATATGCCCTGCAGCACAACCTGCCCCTGCTCCAACCCGAACGGTTGCGCGACCCTGATTTCCAGTCGGCATTGCAGGCCTGGGGGGCCGACATCTTCGTGGTAGTAGCCTTCAGGATGTTGCCTCAGAGCGTTTGGGCTATGCCTCCCATGGGCACATTCAACCTCCACGCCTCGCTGTTGCCCCAATACCGCGGCGCAGCCCCGATCAACTGGGCCATCATCAATGGCGAAAAGGAAACAGGTGTCACCACCTTCCTCCTCAACGAGCGTATTGACGAAGGCTCCATCCTTATGCAGCAATCCACTCCCATTGCTCCCGACGACACAGCAGAGACCCTCCACGACCGCCTTGCTGAGATGGGCAGTCGGCTGGTTGTCCAAACACTCGACGGTCTGGCCGACGGCTCCTTGCACCCCCAGCCCCAGCCCACATGCGAACAACTTCGTCCCGCACCCAAACTGTTCAAACCCGACTGCGCCATAGACTGGAATCTTCCCGGTCAGCGCATTGTGGATTTTGTGCGTGGCCTGTCGCCCTATCCTGCCGCCACCATGCAGGTGGTCGACTCCAAGCAGATGACCCAGACCATTAAGGTGTATGAAGTAAGTTTCGAACCATCACCTAACTCTACCATTGGACAACTAATTACCGACAATAAAACGGTCAAAAAAGTGGGCGTGAGGGATGGTTTTGTTCATATTTTAAGTCTGCAAATGAGCGGAAAGAAGAGAATTACTGTCCAAGAATTTCTCCGTGGGTATGATGTAAGTAATTGGAAAATAGTAATTTAATTTTACGGCAAATTTTTTAACACAAATTATTTTTTCAAAGTGTTACTTACATTAAAAAAAAGATATACATTTGCAAATGTAAAATTAAATATAAACCCTTAAAAAAAATTATCATGAACAAGACCGAACTGATTGCTGCTATGGCAGAAAAGGCAGGAATGACCAAAGTTGATGCAGGCAAAGCTTTGAATGCCTATGTCGACGTAGTGAAAGAGCAACTTGCCAAAGGTGGACGGGTAACTCTCGTAGGATTTGGTACTTTCGGTGTCACCGAACGTCCTGCTCGCGTTGGCCGCAATCCCCGTACGGGTGCAAAAATTAAAATTGCAGCTAAGAAATCGGCTAAATTTAAAGCCGGTAAAGGCCTTCTTTAAGCGTTTTGCAGAGAAGAGACAGTAATATCCGGGCCGCAGCGTAGCTGCGGCCCGGATTGCTTTATCGCCCTTGAGTGTTGCTGTCATTTCCTCATTTAGGTTAACTCTTGTTTGTGACTAATAGCTGATAATTGCTTGCTTTATTGAGTTATACCTGTTAATTCTTTTACTTGTAGGTCAGGTCTGGTAACCGATATTCAGCGTTAAATCCTTCGTAAATAAACAGTTTCAGCACTCATACCAATGTGTAAACCAGCGATGGCATATTGCGCTGCGGCTTTCATGCTACCACTTTTTTGCTTCCTCTATTCCAACGCAGTATATCTGCATTACCGGTGTGTTTCAGACAATAACGTAGGTTGCTCTCTAAGCGATGCGGTCGGTTTGATGCCTGGCTTCGTGCCTCTTTTCATCCCGATCTATTACCACCCGCCAGCCCTTCCAGCAGTAGTTGCGGTTGCTTCCTCCGCGACTTAAATCCAATCCGCAGCTGCCCCGTCTCCCGTGTCTTTTTTTTCAAACTCCGCTTACGGTTCACTATTCTTCCAACCCATTTTTAATTCTTCTTCAGTATAGAGGTTAATAGAAGCTTACTAAGGGGTTATGAAGTGGTGAAGAGGAAAGGGAGCGGGAAGGAGGATGGATGAGGTAAAATGGGGAGATGGATGTGGGATAAAAAGTGTTGACATCTATTGGTGTTGACATTAAACCCTAATGACCGATTTGGGTTAAACCCTAATGACCTATTTGAGTTAAACAGAAAGATTTACGGACTAATTTATAGATGCTGTCTTTAAAACACAAGAGAATGCCCCTGTGGGGGACATTCTCCTGTGTGTGTTTGTTGTCGACCGGGAGGGATTATCGGACGATGTCCATCTCGTCGATAAGGTTCTGAGCGTTGGCGTATTTGTCGATGACGAAGAGCATGTAGCGGGAGTCGAGGCAGATGCAGCGTTGTAGGTTCTCCTCGAAATCGATGTCGCCCGACATGGCTTCACTATTGCCGTCGAAGGCAAGACCGATGAGGTTGCCGTAGGCATCGAGCACGGGCGAACCGCTGTTGCCGCCGGTGATGTCGTTGTTGGTGATGAAGCAGGTGGGCAGTTCGCCGCGGCTGTTGGTGTAGGTGCCGAAGTCACGTGCAGCGTAGAGGTCTTTGAGACGCTGGGGAACGATGAATTCAGTGTTGGTGGGGTCTTCTTTCTGCATCACGCCGGCGAGGGTGGTGTAGTAGTGGTAGGTGACACCGTCGCGGGGGTCGTAGGCCTTGACGTTGCCGTAGGTGAGGCGGATGGTGCTGTTGGCATCGGGGCACATGAGTTTTTTGCCGGAGTTGATTTGGAGGATGCCGTCAACGAAGTCGCGGGTGCCACGGGTGAGGTTGTCGCGGTTCTCCTGGGGGATGGAGAGATAGATATCGCGGTATTTGTTGAGAATCTCAGTGCCGTATTTGTATATTTCATCGCGGTTGAGTTGTTTCTCGCTGGGGTTCTCCATGAATTTGTCGAAAGCCTCTTTGTTGGCGAAGATGGATCTGCTGAAAAGATGGTTTACGAGCGAGGCGAAGTCGCCGTGATATTTACGGTCGGCGGTTTTGAGGCATTCGGGGATGTAGTTGATGTTGATGTTGCGGTAGGTGTATTCCATCATGGCGGCCATTACGTTTTGTTCAACGGTTTGGTCGTAGTCCTTGTAGAACTGTTCGGCTTCTTTCTTGAGTTCGGCAATCATTGCATCGCGTTGGTCGGGGTTGGTCTCGGAGCAGATGGCTTTGATGCTGCGGCCGAAGAGGGTGGATTGGTAGAGCAGTTCGGGACCTTCGAGAAGACCTTCGTCAAGGTAGACGAGGGCTTCCTGCAATTCGCGGCGGTCGGCGTAGCTTTTTTCAATCAGGCCGAGGGCATTGCGGTATTTGGGGTCTTTGTCGAGTGCCCAGTCGTAGTATTCTTTTTCTATCTCTTTCTTGAGAGCCATAGTGTTGAGTTCGGTGAGGGCTTTGTTCTGCTCGTTGCTGTATTTCCAATAGTTGGAGCAGCTGGCGTATTTGGAGGCGTATTTGATTTTGATGGCCTGGTCGCTGTTCATGGCTTCGCGTAGGATGTTGATTTTGACGGTGCGGAGCTCGTAGCGCAGTTTGTTGGTCACTTCCATGGTTTCTTTTAGGCCATAGGATGTGAGGAAATGGGTGGTGGTGCCGGGGAAACCGAGAACCATAGCAAAGTCGCCGTCTTTCAGTTCGCGTGCGCTGACGGGGAGGTGGTGCTTGGGTTTGAGGGGGATATTCTCCTTCGCGTAGGCAGCGGGTTTGCCGTCGGGGGCAGTGTAGATGCGGAACATGGAGAAGTCGCAGGTGTGGCGGGGCCAGGACCAGTTATCGGTGTCGCCGCCAAATTTGCCCATAGACGAGGGGGGGGCGCCGACGAGACGGACATCCTTGTAGATGATGTGGACAAAGAGGAAGAATTGGTTGCCGTTGAACATGGGTTTGACGGTGGCGTCGTAGTCGGTTCCCTGTACGGCTTCGCGGGCGATGCGTTCACTGACGTTGCGGATGGCTTTGGCGCGGTCGGACTCGCTCATTTCGTCGCTGAGGCATTCCAGTACCCGGCCGGTAACGTCTTCCATACGAACCAGGATGGAGGCGGTGAGGCCGGGGTTGGGGAGTTCCTGGGCCATGTTGTATGCCCAGAAACCGTCGCGCAGGTAGTCGTGCTCAACGGTGGAGTGTTCCTGCAGTTTGCCGTAACCGCAGTGGTGGTTGGTAGAGATGAGACCGCGATTGCTGATGATTTCGCCTGTGCAGAAATGCCAGAAGGGTCTGCCTTCGTTGCCAAGGCCTACGATGGCGTCCTTGATGCAGTTCTGATTGATACTATAGATGTCTTCGGGGGTGAGTTTGAAACCGGCTTTCTGCATGTCGGCATAGTTCTTGCCTATCAATGAGAGAAGCCACATGCCTTCGTCGGCACGGCTGGAGGCGGGAGCCAAAACCAGCATGGTCAGAATCAAAGATAAAAAGATTTTTTTCATAGATAAATTGTGTGTATTAATGAATATATAAATTAATTACATTATAATATTGTTTGTCGCTTGCGACGGAATTGCCAATTTATCAGTTGATTGGGAAATCGGGCTGAAGGTATTGGACATGCAAATATACGAATTTTTTTTCATTTTTAGTTGTATCAACCATGAATTGTGGAAAAAAGGATTGCCAAGGGGGTGAATCGTGGAGGTGAGTTTGGAGGATAACGGTTTGTGTGGGAGGGGGATTTTGGAAGAAGGTTGCCTCAGGAAAGTTGTTTTGGGCATCGAAATAGTGTTGGATGAAGTATGTGTGGTATTGATTTGAGTGTAAAATGTTGGCAATATGTTGTTTGTGTTTATATATTGCTGTGCTGGTTGATGTGTGGAGGAAGATGGCTTTAGATTTTTTATGAACATATATTTGTCGAAAAACGAAACTTTTTTTGTGGCATTACGTATAAGTGAGTAATCAAAAAATGGAAGTTAATAACTTTTTTTGGCAAAAAAAAACAATTATTGGAAAATAGTTCGTATATTCGCATCTTGAAAAGAAGAATACAATTATGTCCTTAATACTTGGCACAGAATACTGTAAGATTGATTCGAATGGTCGTTTCAAGTTCCCAATTGCCTTCAAAAAGCAGTTGGGGAGCAACGACTGTACGTTTGTAATCCGACAGAAATTCACAGGCGAGTGTTTAGAACTATGGACGGAATCCAGTTTTCAGGAGGAGATGAACGAACTTAAAAAAGAGCTGAATCCACGCAACACTGATGACATCCGTATTATGCGGCAATTGACGCGCGTCAATGTGGTACCTCTGGACAGTAACGACAGGATGTTGATACCGCCAGAGCGAAAATCGACCATTGGAGACGCCAAGGAGATAGTGTTGCAAGCCAACGGAAGCTTTATTGAAATCTGGGAACGTTCTGCTTACGACAAGATGAATGAGGAGGAGATGAAAGATCTAGTATCAATTGTTAACAAACGATTTGCACGGAAGCATGAACTACCATCGGCCAGTGATGCTGAATGAATGCATCGAGGGATTGAACATACGCCCTGACGGGGTATATGTGGATGTCACCTTTGGGGGTGGCGGCCACTCTCGTGCCATTATGGAAGTGCTGAATGAATGTGGCAGGTTGTATGCTTTTGATCAGGATGCCGATGCGATGGCGAATGCTATAGAGGACAGCCGGTTTGAGTTGATACATGAGAATTTCCGCTATCTGAAAAGTTTCCTGCGGTTGAGGGGTGTGAGGAGAGTGAACGGGATAATAGCGGACCTGGGTGTGTCGTCGCACCAGTTTGATGTGGCGGAAAGGGGCTTTTCCACCAGGCAGAACGGCGAGCTGGATTTGAGGATGGACCGCCGACAGGAGATGACGGCTCGGGATTTGGTAAACAATGCGGACGAAGCAGAGTTGACCAAAATATTGAGAATGTACGGGGAGTTGCCCAATGCATATCAGATGGCAAAGGCCATTGTGAGATATCGTGCCGAAAAGAGTATTGACACTACATTCGATCTTCGTGAGGCGGTGTCTCACCATCTGCCCAGAGGGATGGAAAACAAATACTTGGCCATGTTGTTTCAGGCGTTGAGGATAGAGGTGAATGGAGAGCTGGAAGCCTTGAAGGCCATGTTGCAGCAGGCAGTGGAAATATTGGAGCCGCAAGGGAGACTGGTGGTGATGTCGTATCATTCGCTGGAGGACCGGTTGGTGAAGAACTTCTTCAAGACTGGAAACTTCGAAGGGGAGCTGAAGAAAGACTTTTACGGGAACCCGATAGTTCCGTTGAAGTTGGTAACCCGCAAGGCCGTGGTAGCGTCCGAAACCGAACTGCAAGAAAACAACCGCGCACGGAGTGCGAAGCTAAGAGTGGCCGAACGGTGTGCCGAATAGAATGGAGTAGGGCTGTTTTTGTGAAATCTCAATCCGATGCCAGATTCTAGAATAGCCACAATGGTTGAAACATGAAATAAATACAGAATAACAAATAATTAGCAAATCGATGCAAGAAACAGAAGAACATACTCAGGAGCAAGAGCAGAGCATGCCTCAGCAGACAAAGGAGAGCCGTGGCCCCAAGAAGCGCAAATGGCTACCTCGTTTGTTGGGAGGTGAAGTGTTGCAGAGTCGGTTGGTGCTGAAACAATTGCCTCTTATATTGCTCATCTGTGTCTATGCCATTGTGCTGGTGTATAACCGCTACAAGGTGGAGACGCTGACTGCGGAGAAACAGGAAGTGCAGCAGCGTATCAACTGCTTGCGGGAAGCATGTATCGACTTGCAGAAACGCTATCAGGAAACAGTGAAGATATCGCAGATAGCAGAGATGCTTGATTCAACTGGTGTTGGAATCACGGCTGGACCTCCGTATGAGTTGATAGTGGATTGACGGTATGATGCATTGGTTGATAACGCAATAATTGTTTGAAAGTGGAAAAGAAATACTATAATAAACCCTTGTTCGTCAAGATGCTGGTGTTCTACCTGCTGCTGGTAGTGGTGGGTGGCGTTGCCATGTATGTGTCGATATTCAAGACACAGGTGGTGAATGGCGATATGTGGCGGAAGAAGGCCGAGAGTCGTGAGCGGATAGAGCGGACAGAAGAGGCCCGTAGAGGTACCATATTCTCGTCCGACGACAAGGTGCTGGCAACAACGGTGCCGGTGTGTGACTTGTGTCTGGATCTTGGCAGATGGCCCAAGATGACGGCTGCAGAGGGCAAGAAACATCCCAAACAATACGAAGTATATTTGGAGCGAGACCGTAATTTTAAGGCCAATTTGCCCAAAGTGTGTCGCATATTGCATGAATGTTTCCCCCAGCGTTCGGAGCGGTATTTCTATGACCGGGTGATGAAAGAGTATAAGAAAAGCAAGCCTGGACGTTGTTTGTATGTGGCACGCAATGTGCCCTACTCCCGATGGGATGCCATAAAGAAAATGCCCGGTTGGGGAGGATATGTGGTCACAAAGACGGCCTCGGGCAAGGTGTCGCGCTATGTGCGTGCCCACATATATGGCAATTTGGGCGAAAACACTTTAGGACTCCACTTCATAGACGACAACGGCAATGCGGGCTATTCGGGCCTGGAAGGATACTACGACGATGTGCTGAGAGGCCAGGATGGGAAATATATTTGCCGCCGTTTGACGATGCGGACATGGGTGGATATGGAAGAGAGCGAAGCCCCCAGCGAGGATTCGACCCTTGTGCAGCGCAAGATAGACGGGAAAAGCATTATTGCAACAATCGACACCCGTTATCAGGATATAGCTGAAAGCGCCTTGCGTAGTTCGATGAATGAATATGGCGGTGAAAGAGGATGTGCCATCCTGATGGAGGTGGAGACGGGATATGTGCTGGCGTGCAGCAACCTGAAAAGAGACACCGACAATCTGGTGAAGGAAATGCTATGGAATAATGTGGCATGCAGCGACCGGTATGAGCCGGGTTCCACATTCAAGACGGTTGTTATGACTTCCATGCTGAACGATAAGAAGATTGCCCTTGACACATCCAAGCGGGTGTGTGCAGGAGGCAAAAAGAAATTTGGCAGACACTGTGAAATCAGTGATGGTCATGGCAAGATTACCGATACAATGAACTTGCCTGGGGTACTGGCCCACTCGTCGAATGTTGGCATGAGTGAATTGGCATGGCAGTATTACCGCAACCGCCGTGAAGACATGAAGAAAGGGATAATGGATATATTCCCATTCAAGAAACTGGAACCCGACATAGCAGTTCAGGAACCGAGAACAGGGGTGGTGAAACTGAATTCGGATATAGATTTCCTCAACCTCAGTTACGGGTATTCGGCCACGGTGACCCCGTTACAGCTTATCACATTCTATAATGCCCTTGCCAACGGGGGTAAAATGGTCAAGCCCCTTTTCTGCCGTGAAATAATTGATGGTAAAAGACATTCGAAGGTGCAACCGGTGGTGTTGAAAGAACATGTGTGCAGTGAAGAGATAGCCAAACAGATGAGGGAAATGATGGTGGGTGTGGTTGAGTATGGAACAGGCACCATTATACGTGGCACCAGCTATGGTATTGGGGGAAAGACTGGTACAACTGTGGGTATCAAGGATAAAAAAAACAAGAACTCTTCATTTGTTGGTTTCTTCCCGGCAGATAATCCCAAATATACATGCTTGGTGTTGATAGAACACACTTCAGTGGTGGGTGGCACTTCTGCAGCACCGGTATTTAAGAAGATAGCAGATTGTGTTGTGGCTTTCGACGGGGAACTATCGGGAATGCATCTGCAGGACTCGATACGCACCGCACGCCCGATGGCTGTCAAGGCACGCCAAGACCAGTTGGCCAAGATATACAAAACCTTGGGTATGCCTTTTGTGGTAGACGATAGTTCAAGAAGCTCGGAATGGATTGCATTTGACAGTGAGAAAGAAAAATATGTGCGCTATAATGCACCTGTGGGAATAGTGCCAAACTGCAAGGGTATGACAGCGCGCGACGCTATGGAGTTGCTGCGCAAGATGGGGTTGAAGACCCGGTTTGTAGGTCAAGGGAAAGTGGTGAGCCAGTCGCCCGAAGCCCGCAAGCCGATAAAAAAAGGTGAAACGGTGTTTTTGAAACTATCGCACAGTAACTGAACGCATACCAGAGTGAATAATTAATAGAGAAATAACAGCAATATATAGAAAGCATTATAATGAAACTGACCGACATAATACAAGGAATAGTCCCGTTGGCGCCGCTCTCGCTTGATCCCGAGGTGAACGGCATCTACTTCGACTCGCGCGAGGTAGGGGAGGGTGGCTGCTTTGTAGCACAGGTGGGCACTCATGTAGACGGCCATCAATATATTGACAAGGCCGTGGAGCGGGGTGCTGTGGCCATTGTGTGCCAAAAGGATGCTTTGACACATATTGACGAAAGTGCTAATGAGCCCGAGGAAGTGTTGCATCGGTTGGAAAAGAGATATGTTGATGTGGCATTTGTGATGGTTGAGAATAGCGACTTTGCGCTTGGTGTTATGGCTGATAACTACTATGGACACCCGTCGAGACAGTTGAAGCTTGTAGGCATTACAGGGACCAATGGTAAGACCACCACTGTGACGTTGTTGCACCGGCTTTTCCGTGAAAAGGGGTTCCATGTTGGATTGCTCAGCACCATTGTCAACAAGGTGGACGAAGAGGAGATACCTTCAACCCATACTACCCCCGACGCGCTACAGTTGAACAGCTTGTTGCGTCGGATGGTGGATAGTGGTTGTCAATATGCATTCATGGAGGTGAGCAGTCATGCCATTGTACAGCACAGAATAGCGGGTCTTACGTTTGCAGGGGGCATATTTAGCAATATTACCCATGACCACCTTGATTTCCACAAGACAATGGCCAACTATATTGCTGCAAAGAAGATGTTTTTCGACAACCTTCCCAAGGGTGCTTTTGCGCTCACCAATGCCGACGACAGAAACGGGATGGTGATGGTGCAGAATACATCTGCCAATGTGAAGACATACAGCCTTCAGCGGATGGCCGATTTCAGATGCCGTGTGGTGGAAGATACCTTCCAGGGGCTGTTGTTGGAATTGAACGGACAGGAAGTGTGGACCCGTTTGGTGGGTCGCTTCAATGCATATAACCTTACCGCAATATATGCCACTGCGGTGTTGTGCGGAGTGGAAGAATCGGAAGCATTGCGGCTGCTAAGCACTTTGCAGTCTGCAGAGGGGAGGTTCCAATATGTATCCGGCCGGGGCATTACGGCAATTGTCGACTATGCCCATACACCCGATGCGTTGGAGAATGTACTATCCACAATCAACGATATCCGCAAGAACAGCCAGATGCTCTATACGGTAGTGGGATGCGGTGGTGACCGGGACAAGACCAAACGTCCGGAGATGGCCAGTATTGCCTGCCGTTTGAGCGACCGTTTGATACTGACCTCCGACAATCCGCGAACCGAAAATCCGGAGAGCATACTGGATGATATGGAGTCGGGATTGAGTTTGGAGGAGAAAAGCATGGTAGTGCGCATTACTGACCGCCGACAAGCCATCAAAACCGCTGTGATGATGGCACGTGAGGGCGACATTATTCTGGTAGCCGGCAAAGGGCATGAGAAGTATCAGGACATTAACGGAGTTAAGCATCATTTTGACGACAGGGAGGAATTAGAAAAGCTGTTGCTGGATGACAAGACAGATGATAAATAATTAAAGACTAACAATTAAAATATAGACAACACATGTTATACTATCTTTTCGATTGGCTCGACCGTGCATTTGACGTTCCCGGAGCAGGTGTATTCCAGTATATCACCTTCCGGGCATCGATGGCAGCCATAGTGTCGTTACTGATTATGTTGTTCTGCGGCAAGCCGTTCATACAGTATATCAGACGCAAGTCGATAGGTGAGACCGTCCGTAATCTGGGTCTTGAAGGGCAGAAAGAGAAAGAGGGAACCCCTACTATGGGAGGTCTCCTTATTCTTGCGGCAATCATAGTGCCCACCTTGCTGTTTGCCAAACTGGACAATGTCTATGTGTTGACTATGCTTGTGACGACTGTATGGCTGGGATTCATAGGATTTGTGGACGACTACATCAAGGTGTTCAAAAAAGACAAACGGGGAATGCCGGGGAAATTCAAGGTGTTTGGCCAGGTTATGCTGGGCCTGGGTGTGGGTTTGCTGTTGTCTTTCCATCCTGATATCGCTTCGTCAAAGACCACCATACCATTTGTGAAAGGCAATGAATTTGATTATGCCTGGCTTATTAGCTGGATGGGCGACTGGACCCAGAATTGGGTATGGCTGGTGTATGTGTTGGTGGCTATCTTTGTGGTCACAGCTGTGTCGAATGCTTCGAACTTGACAGATGGCATTGACGGATTGGCTACCATCACGGCATCCATTACGGGTGGTTCCTTGGCCATACTTGCATGGCTCTCGGGTAACATTATTATGGCTAATTATTTGAATATTGTTTACCTTGCCGATATTGGAGAGCTGACAGTGTTCATCACGGCCTTTGTGGGTGCGACATTGGGATTTCTGTGGTTCAACAGCTATCCGGCAGAAATCTTTATGGGCGACACGGGCTCACTTGCTTTGGGCGGAATCATTGCTGTTTTCGCTCTGCTTATACGCAAAGAGCTTCTGCTGCCGATACTGTGTGGAGTGTATGTGATGGAGGATTTCTCGGTGATTATACAGACATGGGGATGCAAACACTACCGCCGCACTCATCATTTGCCCCCAGACCAGATGGTTCCGGTGGACAAAAGGCCATTCCTTATGACGCCTATACATCACCACTATCAGAAGAAAGGCATTGCCGAACCGAAGATAGTGCAGCGTTTTGCCATTATCGGCATACTGCTGGCCATAGTGAGCATCGTGACATTGAAACTGAGATAGTTCGTTAGTAACAATTAATTGACACCACAAACTAAAACATCCTAAAACAACAAAGAAACAACAAATTATGAGTATAGAGTTATTAGCACAACAAGGACGCAGTAGGATATACGGAGGGTTGGCCTCGGTGGAGGCAGCCAAACTGAGGCAAATGCGCGACAGTGGCCTTAGGGCTTGTTTCGCACGTTTGGAAGATACCCCTTACCGCATGGAGTTTGTGGCTCATATACATGAGAAGAATTTCGTAAACGATGCAGCTGCCCGGAATGTGAACGCCACATGGTTTGCATTGGATCATGCTCGCGGGGGGGTGATTTGGATTGTGATGGGAGGCGATGAGACCGCTGATTATTCTCCGTTGCGTCAGATAGCCTTGCGTAAGGTCAGAATGATGATATGTGTAGGCAAGGCGGGTGAAAATATGCGTCGTGTGTTTGTAGGGGTTGTGCCCGAAATAATAGAGGTGAATAACCTTGCTGAGGCAGTGAACCGTGCGTGCTACAGCGCCATGGACAATGTGCAGGTACTGTTCTCGCCGGCCACTCGTGTGGGCGAATCAACAGAGGTTCTTGGTAGAATGTTCAGCCGTGAGGTGATTGAATTATAGGTTAGAAATATAATTATAACAAGTTGTATAGAAGCAATGAAATGGAGTCAAATAAAGCTGCGTGGTGACACATCGCTGTGGGTGGTTTTCTTCCTGCTGTGTGTGATATCGGTGATTGCTGTTTATAGCACCATTGGTTTGGTGGCTGAGAGTTTGCCCAACACCACTCCAATGAAAATGTTTATTAAACATGCGGTTTTCGTGCTTACGGGCTTTGTGGGTGCCATTGTGATATCGTTTGTCAATTACAGAAAACTGACGAAGTTAGGAGTTCTCTGTTTCTATTTGTCGTTGGTTTGTTTGGTTGTGGTACTATTTACTGCAGATCGCAGATGGCTTCCTTTGCCGATATTCAGTTTCCAACCATCGGAAATGGCAAAGGTTTTCTTGATATTGTTTCTTGCCCGAATGATAGTAGCAAAAAAAGAGACACTGCAAGATAATAAGACGTTCTATGAGTTATTGATTCCCATTTTTGGGACAGCGTTATTGATTGCACCCGGCAACCTTTCCACAGCGATGTTGGTTGTTATGGCAAGCTATATTACCCTGTATTTTGGAGGGGTAAGTAAAAAGATGTGGTGGAAGTGGCTTGTGTATGGTGTGATTGGCGGGGTTGCTTTATTGGGTGTTTTTTATCTTGTGGGTGATAAGATTGATTTTATGAGGTCTGGTACATGGGGACACCGTTTGCAAGCGTGGTTGCATCCTAATCCGGATGAATTGTCGCAGGAGAATATGGCCAGAATGGCAATAGCGCGTGGCGGTTTATTCGGCAATGGGATAGGTACAACTATTCATGGCCGACTGATGACCCAGGCACATAACGACTTCATATTTGCAATCATCATAGAAGAAGCTGGGACGTTTGCAGCGACGATTATTTTGGCATTATATGCATGGTTTTATTTCCGCTGCATACGTATAGCTACATCTTGTCCTGGGACTTTTGGCAGTGTTTTCGTAGCCGGAATGGGTACGCTTATCCTCTTGCAGGCCATCATCAATATGTTGGTTGCAACAGGTGTGTTCCCGGTAACTGGACAGACTTTGCCTTTTATCAGTCACGGAGGTTCTTCGTTCCTGTTTCTGGGTGTCGGCATGGGGTTGATACAGTCGGTTGCAGCCGACAACAAGAGGCGTGAGCGGTTGGCGAAAAAGCAGGCTGCCGAGGAAGAGGCGTTGGAAACCTCAGAGGCTGAGACTGTGGCACAACCAGCAGTGTAAGTGTAATACAATATAATAAAAACATAAAATAGAAATATCATGAAAGCAATCATCAGCGGCGGAGGTACAGGAGGACATACGTTTCCTGCTATAGCTATTGCTAATTCCATCAAGGCTCGAGACCCTCAGGCCGAGATATTGTTTATTGGTGCGGAAGGTCGAATGGAGATGGAGAAGGTCCCGGCAGCGGGCTATCCTATTGAGGGGTTGCCGATTGCTGGACTGCAGCGACAACTTACGCTTTCGAATATATGTAAGAACTTATTATTGCCGTTCAAGGTGTTGCGCAGTATGAGACGGGCACGGCAAATAATACGTAGTTTCAACCCTGATGTAGTGATAGGGGTTGGGGGCTATGCTAGTCAACCCACTTTGCAGGCGGCATCACAACTGGGTTATCCTATTGTGTTGCAGGAACAGAATTCGTATGCAGGACTAACCAATAAGAGCTTGTCATCTAAAGCTGATGTGATATGTGTTGCATATGAAGGCATGGAACGATTCTTCCCTTCCGATAAACTTGTACAGACGGGTAATCCTGTTCGTAAAGATATAGAGCAAATGAATGTTAGTCATGAGGATGGTTGTGCATTCTTTCAGGTTGACGCCAACCGGCCTGTATTGTTGTCGGTGGGAGGTAGCCTGGGGGCGCGCAGCATTAACCTTATGATAATGAATAATCTTGATTTCTTCAAGAAGAATAATCTTCAGATTATCTGGCAGACTGGACGTCAAATGTATGACCAGGCATGCAAGGCTGTGGAGGATGCCAGGGTACAGGATTGGGTTAAGGTGCATCAGTTTATCGGCAATATGGACAAGGCCTATGCTGCAGCCGATGCTGTGATATCGCGTGCCGGGGCTATAGCTATCTCCGAGCTGTGCTTGGTGGGCAAACCAGTTGTGTTGATTCCTTCACCCAATGTGGCCGAGGACCATCAGACAAAGAATGCTATGGCATTATCGGAGAAAGGTGCTGCCATCTTGGTACGCGACAGTGAGTGCGGCACTGAGGGGTTGCCCACCGCTCTTGCTTTGATTTCTGACAAGGAACGTTGCGATGCAATGTCGCAGTCGATACGTAATTTGGCGTCTCCACATGCGGCCGACCGTATAGTGGACGAAATATACCGTTTGTTGGATTCGAAACGGCATAATACTAATCATTCAAACTCTTCAGGAAAATGAAATACTATATGCTTGGAATCGGTGGTATTGGCATGAGTGCCATTGCGCGGTACTTGAATCAGCGTGGCGACACAGTGTGTGGCTATGACCGCACGCCATCACCACTCACTCAGGAGTTGTGCAATGAAGGCATAGATGTACAATACGACGACGACCCTTCAAAGGTTCCGGCCGATGTCGATTTTGTTATCTATACTCCGGCGGTGCCGGAAAGCACTGCATTGTTTCAATATTTGCAACGGCTTGGAGTGCCTATGCAGAAACGTTCGCAGGTGTTGGGACATATTACCGAAGGCATGCAAACCATTGCTGTGGCAGGCACCCACGGCAAGACTTCCATTTCAAGCATTACCGCTCATTTGCTGAGTCACGACGAAACGGGATGCAGTGCTTTCCTGGGCGGTATTGCAAAGAACTTTAATTCAAATATTCTTGTCAACACAAACAGCCCCCGTGTGGTTGTGGAAGCAGACGAGTTTGACCGCTCGTTTTTGCAATTACATCCCTATGTTTCGGTTGTTACGGCTACGGACGCTGACCACTTGGACACTTATGGCACCCATGCCAATCTGATTAGTGCTTTTGGCCAGTTCGTATCGCAAACCGACCCGGAGGGGACTATTGTGGTAAAACAGGGGCTGCCCCATCTCACCGACCGCAAGGTGGTTACCTATACGGCTCAGGGGATTGAAGCAGACTACTATCCCTGGAATCTCCGCCAGTATAACGGCGATATCTATTTTGACCTCCGCACTCCACAGGGTGTGCTTTATGACATCTGCCTTACCAATGCCAGTTTGTACAATGTGGAAAATGCTGTAGCCGCTTCGGCGGTGGCATTGACATTGGGGCTTGACCAGTTCCAGTTGCGCCACGGACTCAAGACCTATGCAGGGGTGCGCCGGCGTTTTGACTACCGTATCAAGACCAAGGAGTTGGTAATGATAGATGACTATGCCCACCATCCCCAAGAGATTGCAGCATGTCTGCAAAGCATTCGTTTCCTGTACCCGGGGAAACGGGTGGTGGGTGTGTTCCAACCGCATCTCTATACCCGTACCCGCGATTTTGCCGATCAGTTTGCCGAGGTACTGTCCACTTTGGACGAAGTGGTGCTCCTTCCGGTTTACCCGGCACGCGAAATGCCCATCCCCGGTGTGAACTCTTCTATGTTGATTCATAAAATCAACAATCCTTCGAAATACCTTTGTACTCCAGCCCAGGTGCTAGACTTGTTGCCTGCCCTTTGCCCCGATGTTGTGGTGACAATGGGAGCAGGCGATATCGACCGTCTCGTGCCTCAGATAGAAGAACGCTTGAAATTAGACATATTATCTTGATACACATCGACAGTTTGAATAAAGAATAGTGAAAAAGAAAGCCAAAATAATAACATTCCTTGCGCTGATACTGCTTGTAGTGTTGGTGGTAGTAGCCAATGTGATGCGGGGCAGATCGCTAGTCCGTAGTGTGCAGGTTAGCATTGATTACCCCGGAGCCGACACGCTTGTTACAGCCGAACAGGTGGTGAAGCTTGTATCCGACAGCCTGCCATCGCTCAGTCGGCAGAAAGTCAAGGATGTTGATTTGCAAGCTGTGAAGCGTGTTGCAGCTTCATCGCCCTTCCTTATTGATTGTGATGCTTCCACCACAATAGGGGGGTCGGTGATGGTTTATGCCCGTCAACGTCGCCCCATTGTCAGGGTATGCAGCTCGGAAAGGCAATACTATATCGATGAAACAGGTGCAGAAGTGCCTTTGGGCAATGTAGGCAACAGCGATGTTATTGTTGCAAACGGGGCTATCCCATATAGCGGCAAGCTGAAAGAGGAATTGTACACCTTGGCATCCTATCTAGATACGCATAAAGATATCTCTCCACTCTTTGATCAAATATACTGCTCGGAAAAAGGAGATTTCTATCTTACACCTAAGTTGGGCAGCCATGTGGTCCAGCTAGGTAAGCCAACGGATTTGGATAAGAAATTCCGCAATCTGCTGGCACTCTATTCTCAGGGAATGCCATTAGTGGGGTGGGACGCATATTCTCAAGTCAGTGTGAAGTACCGCAAACAGGTGGTGTGCACGCGCAGAAACCCATAAGACCCGGTGACCTGTTTTGATAATGAATGGAAAAGACAATTATTTAAGAATAATAAACAATAAAAGATTAATATTATGAGTAAACGCATTATTTGTAGTTTGGACATAGGTACCACCAAGATTGCTTGTTTTGTCGGCGAGCAGTCTGAGAACGGCAAAATACGCATTTTAGGCTACGGCAAAACAGAGTCTGTGGGTGTTGAGAACGGTGTGGTGCGCAATATCCGAAGCACTGCCAGTTCTATCCGAAAGGCTGTGGGTGATGCAGCCGACATGGCCAAGATGGATATCACCGAGGTCTATGTGGGAATAGCCGGACAGCACATCAAGAGTCGCCCCAATCAGGGCAGTATCATGATTCCGGAAGACCACGCACTGATTGAGCAATCGGATATTGACCATCTTATTGACGACCAGTACCGCATTATGCTCGAACCGGGAGAGGAGATAATCCATGTGTTCCCCCAGACCTATATTGTTGATAACGATAAACTGGATATTGATATTGACCCCGTAGGTGTGGCGGGAAAGTGTCTTGTGGCCAATTTCCATGTTGTTACAGGAAACGCAGCACAGATTCGCAATATTCGTGACTCTGTGAAAGAAGCAGGCCTCCGTGTAAAAGGTGTGGTGCTTGAACCTATCGCTTCCGCCTATGCAGTACTTGACGAGGGCGACAAGGCCGCAGGTGTTGCATTGGTCGATATTGGAGGTGGCACTACCGACATTGCTATCTTCCAGGATGGTATCATCCGTTATACTTCCGTGCTTGCTCTTGCCGGCAATGTTATAACCAACGATATACGTGAAGGTTGCAGGATTTTAAAGCACCAGGCAGAGAGTCTCAAGGTGAAGTTTGGCTCATGCCTTCCCAACATGGTTAGCGCCAACGACATCATTGCAATTCCCGGAATACGCAACCAACCTCCCCGCGAGATTGCCGTCAAGTCGCTTGCCAATATTATTAAAGCCCGAATGCAGCAAATCCTCGAACAGGTTGATCTGGAAATAACCAATTCTGGTTTAAGAGACCAACTTATTGCTGGCATTGTACTTGCCGGTGGTGGGGCTAAGCTTACGAACCTGAAGGAGTTTACAGAGTTCTCCATCGGTATCGACACCCGTCTGGGCTCCCCCAACGAACATATCGTTGATGATGATAAGAAGTTATTCGAAGAACTCGGCCATCCTATGTATGCCACTGGTATCGGTCTGGTCATCTATGGTATGCTGGAGGAACAGAATGCCGAATATGTTGCCGCCGAGCAGGCTTTATACCGCGAAGGCACAACTGTCGCCGACAAGTCTGATGCCAAGACAGAGCCGGTTGCAAACCAGCCCGAAGAGGTGACTCCCGAATCCGGAAAGGGTGAGGACAACAAATCTGCCAAAAACAAGGATGGAAATCTGTCTAAGAAAATCACCGAGTTCATCACCCGTATCTTCACCGAAGATGGCATGGACGAATAGGCTGTTCATAACATGTTGATAAACAATTGCAGTGAACTATTGTAATGACGAAATAAATTAGTACTTTTACATTTCAAAAGATTTTGCCGTAAATAATGCAACTCATAAGATATTAGTAAATTATAAATATATTGAACTATGGACGATTTGAACAATACCCCTTTGGATATGCACGATAGCTTTGATATTTCTTTCGATTCCCCGCTAAACCAGTCCTCGTACATCAAAGTAATAGGTGTAGGAGGCGGTGGTAACAATGCCGTCAACCACATGTTCCGCAAGGGCATTTCTGGAGTTGATTTCATCGTGACCAACACCGATATGAAAGCCCTTAAAGGAAGTCCTGTTCCCAATCAGCTAGTTCTTGGACACGAAGGTCTGGGAGTTGGTGGTCGTCCCGCAAAAGCGCGTAAAGCAGCCGAGGAGAAGGAAGAGGAGATTAAAGCTCTCTTTACTTCCAACACCAAGATGATTTTCCTTACTGCCGGTATGGGTGGTGGAACAGGTACCGGTGCAGCTCCTGTTATCGCCCGCATTGCCAAAGATATTAAACTTGAGACCGACGATGATGACGATCCCGGTAAGATTTTGGTTGTGGCAGTTGTGACCACCCCATTCTTTTTCGAAGGCTATCGCCGCATCCAGCAAGCCGACGAGGGCGTTGCCGAATTGCGCAAATATGCCGATGCCATCTTGGTTATCAGCAATGAGAAACTCCGTTCCTATGGCAATCTTGTCATGACCGATGCTTTCTCTATGGCCAATGATGTGCTCCTCACCGCAGTGAAGGGTATTGCCGAAATCATCACCCTCAATGCCTATATCAATATCGACTTCCGTGATGTCTATACCGTTATGGAGAAAAGTGGCACTGCCCTCATGGGCATTGGCGAAGGCGAAGGTGAGAACCGTGCCCGTCAGGCTGTGGAAGAGGCTACCACCTCTGTCCTCCTCAACGACAACGACATCTCTGGAGCCCAGAACGTACTTCTCTATTTCTCTTCCAGCAAGGAACACGAGATTACTATGGACGAGATGAACGAGATGACTGACTATGTTACTATCAAGACTGGTGGCAATGGAGCCAACATTATCTTCGGTGCCGGTTTTGACGATTCTTTGGGCGAGAAGGTCCGTGTCACCCTCATCGCTACCGGATATGAACAGAAGAAACCTGACTCCACACAGGGCAGCGACGGTAATGAAACCAAACGTGATTCCGGTCAGCCCCTGGTGAAAGGACCCGATTTGGTTCCTCCTGTCGACACCCCCGTTCCCCCTATGGATTCTAAGCCTCCAGTAGTTGATTCTCTCCCCGTAAAGGAAACTCCTGTCGAACCTAACCCGGTACAGGAGAAAGCACAGGAGCCTAAGAAGAATATCATCCCCCTCGATGAGGATATGGAACTTCCCAAACCTCAACGTCAAGCCCCGGTGGAGAAAGACGATGGTATTCATTTGGTAAATAGCACCCAACGCGAAACTGTAACTGTCGAAACTCCGCAGCCCAGACCTCAGACCGTCCCGCCTATTGAAACTATTGGCCAGTCGGTGGGTTCTGAGCCTGGCTCCCGTATGCAACCTCAACAGCCGGCCCAACATACTGCTCCTTCTTCCTATGGATTTCCCAGCAGTCCTCTCCTCAATCGACAAGACTATGCTGCTATGGAACGCCAGGAACGCATCAAGGCTTTCAATGAATTGCTCCACAACAATGCCAATGCTTCTCAGATTCTCTCCGAATTCAAACCTAATGAGAATGGCGAGATAGACTACAGCCAACCCTATTCTCTCCAGTCCGAAGCTTCATCTTCTACTCTTTCGGCAGATGGTTCAGTGAAACGAAACACCTCATTGTTCGATTTGCCAGATTAATAATGTTAATACTTGGGTTAATTTCAACCTTGACCTTTGTACACTCCTTTTTGTGGGTTGCAGGGGTCAAGGTTTATCTTCGCTCTAACTTCGCTCATGGTTTGTTCCTCTTGTGCTTTTCCCAAACAATAATCAGATATAACTTTATTCTTTCAGTCAATGAATAGCCAACCTATTACTGCCTCAAGACGTTTTAAAGGCATTCTTTGTGGAATTTTGGCAGCTGTATGCTATGGTACCAATCCCCTTGGTGCGCTAAAACTATATGCCGAAGGCATGTCCACCGGCAGTGTTCTCTTCTTTCGCTTCGGCTTGGCGTGGTGCATCATTGCGTTGGTCATGCTGTTCCGCTCCATACCGAGGAACGGCAAACCTGTAGAAACACTGCGTGTCAGTGCCAAAGAATTTGGCGCTCTAACGCTTCTGGGGTTGCTTTTCATTGTCTCCTCGCTCACACTCTACCTCAGTTTCCGACTCATGGATGCCGGTGTCGCCTCCACAATACTCTTCACCTATCCTGTCATGACGGCCGTTATCATGGCTGTATTCTTCCACGAAAAGCTCAATTGGGTCACCATCCTTTCCATAGTGCTCTCCTTCATTGGGGTGGCTCTTCTTTATTGGGGCGACGGCACCACCACTTTGCCCATTGTCGGGGTGATTCTGGTGCTTCTTTCCGCGTTGTCCTATGCCCTGTATATTATTGTAGTCAACAGGGCTAATCTCGTCATGTCCTCTTTCAAAATCAATTTCTATGTCCTCCTCTATTGTGCGGTTGGGATGCTTGCCTATACTTTTTTGTCTGGTGAGTCACTTACTGTCCCCCACACCTTTACTGGGTGGTTCTATGTCGGTTGGTTGGCCATTGTTCCGGCCATCATGGCGTTGGTGCTGATGGTCTATGCTGCCAAATATGTCGGCAGCACCACCACCGCCATCCTGGGCGCCCTCGAGCCTCTCACAGCCGTCCTTATTGGCATCTTCGTCTTCTCCGAGCAATTTACCGTCACCCTCGCGGTGGGCATTTTGCTTATCCTCTCTGCTGTGGTTCTCGTTGTGCTGAAGCGTTGACGGCCTACAGGTCTTCTTTTATATTCCCGCTCATATAGTCAATTTTTTGCGCGCTGTGCAATAAATAGGGGTCCGCAGCCGTTACTCCAATAAAATGCAATCATTATGAATATAGCTGCTTTGGTGTCGGGAGGTGTAGACAGCTCCGTTGTGGTTCATCTGCTCAAAGAGCAGGGGTTCGAACCTACCCTTTTCTACATCCGTATTGGTATGGAAGAGGATAAGGCTCCTTCGGGTCCTCTCTCCGATGTTGCCGAAACCATGCGTGGATTCATCGACTGTCCTTCCGAAGAGGATATTGAAATCACTCAATTCCTCGCCCGGAAGTATGGTCTGCGCTTCGAGGAAGTCAATCTCCACAAAGAGTATTGGGAAAACGTTGTAACCTATACCATCGACTCTGTCCGCAAAGGTCTCACCCCCAATCCCGATGTCATGTGCAACAAGCTTATCAAGTTTGGCGCCTTCGAACAGCGGTGCGGCAAGGACTTCGACCGCATTGCCACAGGCCACTATGCCTGCACTGACGTGCTTTCCCTGCCCTCGCTCTCGCTCCCCGACCATGCCCCGTCGCCCTACACTTTTCTTGCTTCCGCCAAAGACCCGGTCAAAGACCAAACCGACTTCCTCTCTCAACTCAGCTACAATCAGATTAGCAAACTCATGTTCCCCATCGGGCACATGATGAAGAGCCAGGTGCGTGATATTGCCCATGCCGCTCATCTCCCCAGTGCCGACCGTAAGGATTCGCAAGGCATCTGTTTTCTTGGCAAAGTCAACTACAACGACTTCCTCCGCCGCTACCTTGGCGAGCGCGAAGGTAAGATTGTTGAATTGGAGACCGGACGCGTTCTTGGCACCCACCGTGGCTACTGGTTCCATACCATTGGCCAGCGCAAGGGTCTGTTCTTAAGTGGCGGCCCCTGGTTTGTGGTCAAAAAGGACATCCAGGAAAACGTGCTATACGTCTCGCAAGGCTACGACCCCGATAGCCAATATGGAAACAGAATCAATCTTTCTGGATTCCACTATCTCTCCTATCCCTTGTGGCAGCAACAGATTGATAATGGTCAGTCAGTCGATGTCAAATTCAAAATACGCCATACCCCCGAGTTCATCCAGGGCCATCTGTCCCGTACTCCCGATGGCTACACCATCCTTTCCGACACCCGGGTTCAAGGCATTGCCGCCGGGCAGTATGCCACCATCTACGACAACGATGCCCATCTTGTTGTGGCCACAGGCATGATAAGTTAGATGCTTCACCCCCGTTCGGGGGTGTGCTCTATTTCACTATCAGTTTTTTGGCAGTGTGTCCGGCCTCTGTCACCACCAGCACCACATATATGCCGGGAGTCCATCCCTCCACCGAGAATCTGTCGGTTGCCTTGCCGTTGGATTGCATCATCAGCTCTCCTCGTGCGGAATAAACCTCAATACTCTTGACGGAATATGACGACATTACCGAAACAATACCGCTTGCGGGGTTAGGAGCCAGGAATATAAATCTGTCTACATTGGCATTACCTTGTGGCACAACAATTTCGACATTCTGCCCGTGCCATGTCACACCGTCGCTCCAATCGCTGTATCGTAGGGTGTCCATCTCTCGGCAAACAGTTCTCACGTATGCCGTGAGTGTGTCGCCATTGTGAATCGTGTCTACATGTGTCCATCGCGTGTCGTGGCATGTAACGAAATTGCCGCTGTCGGGGTCCATGCCTGCAGGTCCGTAAGATATCTGCCATTCGTTGTGTTCCCCGTCGCCCTGCCAACGTAGAATGGTGGTGTCGCCGAAGTGGCTCATCATATAGAACCGGCTCACCTTGTAGCAGGGGTGTAAATCGGGAATGGTTACAGTGTCATAGACCATTATTAAGGGTAAAATCATGTAGAAGTGATAATTTGTTTTGTTTACCCACACGTTATGTCTCAGACCCCATACGGAATCATTGGCTAGAGATTCAAGTGGTGGATCGGTAAGCCCCAGTGGATCAGATCTCCACCTCACTTTTATTTTCATGGGTGAGGGCCAGTCGCAGTCGATACCATTATATGGGACTGTTTCCTTCATCTTGAAACATCCATACATGGGGTGATGCAGGGTTGGGTGCTCCTCTGAATAATCTAGGTAGTAACCATCCCACATTGACACGTCCGAAGCTCCAACGTAGAACGAATCTTCAACATGAACCGGCTTGTTGAAATAAAATTCCCATTTTCTATTCCAATTATAATCGCTACGATCCTCGAATGGATTGTTGCAATTCAATGGGATGTTATATCTTAGGGGAAATTCCCCAGGTTGGTAATCAACGCAGGGTGCTAAATTATTAAACCATACCTGCTCCATTAGCATGAATGTGTCCGGCTCCGCTTCGTACAGATAGAGATATTCCATAGGAAAGAAAGGAAATTGTTGAACATATCCTGTTATAGAGCTCACTGCCCAAACGGCCAGCCCGTATATATCGGCTCCCCCCTCTATGTAGTTGTACTGAACCAGGTCGCCGGAAAAATATTTAAAATGGTTATCCCCAGGCAGGATGGGACCTGATATATAGTATGTTAAATGATCGTTGTCCAGAATGAGCGGGTGATGGCTGTCAGTGTCTACCCAACTCTGATAGTCGAACTGGATATGGGTTTTCATTACACTGTCAATTCTCTGATAGGATTGCCCCGAAACTGACAAAAACAAGCCAACTATAAATGGAAATAAGATAACCTTTTTCATGATAAAAAATCCTCCTATAGATTAATCATTGCAAATAGAGTCTATCGGCAGTTCGTATGAAATGAAGGGCAAAGAACTGGTATTGCAAAGGTGTAATACAGTGCAATGGTGTCTGTTATTTAGGTTCATTTTTGGTTTTGTCATGATACTGTTAGTGTAATACTCTGCACCGCAATGCCCCGGTGTGTTGAACTGCTCGTTGTGTATCGCGAGAATACTCGCCCCGTTGCCGCCCGAAACAATAAAACCTCCGTTGCCGAAGTTGTCCAGCGATTTCATTTTCTCCATGAGGGGCAGGTAATTCACCGGGAGGGTTCCGGAAGCAATGCCCGCAATGGGGAGGCGTAAAATGTACTCCTGTGTGGTGCCGTTTGAGGGTATCTTCATTCCGCACAGAATCATCAGTTCTTTGTCCAGCGGGTTGTACCTGATGTCGTTCATTTCCCACTCGGCAGGGGCTCCGGGGCTTTCCGGTATTTCCACGCTGTGCATCAGAACCGGAGGATATGCCCCCATATCGAACACCTTCACTGCCCAGCCTTCGGTTGTGGCTCCCTTGTAATGGTATGCCATCGCAGCGTGGTTATCAGTCAATCCGGTAGTCATCACCCGGCCTGTCACCTCGTGGTCTGTAAAGCCGAAGCGGTCGCTCCAGTTCGAAGGAGGAGGGGTTGCGAAGTTGGCCACCTTTTCGAACACCTGGAATTTGAATCGTGCCGAGTCATTGGTGCGGGCGGGTATCACTATCTTGTCCTCGGTAACGGCTATGTCGGTATATAGCTCCACCCCGTCTTTGTTGTAGTAAGGACCCATGGTCCATATTCCGGTCAGGAATGCCGCATCGCCATATCCGGTGCGGTAGTATACGGTAGCCATGGAGGCGATCTCCACTATCTGGTTTTCGGCCACGAAGGCTACCCTCACAGAACGGCCGTCGTGGAACAATGCGATTCTCTTGATGCTAGTAATAAGATTGCTGTAAATGGCAATATTGCAATTACTGAAAGAAAGGGATTTTGGCGGTAAGATGAACCGATATAAATTCCCCGAGCCGCTAATCAGTGAATGAATGTTCATACAGACCAACACCCCCTGATTATAAGTTCCTTCCATATACCCTCCTGCAAATATCGTGTCGTTCATGATGCGGAAATCATTAATTACCATACCGGCAGGGAGAGTGTCGGTCATAACGGTTCCCGATGCGTTGTCGTGGTATGTAAATGTGCCGCGAGCCGAACTCTGTCTATTGTAGACTACGTATTGGCCTCCGTTCCAGTTGCGAACTATGGAAGTGTCGGTCGTCACGCCGGTCATCTCCCATACTTTTCCCTGCGCGTACGCTTCCCCTATTCCAACAGCGATTAAACACAGTGTAATTATAATTATCTTCTTCATATTACTGAATTATTATGTTGATTAGGTGTAAAGTGACTGCTTTTTCATTCTTGATGCAACGGCAATTGATACTATTTCTATTTCAATATGTTGATTATTATTTATTTGTTGAGAAAATGTTACTCTTTATTGTGGTTTATTCTCCCTGCAAATATAATAATTTTCTTTATACAATTAATTTTTTTTTATCTTTATCCCTTATTTGTCTCATTTCTTGAGTTAGTGAATTGATGCATAATATGTAGTGTCGTGTGTTGAATGTATTAATAAAAGAGAAGAAGAGACATGAATAACTGAGAAAGAGTATACTCGTCAGACCTAAAATAGACAAGAATGATTGAAAAGTCAGTCTAATGACCGATTTGGCTTAAAAGTATATCAGACACATTCACCGTTCTACCCGTATCCCGTTTCCAATTAGCTTTCAACTATTTCCACTGTGCCTCCGTTCCCCTTTAACAAATCTCTAATTACTTAACAAATACTTGTCCACCTGCAAGGTTAAGACAACCTTAGTATGAGCTTGGGAAGGGCTAATGAAGTAACGAAGGGCGGTCGGACCTGAATTGGACTGTGTTTTCCTGAAATCGCTTGACAGATTTTTGCTGGTTACGCTGATTGGCTTGTCAGAACAGGACATCGATGCCGCGGTCATTGTTTTTGCTCGGGGCGGGTGTATTTTTTATGTGTATAATTCGGTGTAGGCTCGAGGATGATCCGGTGTAGTTTTGGGAATTGCGCTTGGGGGCAGTGGGGGAGGGGCGGGGTGGATTAGAATGAGAAGACGTATTGCAGGATATTCTCGCCCATTTGGAAGGCTTTTTGGCGGGTGGGTTGGCTGTCGTTGTGCACATCGGGGTCCTCCCAGCCGTCGCCGAGGTCGCATTCCCACGAGAAGAAGCATACCAGCCGGCCTTCGTATATGAGTCCGTAACCTCTGGGGGGGAGGTTGTCGTGTTCGTGTATTTTTGGGAGGCCGTTGGGGAAATGGTATTTTTGGTGATAGATGGGGTGGGAGAAGGGAAGTTCCACAAAGTCGAGTTCGGGGAATACCCGTTTCATTTGGGGGACGATGAATTCGCGGAGGCCGTAGTTGTCGTCGATGTGGAGGAAACCGCCGCCTACAAGGTAGTTGCGTAGGTTCTGCACCTCCTGGTTGGTGAAAACCACGTTGCCGTGACCAGTCATGTGGACGAAGGGGTAGTTGAAGAGTTCGGAGCTGCCCACGTCGACCACTGCATATTGTTGCACGAGGTTCATGTTGGCGTCGGCGTTGCAGAAGGCAATGAGGTTGGTGAGCGAGGTGGGGTTGGCATACCAGTCGCCGCCGCCGCCATATTTGAGCAGTGCCAGTTGGGGCTGGGCGTGGAGGGAGGGCATGAGGAGGGCGAATAGCGCCAGGGCGATGAGGCGGGGAAGGGATTTGTGTGGGTTCATGATAGGGTGTCGTTTAAAAGGTTGAGGGCTGTGAGGGCGTAGAGGGCGGCGGTTTCGGTGCGGAGCCGGCAGGGGCCGAGCGATACGGGTTGGAAGCCTTGGTCGAGGGCGGTAGTAATTTCTTTGGGGCTGAAGTCGCCTTCGGGGCCTATGAGTACCAGTGCGTTGTTGTGGGGATGGTAGAGTTGGGGCAGGGTGTGGCGTTCGTTGCCCGAGCAGTAGCACACAAAGCGTTGGCAACCGGGGAGAACGAGGCTGTCGAGTTGGGCGAAGGGGGTTGGGGGGTCGATGGTGGGGAGAGAGGCTTTGAGCGACTGTTTCATGGCGCTGAGGGCAATTTTGCGGAGCCGCTCGTTGTTGAGGGTGGCGCGCTCGGAGTGGTCGCACACGATGGGGGTGAAGCGGTCGATGCCTATTTCGACGGCTTTTTCCAGAAGCCATTCGATGCGGGCGGTGTTTTTAGTGGGGGCTACGGCCAGATGCAGGTGGAAGGGGCGCGGGGAGTAGTTTTCGATGCGTTGTGTGATTTCCACTTCGCAGCCGCGTGGGTCGGGGTTGATGATGCGGGCGTGGCACAGGGTGCCGTCGCCCGAGGTGATGGCGAGGGAGTCGCCTGCCTGCATGCGGAGCACACGGATGCAATGGCGCGAGTCGTCGGGGCTGAGGGTGACGAAGGTGGATGTGGTGTCGGGTGCGAGAAAAAGGTTCATTTTACGGGGTGTTTAATGCATAGACAGTATAGTTGGGGTCGGAGAAGAGGGGAGTGAGCGGGAGGCTGATGTCGGTGCCGAAGACCTGTTTGAGGATGATGACGTATCGGCATCCGTGGTTGGCGAGAGACTGGAGGTAGGCGGGGTCGGCGAGCTGGTTGTTATAGGCCACCCAGCCTTTGCGGTGGGCGAAATAGACGGGTGTGGGGTCTTCGCCGCTGTTGACCACTATGAGGTCGGAGGGCTGCGAGAGGGTGTCCATCACCTGTTCCAGCTGCACGATGGCCAGGCGGTCGGGACGGATGATGAAGTCGGAGTGCTGGTTGAGTATGTTCTCGAGTGCCACGGCGGCAAGGAGGAGGGTGAAGAGCCATTTTTTGTGTACCGAAGCTACAGCGAAGCCAGCCACAAGCGACATGACGGGAACGAATGGGAGGATGTAGTAGACGTGGTGGGCGAAGGTCCAGCCGGCTTTGAGCATGACGGCGGCGAAGGCAAGCAGGGAGAGGCCTGTGACGGCCAGGAGTTTCCACTCTTTGCGCAAAAAGGCATAGATGAGGCCGGCCGCGAAGAGGGCGAAGCCTATGTATTTGAGGGCGTAGTCGTAGAAGTGTTTGAGGGTGAGGGGCAGGTTGGCGGCCAGCTCGCGTGCGCCCTCTGCAATGCCTTTGCCCATAAAGAAATGCTCCAAGCCGTAGCGGCTTACCAGTTGGGGCACCCAGAAGAAATACCAGAGGCCGACGGGGATGCAAATGAGCAGCGACAGGACGGCGAACCAGACTTTGCGCTTAGTGTGGACAGCGGGGCTGAAAAAGGGTATGGCGAAGAGGACGAGCAGATAGCCCGAGGGGAGTTTGGAGAGCACTCCCGCCAGGGAGAAGAGGGCATAGAGCAGGAGGGGGAGGAGGGAGTGGCGCGGACGGGTGAGATATTGCATGCCGAAGTACATGCCCATGATGACCAGCGAGAGGGAGAAGGTGTCGGGCATGATTTTGCGCGAATAGGAGAACCACAGGGATACCAGGAGGATGAATGTGGAGCAGAAGGCGACGCGGTGGGCGAAAAAGCGGCGCAGGAGTTTGTAGAAGAAAAAGCACCCGAGCGAGGAGACGACGAGGTTGATGAGCCGGCCGTACCAATGGGCGAAGCCGAACAGGCGGCACATGAGGAAGATGAGATAGTTGAACAGGGGGAACTCCATGCCGGTGATGCCCGAGAGGTCGCCGCCGATGTCGATGCGGGGGTAGAGGATGTTGGGGTCGACCTCGAGGAAGTTGCGGGCGGTCATGGCCACAGTGGTTTGACGCCAGGAGTGAGCCACCTCGACGGGCGGGTTTGTGATGCCGTAGAGACGCAGCAAGGCAAACAGGAGTATCCAGAAACGGATATCTTTCAGCCAGCGTGATATGGTGACAGACAGTTGCAAGTGTGTGTGGTGTTTATTGTAGTGTAACGCGGGCGGATGCTATTTATTGCGTGGAACGGGGAAAGAATTAATTTAGGACGGATGACAATAAAAAAAGGCATGTATCGTTATAGAAAACAATTACAAAGTATGATACTATGAAACGTATTGTTTTTTCACTATTGGCCATCGTGATGCTGGCGGGAGGCGGGCTGCAGGCCCAGCAAAGACCCGTGAAGTCGAAGGTGGTTTTCGAGGCGGACTCGCTGCCGTCGCAGTTGCTGCGTTTTTTGAACGGAAATATGAAGGCGGAGGATAAGCTGGCTGCCAACGCACAGGTGGTGCAGCAGTTTGAGGGTGCGTATAACGCGATGACCCGCGACCGCCGCGAAAAGGTGGTTGCGCTGTACAATAATGCCCGGAAGACCAAGCTGGAGGCCCAGCCCGACTATGTCAACCTGACACAGACCTTGGTGGCCTATAACGGGGCCAAGGTGTCGGCAACGGTTTTCGACGAATGGATTGAGGCGATGAACGCCATAATGACCATCACCAGCAAGAAGAAGGCTATGGTGGAGTTTATACAATACACCGCCGACCTGCTGGCCGACCGCACGCTGTATAAGTCGCGCACGTCGGTGTGGCGTGTGGAGAGCGGGGCGGTGTTCTCGTTTGTGCCGCTGCGCAACGATGTGAAAACGGTGTTCAAGGGGACGGTGAACCTCACCTATGAGTCGGGCACAGGCAACAATGCCGACGCGAACACACTGATAGGCACCACGGGCGAATATTTCTTTATGACCAACACTTGGGAAGGAAAGGGCGGACGGATAACATGGGAACGCTGCGGGGTGGCCAACACGGTGTGCCACGCCGATTTGGACGTGTACTCGGCCGAAGTGAAGTTTCCCAAGTTCAAGGCCGACTCGGTGTCGTTTATCCATACCAGCTATTTCAAAACCCCGATCAAGGGGTCGCTGGAGGAGTCGTTGACCACAAAGACAGAGCCGGATAAATACAATTTTCCCAAGTTCCGTTCGTATCAGAAGGACTTCCAGCTGAAGGATGTGCTGCCGGGAGTTGATTTTGAAGGGAACTTTATGATGTACGGGCCCCGGTTTGTGACCAACGACGAGAAGAATCCGGCCCGCATGGTGTTTTACAGGAACGGGAAACGCTTTTTGGTGGCCAGTTCGACCAAGTTCACCATTTTGCCCCACATGCTGACTTCGGAGCGGGCCAATGTGAAGATGTATATAGGCGATGACTCGATAAGCAATGCGGGTGTGCTGATACGCTACACCACGAAGGACCAGCGGGTGAACCTGCTGAACAACCCCAAGCGAAACTACTATAGCCCCTATACCGACAGCTATCACCAGCTGGATATCTATTGCGAAAATATCAATTGGCTGATAGATAAGGATATTGTGGAGTTCAATATGGTGGCACAGACCAATACGCAGACCTTTGTGACTTTCGAGTCGAACCGCTTCTACTCGCAGGACAAGGACCGCGAGGTGCAGGGCATTGAGCAGACCAGTCCGGTGGTGAGGGTGTACCGCTATATGAAAGACCACGACATGAAACAGGATTTCTCGTTGGTGTCGTTCCAGAACTATATACGTATGGACGAAGGGCAGACCAAGCTTATGGTGCACGGGTTGTCGAAACACGGCTTGGTGTCGTATGACGAAGGTACAAGCCGCATCCATGTGCACGACAAGCTGATAGGTTTCTACAAGGCCATAGTGAAACAGCAGGGACATGACTACGACGCCCTCACGCTGCAGTCGGAAACCAAGGAGAACAACGCCGAGCTGGACCTCGGGACACTTGACCTGAGGGTGCACGGAATCAAGAAATTCGTGGTGAGCGACAGCCAGTTGGTGGTAGTGAAGCCCTATGGGGGCGACATTGTGGTGAAACGTAACCGCGACATCCTGTTTTCGGGACATATCAATGTGGGACGTTTTGAGATGAATGTTACCGATGCTTCGTTCTACTATGACGCGTTCCGTTTCGACCTGCCCCAGATAGACTCGATGAGGTTCTATGTGACCAGTTTCACCGACCCGAAGAAACAGGTGATGGTGCGCACGCCGCTGTATAGCCTTGTGGGCGACATACAGATTGACAAGCCCGACAACCATTGCGGCTTGAAGAAGAATAAGGAATATCCAATCTTCAACAGTGTGAAGCCGAGTTATGTGTATTACGACAGACCGTTTATATTCAATGGGGTGTACGACCGCGAGCGGTTCTACTACTCGTTGCATCCGTTTGTGATAAAACAGCTCACCGACTTCCAGACCGACAGCCTGGAATTTGTGGGTGTGCTTACCTCGGCAGGCATTTTCCCCGATATAGAGGAGCCACTGAAGGTGCAGCCCGACTATTCGCTTGGCTTTATCACCCAGACCCCCGAAGGCGGACATCCGGCCTATGGCGGCAAGGGAACATACCACAAAACGATAGACCTGAGCTATCGTGGACTGCGCGGTGGCGGAACACTGGACTATCTCACATCGACGGCTCAGACCGACAAGTACCTGTTCATGCCCGACTCGATGATGGCTTTGACCGATACGTTCTATGTGCGCGAGGAGGACGGTTTCCCCGACATCCGCAACGGCCACACCTTGATACGCTGGTATCCGTATAAGGATTCTATGACAATTTCGCAGCTGAAAGACGGCACGCAGTTCCAAATGTACCACGATGTCACTCAGTTGGCAGGACGTGTCACGCTGCAGCCCAAAGGGGCAACGGGTTATGGCACAGCCACCCTGTATGAGGGTACTTTGAAATCGAAGTTGTTCCAGATGCGCACGATGGAGATGGACGCTGCCCGCACGGAGTTCACCCTGCGCTCAACCAAGTACAACGACATCGCCTTCCAGGCGGAGAATATGCGTTCGCATATCGACTATGAGGACCACTCGGGTCAGTTCACTTCCAACGACTCGCTGCAACGCATCTTGTTGCCCGCCCTCGGCTATGCTGCGTGGGTGGACCGCTACACCTGGCGTTGGGACGAGAAATGGATGGCTTTGGACAACAGCAAGAGTATGACCACCGACGGCATAGAGGGCCTCACGCTGCGCGAAAGGGCCAGACGGTTGAAGCAGATGCCCGGTGCCAGGTTTGAGAGTACCGACCCGAAGTTGGCCAATATCCGCTTCTGTGCCATCAACAGTGCCTACCGATATGACGACCTTGAGCTGTCGAACCATAATGTGTATGCTTTGCCCATTGCCGACGCATTGATTGCTCCCGGCGGCGACTCGCTGCATATTTCGCAAGGAGGCATGATGTCGATGATAGAGGACGGGCAGCTGCTTTTCCCCGTGGACAGCGCTTTCCACCTCTTCTATAAGTGCAATCTTGTTGTGAAAAACGGCAAGCAGTATAGCGGCAAGGGAACCATAGACTATGTGAGCATGGACGAAAAGAAGCAGCCCATACAGATGACCGAGATTGCCCCGAACGAGCAGGGAGTGAGTGTGGCAATGGGACAGATAGACGACTCGGCACAGTTCACGCTGTCGCCTGCCTTTGGATTTGCGGGCAAGGTGCGTGCCGATGCCCAGCACCGTTATCTGTTCTTCGACGGCGGTGTGCGGCTGCTGCATAAGTGCGCGCCGGTCGACAATCTGGGTCTGTTGGCTTATGCCAATTATCTGGATCCCGCCGATATCCGCGTCATAGTGCCCGAGCATCCTGTTGACTGGCAGGGTAAACCCATCAGTGCCTCGATCCGGATGGCATCGACTGGCTTGAAACCGAAATCCGGATTCCTGACCAAGCAGGATGAAGGGAGCGACTTGATAAGCTCGTACGGCTTACTGCATTATGATGACGCAGCAGGCACTTATACCATCACGTCGCAGGAGAAACTGGACGACAAGGAGTTTGTGGATAGATACTTGACGATGAACACGGAATCGTGCATAATGGAGGGTGAGGGACCCATTGCTTTCGGCAATCCCGAGGGACAGGTGAAAATCAATGCATACGGTACGGTGTTCTATGACCCGAACAATGAGAAGGACTTCCGGATGAACACTATCTTTGGCATTACGTTCCCCATCGATAAGGGATTGCTGGAACAGATGGCCAAACAGATAGAAGATGATTTGAGACCCACTCCTGCCGACCGCGACAACGAGCTGTTGGACCGTGCATTGCTGTTCGACAAGGGAGATCCCGACGGCGAACTGGCCTACCAGACCTATCTGAGCACGGGCGCTTTCGACAAGTTGGACGGCTTCCTCGACAACACTATGCTCTTTGAGGGGCTGCGGTGGGAGTATAGCCCGACGCTGGGATATACGGCCACGGGCACCACATCGATTTGCAATGTGGGCAAAAAACAGCTGCATGTGAATGTGAGGGTGAAAGCACAGTTGTTCAAGCGCGGATCGGAGACGCATCTGGTGCTTTATGTGCAGGTGGCAAACGACCACTGGTATTATTTCAGCTACGAATACAAGAGCCAGCACCTCAGCATTTCGTCGAGCGTGGGCGAGTGGAATGACAAGCTGGTGGGCATGAAGAAAGATAAGCGCACCATCGACGCATTCAGCTATTCGCTCACCAATTCGCGCAGCGAGATACAGAGGTTCCTCTCGTCGTTCACTTCCGACCCCGCCGACATGGAGGAGGAAGATGTGGAAGAGGAGGAAGACGAGGAGTAGGCCTTTGCTCTGTAATGCTTTGAATTATACGCCGGACCGACATGATTTGAGTAGTCGGTCTGGCTTTATTCTGTGAGGGTTGAATGGGGGAGATATTGGGGTAATATTTTTAATTTGAGAATTTTACATACGATAATGGTGGGTGAATGGCATTTCTTGGCCGCAAATTCTCATGAGAAGGAGGGTGTAGAGGAGTTTTTGTGTAGAGAAATGACGGTTGGAGATGATATTTTTTGCTTTTGTTATTGATTGGGAAACAGGTTATTGGGTGGATGATGTCAAAAAAAATATTATTTTTATTTGTCCATGTCGAAAAAAGTTAGTACTTTTGCACCCGCTTTCGAGAGATAGCAAGCCCAGGTGGTGGAATTGGTAGACACGCTACTTTGAGGGGGTAGTCGCCGTAGGGCGGTGCAAGTTCAAGTCTACTCTACCAGATGCCCGGGTGGCGGAATTGGTAGACGCGCACGTTTCAGGTGCGTGTTCCGAAAGGAGTGCAGGTTCAAGTCCTGTTCCGGGCACCAAAAATAGAAGACCAAAAAGGTCTTCTTTTTTTATGCCCGTAACAGTCCTTTTGAGTTCTCGGCCAGACAGCATAACAAGTTCATATAGAGAAAGTGCAAAAACACAGATAACCATAAGTGACATGATATTTCAAAAAAAGTTTGGTAATACCACATTTTTTCATTATCTTTGCAAATCCAAACCGCCAGTTATTGGCTTGTTGAAAAGATTGGTTTTCAATTTGTACAGAAAAAGCAGGTTTGGACAAATCGGGGTAGGTACCATGCAGTCTTGTTTATGCGATGTAGTGTATGAACCAAGGGAATAACTGAATATAGAAAACATAGTCATAGTATAAATTAAAAAACGGTCATGAGCGATTCGATTGATAAAAAAGAAGCCTATAAAGCTGACGTTTCTTGTGACTTGGCAAGAATACACGACATTATTATGGGTATTACCCCGTGGAGCCAAGCGGGAACCCGTAAGGGAATCATTGTCACCGATGATGGCATTCACCTGGACTCCAATTTTGCGAAGGAGCATCTAAAGTATGATGTGCTGAAGCGGAATGGGAAGGTCAACGATATAACGATTGACAGTACCTGGCCGTTCGGCGATAAATCTGCCTTGTGGAGCAAGCTTGTTGCCGAAGTCGAGAAGACCAAACAAGGATTGCTAGTCATCAACGTATGCGACATCAACTTCTTTAAGCACTGCTGGGAGCTGAAGCAACTTGTTAAACAGGAGAAGCTTGACTTCGGAGGATTCGTTCTGCTGGTGCTTAAAGATTTGGATTGGGAAAAAGAGGTGAAGAAGCTCATCGAGGATTTGAACGACGACAACAGAATGGAGTTCAAGCAGATGATGCAGGAATTCTACCAGTTGATTTGAGGCACCCCGCATCAATGAGTCTAACGAATGATTAACAAAAACCTCACGATGTACAGGTAATCGCAATGAAATATGAAACAAGTAAAAATATTTAGCGAATCCAGTCATTCGGATTTGGAGAGAGAACTTAATGGTTACATTAATACCTTGGACCATAGTAATATATTGAGAAATGTTACATATAATTTCCCGACCGAGAAAAGCAAATTATGGACAGCTGTGGTAGAAGTTGATTTGTATGGTGGTAAACCTGTATTCTGGGCTGCTAATACAGAAGAATTAAAAGATGCTGTCGAAATGTATGGAGACAAGGCAGAAGCTCCTTTTGTGGTAAGAATTCCTGGTGGTGTATCAGAAATTGAGGATCGGGCTTTCCAGGGCGATGAAACCGTAGGTGTCATATTGATTCCCAACACAGTTACTAAGATAGGGAGTTGCGCATTTACGGAGTGTCCCAATCTCCATGATGTATTTATTCCAGAATCGGTGAATGAAATTGGCGAGTACGCATTTGGGGAATGTCCAAATATTAGAAATATTGTTATTCCCAAATCGGTGATGAAGATAGGTGGTTCAATAATAACAAGTGCAAGCACTATCAAAGTAGACCCGGAAAACCCTGTTTATGACAGCCGTAATGATTGTAACGCCATTATTGAAACCAACACCAACACATTGATAGACGGATGCTGTGGTACAATAATTCCTAACTCTGTGACCAAGATAGCGGAGTCTGCATTCCAATTCTGTTTGCATCTGCCTAGTAATTTCAAAATTCCAGATTCGGTACGCGAAATTGGTATTAACGCATTCGATAGTTGCGGTCTTAATAGTCTTCGGATTCCTAATTCCATATCCAGAATTGAAGGGGAAGTTTTTATAGGAAGTAAACTTAGCAAAATTTATATTCCAAACTCTGTGACTTATATAAACACTGATGCATTCTGCTGTTGTTACAACCTCACAGATATACATATCGAAATAAATAATCCTAATAGCGTAAAGTTTGGCGATGATGATGATTGTTTTGATGATATTAAGGGAGATGATAAAAGACAACGCCGACTCTATGTGCCTAAAGGGACAAAGGGTTTGTATAAGAATCATCCGGCCTTTAACGTGTTTGACATAATAATAGAAGAATAATAATACAATCAAATTTAAATATACAGAGCTTATGAATATTATAGACCAAAACGCCTTGTTAACGCCAAAACAGAAATCCTTACTGAGAGAGAATGCTAATAAAATTTATTCACTTGGCGACTTCATATCGCTTGACGATATTGTCAGAAGGTTAAAAGTCGATGTTATCATTGAACCAGGGACGCCCATGCGCTCTGTTGACGACTATTACGAGAAGGCACTAAAGTATTGGAGAAGCATGTATGAGCAACTCTACAAAAAGATTCAAGAGGATGATACTTTAAGGGCAGAGTGCCAGAAGATAGAGGTAAAACTCGGGAAACTAAAAGTAGAGCGTGAAGCACATTCATCAATGAGGTTGCTCGGACTATATGACAGTCAGAATAATGCCATCAAATTGTTCCCAGAGGCAATGGCGAAAGCGGATGCAAGCAAGATGGACGAATACTTGGTTTCGACATTTGCACACGAGGTTATGCATGCTTATTTCAACCGTCCCGGACACGAAAAATATCCATACGCGATGTTCGTGGAAGAACCTTTGGCCGAGTATGGGATGCTGCTGTATCTGCATGAGACCAGCAGTCCCTACTATGAATGGGCGCACAACACTGTAAGCGATAAAAACTGTTGCTATGGCTATGGCGCAAAAATAATGGATCAGTATTTGGGCGGAGACACATCGCTCAAAACATATCTTGAAGAGTATAAAATACCTATCGTCGAATACCAGCTGCCAGATTTCTCGAACGGTCTCATCGCTATGCCAGAGGAGGGGGATTTCGTGGATGTGGAAGACCAACCTTTTGTTGCAAAATGGACTCCCGTGTATGATATTCCGCCAACCTACTTTTGGGATGATGCGACGAAAACATTAGGACTTGATGGGAATTGGAGAAGCAGACACGATTTGTCGGGATTGGTGCGTATCTTGCTACATTATCGTTTAAATAGCGACATTGAACATCTGTATATTGGAAAAGACTATATTTGTGACCGTTTTTGTCGTGATCTTGAACTCGATATTCCGACAATCGTTTCTCCGAAACATAAGGAACTGACATCCATTAATGGAATTCTTGTCAGAAAAGAGGATTATAAAGATATTGAAAGTTTTGGTGAAGGCTATTTTAAATTAAAAAGAGATGGTAAATGGGGCATACTTGATTCGAAACTCAAACCAATAACCCCATTTCAATACGATAAAATTAAAAATTTTGACGAGAATGACTTGTGCGAAGTAATGATGGATAATCGCTGGGGACTTGTGAACAAACAAGGAGAGGAACAAGTTCCAGTGAAATATGATGAGATAGGGTGGTTCAACAGCAATGATCTGTATAAAGTGAGAATAGGAAACAGTAGTGGGCTCATAAACAAACAAGGAGAGGAGCAAGTACCAGTAAAATATGAATATATTGGAATGAATGATGAATTCTACAATGCAGGGAGGAATGGCAAATATGCTATACTTGATTTGAACAATAACCCAATCACTCAATTCAAATATGATGGGATAGAGTGTTTCGATATGAATGATTTGTGTAAGGTGAGAATAGGAAATAAATGGGGACTTATCAACAAACAAGGTGTGGAACAAGTACCAGTGGAATATGATGATTTCGAAGAAATGTATGACAATAGTAATACCCAAAATGATACTCGATATTATAAAGCATTTCTGAATAATAAATGGGGAATAATTGATTCGTACAACAATAAGATTACTCAAATCAAATACGATGAATCTATATATTGTAGACACGAATTCGACGAGAGCGGTTTATGTGAAGTGAAGATTGGGAAATTTATGGGACTTGTAAACAAACAAGGTGTGGAGCAGATACCAGTTGTATATGAGGGAAATATCATACGGTGTGTAATCACATACACGCGTGATGGAGAAGTCACAAGGAAGGAGTGCGAATACAAGGTAAAACAGAATGGTGAAGAGTTTAGAATAAATAAATATGGGAGAAAAATAGATGAAAATGGAAGGATACTGGAATAAAAAAACAAAATCAAAAACCCATGTCAACTATTAAAGTATGGACCTCCGATGGAAATTGGTCGGAAGGTGTTGATGGATGCGACAAAGTCCATCTGATGAAAGTGGCAATTATGATTGAACGTGATATTGCATATGAAAATTGCAATGGAAAATGGTTAGATTATAACGACTTATTCAATGCCGCCTTTGAACATCCAGATGGCACAATAACCCATGGACAAATTCACCATAGTGGACTACAAATCGACAACAAAACAGTCGATCTTAGATATTTACTGGACGATAATTGGAACATTGATTTCAAGTGCGTTGAACTTAAAAACGCCAGCTTTTTCAAGATGCGTTTGTCTACGCTCCGCAAAATGGCAGAGGAAAATGAAATAATGTCCGCCGTGTACAATGAGCTTATAGAGCGCGCCAAGGTTCCCGAAAAGGCACCAAAGAGATTTTTCCTGCTTTTTATGTTTTCTGACGAATAGAGGAGGATAATACATTATGGGAGTATTAAAGACCTTAACTGACGAATATTTCGGCAACACGGCAAGAGAAGAGGATGAGGTTTTTCGTTACAGCATCGACGAAGAGTGTCCTCCTAAAAATGAACTAGAACCTGATGCAGTGGACTTTTTACGGGGATTGGCCGAACATCGACTGTTCCTTGACAAGTCCCTGTCGTTCAAAATTAATGACCTTCAGCGACACACTAGATTGGTGCTCAGCGGAAGGTGGATAGACCGACATGAATTTCCACCCTACGACGAACAGGAAAAGGAAATAGAGGAACTGGACAACCTGATAAAAAGTATAGAGGAAAGATTGGACCAGTCCCATAGGGAGTACAAGAAACTGGAAGAACTTCTTGATGTCTGCAAAGGACAGCAGAAAGAACTGGAGAAGGCATTAGGTAGTACAGATGCGAGGCCTTATCTAGGTATGTATTATTATGATGACGATGAGTGTGTCATTACGTTATTTGTGGATGTTATTGAATCTATTACCATTGGACTTGACGAAAAGATGCTTCTGATGGGTGAGGTTCTGCTCCACGAATATTTCCATTCATTCTATCATCACGTGGGTGTTGGTGCCAAAGACATTTTGAGATGTATGGAAGAGCCAATGGCCGAATATGGCAGTCTGGTGGTATTGGACAGTGTGGCTTCATCCAATTCAAGGATAGCATCAACGGCCAAGGAGGCTCTTGAATACTCCAAAGACTTTATCGAGAAAAAGCAAAGCTGCATAGGGAGAATTGCCGCCTACGGTTTCGGGGCTTATCTCTACGAATTTCACAAGGATGACTACCAGAGCTTGATAGCCAATTATGCAAATGTATCTCTTCTGCTGGATAAACAGAGCAATATTGCTTTGGAGTATAAGTATATGCTTTACCCAGAGTATCCCGCTCCTTGGAATGAAGATGTTGCATATAAAAAACTGAAAGCGTTATTGAATGTTGATGGAGTCCGTCCATCACGGAAAGATACGAATACGGCCAAGAGAACTTTCCAGATAGAGCACGCCGTAACCACCACCTCTTTCTATTCTGTTGAGGCTGTCTCCAGGGAAGAAGCAGAATCTCTATTTATGCAAGGAAAAGTCAAAAAGGAATGGGAAGACAAGAATGAAAATTTGGATATTTCCAAAATGGAAGAAGACTAAAATTCAAGCAAATGTACATCTCAAAAACAAGATTCATTAACTGGACACGTTGTCCGATGTATTTCCCGATGGAGTTGAAACACAACCCATCGGGGAAACACGATATTGATATTGAACGCGAACACCGCATGGAGATGCTGGAAGAGTTGTCGGAAAGCATGGCATCAACCGGATTCCCAGAAGAAGACGATGAAAAATACGACGCTACCCCTCGTCCGGAACTTGAGGCCTTGCTGCCCTACTACAATCAGGTGGAGGATGAGGCATTGAAGGTCGCCAGAAGGTATTTCCATGGTACTTTTATCGCAGACTCTCGGAATGTACAAAACCAGAAACTCTTCGAGTACATACATAACGGCCACACGTATCGCTGCTATGTGGATATATACAACGAAAGCGAGCAAGGAATCAACATCATTGAAGTGAAGGCCACCACCAACAGCAAGTACATCTTGAAGGTTTGTGATGATGGCTGCAAGAAAGGACTGTGTTTCTCGGATAAGAAAGGAAATCGTGGAGGCACATTGTATCCACTATTCATCAAAGACAGGAACATTTGGCACTTCAACACGGCTGCCAGTACCGTGACCGACGCCGCTTCGGAGAATTTTGAACAGAAGAAGAGTTCTCTTCTCAATCGGTACAGCAACATTGGCAAATATCCTCACGACCTTGCTTTCCAGAGGTTCGTCATCGAACACGCCCTCCGTCAAGCGGGAGACAACCGCCACGTGAATTACTATCTTGCAGTACTCAACAGCGAGTATGTGTATGACGGTGCTGTCGATGAGAACGGCAAATGTACGTACAACAATGTGGATGGTCAAGAGATTGTCACCTTCCTCGATATGAACGAGACCACCAAGGCGTACCAAGAAACAATCCTTAAAGAGATTGCCACCCTTGAAAGCTACATCTCGACCCCACACGATGTAACCAAGAAAGTCGATGTTGGCAAGCATTGTGCTTGGGGCGGGAACACAGAATGTCTGTTCTGGAAACACTGCTTCCAAAAGCTTCGTGATGTACCCGACACCAATTCTGCGAACAGATATCTTGGTTTCCGAGGCTTTATATTGGGGAATATTTCGGACAAATACCAGCTGATAAACGAGGGGTATTACAAGTTTGACGATGTGCCACGGGAATGGTTGGAAAAGGAAAAGCATCTCATCCAGCGTGACTGCTACGACAACGACAAGGAGTATGTCGATAGAGACAAGATGCGGTATTGGTTCGACCAGCTCGAATATCCCATCTACCATTTCGATTTCGAGACATTCGCTTGCCCATTACCACGTTTCCACGGCGAAGAGCCGTACCGACAGTCGGTGTTTGAGTTCTCGCTACACATCGAGCGTGAGCCTGGTGTTTGTGACAAGGAAAATGACAATTTCATCTTTCTAAATGAAGAATGCTCTGATGATGAACGCAGGGCACTGGTGAATGCCATCATTGACCATTTCGAGTTCAACGAAGACGGCATGCTTAAAGGAACTATGCTCGCACAGAACACGGGTTTTGAGATTGGGCGACTGAAAGAGTTGGCGAAACTCTTCCCCGAATACAGAGACAAGCTGCTTGCCATCTGTGACAAGTCGGCAGACCTTCTGCACTTGTTGAGGAACAACAGGGAAATGTACAAGGATATGAAAAACGCCGATGTCTTCAACTACTACCACAAAGACCTCTCCGGCAGCTATTCAATCAAGAAGACCTTGCCGACACTTGTTCCATCGCTTACCTACAAAGGAATGGATGTTGGCAACGGTGTTCAGGCATACATCGCATACATCAACTACGACTCCCCCACACCTACCGTATTCGACAAAGAGAACAAGAATGTGATGAAAACCAAAGCAGAGCGGCGAGAGGCATTGAAACGCTACTGCCAGCAGGACACTTGGGCAATGGTTGAGATATTGAGGGCGGTGAGGGAGAAGATATAATGCAGCGTAATGACAATATGAATCACTATACAGGAAACATAACACCGGGGAAGGACATCATTTTTGTGTTCGGGAGCAATCCAGAAGGAAAGCACGGAGCCGGTTCGGCAAGGGTGGCTTTTAAAAAGTTCGGTGCCAAAACAGGTAAGGGCGAAGGTCTCGTCGGCAACTCATACGGTTTAGTCACCACAGAGATGCGCAAAGGGAGACCACGCATCACCTTGGAACAAATCACCGATAATGTACGCCATCTCTACGAGGTGGCGAGGAAAATGCCGGAAAAGCGGTTTATGGTGGCCTACCGTAACTTGCCGAACGTGAAGACTCTTTGTGGCTACACGGGAGCACAGATGATAAACTGCTTTCTCTCCGCCGGAGAAATCCCCGACAACATCTGGTTCAGCGAAGAATGGTATAACACTATACAAACTCTATATCCAAATTGCAAAGAATGAAACGATGATGAAAACAGTTTTTGAACTGACAAGAATAGACACAAACAGCAAGGCACGTTATCCAATTCGGAAAACCAAACCATATGACTTGGGGCTGTTCTCCACTTTGGCGAATGCCGAAAAGCGGATGCTCAGGGACGTTAAGGAGTGCCAAGAGTACGAAAAAGAGTGGCAGAAGGATGTGGCCGAGGATGAAGAGTTTCGTATGGATGAAAAAAAACTCGGACACGATATTGTCCTCGCCTACAAGATAGGGGAACTTGAATTGGATTCCGAGATTGGATACGAAACACAATCCGTGCGAACCTACACCGCTGACGGACAACCCAACGACGAATGTCTGCTCGATAGTGGCTGCAAGCGTCATTTCAAAGGCCGTACTCCCGACCAAATCCGTTTCCAGCCGGGCGATATTGTTGAGGTGATTACCGAAAGGGATGCGGAGCTATGTGTTGTGTGGCACGCTCAACCCACCACAGAGGACTACACAAACAAGCGGTCAAAATGGTTGGAAAATCATAAAAAAAGATGTCAAAGATGGGGCGTTGAATACAACGAGGAAGAAGCATTCCATTGGGATTATACTGACGATAGTTATACGGTGTTCTCATTAGGCGAGGGCGATACCCATTTCCACCCCGAATCACCCAAGGTGTTCCGTCCCACCAAGCCCGTGCCGAAATCGCTACGGACAAAACTGAAAGCGAAGTATGAGGAACAACTTCGTGAGGAGGAAGAATGGAAGAAGCAAAAGGAATTGGAAAAGAATAATTGAAACCTTATACAATATGGAAAACACTGATGACAACGGTCTCTCCTACCTATGGACGGTGGAGAAGTCCAATGAGCGAGCGCTGTATGGTATGTGGCACGACCAACCATATTTTGGAGAAAAGACAATCAATAAGGAGATACAATGTACCGTGCCCGATGTAGAAACAGCAAAAGCATACTACGAAGCTCGTATCATACGAGAATGTATTTGTGGAGGCACGCCATCTCTGTTGCCAGACCATTTGAACAGGTACTACACCTCGGAAGAAAGGGATGCATACTACAAAACGGAGAAAAAGCTCGAAAGGATGCATCTTGATATGCGTGACCAGATTTTCACTGGCGACAACGGAAAGAAAGGCCTACGTGACGTGTGCGGGAACGTACTCATTAAACCACAATTCGACGACTTCCCCGAACGCTACACCTGCTTTGAGAGAAGCCGTCTGATTCCCGTTATTCTTGACAACCGTTACTTCCTGTACGACACCAAGGAACACAAACTCCTGACCAAAGGATATGACCGTATCTTCCGTTACTTTTGGGCTTATATAACCTATTTTGTGGCGGTAGAGAACGGTAAGAAGGGCATCCTTCACGGGTATGACGGCTCAGAATCCACCCCAATCGACTTGGATGAGATTTACGATATGCCTGACCCAGATGGGGCAGTGCCAGTAGTGAAGGATGGTAAAATCGGCTTGCTATGGTCGAACACTTACACCCAGCCCATTTTCGACGATATAATCTTTGAGTCGGAGAACTTTACCCGTGTGCTGCTGAACGGAAAGTGGGGATGGGTTGATTGTGATGGTAAATTCACACAGGACAAATCGAAAGCATCGTTTGGAAGTTGCTATGACAGTGAAAAGTGACCAATATCATTAGATAAAGAGAGATGCTTACAGTAATACTGATAATAGTGGCTGTGGTAGTCGTAATCAAATTCTTCGGCCCGGTTTTGCTTGACATACTCGCTCATCTATGGGACATCTTAACCTTGCCTTTCGCCCTTATCGGCGGTTTTCTCGGATTCATTGTTGAGGCGTTGATTTTTCTCGGTCTGCTGTGGTTGCTCGTGGCGTTGTTCGGTGCGTAATATGAAATCACAATAATAAACACAGAATTATTACGTTCTTTTTTGTAAGTTATATAGTTGATAATGCGAACACAATATTATGAATAAGTCGAAAGAAGCATATACCGCCGTAGATGCCAAAGGCAGTTTCACAATATATGAGTGTGAAGTACCTTTTGGGGATGGTTTATTTTATGGAGATGCTCTTTTTGAAGGGGAGTTTTACATCAAGGGCATAAAGAAAATGACTGTGGAAAGAATGAAAAAAAAGGTTGTGAATTGTTTGTGTCATTGGGCATATGTCAATAAAGAAGAGTATGATTTTGAGACACAAAACTACGTGAGTGTAAATGAAAAGGACTTGGAATTTGGGGACGAATACACCTGTTCGCTTGAAGAGCCTATTGTTGAAGTAAAAGAAGAATAATTTGACAGAAATCATCAGACTTGATAATATGCAAACATTCTATCACGGCACACACAAATTGTTTGACAAATTCGACCTCTCACACGCTCTCGAAGGTGACGGAAAGGTCAAGTTCGGTTTCGGTGTCTATGTGACCTCGAAATATGAGTCAGCAGTCCATTATTCGGCGAGCAACAAGGCGGCCACCGAACACTACGTATATACCCTTGAAGTTCCCGATAAGACGGAGAAGAACCACATTGCCTTCAAACAGCAGATAAATCCCTTAATACTTGCAAAGGCAGAGAAAAAACTGGGACATACCATTCCGACGAAATTCACGGAAGACGGCAAGGAGTTTCGAAAGTATCTTGCAAAGGAGCTGACTGGTCATATTGACATCGAAGGCGAGAAGGCTGCATCGAAGTTCCTCGTGAGCATCGGAGTCATTTTCATCTGCTGGCCTTATTCGTGGAAGAATCCCGCCTTGGGTGATAATATGGCAGTCCTCGACGAGTCGGTCATCACCATCACCAAAGTCGAAAAGGTCAATCCGGATAAGAAATGAGTTTTTACAGTGTAGCACCATTCATCGAGAAGTATTATCCCGAATACTATTCGATTGAGACATACCCCGTGTCCGATTGTGTTCCATTCAGTGAGGTCAAGGGAGAGTGGGGAATATTCAGCAATTTTGCCCATACTCCGATACAGTATGATGGTGTTACATACAAGAATGTCGAGCAACTATTCCAGATGATGAAATTCACGGACAAAGAAGTCCGAGAAAAGGTCTATGCTGCACCAAATCCGAAGATGACAGCCAAACACTACGAGAAGGCTCATAGACGGGACGATTGGGGAATGATTATCGTGGATTCTATGAAGCAGTGCCTTCAACTGAAGTACGACCAGTGTAATGAATTTAGGGCGGCATTGGAACGTAGCAAAGGTAAGTACATCGTAGAAGACCAGAGTTCGTTTAAGAAGAGTTGGGCAGATACTTGGGGTGTGAAATGTCAGGGAGATTACTATGTGGGACCGAACCTGATGGGACGATTACTGATGGAGCTTCGGGACAACGGTCGGCATGAGTTTTTCCCTGTTTCCACTATTGTATAGTTTGCTCTCCTTTGCCAAGACCTCATTTTCGTCCTATCGCCACCATTTTTCAATACAAAAATCCCAACATCCATAGGGGCAGCTTCGCTCCGTCGGGCATATCCCAGTCGTCGGCGAATACAAAAGAGTCTTCCACACCTGCAATCTGCGTGAAGTCCTTGCTGCGACCTCCTATTTCAAAAGTATATTTTGCATCAACCTTAAAGTCGCCCTGAGTCTTCCCGTACTCGACACTGTGCGATTCGGAAAGACATCCCACTGCAAAAGTCTCTCGGAGAGTGCCCACTTCCACTTTGGTAGGTGCAAGGGCATATATTATGTTGGGATTCTCAAGATACACCTTGTCAGGTTTTGACAACTTGCCAATCTACTTCTTGTCGGATTAAAGCAGGTTCAGCATGATGCAAATAAATGTTGCACGTACACAACATTTATTTCAAAAAGTGCAGTTGCTGTGCAATACTTCTTATTAGGTGTGATTCAAAATCACCTTGCCAAATTATTCAAATTCAACTAATGAATTACCAGCAAGAATGTCAAGTGACGAGAAATAACATTGCAGTCATATCTTGGATGTCCAATGAGTGAAAGCAATTGTATTATGTCGGCAATAAGCAGGACTATTTACTGAATGGGGTGAATCTTGCCACTGCGGTTGCCAAAGAAGAAGAACAGACCGTAAGCGAGGATGAGAATCAGGGCGACGGCTATGGTGTAGAAGTTCTTGTCGGAGACAAGGATGTAGCCTATGTTGATGATGAGTTGCAAAAGGGCATAACCAGCCGAGACATAGAGGTAGGGCACGTGAAGGTCGTTGACCATGGTTTCGTAGGCATGCTCGCGGTGGGCGGCAAAGATGTTGCGTCCGGCAAGGAAACGCTTGGCGATAGTGAGAAAACCATCGGCTAAGAAGACGATAATAAAACAAATACGGCTGACGTTCAGACCAGAACCAGGGAAAGAGTTGACATAGCGGACAAGCAGATACAGAACAATAAGGCCCATACTGATGCTGCCCACATCGCCGGAGAAACAGCGTGCATTGGTGCGGAAGTTGAAGAAGCCGAAAACGAGGATGGATATCATGACGGTGGCGATGAATTCGATGTCGATAAACCAGTTTTCAAAGATGTCGAGATAACCGAAAGTGCCAACCACAACAAGAGAATAGGCGGCAAGCATGCCGTTGATGCCATCCATGAAGTTGTAGACATTGAGGATTCCTGTAAAGAATACGATGAGCACGACAAACTGCCACGGGGCTATGGCCGAGATATCGGTCCAGAACGTGAGGAGTACTGCGGCAAGTTGTGTGAAAAGGCGCAACCAAGAAGGCAGAGGATGCATGTCGTCCACAAAGCTAACCACAGCCAAGACGGTGATGGCGATGAGGAAATTATGGAATGCCAAGCCGTGGGTGAGAGAGTAGAACAGCACGGCGAGGTAGAAGATGATGCCGGCTCCGAGAAGGGCCACGCGGTGGTGAGAGCTTCGCTCGTTGGGCCGGTCGACAATATGGAAACGCTTGGCTGCAAAAAAATAGAGCAGCTCAAGGGCAATGATTGCTATGGTGGCGATGATATAATACATATCCCGTTATGTTTGTAGGTTGCAAAAGTACAACTTTTTTTTGGTATAAGGGGATTTTTTTGTATTTTTGCAATGTATAGAATTGTAAAAAATGAAACAGCAGTTTGTACAAACAACTGATGTGTCGAATAATAATGCCACCAGGAACATATTATTCATGGTGTCAAAAGATGATATGCCAATAATAAACAACATCAATTAAATTCCCCAATATATACATGAAATCAGAAGATATACGGATTGCCGTCATTGGACTTGGTTATGTAGGTCTGCCTTTGGCAAGATTGTTTTCTACGAAGTTCCCCACAATAGGATATGACATGAACGCTGCACGTGTGGATGCATTGATGGGAGGCCACGATGCCACTTTGGAAGTGAGCGACGAACTGCTACAGGAAGCCATCAACAAGCATGGATTCCGCTGCACGGCAACTCTGGATGACATCAAAGGTTGTAACTTTTATGTCGTAGCAGTGCCTACACCCGTTGACCGCAACAACAATCCAGACCTAACCCCATTATATGGAGCCAGTGAGGCTGTGGGCAAGGTTATAAGCAAAGGCGATATTGTGGTTTACGAGTCGACGGTGTATCCCGGAGTGACCGAGGACGAGTGCCTGCCGGTAGTGGAGAGGGTGTCGGGACTGAAATACAACCAAGACTTCTTTGCCGGATATAGTCCGGAACGCATCAACCCGGGTGACAAAGTGCACACGGTGGAGAAGATTCTGAAGATAACCTCTGGCTCCACTCCTGAGGTTGCAGAACTGATAGACGGTGTGTACAATGCCGTACTTGTCAACGGCACGCACAAGGCTCCGAGTATAAAAGTGGCAGAGGCCGCCAAAGTGATAGAGAACAGCCAGCGGGACATCAACATTGCTTTCGTCAACGAGTTGTCGAAGATATTCACGCTGATGGGCATTGACACATACGATGTGTTGGAAGCTGCAGGGACGAAGTGGAATTTCATCAAGATGAACCCAGGCTTGGTGGGTGGCCACTGCATATCGGTTGACCCCTACTATTTGGCACAATGTGCCCAACGGCTTGGTTACAACCCCGAGATTATCCTTGCCGGGCGTCGTATGAACGATGGTATGGGTGCCTATGTGGCCGACCAGACCATCAAATTGATGCTGAAGAAAGGCATCCATGTGCTCGGTTCCAAGATAATCATCATGGGTTTCACCTTCAAGGAGAACTGCCCCGATGTGCGCAACACTAGAGTGATAGACATATATCATGCGTTGAAAGAATTTAGTGTCGACATCACGGTGTTCGACCCGTGGGCATCACCTGAGCGAGTGAAGCACGAATATGGTATCGACATTGTCAACGAACTGCCGAAAGATAGGTATAGTGCCGCCATCGTGGCAGTAGCCCATCGCCAGTTCCGCGAGATGGAGATAGACTTCGATAAACTTCTTGAAAAGAACCACGTAATCTTTGACGTCAAGGCCATTATGCCGCGAGAACTGGTTGATGGAAGACTGTAGGACATCGTTAGGCATTTTGTGAAATTATAACGACAATAGTGAAGAATAGAAGGTTACATATAATACTAATATGCGGTTTTACGGTGGTATGCGCTGTTGTATTGACATGGTTTGTATACCATTACAGGCATGTTGGGTATTATGAGGGTGTTGCAGTTGTGCAGCCAATGCTGGAGGTACAAGAAAGTGACACCACCGCCTGCTACTGGACCAAAGAAATATTGACTTCTGCCGACTTTGAGGGCATAGCCTACAACGAAACAAACGACAAACAGATATGCATGAGAGCATATATGCGTGACAGTGTGACCACACTTGACACAATAACCTATGCAGTCGCCAAAGCAATAGAGAAATGCTCGGAATTAGGGGTAAAAACGAAAGTCACAGTGAAGCCGTTTATAGCATCTGGTCCTTCAACAGGCCAATATATTCGCTATGCCGTTCTGTCTCTTCTTTTCTCAACTCTCTTTACGGGGGCGATTATATTTGGGAAAAAAGTTATAACAAAAAACTGAAAACGGAATGACGCTACAGACTATAGACAATATCCTGAGAAAAACCTACATGCCGCTAATGACAGTGGTGTGTTTAGGGCTTTTGTGCGGGCATGTTGTGCCTATAGTATCGTCGTTTACTATTTTCCATCTGTGCCTGGCTATTACCGTAGTGCTGGCACTGCTCTTCCGGGCTCGTCCGCCTCGTATGTTCTACATTGTGGCGTTTTACTTCCTGTTATATGGAGTTTGGACTTGGGTGGCATCTATGCTTTGGGGTGACCATGTTACCGCCAAAGAGACGCTGAAATTCTTTTCTATTCCTGTTCTGGTAATAGCTTTGTTGCGGGTTATGCTTGTTTCGCCCCGCAAGATGCTGGATGTCCTCTTTTATGTTAGTGTCACCTATCTACTAACGATGGTCGTGATGGGATGTGTGGGCCATTTCACAGGATTGCATCTGTCCACGTCAGCCTCATATATGGCCCCAAACGAGGAGCTGCACAGGGCCACAGGTCTGTGTTATAATCCTAACGACTATTCGGTATTGCTGGTGATGGCTGCATTGTACATCTTTGCCTATAGCAGCCAGTTTTTGCCGAAAAGATGGATTGTTTTGGGATTTGCAGCTATAGGGGTCTGCATTCCACTATTGTTATGGAATGATTGCAAGACCGGTCTCGGGGTATCGGCATTGGCTGTACTTTATTACTTTTTCTCGAAGATAAAAAACCACAAGGTCTCCGTTGCCATTATCATTGCTGCGGTAGTGGCTTCCGTTACTGCTATCGTATACAATCACGGCATTCTGGGTGCTCGCTTCAATATATATGGAGCTTCGATCACATCGTTATACGACTCTTATGGTATTGGATTTGGAATCAATGGCGACATGAATTACTTATCCAATCTTAACAACTATAACATTTCCCAAGGGCTGACCAATGCGCATTCCTATCTTCTCCAGATACTATATACCTCAGGACTTCCAATATTCTTGCTTTATTGCATAATGATGGTTTGGATAATGCGGTGTTCGAGCCAAAATGGTCGTGACCTTTTTTGGCTCTCGCCGATACTTTATCTCTTAATGCTCTTCTGCCCCAGCTCTTCGCTATACCTTTGGGGACACTACGTTTTCTTCTGTGCTTATGTATGCTATGCAGCATTCGCTTTGGATCATAAAAAACAAACACAATAGAAATGCAGAATTTCGCACTTATTGGAGCAGCTGGTTATATTGCTCCGCGACATTTGAAAGCTATCGCCGACACAGGCAACAACCTACTGGCAGCATACGACAAGTTTGACAGCGTGGGCCGGTTAGACAGTTCGTTTCCTGATTGTTCTTTCTTCACTGAGCAAGAACAATTCGACCGCTATTGTTCAAAGCAGCAGCGCACCGATAACCCGCTGCAATGGCTTGCCATCTGCACACCAAACTATACCCATGACGCTTTCATCCGTTATGGCCTACGCCTAGGCTGTAATGTTATCTGCGAGAAGCCCTTGGTTCTGAACCCGTATAATATAGATAATCTCTTGGAGATGGAAAAAGAATCTGGCCATCAGGCGTATACTATTCTTCAACTGCGTCTGCATGACTCGATAATCGCTCTGAAGAAGAAAGTGGATGAAGGTCCACAGGACAAGGTGTACGATGTCGACCTAACCTACATCACTTCGCGTGGCAAATGGTACTACTCGTCCTGGAAAGGGGATGTGCACAAGAGCGGTGGAGTGGCCACCAACATCGGGGTTCACTTCTATGACATGTTGCAGTGGATTTTCGGGCCAGTGGAAGAAAACATTGTTCATGTTATGAGCCATGACCGTGTGGCCGGTTTCCTGCGTTTGAAGAAGGCTCGTGTGCGCTATTTTCTCAGTATCAATGCCGACTGCCTGCCTCCCAACGCTGTGCAAGGCGAGAAGAAGACCTATCGTACCATAATGATTGATGGCGACGAGTTTGAGTTTAGCCAAGGATTTACAGAACTGCACACCAAAAGCTATCAGGAAATACTGGCCGGACGTGGCTTTCGCATCAGCGAGGCACGCAACTGTATTCAGATAGTGAGCGATATACGACACTCAACGCCTATCGGACTGAAGGGCGATTATCATCCGCTGGCAAAAATGCCACTGGCACCTCATCCCTTCGGCTGGGACGATATGAGATACTAATTTCACCAATCGGTAGTTAACTTATAAGCATTATGAAGATTACAGCAAATGATATAGCCAAGCATCTGGGGTCAACATTAAATGGAGAAGACACAACCATAGAGCGATATGCCCAGTTGACCGTACCCATGCCTCACAGTATTGTTTTCGCAAAGAAATACAGTGATGAGACGGTTCATGTACTGAACAAATGCAATAATATTTTGGCCATAGTCACACGCGACTACATAGGCAAACTCACTTGTAGCCATATCGTTTCCGACAATCCGCGCTTGGATTATATCAGGGTATTGTCCAATTTCTTTGTACAGGAGAACCCCAAAGGGTTCATTCACCCTACAGCAAATATCGAGTCCGGGGCCACAATCGGGAATGATGTCTTTATAGGTGCCGGATGTTATTTGTCTGCACAATGCGTTGTGGGCGATGGCTGTGTGCTTCATCCAAATGTGGTACTAGACAACCGCGTGGTGCTTGGACACAACTGTGAGATAAAGTCAGGTGCCGTGTTAGGGCAGGAGGGATTCGGATTCGAGCGTAACGAACAGGGAGAGCCTGTGCATTTTCCGCATTTCGGCGATGTTGTTGTGGGCAATAATGTTTTTATTGGTAGTAACACCACGGTAGAGCGCGCTACCCTTGGCAGTACTGTTATCGAGGACAATGTGAAAATTGACGACCTGGTGCAGATAGGCCACAACAGCCATATTGGAGAAGGAAGTATGATTACTGTTGGTGCCATCGTTTGCGGCGGGGCTGTATTGAAACCTCAGAGCTATCTGGCCCCCAACGTGACTGTAAAAGAAAAGGCAACTATAGGCTATAGGGGATTTGCAGGCATTGGGGCTGTGGTGCTGAGAGATGTGGCAGACAACACCATTGTGGCCGGTGTGCCAGCCAAAGAGATTAATAGAAACAAATAACAAAATCATGAATATAGAGAACATACTCGTATTGGCACCGCATACCGACGACGGTGAATTGGGCCTAGGTGGAACTATCAGTAAGTTTATTGAGGAAGGGAAAAATGTTTTCTACGCAGCCTTTTCCACTGCCGACCAGTCGGTTCCCGAAGGATTTCCCAAGGATATCCTTGCCACTGAGGTTCGTAATGCTACCCTCAAGTTGGGCATACCCCCCGAGAACCTGCGCATCTACCATTATGAGGTGCGCAAACTGAACTATGTGCGGCAGGAGCTTTTGGAGGACATGGTAAAGTTGCGCAACGAACGGCACTATGACCTGGTATTCATGCCCTCTTCCCACGACATACACCAAGATCATACCACCGTGGCCCAAGAGGCGATACGTGCATTTAAGAAGACCACTTTGCTTGGATATGAGCTTATATGGAACAATCTGACATTCGACACTGACTGTTTTGTTCAGCTGGAGGAACGCCATATAGAAGCAAAATGCCAGGCTCTAAGGGAATACAAAAGCCAGGAGTTCCGTGACTATACATCACCCGAGTTTGTACGCTCACTGGCCCGTACCCGCGGAGTGCAGGTGGGCTGCCAGTATGCCGAGTCATTTGAAGTAATAAGACTTTTCCTATGAATATCTTGATGATAAGCCACTACGCCGGAGCACCTCAATATGGCATGGAGTTTCGCTCCTATTATATGGCCCGCGAGTGGGTGCGCATGGGCCATCAGGTAACGGTAGTGGGCGCCTCCTTTTCGCACCTCCGTAAGGTACAGCCGTCGGTTGGACGAGAAACCCTTGAGGGCATCAATTATCTGTGGCTGCCTACCGTCGAATATGAGGGCAACGGCATGAAACGGGTGCTCTCCATGTTCCAGTTCTGCCGTCAGGTCTACAAACATAGCAAAGAGCTGATAGCTTTCAAACCAGACATGGTCATCGCATCGTCCGTATATACATTTGACATATACCCATGTCATTATATCGCCCGCCGCACCCATGCCAAGTTGGTCTACGAAGTGCACGACTTGTGGCCTCTGTCGGTAATGGTTATTGGTGGATACAAAAAATGGCACCCATTCATTGTCATGCTTCAGCACTGCGAGAACCATGCTTACAAATATTGCGACATGGTTGTCTCGATGCTCGACAAGGCCTTTCCTCACATGAAGCGACATGGACTCACGGAAGACCGTTTTTGCTGTGTGCCCAATGGATATCTGAAAGAGGAATGGGCTAATGCAGAGAATATCTCTTTGCCACAGGAGCATGCAACCCTTTTTACCAAGCTTCATGAGGAAGGTAAAACCATTATCGGATTTGCTGGAGGACATACCCAGTCTACAGCTATGGACGTTCTCATAAAGGCGGCCAATGCACTCAAAGAGCGCAATGATTTGGCTTATGTTATGGTCGGCAGTGGCCCACAGAAAGATGAGCTGATACAATTGGCGGAAAGTTATGGCCTCAAGAACTTCTATTTTCTTCCACCGGTGGAGAAGACCTGCATACCCAAAGTGGTACAGCAGTTTGATATCTGCTATGAAGGCGGTGTACACAGTTTCCTTCATAAATACGGTACTTCCGCCAATAAGATGATTGATTATATGCTGGCAGGAAAACCCATTGTCAAGTCTGTTGATGAGCCAGGCAGTGAGACCGAGCGTGTCGGCTGTGGCATACAGGTGGAGGCCGAGAATGTTGATCAGGTGCGCGATGCCATACAAACGATAGCCAACATGTCCCCAGATGAACGTGCCGTCATGGGTGCCAAAGGTCGAAAATATGCCCTCGAAAACCTCGAATACCACACGCTTTCACAAAAATTCATTGATTACGTATTCAAATCCTCACATCCGTAGTGGTATCGTCCATCGCTCTCTGCATCCATTATTTATTATGAACCACATGCTTATAGTTATATGAAAGTACTACTCTTATCCGACGCCGACAGCATCCACACCCTTCGATGGGTACGCTCCCTCAGCCAGCGGGGATGCGAGATATTGCTTTTCAATTTGCTTCGCTGCGACTTGTCGCCCTACGACGGTATGCCTAATGTGAAGGTATATAGTTGTGATTTCGTGTTGCGCGATAGTGCCGCCATTTCCCAACGTATACTCGACAAGATAGTATATCTCAAGGCAGTCCGCCTGCTTCGCAAACAAATAAAAGCTTTCCGCCCCGACTTCCTGCATGCACACTATGCTTGCAGTTTCGGCCTCATTGGTGCCCTCTCCGGATTCCACCCCTATGTGTTGTCGGTATGGGGCAGCGATGTCTATAACTATCCGCGTCAAGGCAGCCTCTACCGCCACCTGCTCACTTTCACACTCAAGAAGGCCGACTACATCCTTTCTACCAGCCATTGTATGGCTCGCGAGACCAATCTATACACTCCCAAACCTATTTCTGTTACTCCCTTCGGTGTCGACATGCAGCGGTTCTGCCCCGTTCCCGCTATCGATAAACCAGCCTCTTTTGTTGTCGGCAACGTCAAAACCCTTAAATACTGCTATGGCATCGATACCCTCATCCGCGCCTTTGCCCTCGTCCATCAGCATCATCCGCAGACCGATATGCGCCTGCTTATCGCAGGTACCGGCCCTGACCGTGACCAACTCATAAACTTATGTGATGAACTCGGCATTAGCCAACTTGTCGACTTCCTTGGCTACATTCCTAACCAAGAGCTTCCAGAACTCTATGCCAAGTTCGACGTGTCTGTGTCACTGAGCCGTGAGGAAAGCTTCGGTGTTGTTGCCGTCGAGGCAATGTCCTGTGCTTGTCCTGTGGTTACCTCTGATGCCGAAGGTTTCTGTGAAGTGGTAGATAACAATGTCACAGGCTTCATTGTGCCCAAAGACAACCCCGAGGCTGCTGCCGAAGCCATAGAACGCTTCATAGACAATCCGCAGCTACGTGCCCAAATGGGTGTAGCTGCACGCCAGCGTGTGTCCGATCTCTACGATTGGGAGCGCAACGTGGGTACCATGATGGAAATCTACAAGCGCGTCATCTCTTCCTGATTGAGCAAACTGCGCACCGATGCTACAGGAATCCACTTTCTGAATGGGAACAACGCTTTCACCATCACTGCCAGCCAGGGTTTATACACTATGTTTATCCTGCAATAGGCTTTGCGGAAATTGAACTTCTGCATGAGAAAGGGTTGTATGTTTGAATGTTCGGTGATGCTTCGCCCTCCATCGTTGACATACTTCAGCCCACACTCCTTCAAATAGTATTCATTCATAGAATAAATCAGTCCGTAATACGGGTAGCGCGGTAATTCGTCGGGTCGGGCTTTCATCACAGAGTAATCGCACATCTGTTCATACACGATATTCTTGGCGAAAGCAGCCAGATGCCCGTCGCCTTTGTCAAATGAGCCCCAGTATTCATTCTCGGGTCCATTTATTATTTCGTCGCGGAAATCCTCTTCTGTGGGTATATTGGCCTTCACCTTATAGCCCTCGGCGGCAGCTCGGTGCACTTCATAGCCCATAGCCAGCAGCTCGTCGCGCGTCATAAGCCGAAACTCATAGTTGGCCATGCTGCGCCTTAGCTGGTTGCGCATCTTGCTGCTAAGTTCCTCCATGCCCCCGAACGAGTCTTTCACCACATTCCAGAAGCCAGTCTCCTCGCCACAGTCGAAGTCATAGGTGTTGCGCACCAGCCAGCCTCCTTTGCGAAGCAGTGCTTTGCTGTCGGCTCGACTCAACTGCGGTTCCTCATACTCAGGGCCTATCCATAGCCACGCATGTTTATATAGTGTGAATGCCATTTTTGCCTAATTCTTTTTCTTCAACAGGGCGGCTGCAATCTGCTGGCAGCGTGCTGTCCATGTATTCTGTTCCGCCACAGCGGGCAGAGTCTCACGCATCTGTGATAGCCTCTGTGGGTTGTCGCGTAGCGATTCTATCGTCTGCTTGAGCGATTCAGCATCGTTCATGCAGGCACAGCCAATGCCGTTCCGCTCCACAAAATCGCCACTCCATGTGTCCTTGGCGGCCACTATTGGCAACCCGTGACCGATGGCCTCAAACAACTTGTATGGTGCAGCAAAGCGCACATATTCCGTGCTCATAGGCATCACAAACAGGTCAGCTTTGCTGTATGCTGCATCAAGCTCGTCCCCATCAAGGTGTACCACCGACACATTGGAGCCAAGATATGGTGCATAGTCTTCTTTTACAGTCTCCCAGTCGTATGTGCGGCAGCAGAAAGTCAGTTTTACACCCTCTATCATCGACACTGCATTCATCAATGGTTTCAGGTTGTAATTTCCACCAACGCCACCCACATATAGCAATTCCATCTCTTTATTACCGCTGTTTTCGGCAACTCGTTTGCCTGACGGGTTCAATCCCGACGGCAGCTCCACCACTCTGCAGCTGAACTTGTGGGGCACATGCTCAAGCATTGGCATCGTGGGCAGAAACAAGACATCCAGCAACCGTCCGTATTGCCACAGGTCATAGAAATAGAAATATCGCGCCACCCTTTGCTTGAATCCCTCTCCCTTATTGGCATACTGCCAGTGGATATCGCGGTAGAACAGCCCTACGGGAATGCCGTATCGCTTGCAGAAGGCCAGAAACCCGAAATCCAGACAAGGGTATAAAGGCAGATGATGTGGCTCGGTGAGCAGTGTGGGCATGGTTGACGATTCGCTGTATACGAAATCGTATTGTACCCCCTGCCGTATCTTTCTTTTTATCTTGGCTATTTGGTGTTTGCGGTCACGTCCGCTGCCCTCCACCACGTCCATCTCCCAGCCAAGTTCGGCAAAAGCCATCATTAGCTTCTGTGGACGTATCTGGCTGGCCGACGGGTCGTTGCGGTCTATTTTCAGCGGAATATGGAATATCAGTCTCATGTGTCTTTTCTTGTTCTAAAAATGGGCAACTGCAGCAGTATATCGCGCCGTGTGAACCAGTAGAAGGCCAGGTAGGCGAGGCCGAAAACAGCCATGTCGACATACAGCATAATGGTGCGCAACGGCTCCTCCTGCCCTGCAGCGAAAAGCAACAACGGCAATGCTGGTAGTGCTGCCACAACAATGCCCAGCAGCGGCCATGAAACCGCGCCAAGATAGCTCTTCAGCGGCATTTGTATACATTTATACACCATCATGCGCCAGTAGGCAAAGAGGAAGATGAAGGCCAGCAGTACCTGTGTCCATGTCATAGCCTGTATGCTTATCCGGCTGGCCACCAGTGTGCCTGCCAACACAAACACGATGCGTACCAGCGTCCACCTGAAGCCCAGGTCGGTGCGACCCAGCGACACCATGAGTATTCCCGCCGGGTTACCTATCGATTGTAACATACCCCACACCGAGAGCACTCTCACAAACCACACCATCTCCACCATGCCGCTTCCGTAGAGCAGCACAGTGAGCGGTTCTGCAAAGAGGAAGAAAGCCATGAATATCGGGAAGTTGATGAACGAGAGCAGATGCAGCACCTCGGCATAGGAACGACGCATCTTTGGCATATCGTCTTGGAATCGAGCAAATGTCGGGGCCGCAACATTGGTTACTATGGGGTTGATGAGCTGCACTGCCTTGTACAGCAACTCTTTGGCTAAGTTGTACACACCCAGCACCTCGGCACTGAAGAAACGCCCTATGAGGAAGATATCAAGTTTATTGGCTGCATAATCAATCACCTGCATTCCAAGCTGATAAAGTCCTATTGATACCAACTCGCGTATTTCGCTCAGTCGGAAATGCAGCCTGATGCGATAGGCCTTGAGTCCCGACACGGCATAGACGCTCTGGGTGATGAATGCCTGGAGCAATGCACCCCATGCAAGGCTGAAAACCCCAAAGCCGTGCAAGGCCAGCACCACCGTCAGCACCACCCCAAGGGTGACACCTACAATCTGCACTATGGAGATGAATTTAAAGTCCAGCTCTTTGGTCTTCAGTGTGTAGAACATTTTGCCAAAGGAGTCTATCACAAGTGTGAATGACAGCAACGGGATAAGTTGTCTCAGGGCGGGGTGATGGTAGTAATTTGCTATCAGTGGCGTAAAGGCACAGAGCAGCAGCCACAGAGCCACACTGAGCATCAGGTTTAGCCAAAAGACCGACGAGTATTGGTCGCGGGTGATGTCTTGCTTGTGGATAATGCCTGTGGCGAGGCCCATATTGGCAAATATCTCAGTGAAGCCGAGAAACATGGTGGCTATGGCCAGCAGACCAAAGTCTTGTTTTGTGAGTATGCGCGCCAAGATAAACAGCTTGAGCATCTGCAACGCCGTTGTGGTAAGTGTCCCCACTGCGTTCCATTTTACTCCGGTTACCGATTGACTGCGTAATGACATGGCGGTGTTCAGTATTTCGTTTCAACTGGTTAGTGTTCGGTGTATGGCTCAACTTGGTCCACCACCATTATCAAGACCATCAAGGCATATAGCAGCGAAACAAACTGCATGCCCATTTGGCGTTCCAGCATCGACTCGAATAAGAAGCAGAACATGACGATGAATGTCAGCACCAAGACCGGCCAGAATCCTTTCTTGCGCCGCCAAGCCAAACATAGCGGCATCACAAGCCACCACAGCATCGCCGCCAGTCCAATGATTCCGATGGCAAGGGCCGTCTCGGTGTATTGGTTGTGAGCATTAAGCTGTTGCTCCTCCAGGCTTGGGTATCCCTCGGTGCCCAAGCGCTTTGAGAACACTGTGTCGTAGTCGCCCACTCCGTAACCAATCACTGGATTGTCGGCAATGGTCTTGACGGCGGTGACGTTGATGGCCATTCGGGCATCGTTGTACTTCCCGTAGGCCGGTACTGTTGTTGTCACTGTGTCGGCAACGGCCCCGTCATCGGTTTCTGCAGCCTGCTTACTAGCCAAGGAGGCAATTGGCAGACGGCTGTTGTGGTTGGGCAGCGTCTTCTCGGCGGTGAATGTGAGCCCCACCGAAAGGAGAGCGAGCAGTATTCCTTTCCACCATCCGCGCTTTTGGGCCAAATGCAGGGCACAAAGCACCTCGACACCATAGAGGCACAAGATGCCCGCGCGCGAGTCAATGTAGATAATGAATACAATTGTCATCACAGCGGCGGCATATAGCATCAGTTTCTGCAACAAAGGCATGACTCCACGCTGCTGCGACAATTCGCTGTATATGAACCCCACCGTCGGCATGATGTATAGGGCCACATAAGTATGGTTTTTATCCTCAAACGTGTTGGTGCACAGGTTATAGACAAACAATCCCCCAATGGCCACAAGCAACCCATAGAACAACACCCTCAGATGGTCACGCCTGAGGTAGGAAGTGTCTGACAAAAGGATACACAAAGGGGCTATGAGCATCACGGCCTTGCGTGGCACCAATACCAGGGCTCTGTCCACGTTTTGGCTGTAGAACACGCTGACGCCATAACACAGCCAAAAAACAGCGACAGTCAAAAGCGTCATACGCAAAGGTGTGTCAAGCGACGGATTTCCAACCTGTTTTTCGGCAATTATCTTGACAACTGTGGCGACTCCAAGAGCCAGCGTCGACCACAGTCCAAGCTGCCAATCGATTGCCACAATAGGTAAAGTTACACATAGTATAATGAATTGCAATGTGTTATACCACTTCATATTCTTTATATTCATATTGCAAATTTACGTAAAATTCCCCAATCTTATCAATGTAAATAAAAAAAAGCCCCTGAGGAAATTGTTTTTCTTGTCGGTCCTATCCAATCGTTAATACGTCCACACTAACCCCAACTCTTATGCCTTCTTGGATTTCGGTAGCTGCAGTATTTTGTCCACTTCGGGGCTTATGTGCATCCGGCGGATGGCAAAGTAGGTGACTGCGGCAAATATTAGGGTGCGTATAAGGGCTTCGATTAGTACTATGGCAATGCCCGTGCCTAGCCTCAGAAAGAGCGGGGTAATAAGCCATTCCCAGAGTGCATTGCATCCGAAGATGGCAAGCGTGAATAGGACGACCCACAGTTGTTTGCGGCTGAAGAGCGAGATTCCCATCTTGGCCCATAGTAGGCTGAGCAGTGGGATGAAGTATATGATGTAGGCCAGCAATGTGGCACAGGCCGACCCGGTTACACCCCATCGCGGTATAAGCCAGAGGTTGAGTCCGATGGCCGACACTGTGAGCATGGAGATGAAGAGGAGTGAGTAGGCGTAGTGTTTGGAGAAATTGAGTATATTGGTGGCAATGCTCAGAGTGGAGTTCAGTATGTTGGCTATGCCGAGAAACAGCACCACTCCCATTCCCGAGGTGTATTCCTGTCCGTTGGGGATGATGCGGAAAAGGGGCGTGAGGTTTATCCAGATGAAAAAAAGCAGCATGCTGGCCACCAGCAACTGGTGTAGCGACACTTGTTTGCCCAGGCGGTTCACTTCCCCGATGTCGTTGTCGGTCACGGCCTGCGAGATGATGGGGCTTGATATGGCACCCAACGAGCGGTAGGGTATTTCCACCACGTTGGCTATGTAGCAGGCAATGGTGTAGATACCCGCCGCGGCAAGGCTGGTCTTGGCAATGAAGATGGAGTTGAACAGCTTGATGTTTCCTGCCAGGACCGTGGCGGTCATGAAGAGGGTGTATACCCCCACCTCACGCAGGAGGTTGTGGTTCATGAAGTGCCAATCGGGCCGGAACGATATACGCCCCAGGGACAAAAGGTAGAGGAAATTGACCAACGTGGCCACTGCATAGCTGGAGCAGAAGAGTATGACAAAGAGGTCGAGCGAGATGACTCTGTGACCGTAAAGCAGATAGGCTATGAGGTTGAGCACCCGGATTACCACTTCCCTCACAAATTTGGGCACGGCAATGTGGAGCAACACGCTGGCGTTGGTCTCGAACACCGTCATGTACAGCACAAAGAAGGTCAGCGGTAGCAATAGCGACACATAGTTGGTCAGCAGGGGTGCTTCCTGCGAATAGTATGCTACAATCTGGTTTTTGAAGATGAAGAAGAGAGTGGCGATGACCGTAAACCCCAACAGGGGCAGCATCAGTGTCCAGCCAAAGAATCCGTGGTCGCGCAGTTCGGGCCGGTCAGCAGTGCGGAAACGAGGATAGAAGCGCACAATCGAGGCATTGGTGCCCAGTTGTGCAAGTCCCGCAAAGAGCATGGCGGCATCCACCATGACGCGGGTAAGACCTATCTCCTCTTGCGTGAGGAGGTCTGTCACCACAAAAAATGTGGTGATGGCCCCTATCAGGACTCCCAGATAGTTGGCCGATGCTCCTTTGATACTTTGTTTTGCGATGACGCCCATATTGTCTTTCTGCACTAAAATAATTTGCAAAGGTACTATTTTTTTCCATAAGAAAGACAATAATTCCAAAAATATTTGTATCTTTGCCACTCAGTATTTTGAGAGCGTAGACTTTGTTTTGCTTTCTAATGTGCTTGCAATAAGTGCATTAGTTTCGTGCATTCGGATGTCCGACTTTGCTTTAGCAACTCAAAGTGGCTTTTCGAACATATTGTTTTGAACAGAACAAATACAAAAATAATTATATATAACATACACATGAAGATTTACCAGACCTCCGACATCCGCAACATTGCCCTCGTGGGCGGTGCTAAATCGGGTAAGACCACCATGGCCGAGGCCATGGCCTTCAACGGCGGCGTTATCAATCGCCGGGGCACCGTAGAAGACAAGAACACCATCTCCGACTATCGCGACATCGAAATCGACCGCCGCAATTCAGTCAACACCTCTCTGCTCTACACAGAGTTCGGAGGAAAGAAAATCAATATCCTTGACGTTCCCGGTTTCGCCGACTTCCAGGGCGAACTGGTGGCTGCCTATAATGTTGTCGAGGCTGCTGTTGTCGTGGTCAATGCCCAGTCCGGCATTGAGGTGGGTACCGAAATCGCCTACCGCTACAGCAATAAGCTGAAGACCCCCATGATTTTCACTGTCAACCATCTCGACGCCGAGAAAGCCAACTTCGACGACTGCGTCAACCAGCTGAAGGACTACTTCGGCGGCAAATGCACCGTCCTGCAGTTCCCCGTCAACCAGGGCTTGGGCTTTAACCAGGTTGTGGACATTGTTCTCAACAAGCTGCTCACCTTCAAGGATGGCAAGTGCGAGATGAGTGATGTTCCCGCTGCCTATGCCGACAAGGCCGAAGAGCTCCGTATGGCTCTCGTTGAAGAAGCTGCTGCTGCCGACGATGCCCTGATGGAGAAATACTTTGAGGAAGGCGACCTGAACCACGAGGACCTCACCAAGGCTCTGAAACTCGCCATCGACAAGCGCGACCTCTTCCCCATCCTTTGCACTTCCGCCAAGGAGAATGCCGGTGTGAGCCGCCTGCTCGAATTTGTGGTCGACAATGTTCCCGCCCCCAACGAGGTGTCCAATACCAAGAAGACCAAAGCTGGCAAGGAACTCAAGTGCGACAGCGCCAACCCCACCGTCGCTTTCGCTTTCAAGAGCGACAAGGACAAGAGCATCGGCGAAATCACCTATCTCCGCATCTACGACGGCGAACTCGCCGAGGCTCAGGATGTAGTCAACAGCTGCAACCAGTCCAAAGAACGTCTCAGCCAGATTCTCGTTTGCGCAGGTAAGAACCGTCAGCGTGTCGAGAAGGCTTGTGCCGGCGATATCGTTGCTACCATCAAGCTGAAAGATGTGCGCATCAACCACACCATCACCACTCCCAAAAACACCGATGACGTGGTGCCCGAAATCGAATTCCCGACTCCTATATACACCGTAGCCGTGAAGGCCGCCAACAGCAACGACGACGAGAAAGTTGGTGCCGCATTGAAGGATCTTTGCAACGGCGACCGCAGCCTCTCCCTCGAGAATAGCCGCGAGCTCCGTCAGGTCATCCTCGGTTGCCAGGGCGAACTCCACCTCAACACTATTAAATGGTACTTCGAGAACCAATACAAACTCGGTGTCAACTTCACTGCTCCCAATGTGCCTTACCGTGAGACTATCACCAAGAGCGCTGAAGCCATGTACCGCCACAAGAAACAGTCGGGTGGTAGCGGCCAGTTCGGTGAAGTACACATGCTCATCGAGCCTTACTACGAAGGCATGCCCAATCAGACTAAGTACCCCATCCGCGACACTCAGGAATACGACCTCGAGTGGGGTGGAAAGCTCGTCTTCAACAACTGTATCGTCGGTGGTTCTATCGACGCCCGTTTCATGCCCGCTATCCTTAAGGGTATCATGGAGAAGATGGAGCAAGGTCCTCTCACCGGTTCCTATGCCCGCGACATTGTGGTTAACATCTACGATGGTAAGATGCACCCCGTCGACTCCAACGAAACCGCCTTCAAGATTGCCGGCCGTACCGCTTTCCGTGAGGCTTTCAAACTGGCTGGTCCCAAGATTAAAGAGCCTATCTACGATGTGGCTGTCACCGTTCCCACCGAGAGCCAGGGTGGCGTCATGACTGACCTCCAAGGCCGTCGCGCCATCGTTATGGGCATGGATGCTGAGGGTAAATACACCACCCTCCGCGCCAAAGCTCCTCTCGCCGAAATGAACCGCTACTGCACCGCTCTGAGCTCACTCACCAGCGGCCGCGGCACTTTCACCATGACATTTAGCAGCTACGAACTCGTTCCCGCCGACGTCCAGCAGGCTCTGCTCAAGGCCTACGAAGAAGCCGCCAACGAGGAAGAATAATAGCGTCTTTGCAGAGTGCGTTAATGCTTTGCAATTCACCCTCACAAACCGGAAGTCCCGAAAGGAGCTTCCGGTTTCTTTATATTCGTTTCGACGGAACTCCGGTCAAGGAACAATCTATATAGTGTTAAACTCTGTTAATGTCCTTGACTCATACCTTGGGGATGATTGTATCTTTGCAGATGATTTAATTGCGCAATGAATCATGGAAATAACTAATTTACAAATCGGTGAGTTCTCGAAGCTCTGTGGGGTGACGGTGAAGACACTCCATCACTACGAGAAACTGGGTTTAATCTCGCCCCGGAAGGTGGATCCCTGGACGGGCTATCGCTACTATCACGTCAGCCAGTTGCAGACGATGGAGACGATACGCCGTTTCAAAAAATTGGGATTTTCGTTAGAAGAGATAGGTGCCCTTATGGATAGCGATTCACAAGAGCCTTCTCTTCAACTTCTTGAGGCCAAGATTCTCCAGACAGAGGCAAACCTCCATCAGATGCTTCTTCGTCGCGACCGACTACAGGCTTTGATAAGCTCACAACAAAAGTACCAAAACATGGAAAAGTTTTCAATTCAAAGCATCCCTGCCATGACCGTGGCCTACTACCGCGGCATCATCCCCAGCTATGATGCCATTGGCGACCTCTGCTGCAATGTGATAGGACCGGAGATGGCACGCCTTGGCTGCCAGTGTCCCGAGCCCGGCTATTGTTATACCTTTGAGCACGACAAGGAATATAAGGATCATGACATCGATTTCGAGTACTGCGAACAGGTCCTTGAGGCCAAAGAGGACAGCGATATCATCAAGTTCCGCCATAATCCTGAAATCCCTTTGGCAGTCTGTATGAAAGTCTACGGTCCATACGAACAGCTCTATCAAAGCTATATCGACCTTTTCGCCTATATGGAAAAGGAGGGCTACCGAATGGCAGGGGCTCCGCGTGCCTGTTATGTCGACGGCGTGTGGAATCAGACTGACCCCCAGAAGTGGCTCACCATCATACAGGTGCCTGCAGAGAAAGTGACACCCCACAGGCTTCAAACGGCAAACCACCTCAACCTTTTCTGCTGTCCCGACTGCGGCAATATCGCCCTTTCCTACGGCAATGGAAAGATGGAGTGCTGTGGCAAAATCCATGACTCTATTCCTGTAAAGCCATGCGAGCCTGCCGACCAACCTTCTGTCACTGAAATGGATGGCGAATATCTCCTCGAGTACAACCATCCTATGACCAAGGATTACTTTATTGCCGCCGTTGTGGCGGAACGCCATGACAATGTGCAACTCTTCTGGCTCTTCCCCGAACAGAGTGCACATGTGCGTATTCCGATTCTGTCCGGCACCAAGATTTATACTATCTACCGCCAAGGCAGCCGCATCTGGGCTACTCTTCAGAAGTAGTTTCGTTCAGACCGTTTATAGCAAACCGGAGCATCCTGTGGGATACTCCGGTTTATTATATCTGCAAAATCAAACAGTATGGGTTGCGGTGGGGGCAAAAGCCAAGAGTATTGTGCCAGTGGATGGGTAGGAGAGGGGAGTCGGCTTCGTGCTGCTGGTAGTTGAGCTCCATGGAACCAGCGGTATCGTCAGGAGCGCCCAATGCTGAATCAACCCACGCTTTCCTTCAGCTTCTCGGCGTTTTCGGCCAGCTGCAGGGCGTCGATAAGGTCCTCGATGTCTCCGTCCATAAAGGCGGGCAGGTTGTACATGGTGTAGCCTATGCGGTGGTCGGTCACGCGGCTCTGGGGGTAGTTATATGTGCGCACCTTCTCGCTGCGGTCGCCCGTGGCCACCATAGTCTTGCGCTTGGTGGAGAGCTCCTCCATATACTTGTTGTATTCTCTTTCATACAGACGTGTACGCAATATCACCAAAGCCTTCTCCATATTCTTTATCTGCGACTTCTGGTCCTGCATCGACACCACAATGCCTGTGGGTATATGGGTCAGTCGCACAGCCGAATAGGTGGTGTTGACGCACTGTCCTCCGGGACCCGAGGCGCAGAAGGTCTCCTTCTTGATGTCCGACATGTTCAATTCCACGTCAAACTCCTCAGCTTCGGGCAGCACCACCACGCCGGCAGCCGACGTGTGCACACGACCCTGTGTCTCGGTGGCAGGCACGCGCTGCACACGGTGCACGCCGCTCTCATACTTCAGCATGCCATACACCTTCTCGCCTGTCACGTTGAACGTGATATCTTTATATCCGCCAGCTGTACCCTCGTTGAAACTCACAACCTCTATCTTCCAATGCTTCTTCTCGCAATAGCGGCTGTACATGCGGAACAAGTCGCCCGCAAATATGCAGGCCTCGTCGCCGCCCGTGCCGCCGCGTATCTCCACCACGGCGTTCTTGCTGTCGGTGGGGTCGGCAGGAATCAGCATAATGCGTATCTCCTCCTCCATCTTCTCGCGGCGTTCGTTGCTCTCCACCAGCTCGGCCTTTGCCATCTCGCGCAACTCTTCGTCTTTCTCGGTGCTCAGCAGCTCCTTGCATTCGGCAATGGTGTCCAGCAGCGACTTATAGTCGTGATAAGCTTTCACCACCGGCTGCAGGTCCTTGTAGTCCTTGCTCAATTTCACATATCGCTTCATGTCCGCCGTAACCTGCGGGTCGTTCATCTGTTGCTCAATCTCCTGATAACGTGAGTATATAGCTTCTAATTTGTCTAACATGACGTCTTGCTTTTATTGTATCTCGAATAATTATTGTTCCTGTTGGGTTGTGTCGCCCATGTTGCCGGCATAAATCCTCAGCAGCCATGAACGGAATTCCCCGCCCATGCCCATTTCCTTGCAGGCTTGGTCCACATGGTCGGCAAAAGCCTTCTGCTCCTCGTCGGTGGCCGGTGCCTTAGGGCAGTCGGCATCCAGCATGTGGCGGGCTATTAGGTTGTTGGGCCACAGACGGTAGGCCTCTGCTATGCGTTGGTCTATCAGCTGTGCCACTTTGTGGAAGTCGCCGTTCATTGCCTCCAGCTCCTCGCGGCCCAGTGGCTTGCAGATGCTGAGGTGCACCCGCCCCTTCTGTCCTGTAATGCCGCTGATGATGCTCCGTGTGTCCTCTCCGGCCTCTTTTGTATAGGGCCCCTGCTCCCTCAGCGCCATTTCGCGGGCTTTCATCCATGCACAAGGCTCCCATTCATACGAAATGCTTATGGGCACGATATTCATCTCCGCCAACGACTCTACCGGGTTCTTGCGGTCACCGCTGTACGATATCATCTTCACCAATGCAGGCTCGGTGCGGTCTATTCCGTCTTTGGTACGCCCGTTTCGCTGGGCAATCCACACACTCTCGTTCCGCTCCGCGACAATGTGGCGCAACTGTTGCGAAAGCACCATCAGGCTGTCGTAGTATTGGCGTTTGTTCCCTCCGCGGCCTATGCCTATCATTTTGTTCAAACTGGCCAGTATTGTCAGCATCGGCATCTCATACAGGTTCGTACCAATCACTATGTTGGTGGTTTCGTGTCCTTCCGAAACCAGGATGTATTGCAACAACATGGAATCCAGTATGATGTCGCGGTGGTTCGAGATATACAACGTGGGCCGGTCGCTGATGTTCTCTTTCCCGCTCCAGCTGAACCCCTTGGTGGACGACTGGATGATGTATTCGCAGGCGCGTTTCATGGCCACAGACTGGAACTGGCCCACATTCTCAAACCCTAAAAACAACCGCTCCAATTCGTCCTTGGAGAGTTCGGGAAAGAGCAAAGGGGCTATCTGGGCATAGGACTCGCTGGCCATTAATTTGGCTAAATTCCGTTTAAAATCCTGTCTGCCAATATTATAATTCTCTACTTCTGTGTCCATAGTTCGTGCAAAAATACGAAATAATCTTGACATAAATAAAAATAACCTCCCATCCGCCTCCCATCCGCCTTCCTTCCAGCGTCCTTCCGAGTTCCATCCGCCCTCTATCCGACTTCCTTCCAGCGTCCTTCCGCCTTCTCCCTGCCTTCGCTTTCCAGCCACCACCTGTCAAATCCTTGTCCAACTTTTCTCCACCTACTGGGTCAAGAAAAGTTTAAGAAGAGCTGACGAAGAGCTTAAGAGGAAGCGAACGCGGAGGGGTGTTGGTTTGTAGGCGGAGGGGTATTGGTGGGGAAGGAGAGGGGAGTTAGAGAGAAGTTGGAGCGAACCTAGAGCGAACCTTGGGCGAACTCAGGGCGAACTCAGGGCAAACTCAGGGCGAACTCAGGGCAAACTCAAGGCGAACTCAGGGCGAACTCAAGGCAAACTCAGGGCGAACTCAGGGCGAAGGCAGAGCGAACGTAGAGAGAAGGAAGAGTGAAGGGGGAGGGGAAATGTGTAATACTGAAATTGCTTGACAGTACAGTAGGAGCAGGGCGGGGGAGGGAAATGTGTTTTACTGAAAACGCTTGACAGAACAGTAGGGGTGGGGAAAAATGTGTGGAAACGGAAAAATGGTGTATATTTGCGATATGAAATGGAACGGACTTTTATTGCTTATAGGCCTGACAGTGAGTGTTGTGGCGGCGAATGCTCAGCAGTTGGACGACGGTTTTCAATCGGTTCAGGCTCAGGTGGTGGGCACCCTGGACCCGCTGCTGGATAATACCTCCAGCCTTTTTTATTGGGAAGGCGACCTGTGGACTTGCAACGACCACGGCGAGGTGGTGTTTCATGCACTCGACACGACGACGGGTGCTATCCTTCGGAGTGTCGCCACGGGCGTGATGCCCAATGATATGGAGGAGGTGGCCCAGGATGATGCCTATTTCTATCTGGGCGATTTCGGCAACAACCACGAACTGCTGCGTACCGATTTGCGGGTGTTGCGTTTTTTGAAGTCCGACTTGCTGTCGGGGCGGATTCGTCCCGACACCATAGCGTTTGAGTATGAGGGTTATGACCCCTCGGTGGTGAAGGGCAAGGGGTTGCCCACCACCGATTTCGACTGCGAGGCTATGGTGGCCGGAACCGACAGCCTTTACCTTTTCAGCAAGCAGTGGGGCTCGTATCAGACGGTGTGCTACACGTTGCCCAAACAGCCCGGAACCTATACGGCCTATGGACGCGACACGCTCGATGTGCAGGGGATGGTGACCGGAGCCTGCCTGCTGCCTGGGGCAAGGATGCTGGCATTGTGCGGCTACAATATTATTTGCCAGCCGTTTGTGTGGTTGATGTATGGGTATGAGAACAACCGTTTTTTCGGCGGCGGGCAGTTGCGTATTGACCTCGACAACGGCATCGGCCTGCAGGTGGAGAGCATAGCCAAAGCCGACGGCAGGCGTTTCTTCCTCACCAACGAACATTTTTCGCGTATGGGTTTTGAGCGGCCTGCCCAGTTGCTGAGTCTGGATTTGACGGACATTATAACGCAACTGGCAGTGAGCGACACGGGCGGAGTGGGATTGCCGGTTTTGGAAGAGCCGGAGCAGTGGGGTTTGCAGCCCAATCCCACCACAGGGGTGGTGGAGATAGACCGCGAGGGGGTAGAGCTGGTGGAGGTGATGGATGCGGCGGGGCGGCTGATGATGAGTATCCAGAGAGGCCGACAGGTGGACATTTCGGGTCTGCCGGGCGGGGCCTATGTGGTGTGTGTCACCTTTGCCGACGGCAGCCGTCGGTGCGGCAAAGTGGTGAAGCAGTAGCGGAACGTTATTTTTGCCAGATGTCCCAACTCAGGGCCGCCTGGCGATGCAGCATGTCCAAACCTCCAATGGTTTGGGCACCGTGTGCTTTTGCCTGCTGCATGAACAGGGTTTCGGCGGGGTTGTATATCAGGTCGTAGCATAGGTGCCGCGGGGTGATGACTTCGAAGTTGGTCCAAGGCGAAGCGTCGGTGAGGGGGAACATGCCCGCGGGGGTGGTGTTGACAATGAGCAGGCACTGGGCGGCAAGGCTTTCGGCCTGGGTGTATGACACCGCTCCGGGGTGGAGTTCGGGGTGGCGCGAAACGAGAGTGCAGTCAATGCCTAGACCGTGCAGGGCGTGGGTCACGGCTTTGGAGGCACCGCCGGTGCCCAACACCAGAGCACGGGAGTGCCAGGATTGGAGCAGGGGATGCAGAGAGTGGGCAAAAGCCGGGGCATCGGTGTTGTAGCCCTCCAATTGCCCGTCCACCACCTTGATACAGTTCACGGCCCCAATGGATTGTGCCTCGTTGTCGAGACGGTCCAACAGCGGAAGTACGGCCTCCTTGTAGGGGATGGTGACATTCAGGCCGTTGATGCCCTTTTGCAGCATCCATTGTTTTAGCCCGTCCACAGAGGGGAGCTCGTAGAGAGTGTATTCGGCATTGGTGATGCCCTCACGCGCAAACATGCGGGAAAACCATTGCTGCGACCAGGAATGGCGCAGGGTTTTGCCTATCAAGCCATATCGTTTCATGCTGCAAAGATACGCAAAAAAAATGAAAGCGGAACACCTGATGGTTTCAGTGGGGATAAACTGTAGCGACTGTAGCGGTTGTAGCAGACTGCGGAAAAGTCTGAAACAAAGTGTATCAAATAAAATGCGAACAAGACAAATGCGCATATCAACATTTTTTCGTATCTTTGCAAATTCGAGTAAAGAAAGAAAGATGAAGAAAGTACTCCGTATCATATTGCTAACAATTAATTTGCTACTGGTGGCAGTGTTTCTGCTATCCACTATGGCCGGTCAAATAGCACCGAGCAAAATGGCTTATGTGTCAATCCTGAGTTATGGGTATGTCATGTTTTTGGTGACCAACATTCTGTTCATCATCATCTGGCTCGCCCTCTCGAGGTGGGAGTTTCTTATCTCCACGGCGGCCATAGTGTTGCGTTATTCTTTCATACCCTTATTCTTCCAGGTGGGAGGCTGTCCCGATGCCGAAAACAACGAGAACACGCTCCGTGTAATGACCTACAATGTGCATTCGTTTGAGGGGCTGGACAGCGACACCGCCATGAAGGCCGATTCGGGTGCGAGGATGTTCTTGCAGTTGGTGGACGAGGAGCAGCCGGATGTGCTGTGTTTGCAGGAATTCTTCCAACCGAGGAAAGTGAAGCTGGCCGACAGTCTGGCCGCGCGTGGGTATAAGTACCACTATGGAGTGCACGGCAGCAACATACGCTCACAGAACATATTGTTTTCGAGATGCTGGATGGTGAAAGGGCACGATATAGACCGGCGGTCGAAGTTCTATGTGGATTTGGTGAAGGGGGACAACCGGGTGCGGGTGTGCTGTGTGCATCTCGACTCGTATCAGCTGACCGAAGACGATATGGAAGGAATTGAGAAATTGACCCATGCCAAGCCTGACAGCAGTACACACCAGCTGGTGGCGAAGTTTAAGGAGACCACCCTGCAGCACGAACGCGAATGGATTGAGGAATTGCAGCCCCTGATACAGAAAACACGGGTGCCGATAATAGTGGCGGGCGATTTCAACGACACACCTGCTTCGTATATCTACCAGCAGATAACCGACACACTGGTAGACCCGTATGTGGAGCAAGGGCGGGGTTTCGGTACCACCTATCACGGGTACTATCCGGCATTCCGCATAGACTATGTGTTGCATAGTCCGGAATTCAAGACTTTGTCGTATAAGCGTGTGAAAACCAACATTTCGGACCACTATCCCGTAGTGGTGACGTTGCAGTTTCCCGAACGCAACGAAACAACAGAGGGGGAGACAGAAAAGAAGTAATAGACTGCGTCACAGCCCAACAAGTACCATAGCTTATGACCCAGAAAGAACGATACGAGAAATTGATAGCCTATTTCGAAGAGGCGCTGCCCACGGCTCAGACCGAATTGGAATATGCCAATGCTTACCAGCTGCTGGTGGCCGTGATACTTTCGGCCCAGTGCACCGACAAGAGGGTCAATATGGTGACCCCGGCACTTTTCAAGGCCTATCCCACAGTGCAGGACATGGCGAAGGCCACACCCGACGAGATATTCAGCTATATACATTCGGTTTCGTATCCCAACAACAAAAGCCGACATCTGGCCGGAATGGCGCGGAAACTGGTGGAGGACTTTGGGGGCGAGGTGCCGGACGATATAGACGAGCTACAGACACTGCCCGGGGTGGGGCGTAAGACGGCCAACGTGATAGCCTCGGTGGTGTTTCATATGCCCGCGCTAGCGGTGGACACGCACGTGTTCAGGGTAGCCAACCGGATAGGGCTGACACGCAACAGCAAAACCCCATTGCAGACCGAGAAAGAGTTGGTGAAACACATTCCCGAAGAGAAACTGGCCATAGCGCACCATTGGCTGATACTGCATGGGCGGTATGTGTGCCAGGCACGCAAGCCCCACTGTGCGGAATGTGGCATTGCGGAGCTGTGCAACATGTACAAGAAACAGTGTAAGACGGCGGCTGAATGACGATGCAATTACTTTGTGATTAAAGAATAGCTATTGATAGATGATACTGACATATCCTTTGTTCCTGATAGGTTTGGCGGCGGTGGCGATACCGATTATCATCCACCTGCTGCAGTTGCGGCGATACCGCAAGGTGTATTTCAGCAATGTGGAAATGCTGGAGGAGCTGCAGAACGAGGACCGCAAACAGCGAAATCTGCGCCGACTGTTGATATTGGCCGCAAGAATAATGGCCATAGTGTGCATTGTGCTGGCATTCTGCCAGCCGGTGATACGGAGTGCGCAAAGCGGAATGCGTGCCGGGGGGACGGCGGTGAGCGTGTATGTGGACAATTCCTTCAGTATGGAGTCGGGCGGAGTGGACGGAAGTCTGCTGGAGACAGCACGCCGCAAGGCGCGCGAGATAGCGGCGGCCTACAAGCCGGGCGACCGGTTCCAGCTGATGACCAATGACGCGCGGGGGGGGCAGTTCAGATGGCTGAGCCGCGAGGAATTCCTGTTGGCAGTGGACGGGTTGGAGGTGAGCGGCGTTACGGCCATGCTCTCCACTATGGCCCAGCGGCAGAACGACTTCTTGCAGACTGCCCATGCGGCCAACCGTCATGCCTATGTGCTGAGCGACTTCCAGTGTGCCACAGCCGATGTGCAGAATTACCCCGTCGACTCAACGGTGTTGACCACACTCATCCCGTTGGGCGGAAGCGGGTTGGCGAATGTGTATGTGGACAGCTTGGCGTTCAACAGTCCTGCCTATTTCAAGGGAGCCACAGTGCGGGTGGAGGCTACGGTGACCAACGACGGCGACAAGGCGGTGGAACGGTTGCCCCTTCGCCTGTGGGTAGGAGGCCGGCAACGGGCGGTGGCGACGGTGGACGTGGGAGCGCACAGCAGTGCCACAGCCGAAATGACCTTTACGGTAGACGAGCAGGGAGTGTTGCAGGGGTATGTGGAAACGACCGACTATCCTGTGGTGTTCGATGATAAACTCTACTTCTCTCTGATGTCGTCGACCAGTGTGCCCATGCTTGCCATAAGCGGTCAGGGCGAAAACGTGTATATCAAGAAATTGTTTGGCAGCGACTCGCTGATAGACTACCGACAAGTGGGGGCGCAACAGATAGACTATTCGCGGCTGGAGCAGAACCGCTTTATTGTGCTGGACCAACTGCACGCCATCCCTTCGGGAATGGCCCAGACCCTGATGTCATGGATAAACGAGGGCGGCTCGTTGCTGGTGGTGCCAGGAAACGATGCCGAGAGTGCTTCGTATAACCAATTTTTGGCTGGCTGCCAGGCTCCGCAGCTGCAACAGTGGGTCACCAACTCCACGTCGGCGGCACAGGTGCAGTTGGAGCATCCGCTGTATAGAGGAGTGTTCAAGGGGAAAAACGAAGATGTGGAAATGCCCACGATGACAGGCCATTGGCGGCTGATGTCGGCAGGAGGCACGGTGGCACAGCCCATCATCACCCTGCCCGACGGGAGCTATATGCTCACGGCCACCCCGGTGGGTAGCGGCTGGCTCTATTTGTTTGCCACACCGCTCACATCACAATATACCGACTTTGTGCAACAGGCACTGTTTGTGCCCACACTCTATAACATGGCTCTCTACAGTGCCCCACCCGCCAATCCCTACCATCTGCTCACCGCCACAGACCCCATTGCGTTGGGAGCCCAGTGGCCGGAAGGCGTGTGCCGGATAGTGCCCGCGGAATATCTTGACGGCAGCAAGAAAGAAGAGGGGGTGGAGCTGATACCCGACTTGCGACGGGTGGGGGCTCAAAGCTACTTGCAGCCCCACGGGCAGTTGAACAAGGCCGGCAATTACCTGCTTTTGGCCCCAATGGGCGAAAACAGCGATGCCGCCCGAGGCGCCAAGGGGAAAACGGTGAAGCTGCATGAGAAGACAATGCAGGTGGCCCAAGGCCTGTCGTTCAACTATAGCAGGCATGAGTCGCGGCTGGAATACTATGACCACAGAGAGTTGAGCAAGTTGCTTCCGGTGCACGACGACGGGAAAATCACCGTGGCGACAACGGCAAGGCGGTCGGTGACAGAATACATAAAACAACGCAGCCAGGGGAGACCGCTGTGGCAGCTGTTTGTGTGGCTGGCATTGGCGGCACTGCTGGCCGAGACGGTGCTGCTGAAACTGGAAGAAAGAAGTGTGCGGACCCCGCAACCGGAATAGAACAGTTTGGGCATAAAGGCAATTGCGGCAACGCTGCCCTAAGGAAACAAGAGACAGGTATCGGAATAGAAAGGAAGAAGATGTTACAAATCAACAATATATCAAAGACATTCGGACAATACAAGGCGTTGGACAACATCAATCTCCACGTCAGGAAAGGCACGGTGTTCGGATTGCTGGGTCCCAACGGTGCCGGCAAGACCACGCTTATCCGCATCATTAACCATATAATAGCCCCGGACAGCGGAAACATGCTGTTTGAAGGCCATCCGATGAGCGAGAAGGATGTGATGCAGATAGGTTATCTGCCCGAGGAACGCGGCCTGTACAAAAAGATGCGTGTGGGCGAGCAGGCGGTGTATCTGGCACGGCTGAAGGGGTTGGACAAAGCCTGCGCCGAAGAACGGCTGCACCAATGGTTCAACCGACTGGAGATAGACGACTGGTGGAACCGGAGGGTGGAAGAACTGTCGAAGGGAATGCAGCAAAAGGTGCAGTTTGTGGTGACGGTGCTGCATCGGCCGCCACTGCTAATACTCGACGAGCCGTTTAGCGGTTTCGACCCAGTGAATGCCGACCTGCTGAAACGGGAAATAATGCACCTGAAACAGGAGGGCACCACCATCATCTTCTCAACCCACAACATGCCCTCGGCACAGGAATTGTGCGACGATATAGCCTTGATTAACCATTCGCAGGTGGTGCTATCGGGTGGGTTGAGCGACATACAGGCACAGCATCCCGGCTACGATTTGGACAAAATATTTATTGAAACAGTGAAACAATGAACAAGATACTACTCGTCATACAGCGTGAATACCTCACTCGAGTCAAGAAGCCTTCATTCTGGGTGTTGACCGTTGTGGTGCCGATATTGCTGGCCGGAGTCTATGCCATACCTATCATACTTGCCTCGAGACCCATAGAGCATGCCCATGTGCTGCTGGTGGACGACACCGGTTTGTTTCAGGGACAGTTCCGTTCGGGGCGGGACATCACCTATCACGAGGCTGGCAGTATAGAGTATGCCCGTAGGGAGCTGCAACAGCATGACAGTCTGGATGCCATTGTTTACATCCCTGCACGCGAGACCACCCTGCCGCGCGACGCGTATCTGTACTACCGGTCGGATGCTCCGTCGCTAACAGTGCAGACGGATGCACAGAACCAGTTGCAGGAGATACTGGGAAACAGTATTCTGCTTGACGTGCACGGGCTTACCCCCGAAGACTATGCACTCCTCACGTCAACTCACATCAAGCTACGCCCGCAGGACATAGAGACGGGCCGCGACGGTTTTCTGCAGGTGAAGATAGTGGTGGGGGTGTTGCTTGCTTTCCTTGTCTTTATGGCGGTGTTCATGTTTGGGTCGCAAGTGATGCGGGGTGTGATGGAAGAGAAGACCAGCCGTATAGTGGAAGTGATAGTGTGCAGTGTGAAGCCCTTCCAGCTGATGATGGGCAAGGTGGTGGGTATCGGGCTTGTGGGGCTCACCCAGTTTGCCCTGTGGGTGCTGCTGTCGGGCATTGCTGTGGTGGGTGTGCAGGCATCGAATGCCGACCTTTTCCGGCAGGCAACAGCACATCAAACAGAGATTGCCTCAAAGGGAACGGAAGCCACCACCCAATATGAAGCCGAGCAGGCACGGGCTGCCGAATATGAGGCGGGACAGGGAATAGACAACAGTGTAAAGGAACTGATAGAGGGGCTTACGGGCATCAATTTCGCGATGCTTATTGTGCTCTTTGTATTCTACTTTGTGTTTGGATACCTGCTGTATGCCTCGCTTTTTGCTGCGGCGGGTTCGTTGGTGGACAACGAGACAGACTCGCAGCAGTTCACCCTTCCGATGACCGTACCGCTGATACTGACACTGCTGCTTATGCCTGCAATGGTGGGGCAACCCTCGGGCAGTTTGTCGGTGTGGCTTTCGATAATCCCGTTCACCTCGCCCGTGGCCATGTTGATGCGCATACCTTTCGGAGTGCCGGTGTGGCAAGTGGCGGTTTCCATGCTACTGCTGTTGATTACCTTCCCCCTCTGCATCTGGGCGGCCGCGAAGGTCTACCGCTCCGCCATCCTGCGCTATGGGCAGAAAGCCTCTTGGCGCGATGTTTGGCGTTTCCTCCGCATTGGCTCGTGAGCGTGAGCCGGGTGCAACCGCATACCGCTTCAAGGCAAAGAGAAACACATTCCTCGTTTAATATCTGTTCAATGATGAAATACTATTGAACGGGCATTGAAAAGAGTTTGCAGTATTGGCACTTAAGCTTGCAGTTGCTAAGGCAATAGTTATCAAGCCTCTTGGCAACAAAATATCCTAAAAAACAAGTTTTTTTTCATCGAATTCAAAAAAAAGTCGTATCTTTACGGCCAGAAAAAATGAAAGAAAAACGTTGGATATTAAGGGAAGATTATGACAAAGAGGTAGTTAAAAAACTTGCGGAAGAATTAGGAGTAGACGAAATTATCGCCACGTTGCTTGTAGAACGTGGTGTTACTACATTCGAAGAAGCACGGCATTTCTTCCGGCCAGGGTTGGACCAATTGCATGACCCTTTCCTCATGAAAGACATGCACCGCGCCATTGCAAGGATCAATGAGGCGGTGCGACACCGTGAGCGGATACTCGTTTACGGTGATTATGATGTTGACGGTACTTCTGCCGTCGCGTTGGTGTATTCCTATTTGCACACAATACACTCTAACATCGATTTCTACATACCCGACCGCGACAGCGAGGGGTACGGCATTTCGTTCAAAGGGATAGACTATGCGCACGAAACCGGTGTGAAGCTTGTGATTGCCTTGGACTGCGGAATCAAGGCATTTGAGCAAGTGGACTACGCCAATGGTTTTGGAATAGATGTCATAATAGGCGACCACCATCTGCCCGATGGCGACCACCTGCCTGCAGCAGTGGCAGTGCTGGACCCCAAGCGACTGGATTGCCCCTATCCCTACAAGGAGCTTTCGGGATGCGGCATAGGGTTCAAGATAGTAGAGGCCCACCAGGAGCAGCGGATGGGAGTGCGATTGTGTGACGTGCCCGACACCCTCGACGAGGCACGCCGTACCAAGCGTGACAACCTTCAGCTCTTCCTGCTCAAGTACCTTGATTTGGTGGCAGTGAGCATTGCGTCGGATATAGTCCCCATTATGGGCGAGAACCGTGTGCTGGCCGCTTTTGGACTCAAGGTAATCAATACCCGTCCACGTCCCGGCTTGGAAGCCATATTGACCTACGGACACATAGAACGGCGCACGCCCGACGAGATGCGCAACCACCCCGAGGACAAATCGTATTTCCGCAAAGAACTGACCATAAGCGACCTTGTGTTTCTTGTGGGACCGAGAATCAATGCCGCGGGCAGAATACGCAGTGCGTTCGACTCGGTGCGTCTGCTGTTGAGCGACGACCCTGCGCAGGCCACCCTCCTGGCAGAAGAAATCAACAACTTCAACATCCAGCGTAAAGACCTTGACAGTGCCGCCACCGAGGAGGCGAAACGCCGCATTGAAAGCGACCCCCAAATGAAAAGCCGGAAGAGCATAGTGCTATTTGACGACAGCTGGCACAAGGGAGTTGTGGGCATTGTGGCGTCCCGACTGGTTGAGGCATACTATAAACCGACAATCATCTTCACCCTCTCCACCGATCAACTCATTACGGGTTCGGCTCGTAGTATCAAGGAGTTTGACATCCATACGGCATTGGAGCAGTGCAGCGACTTGCTGGAGCATTTTGGCGGACATAAATGTGCTGCCGGGGTCTCGGTGCGTCCCGAAAATTTTGAGGCATTCAAAGTGCGTTTCGAGCAGGTGGTGGAGCAGACCTTGAAGATGGACAGCATGGTGCCGGAGATAGAGATAGACGCTGTGCTCGATTTCGGCAGGCATATCACACCCAAATTCCTGCGTATATTGAAACAGTTCAGTCCTTTCGGACCGGAAAACAATGTGCCGGTGTTTGAGTCGAGAAGCTTGGTGGATACTGGTTATCCCCGTATTGTGGGGAGTAATCACCTCAAGTTCAGCGCCATCTCGCTACTGTCCCGGTCGCGGCCCTATCCTGCTATCGGTTTCCAGTTGGGGCAGTGCTATCCGCGCATGAAGAAAGGTGAACCATTCTCCATGTGCTATACCCTTGAAGAAAACTATTGGAACGGGAAGACCGAGATACAATTGAATGTTAAGGACATCCGTTTCGAAGAAGACTAATATAAAACACCCGAACCGCTAAGCTATGGCTACCGACCGACCATCAACAGTGTACGCTCTGCTGTTGTCGACAGTAGCCTTGGAACATGCCGCTACTCCTGAATGCGATAGAACGCCACACGCCGTTGTGAATGCCTTTGGCGGATTGGTTCAGGAGCTTGGAGAATAAGACAATACGGCTGCTCTTTTCCCCAGAGAGGGGTCGCCCGTGAATAGATAACACTTAAAAAAACATTGCATTATGGCTGACGACAAAAAGATTATTTTCTCAATGGTGGGCGTGGGCAAGCTGATACCGCCCAGCCGACAGATATTGAAAGATATATACCTCTCCTTTTTCTATGGTGCCAAGATTGGTATCATTGGTTTGAACGGCTCGGGTAAGTCGAGTCTGTTGAAAATCATTGCCGGCGTGGACAAGGACTATCAGGGCGAAGTGGTGTTTGCTCCGGGCTATAGTGTGGGATATTTGGAGCAGGAACCCAAGCTGGACGACAGCAAGACGGTGAAGGAGGTGGTGCAGGAGGCGGTCCAGCCTGTGGTGGATGCGCTGAAAGAGTACGAAGAGGTGAACAATGCCTTTGCCGAGCCGGATGCCGACTTCGACAAGCTGTGCCAGCGTCAGGGCGAGTTGACCGAACTGCTGGAACAGTATGATGCATGGAATCTGGACAGCCGGCTGGAACGTGCTATGGATGCCTTGCGCTGTCCCGACGAGGACGAGCCGGTGAAGAACCTGAGTGGTGGTGAACGGAGACGTGTGGCCCTGTGCCGTCTGCTGTTGCAGGAGCCGGACATACTGCTGCTGGACGAGCCCACCAACCATCTGGATGCCGAGAGCATCGACTGGCTGGAGCAGCATCTGCGCCAATATAAAGGCACTGTGATTGCTGTGACGCACGACCGCTACTTTCTCGACAACGTGGCGGGCTGGATTCTAGAACTGGACCGCGGCGAGGGTATTCCCTGGCAGGGCAACTACAGCAGCTGGCTGGACCAGAAGACCCAGCGTCTGGCTATGGAAGAGAAGCAAGAGAGCAAACGCCGCAAGACACTGCAGCGCGAGTTGGAATGGGTGCGCATGGCTCCTAAGGCCCGTCACGCCAAGGGGAAGGCACGTTTGGCGGCCTACGACCGCATGATGAACGAGGATGTGAAAGAGAAAGAGCAGAACCTCGAAATATTCATTCCCAACGGCCCCCGACTGGGCAACAAGGTGCTTGAGGTGGAGGGTGTGAGCAAGGCTTATGGCGATAAGCTGTTGTACGAAAATCTTACCTTCAGCCTGCCTCCCGCAGGCATTGTGGGCGTTATCGGGCCTAACGGCTGCGGTAAGACCACGCTTTTCCGCCTTATCATGGGGTTGGAAAAGCCCGATACCGGCACATTCACCGTGGGCGAGACCGTCAAGATAGGTTATGTGGACCAGCAGCATGTGCAGATTGACCCCGAAAAGAGTGTGTACGATGTGGTCTCGGAAGGGAATGAACTGATCAGCATGGGAGGACGACTGGTGAATGCACGTGCGTATATCTCACGTTTTAACTTCACCGGTACCGACCAGAGCAAGAAAGCCGGCGTGCTGAGTGGCGGAGAGCGCAACCGTCTGCATTTGGCACTGACGCTGAAAAGCGAGGCCAACGTCCTGCTGCTTGACGAGCCCACCAACGACATAGACGTGAACACGATGCGTGCGTTGGAGGAAGGCTTGGAGAACTTTGCCGGATGCGCCGTGGTTATCAGTCACGACCGTTGGTTCCTCGACCGCATCTGTACGCACATACTGGCCTTTGAGGGCGACTCGCAAGTCTATTTCTTTGAGGGAAGCTACAGCGAGTATGAGGAGAACCGGAAAAAACGCCTCGGCGACGACACTCCGCACCGTCTGCGCTACAAGAAACTGATGAAATAGCACACCCATGAGAGCCTTGAAGATTATAGCTCTGAGTGCTTGCTTATTGTCTGTCGCTATCGCTCAGGCGCAGGAGATTGGGGTGGATTATGACGAACAGGGGCATGTGACCCGTTCATCGCACGCAGTGGTGGATGCCAACGACCGTTTGGCGGTGCTTATCACCTACACCTACGACAGCACCGGCGTGGTGGAGACCCGCTCCCTGCAAAGCTACGACAAGCAGGGACGCCCCGTGCGCAAAGAAGTATATACCGTTGACGAATATCTGCTCTATACCGAGGAGAACAAGTACGACTGCCACGGAAACCGCACCCGCTGCACCCAGACCACCTACGACGAAGACGGCAAACCCACTCAGACAGTATACAAATACCGCTACAGCCGTCAGCCTGACGGCAAATGGAAGCTGGTCGGCATCCGCCTGAACGGGGAGGAGGTTCTGCTAGATGAGTAAAGTATGGTCAGCTTTTTTACCCATAGCGGTATTGACGGTAGTATGTCTGCTGTTCTATTTGATGCTGAAACCCGCGAAAAGCAAAGAGAAAGAGTTTGACAAGCTATTCGGAAACGTCTATTTCGAAGGCAATGTGCTGTCCGCGCCAGTATACAACAACTCCACCCTGCTATGCATCAAGATTGACACCGCCAGTGTCGACTCGTTCTATTATTTCAACCGTGGTGATTGGGCTCTATGCATCCATGATGGCATGGCAGTAATGCCTATCGGGATGATTGACAAGTATGATTCTGTCGGCCTGTTCAAAGCCACATCCCTCCGAGTCGTAGTAAACAAGGACCACAACAAAAAGGCCATATTCATCCGAGACAACGACACCCTTCAGCAAGACCTCGATTTCTGGCCCGCGAAACTAGAGGAGGTACACCTCCTGATGGCGTGTGAGGATGTACAAACCTTATAGGACGGCGAGTTGCCAGTTGCGGCAGGTATAGCCATTGGATTCCACTTGTTCTACTCCATCGTAAATGATTTCTCCACCTAGGACTTTGCTGCCATAGAGTTTGCGGAAATAGTCCAAGCCTGCGGCGAACTGGGTATTGTATCGTTTGGCTGATTTGATTTCGTAGGTATACAGTTGGTCGAAACTCTGTTCTTCGATGAGGTCGACCTCTTTCTGTGCGTTGTCGCGGTAGAAGAAAAGATGGGGCGTTTTGCCTTGGTTGAAGCGGCGTTTGTAGAATTCTGAGACTACCATGTTTTCAAATAAGGCTCCTCGTAAGGGGTGGGTCGCCACCTGCTCGGCGCTTTCAATCCCCAAAAGGTAGGTGACGAGACCAGTCTCAAAGAAGTATAGTTTGTGCGCTTTGATAATCCGTTTGCCGATATTGCGGTAGTAGGGTGGCAGGGTGAAGGCAATATAGGATGTGGTCAATATACTTAACCAGTGCTGTGCAGTTTTCACATCGATGCCCAATTCGTTGCTGATGTGCGAAGCGTTAAACTCGTTGGCAACACGGCTTGCCATTAGTCTGACAAACTGTCGGAAGAGGTCGAGGTCTTTGATATTGATAAGTTGCTGGAGGTCACGCTCAATATATGTACGGTAATAATTGGAGTAGACATCATAAGGCTGTAGTCCGTCGCCCCATACTGCAGGATAAAAGCCACGGAACATCATCTCATCTGTCGACTGGGTGGGTCTGAGCTCTGCAACGGATAGAGGCAATAGAGTCATCAGTGCAGCTCTGCCGGCAAGCGACTGTGTAATCTTTTCCATTAGGATAAAGTTGTTGCTCCCACTGAGTACAAAACGTAGAGACTTGTCTTCGTTGACAATCACTTGAAGATAGGAGAATAATTCCGGGTATCGTTGAGCCTCGTCAAGAATCATCCCGTTGGGGTTGTTTCTGAGAAACGACATGGGGTCGTTGATAATCATCTCTCTGGTGTCAGGATTTTCCAAATTTACATATTTGTAATTTGGAAATGCCATTTTGCACAAAGTTGTCTTTCCTGACTGGCGTGGACCTGTCAAAATTGACACAGGGAAATGTTCTGATACTCGCAGTAATTCTTCTTTTAAAGTTCTTTCAATCATTGTATTATATTGTAATTATGCCGATTTGGAGTTGGACTCCAAATCGGTACAAAAATACATAAAATATTTGATATACAAAGAAATTCGAGTATTATTGTCGCTTGGTCGCCTCTCGATGCTGTAAAGAATGTTCAGGGATTCTAACGTGCATCCGGCAGGGTAGCCTTGGAGAGGCTATACCGCACCCCAAGTGAGCATAACACCACACAAGGCATGGCCGCAGTGTGCTGCTCCACCGGGACATAGTCCTGCCTCTCGAAGAGGGGTCGCTGGCGTGTGACGCTTCAGTTTCCCGGCATTCATTAGTGGGGTGGCCGTAAGGCCGGGGTACGCATCCTCGTTCGCGGAGCGGGCATAAATAAAAACTCCTGCCACCCATTTGGATGACAAGGAGTTTCTTATTGTTGGAGAATAATATTATTTGCCTGTACTTGTACGGGCGGTATAATTCATAACCAATCTGATAAATGCAGTGGTGCCGGTTGCATCAGCTGATACACTTCCCGCGTTACTGTCAGCATGTACTAACAGCCTCGTCGACGTGTTTTCCCAATAATACCCTTTGTCAACAACAATACTCACACCCTCAGATGTAACGCCATCGTCGCTAGACGTTTAAAAGACACATGGGAGGAATACATAACCTTCACCTTCAAGTAGATAAAAATCAGGTATACTTACTATAGTGCTAACATAAGGACTCATTATTTTATTTTTGTTAGTACTGATAACCGTAAAATTAGTGATAGTTGACTGCAATGAAATCCACTCAGCCAATCTGAATACATCGGTGAGTAAAACATTGAACTTCGACTCACGGGCGATGAAGAGACCTCATAGTTAATGTCCCAATAAACAATTCGGTCATTCCCGTTTCGCCTCATATCCTATCATGCAAATGTGAATCTTCCTGTGATTTTCGATTTGTTTTTCCCCTAATGACATTCATAGTAGTGGGTTCCAATACTTTAGTTTTTCCCAGTAATAATGCACTCTTGTACAATGACCGAAGCGGCTTTATTTCACCCTCGTCTACCGTCCACCATTATCTGCGGGACTTTGGATTTGTTCCAAAGAAAACCCTTCGGGAAGGATTGGCGTTGTTCGCGGAGTGGTGCCACACATTCTATAAGTCGTAACGGCCACTTTTATTTGTGCTGGCTCCGCCAGCGTAATACATACCCTGCACTCACGTGATGTCGCAATCGCTATAAATCAACTGTAGCACTGTAGCACTGTAGCACTGTAGCGCTGCAACGCTGCCGTTGGGCTGGTCGGACTAGTCTGACTAGTCTGACTTGTCGGACGGGGGTGGGAGCGTGGCTGGGGGCTTTGGGGCGGAGGATGGGGCGGCAGCCGATAACGGCTGCATTGTTTGTGGGGGTGGGGCTTTAGGCCGCAATGAGGTGGTTGTATTTTTGTATCGTGTTTGAGTCGTGACACGGTTCGTTGAAGGTTCAGTGTTGCTTCGCTGTAGCTTCGCTTCCGGAGGCGAACAAAGAGCGAAGACAGCGATAACGCGAAGGGGAGCAAGGCGTTCTCACGATTGGGTGGAAAGGTTGGGAGGATTTGAATTTGTTAATGCAATAGATGGTGCATTAGCCCATTTGAGTACGGAGATGCAAATAGGATAATCGATAGTGTGTCAAGGTGAAGGTTCGATACAAGTTACTGGGCTTGGGTTTGCCGATTGGCGAAAAAGGAGTATCTTTGCAAAAAGAAATGAGTAGTATTATTGTTTTAAAAATGATGTAAAAGTATGAAAACAAGGAGTTTTTGTTTGGCTATTGCAGCTATGTTGGTAATGGTTTTCCCTATGTCGTGCAACAACGGAGGAGAGCGGCCGGAGGGGGTTGAGGAAGAAAAAAGAGAACCACTCAATCCTATTGACAGCATTATCGACTCTACTTGGACCGAAGACCGGTTGGGCGAGGTGTATAAATACCTGCTTCAACACCCAGATTTTGTAGTCAACAGTGATAGTGTGGGGTACCATCGATGGGGGGCGGACGAGTATGATGTAAAGATGATATGGAAGGATTGCGGGAATGTAAGGGTGTATTCTATTCCAGAGGATCATCCCCATGCGAGCTATCATCAAAACTTTGTTCAATTCATAAGACCGGGTGGTGGCATAGACTCTACCTTTTTGAATGACAATGCGGGTGGGTTGGAAGAATTGTTCAGCCTGAGGTGCAGTGACGGCAAGACGGTTTATATTTTGAGAACCAGCCTATTTTATGGTCATCAGGGTAATACTAAATGTGAGGATATCAGTGCATTCTCCATGCAGGGCAACCGCTTGGTGAAAGAGAAATTGTTTCATGCAAAGGAGCGGCAGTACGACAATATTGAGGTTTGTTGCGGAGGGCATCGATATCTGCCACTGGACTTTGGGGAGATGGTTTTGATTGGTATTGAAGAAACGGAAGAGAGTGGGGATGTGCCAATGTTTGTGATTGCGGAAATCAACGATGCCGACTGGCCCACAGGACTTGGATTGAAGTATGAGTGGAAAGGGGATTGCTTTGAGTATGTGGGGAAATGTAAGTATGACGCAAATGGCTATATCCCACAAAGTTGATGCCTATGGCGTTCGGCTCGTCAGGCGTAGTGGATTGTGGGTCACAGGGGAGTTAGAGGGGTAGAAGAATTCGCTTTGTCCGAATTGGTGGAGTGAACCCGTAAATGCGTTAATTACAGGCTTGACGGCCACTAATGGATTATTGCTTATTCAAGAAGGAGTTGGCGCGGAGGGTGAAGTTGCGGCGGAGGCAATGGCGGTAGAGGGATATTTCGAGGCTGTGGTAGTTGCCTTCGCGGCCGATGAGGGGGAGGATGTAGTTGGTGGGTGTATAGCCGTCAATATGGATTAGCAGGGATGTGGTGTCGAGAGTGAGGGTAAGGGTGTCGTGAGAGATGGGGCTGACCAGAGTGGCGGGAGTGGCATCGGTGCACCAGTTGACGGGATTGATGGCAAAACGGTTGCCGTTGCTTATCATAGGGATGGCGCAGGAGTTGTCGCGGACAGAGTTGTAGCAGATGGTGACACCGAGGTCGGCACTATCGTGGGCAGGCAGGAGGAATGGGGTTTGGGTGATGTCGGAGTCGGCCACGTGCCAGCCGAGAACATAGGCGGCCACCATACGTTTGTGGGTAGAAGAATCCATGTGTTTGATGAGGTCGACAACGGCCATAGCCCCTTGGCTGAAGCCGGCCAGGATGAAGGGGCGACCGTGATTGTAGTGGGAGAGGTAGTAGGCGAAGGCACGTTGCACATCGCCCAAAGCCAGGGGGATGCGCTGAGAGACAAGGCTGTCGGAAGTGAAGGTTTGGAGGGTGCATTGGCGGTAGTAGGGGGAGAAGTAGTTGAAGCCGCTGCAGAGAAGGGAGTCGACACCGATCATCTCACCATAGAGGAAAGTGCGGATGCTGTCGTTGTGGGTGTCGGCAAAGTGGCAGGGGACACCTGTGGGACTAGAGTAGTCGCCTGTCTCGGTAGAGATAATATAGAAAACGTCGACGGCGGCGTTGCGGTTGTTGACATACCATTGTGTGGAGTCGGAATAAACGGGTGCATCCGGAATCACTTCGGCGAGCTGTGTGTGGCTGTTGGTTCGGCATGAAGAGATGGCGAAGAGGATGGCCAAGAATAAAAACTGGATGAATAAAGTGGATGACAATGAGTGTTTTGCTTGCATAGTATGTGGGTATTTATGAAATGCAAAGATATGAAAAAAATGTATTCCTTGGGCGATAAATGTTGGAAATACTCAATCGGTAAGTCTAATAGGGCGGAGATGGTTCAAGCAGACGCGAGGGGTGATGATGAGGCCTGCATGAGGGGCTGGGGGGGGAGTTTTGAGCGCTGCGCTCTTGATGGTAAGCGAGTTGACTATGACGGTGAATAAAAAATGAAAGAGGTGTGTCGATGTTTCGGATTTTTCTTGTATATTTGCAAACTGAACAGAAATGAATAACCCTCCTTTACGATGATGAACTTTACACACTTGCATGTGCATTCCCACTATTCGATGCTGGATGGAATGTCGAAGATAGACGACTTGGTGAAAAAAGCCAAGAAAAACGGTATGTATTCCCTCGCCCTAACCGACCATGGTAACATGTTTGGTATTAAGGACTTTGTGGATACTGTGGCCAAGGAAAACAAGAAGGTGAAAGAGCAGATAAAGGAGAAGGAGGCCATACTGAAAAATGACGGTGCCACACCCGAGGAGAAGCAAGAAGCCGAATATCAGATTGAGGAGCTGAACAAGCAGTTTTTCAAGCCCATTATCGGAACAGAGGCTTACTGTGCCCGCCGCTCGCTTCATGACAAGGACAAAGACGTGAAGGAACTGAATCCCGAAACAGGACGCGAGAGAATTGTGGACAGCAGCGGCTACCACCTCATTCTGCTGGCCAAGAACAAGCAGGGCTACAAGTCGCTTTGTAAGTTGGCTTCCATAGCCTACACCGAAGGTTTCTACAACCGTCCCCGAATCGACCACGAGGTTTTGGAGAAGTATCATGAGGGGTTGATTGTGTGTTCGGCCTGTTTGGGCGGCGAGATACCCCAACTGATAATGAAAGGGGATTTGGAGGGTGCGGAGAAAGCCGTGTTGTGGTTCAAGAGGGTGTTTGGTGACGACTATTATCTTGAGCTGCAGCGCCACCAGACCGACAAGCCCAACGCCAATGTGGAAACATATATGCGGCAGGAGCAAGTGAACCCCGTGCTGATAGAGCTGGCCCGCAAACATAATATCAAACTTGTGGCCACCAACGATGTGCATTTTGTGGAAGAGGAGCATGGCGAAGCCCATGACCACCTCATCTGTCTGGCCACTCAGAAGGATTATAACGACCCCAACCGCATGCACTACACCAAGCAGGAGTGGTTGAAGACCCCTGAAGAGATGGCCGCCATCTTTGCCGATGTGCCCGAAGCGCTTTCCAACACCATGGAGGTGGCCAACAAGGTGGAGACATACAGCATCGACTCCGACCCCATCATGCCGGTGTTCGACATACCGGAGAGTTTCGGCAGCGAGGCCGAGTACCGTAGTCGCATCACCGAAAAAGAACTGTTTGATGAATTCACCCAGAACGAAAAGCATGAGGTGGTGCTGAGCCAAGAGGATGCAGAGAAGAAGATAAAGAAGCTGGGCGGATACAACAAGCTGTACCGCATCAAGTTTGAGGCCGACTATCTGGAGAAGCTGGTATGGGATGGGGCAAGGAAACGATATTTATCGGACCGTAAGGACTTGACAGAAGAGTCGGATATGTCGGCCATAAAAGAGGCACTCACCAGCGAGCAGCGTGAGCGCATAGTGTTTGAACTGCACACCATTAAGACCATGGGTTTCCCAGGTTACTTTCTCATCGTGGCCGACTATATACGTGGTGCACGTGAGGAGTTGGGCGTGAGCGTGGGACCCGGACGAGGTTCGGCAGCAGGCAGTGTGGTGGCCTATTGCCTTTGGATTACTGACATTGACCCCATGAAATACGACCTCCTGTTTGAGCGTTTCCTCAATCCCGACCGTATCTCGCTGCCCGATATCGATGTTGACTTCGACGATGCCGGGCGAGGGAGGGTGCTCGATTGGATTACAGACAAGTATGGCAAGGAGAAAGTGGCCCACATCATTACCTATGGCACTATGGCCACTAAGTCGGCCATTGCCGATGTGGGACGTGTGGAAAAGATTGACCTGTCGGTAGTCAACAAACTCAAGGAGTATATACCCGAACGATCCTTCCCCGACAATATCAAGGACGACAAAGGCAAAGCACCCAAGGTGAATCTTGTCAACTGTTATAAGTATGTTCCGGAACTCCACCAAATAATGGAAGAACCCGGTAATGAGGACTTGAAAAACATGCTGACCTATGCGGCCGAATTGGAGGACACAAACCGGCAGATAGGCATCCATGCATGTGGCGTTATCATTGGTGCCGACGACCTTACCAATTTTGCCCCGGTGTGCACTATTTTCGATAAGGATTCCAATCAGGACGTGTTGGTAACCCAGTATGACGGCCATGTGGTAGAGACTGTTGGTCTCATCAAAATGGACTTCCTGGGACTGAAAAACCTTACCATTATCAAGAATGCTGTCCGCATGATTAAAGAAAACCACGGTGTGGAAATTGATGTGGACCATTTGCCAATCGACGATAAGGAGACCTACGAACTCTTCTGCAAGGGCAATACGGTCGGAACATTCCAGTTTGAGTCGGCGGGAATGCAGAAATACTTGCGCGAATTGGAACCCCATGTGTTTGAAGACCTCATTGCTATGAATGCCCTCTACCGCCCGGGCCCCATGGATTATATCCCCGACTTTATCGACCGTAAGCAGGGACGCAAGCCCATAGAATATGACATTCCCTGCATGGAGAAGTATTTGAAGGACACCTACGGTATCACAGTCTATCAGGAGCAGGTCATGCTTTTGTCGCGCCAGCTGGCCGGATTTACCCGTGGCCAAAGCGACACGTTGCGTAAGGCTATGGGTAAAAAACAGATAGACAAGATGAACGAGTTGGAGGTGCTTTTCTATAAGGGCGGCGAGGCCAACGGGCATCCCAAGGACAAGCTTAAAAAGATCTGGGAAGACTGGAAGAAATTTGCCTCCTATGCGTTCAACAAATCACATGCCACCTGCTACTCGTGGGTTGCCTACCAGACCGCATATCTCAAGGCTCACTATCCTGCGGAATACATGGCCGCAGTAATGACCAGTGGACAGAAGGATATCAAGCGTGTGACAGAACTTATGGACGACTGCCGCAAGCATGGCATCGAAATCCTGCCCCCGTCGGTCAACGAGTCGGAAAGGGATTTCTCGGTCAACTCCAAAGGACAGATACGTTTTGGTCTGCAAGCTATTAGCGGTATGGGTGAGGCGGCGGCCGAATCCATCATATCCGAGCGTGAAGAACACGGCCCATATAAAAATATCTTCGATTTTCTTGAACGTATCGACATCCGTACGGTCAACCGCAACAACCTCGAGGTTATGGTAAAGGCTGGAGCATTCGATGGGGTGGGCGATATGCACAGGGCACAGTATTTCCATAAGGAGAGCGATCGTGAAGGCTCACCCACTTTTATCGAACGACTCATGAAGTGGGCTACCCGCCAGCGCCAAAACAGCGATTCGTGCCAGATGTCTATCTTCGATATGGCCGAGGAGATAAAGCAGGAGGAGTATCCCCTGGTGCCGCAATGCGAACCATGGAGCGTGATTGAGAAGTGTCAAAACGAGTATCAGGTAATCGGGTTCTACCTTACGGCCCATCCGCTCGACAACTACCGTTTCGAGATGGACCATTTCGTCAATGCCACCTGTGCCCAGATGAAAGACCTCTCAGCTCTGGTTGGTAAGACGTTGACCTTTGCCGGCATTGTTTCCGATGTCAAGACGGGTCTTTCCACCAAGGACAGCCAGCCCTACTGCATTATGAACCTGCAGGATTACACGGATGTGTACCAAATAAAACTATACAAAGGCGAGGCCGTCAAATTCAGAAACTTTTTTGTCAACGGTCATTTTCTCTTCATCAAGGCACATGTTGTTCAATACAAATATAGTAGGGAAGACGGCACAACCGAGCTCTCCAAACCGAGACTCCGCATAGATTCTATGTCGATGCTCTCTGAGGTGATGGACCAACTAACCCGGTCGGTTCATTTCAGTATCAAGCTCTCTGCCATTACTGACGATTTCTGCAATCAACTGCAGGCAATGGCCAAGAAAGCCAAGGGCACCACAGTGGTAGAGGCACAAGTGTTGGACACTTCTACCGGCCTGACCTTATCCATGAAGTCCCAGAATATGAGGGTTACTCCATCCAAGTTTATCCCATGGCTTAGAGAAATGCCCGGGGTGGTGGAGGTGAAACCAGTTACGCAGTAAGAATAATATAACGAACAAACACTACGACACCGTGATTAAGCTATCGACACCGGTAACCATTGAACCATCGCAATATACAGTTTCGCACCAAACGCCGCTGCTGTTGATGGGCTCTTGTTTCACCGACCACATAGGTCAGCGGTTGATTCAATCCGGGTTCGAAGTGCTTTGCAATCCATTCGGTACTCTCTACAACCCCTGTTCGGTTGCGGCCTGCATGCAGCAGGCTTTGCGCAACGAACCGATCACAGAGCAGCACTTGGTATACCACGATGGCTTGTGGCATTCATGGCTTCATCATAGCCGCTTTTCACATCCCGACAAGACGGAGTGTCTGAACCGCTGCAACGATTCGATAGTGCAAACCCACAACTTCCTGGCACAACATCCCACCATAATTATCACTTTCGGCACCGCCTATATCTTCAGCCTTATAGCCCCCGATGCGTCACCACAAATGCGTCACCGTGTGGTGGCCAATTGTCACAAGCTGCCATCCGGCATGTTTGAGCGGCGTAGGCTTTCAATCTCCGAAATAGTGAATCTTTGGGGCGATATGGTCGTGCAGCTGGAATATGCAGGTGTGACCCAGATTATCTTTACCGTTAGTCCCATACGCCACATGGCCGATGGTGCCCATGGCAACCAACTCAGCAAAAGCACCCTTCTCATGGCGGTAGACCATCTGATTGAGCTCCATCCCATCTGCAGCTATTTTGACAGCTATGAAATTCTGCTTGACGAGTTGCGCGATTATCGGTTTTATGACCGCGACATGTGCCATCCCTCGTCCTTGGCAGTGGACATAATTTGGGAACGCTTTCAACAGACCTTCATGACCGCGCAGACCATAGAGTTGGCCCGACAGTACGAGCGGCAACAGCGACAGTCGCTTCATCGCCCAAATATCAATTATAATTCAACAGAATAGATTCTGTATCTCAGTAATAGTAAACAAATATGATGGGATTCGTCCCACACAAGCAAAAGCTCAACAACAATGAACAAAAAGAACATAGCCTTGGTAATGGGAGGCTTTTCCGGCGAACATGACATTTCCATCAACAGTGGAAACCAAGTGTATGAAAATCTCGACCACGAGAAATACAACATCTACAAAATCATCATCGACCGCACAGGCTGGTATTGTCTGAAGGAAGACGGAAGCCATACACCCGTCAATCGTGATAACTTCACAGTTGACGGAACCAGCTTCGATCTAGCATTTATTATCATACATGGCAATCCCGGCGAAAACGGTGTGCTGCAAGGCTATTTCGACATGCTCGGCATACCCTACACCACTTGCGGCTACTATACATCGGCCCTCACTTTCAATAAAGGCTATTGCAATCCAGTGGTCAAGAGTTTCGGCATAGTCAATGTGGCGGAGTCGATTCTGCTCAACGACATGCCCAGTCCGTCGCAAATCGACGACATCAACTCCCGTTTCACCTATCCGCTCTTTGTGAAACCCGCCGCCGGTGGCAGCAGTGTGGCCACCACCAAGGTCAAATCGCCCGACCAGCTGCTGGAGGCCATCCGCCAGGCTTTTACCGAGGACCATCAGGTACTGGTCGAGGAATTTATCAGCGGTCGTGAATTCGACTGCGGAGTGTTTCTCACCCGTGAACAGAAATATATCTTCCCCATAACGGAGATAATACCTACTGGCGGTCACGAGTTTTTCGACTATCAGGCCAAATATGACGGATTCAGCAACGAGGTGACCCCTGCCGAGGTCGAGCCTGCCGTGAGTCAGCATATCCAGCAGGTGTCGGCTCAGCTCTACGACCTCCTTAACTGCCGGGGAGTGGTGCGGTTCGACTATATATACGATACCGACCGGCAGCAACTCTTCTTCCTTGAGGTCAACACCATTCCGGGTCAAAGTGCCGAAAGTATTGTCCCCAAACAGGCACGCGCTATGGGCATCTCCACCCGTCAGCTATACGAGATGATTGTCCAGAACAGTTTGGACGCCTGTTAGCATTACCCTGTTCAATCAACATCCCGATAACATGCACTGTTATTATCATAGAATTGCCCTTGTAGCCGTTGCCTTGATGGCTTTTATGCCCCACAGTCTGACGGCGCAGGATATACCCTGCCGGGATACGATGGTGGCGGTGTTTGACACTATCTGCGAGGGTGAAGAATATGATTTCAATGGCCGCATGCTTTCATATTCGGGATACTTCTATGATACCCTGCCTCGGGTGAATGGTGGATGCGACAGCGTGATAGTACTCAAGCTCAATGTGCTCGAGTACTGTGAAGTGTTTATATTCTTGCGGCGACACTGTCGTGGCAATGTAGGATACGAACTGTCAGCCGCCTATCCGCAAATCGTTTATTACGACTGGTCGTCCCAGCCACACGACAGCACTCTCGACGGTCAGGAGGACTGGCCGTGGGTGTTTGTCAATCCCCAGGTGCCTACCACCTACAGCGTCCGCGTGGCCTATTCGTCCGATGGGCAGCTATGTGCTTCGGACGGCTCGCGAAAGATTAATCCCATCGAAACCGTAACGGCCTCCATGCATGTGTGGCCCCAAGTGCTTACATACGATTATATGGACATCGTTCTTGAAGATTTCAGCACCGGTACCCGTGAGGCTCACTGGGATGGCTGGGCCGGTCGCCATTGGTATATCAATGGAGTGCGGCAGGAGAATAATCAGGAGCAAGCCACTTTCCCCGTGGACCCCTGGTGGGGCGATACGGTAGACATTATGATGGAGGCCTACACTCCCACATGTGTGGACACTGCCTACAAACGTATCCCGTTTCACCGTGTGGCGGTTTATTTCCCCAATGTGTTCACTCCCGACGCCGACAACAACAATGAATTCAGACCCTATGTGCAGGGCGTGCTGCAATACGAATTGTGGATATACGACCGTCAAGGCCATAAGGTATTCCATACCATCGATGTTGAAGATGCGTGGGACGGCACAGCGGAAGGGGTTCGTTGTCCGCAAGGCACATATACCTATTTTTGCCGTTTCAGCGAGGTGGACAATCCGGCCGGGTCACAATCGCGCACAGGGAGCGTAACCCTGTTGCGTTGATTTTGGCTATTTGACCATGAGAAAAAGAAAAAGAGACTCACTGTTGGAGTCTCTTTTTTCTTTGAGGTCGCTTCCGGATTTGAACCGGAGTAGCAGGTTTTGCAGACCTGTGCCTAGCCCCTCGGCCAAACGACCTTATTATTCTTGTTTTCGGCTGCAAAATTACAAAGATTTTCTCAATTGACAAAATATTTTTTTTCTTTTTGATGTGAAGTATTGTGGATGTGTCTGTTATTTTTATCCTACTCATCGTTTCTTCATCTGTTTCTACCCCTAAATTGAACGCTTTTCCGCCTTTTTGTGGGTGTATGGAATACGTCTATAGTGCGATGTGTGAATTACGTGCTATTATTCAGTGTGCTGTATTCTTTTTTAGTTCCAACGGGTACGATTGTTTATAACTCTGACGGGTCTTGGTAATAGAGGGTTACATCGTCAGTTTCCAAAAGCATTGGAACCACAATCTTTCCGTGCTGGTGGTGTGCGCCGTAGGCACGCTTTGTGCAGACGGAGAGGGTGGAAGATAGTGTGTTGGCAGTCTTTTTGTGTCAGCGTTTCAGGTACTTTATTTCTTTAGGGTCGATAAGGCCGTATTGGATGGCTTTTGCGATGCGGGCACCTGATTTGTTGACAATGTCCAGTTTGCGGGAGAGGTCTTTTTGGTGCTCTTGAATGTTCTTGTCCGACTCGTGTAAAGCTGTGGCGATCTCGGCAGCAGTGCAGCCAGCCGCCTCCATGAGCAGCAGGTTGCGTTCGGTGTCGCTTATGGTGATGTCGAAGCGGGTTTCGGAGGTCTGTTTGATATAGAGTTCTGCAGCCTCTTTGAGGGTCAGCATGACTGGGTAGTTGAAATAGTATTTCTCGCCCCGTTCCAGGCTCTCGATAGCTCGCAAGACGTTGTCGACCGAGAATCCCCCGGCAGCATTTTTACTGACAAAGGCCTGTGCCCCCGACTCGAGCGATTCGAACACAACGCGCCCTATTTCAAGCATACGCTCCTGCCGGTTGGTCTCGCCGGGCAGGGGGTTGTCGAAACGGCCGGAGAGGATGATGATTTTGATGTCGGGGTATTTTTTGTGTACTTTCCCTGCGATAAAGATTCCTCCGGTGGGGTCGCCTTGAAACTCCATATCGAGGAGCAGGTAGTCGGGCATGGGGTGGTCCAGGGGGCTGTCGAGTGCCGCCATAAGCTGTATGCCACTGGGGTAGGTGTCAATAACGGTAACCTGCCGATGGTCTATGTCGCCGTCGTCGTTCATGCCGCAGGCAATAAACGAGCCCTGTGCGTTCAGTTCTATCTTCAGAGCCTTTCGTATGATGGGCTCATCGTCAACAATCATTATCTTTATCGGTTCCATGTGTGTGGTTTTGCGATGATGGGTTACGCCAGGGGTCGGGTGTCCATTCTTGGTTGTCGCTGCCGGCCAGCAGGCAGTGGAAAGTGCTGCCTTGTCCCAGGGTACTCTCGGCCCAGATGCGGCAACCGCGCAGGGTGTTGTCGTCGTGGCGTTTGATGATGTATTTACAGAGTATCAATCCGAAACCGCTGCCGTGTGGGGCGTCGGGGTCGGGGTTGTTCACTTTCTTGTCGGCCCGGAACAGGTTGTCGATGGTCTCTTCGTCCATTCCGGTGCCGGTATCCTGCACCTCGATGTGCACAAAACGGTTGTCCTCGGGCAATAACTCCGCATAGACCGAGACTTTGCCCTCGGTGGTATGCTGCAACGCATTGTTCACAAGGTTGCGCAGCAGGATTTCTGTCAGCTGTCGGTCACCGTTGATATTGAGCGTTGTGGGATAGATGACGAGGTCCACGTCGTGTTCCAGTCTCACACAGGAGGCGGCCACGCTGTCGAACACATCGTTCAGCGGGAAGACAGATGCTTGGAACTGCAGGCCTTTGGGTATGGAAAGGTTTGTCCAGCTCTTGATGTTGGAGAAGGTGCGAAGCAGCTGGTCGAGCACTTCCTGCCGCATCTCTTCGCTCAGTTTCTTGTTGGTGAGGTAGGAGAGGAAGGGGTTAATGTCGTGTCGCAGCACAGATAGGCAAGTCTCCACATTGGCTATGCGTTCCACATCCTGGCGTTTGGCTTCCTGTAGATATTGTTTTTCGCGTCGCAACACCCGGGAACGGTGCCGCAGCAGGAGTACCAGCACTATCAGTGCCACCAGCGAGAGCGAGCCCAGCAGGATGACAATGCTGTAGTATCGGTTGCGGGTTTCGGAGCGGAAAAGGAGGTCTTGGAGCATGAGGTCGGCACGTTCGTTTTGGTTGATATAGTCGAGAAGACTTATCTCGTTTTCAAACCATAACGCATTGTCGTCGGGCGAGGAGGAATAGCCGCTGGTTATAAGTCCGTAGTAGAGCATTGATTCAAATTTCGGTGCCATGCCGTCGTGCCAAGTAGTGTCGTTAAGTGCAAGGCTATAGTAGTCGCACGCTTCGTTGAAAAGTCCTTTCTGCAGGCAGTATTCGGCTGCTGCCACCACGGCTCCCAGGTGCTGGTAGGGGTCGGAGGTCAGGAAGAAAAGGTCGGTCGAAATACGGAACATCTCAAGGCCGTAGCTGTCGGTGGCAAGGAGCGAGTCGTAGGAGACGTCGGGGTGCGTTTCCACAAGAGGCGAGCAGAGGGAATCGAGGATTGCCAAGTGTCTGGCACACTGCACGCGGTAGGTTTTGACAGGTATGTTGGTGTCGGCAGCTACAAAGGCTTGAAGCTGGAAGACATTGGCGAGGTGATAGACGCTGAATTGGTTTGGGAGCGAGAGTATACGGGCGTTCTGGATAAGATAGTCGTAGGCGCGACCCAGCAGGCGGGCATCGCCGTTGGAGGCTGAGGCGAGACGGTAATAGCTGTGGGCGAGAGCGTAGTTGAGCGACATCTCCTCGTCGTAGTCGCATTTCAGGCCGGGACGCATGGCCTCGACTTCGGCTATAAGGCTGTGCATATCCTGCTTGGTGACGGTTCCGAGGGTTGTGCCCGACGAAGAGGCCACCGCACGGTTGCGGTAGTGGTAGTTGAGGGTGAGAGAGGTGATGGAGTATTCCATCTGGGCGAATGAATAGAGGTAGTTCTCGGGATTGTGCTTCAGTACCTTGGAGCGGTTGATATCATAGAGCAACTGATAGGAGTCGGCAATGCGGCAGCTGCGTTGCAGGATACGTATTTTCGTGAGCTGTGCCAGCACTCTTTCCACCTCGGCATTTTTGCGAAGGGCGAAAATGCTGGGTGGTAAGGCTTTGTCCGAAAGCTTCAGTACGCTGTCGATGTAGGCCGAAGTGGAGTCGTATTCGGCAAGCATGTAGTAGCCGAAAGCCAGATTGTTGTAGGCGCGCATGATGCCGTCGTGATAGGTAGGGAGGGAGTCGTGCAGCAACTCGAGCGAGGCATAGGCTTTGCTGATAGAGTAGGAGGGATTGCTGTAGCGGTTGAGGAAGGATGCTTTGTTGAGGTTGTCAATCGAGCCCCGCAGCCGCAGATTCATCCTGCTGCCCGAGGGGGCAGGACTACATGCGACAACAGCAAAAACAATGGCTGTCAACAGTACCGGCCAGCAAAATATACGTCTCATTTCAAATTGCAAAGATACGAAAATATTCGGACAGAGTGGATTTATAATTAAAAAGACAATGAAAATCAATTATTGTAGCTCCGCACAAACCTATCAAAAAACCCGGATAATACAAATGACAAGCCTGTATAATCTTTATTAATAATTAGGAGGAACCATTAAACAGGCTCCGGAACCCATATACAGTGTGTTTTCCTGAAATCGCTTGACGGATTTTTACTGGTTAAACTGATTGGCTTGTCAAAGACACGGTCTTTCCCCCTCCCAGCAATATTACATCCATCTAACCCCAATCGTCCACCCATCCACCTGTCCTATCCATATTATCTTCTTTTTTCAACCTCATTATTATATCTCGGCATTTCTTCCAGCTTCGTTTGCCTTCCATGATGTGTCAATTTCTTAGAAATTATAATTTCACCGCTGCGGTGAAGAAGGGCTTGCTAAGAGGTGAAGAGATGCTGAACAGAAAGCGAAGTTGGATTTGACCGGAAAAGGAAACCGGATGGAAACGGACGGGATGCCGGCCGGGCGTTGAAGATTATGATGAGGGTGTCACGACATTGGCGGGGCATGTATACTGTTGACGTTGCTTGGTGAAAAACGGTTGTCACGATTTGATGTATATAATAAAGGAAGGAGTGGAGTATATCAGGATGGCTAATTGGGTCTTTGCTGAAAATGCTAAGATGGGTTATTGGGGATAAGCAAAGAATAAGGAACAATTATGGGGGATGGTCATCTTTTTTTCGCGTATAGTTATTCACTATAACGATGGTGTAAAAATATTGTAAAGTAATTAATAGATGTGATTTGGGCGATGGGGTTTTCTTAAATGAATTGTGATTGAGAACTTTTTTTTCAATGATTTGAAAAATAATGTTATATTTGCATATTGAATAAAAAGTAATAGTTATGGAAGAAAACGAAGTTATTTTACTGAAAAAAAGCAAGATAAATGTAGCTGCCGTTGGAAAATGGACTAATATTTTTTCGATATTTGCGGCTATAGGATTGTTATTAATGGTTGCATTGGGCGTCGCAATGTTGTATTACAGCGGAAAGCTTGACTATTCAACTCCCTATTATCTTGATAATATCCTTGGATTGGGTGGAGTTGTTGTGATTATTTTGGCTGCGGCATTGCTTCCTGCAGTGTTGTATATGCGCCGTGTGGTGCATGCCGCCAAGCAGATGGAGGTGAACAATGACCTGTTCCCCATTGTGGATTTTATGCGCCAGCAGCGTTCCCTTTGGCATTATATGGGAATGTTGATTGTGGTGCTGTTTATAGTGGGCATTGTGGCTGCATTGGTGGGAGGCTTCATCTTGTTTTCGATGTTCAACAGGGTGTGAGAAGATGAATGGCCGTTTTGTTCCGGACGGAGTGCCGGGGCGGCTATTTGTTTGAAGTGTGGGTGATTGGATGGACGAAAATGACTAATTATTAATTCTGTTTTGTAATGCGATACGAAGTTGACTTCTTGATTGTGGGCTCAGGTATTGCAGGGTTGAGTTTTGCCTTGAAAGTGGCCCCTTATGGAAAGGTGTGCATCCTTAGTAAAGGAGAGGCAGCCGAGGGTTCGACTCGCTATGCCCAGGGGGGTATAGCCGCAGTGATGTACGACAGTGACAGTTTTGATAAACATATCCAGGACACGCTGGTGGCGGGCGACGGTATCTGCAACCGCGAGGTGGTGGAGATGACCATCCGCGAGGCCCCCGACCGCATACGCGAGCTGGTACAGTATGGTGTTAATTTCGACAGGAGTATTGCCGGTGACCGCTTTGACCTGCACCGAGAGGGCGGCCACTCGGAATTCCGCATTCTGCACCATAAGGATAATACCGGTGCCGAGATAGAGCGCGGACTGCTGGAGGCGGTGCGCAATCACCCCAATATTGAACTGAAAGAGCATCAGTTTGCTATCGATATTATAACGCAGCACCATTTGGGCCAGAGGGTTACCAAGCACACGCCCGACATAGTATGTTACGGCATCTATGCGTTGGACTGCCGCACAAATCAGATTAACACCTATTTGTCGAAAGTTACTTTGTTGGCAACCGGTGGCATGGGTAACGTCTACACCACTACCACCACACCTATTGTTTCCACCGGCGACGGGGTGGCAATGGTGCATAGGGCGAGGGGCGTGTTGAGCGACTTGGAATTCATGCAGTTCCACCCCACGTCGCTGTACAATCCCGCCGAGAAGCCCGCTTTTCTCATCACCGAGGCCATGCGCGGCGCAGGTGCAATACTGAAGGATTTCAAGGGGAATGAGTTTATGCACAAGTACGATAAGCGTTTGTCGCTGGCTCCCCGCGATATTGTGGCCCGTGCCATAGACAACGAGATGAAGATAGCAGGTGTGGACCACCTGTATCTGGATGCGAGAGGAATTGGAAAGGACGAATTGATAAATGGATTCCCCACGATATATGCCAAGTGTCTGGAGTTGGGTATCAATATCACTAAGGACATGATTCCCATCCGGCCAGCGGCGCACTACCAGTGTGGAGGCATCAAGGTGGACATGAACGGCGAGTCGTCGATACATAACCTTTATGCGGCTGGCGAGTGTGCCTGCACGGGTTTGCATGGTGGCAACCGACTGGCGAGCAATTCGCTGCTGGAGGCTGTGGTGTATGCCCATAATGCTGCTCAGAGTGCCATAGAGCGAGTGAAGACTTGCGATTTTTGCCGCGAGGTGCCCGACTGGAACGCCGAGGGCATGGTGCTGAACGAGGAGATGGTGTTGATTACCCAGACTAAACGCGAGTTGCAGGAGTTGATGTGGAACTATGTGGGCATAGTGCGCAGCGACTTGAGACTGCAAAGGGCTTTCGACCGTTTGAATCTGATATTCCGAGAGACGGAGGATTTGTACAACCGTTCGGTTCTGACCGAGGAGCTGAGCGAGTTGCGCAACCTTATTGCTTGTGCCTATTTGATTATCAAGATGGCGCGTGCCCGTCGCGAGAATGTGGGGCTGCACTATTCTATTGATTTGGTAAAGCGGAATCCGAGCCTTTAACCTTCCGGGGACAAGAGAGGTGCACTAAAAGCCCCGCTCCGCAGCGTTCGGGGCAGAGGGGGGTGATGTGGATGGCTATGTTGTTGGTTGGGGCTTGCGATTGATTGTTATTGATAAACTATTATTACTATGCAATATAATTTCGACGAGATTATTGAGAGGAAGGGCACCCATTGTGTGAAACATGACGGGATGGAACCCTTTTTCGGGCGGAATGATTTGCTGCCTATGTGGGTGGCGGATATGGATTTCAGAAGTCCCGATTTTGTGGTAGAAGCATTGAAGGCTCGATGCGGGCATGAGGTGTTCGGCTATCCGGTTGCACATGAGGGTTATTGGGACGCGGTAATCAACTGGTTGAAAAATCACTATAGTATTGATGCCAAGCGGGAAGAGCTGCATTTTATTCCGGGCATAGTGGCTGGCATATCTTTTGTGTTGCAGGCGATGAGCCAACCGGGCGACGGGATTCTGGTCACCACACCGGTATATCCGCCATTTCTTTCGTTGCCCAGATATGGGAAGAGGCAGTTGAACTGCAGTCCGCTGAGGGTGGTGAATGGCCGCTTTGAAATAGACTTTGATGATTTTGAACAGCGGGCCAAGGAGAGCCGGTGGTTGATTTTGAGCAATCCCCACAATCCGGGTGGCACACTGTGGGGCAAAGAAACGTTGTGCCGAGTGGCAGAGATTTGTGGACGATATGGCGTGAGGGTGATATCGGACGAGATACATGCCGATATGGCTTTGGCTGGACGTTGTCATGTCAGTTTCAGCATGGTGAGCCAACAGGCCGCCGATATCTCCATCACCTTTATGGCTCCGAGCAAGACATTCAATATTGCCGGATTGAGCAGTTCGGTATGCTATTGCCCGAACAAGGAGACAAGGGACGCTTTTTTCGGTTATCTGGACGGCTATGGCGTGGCCAATGGCGATATTTTTGCATATGTCGGAGCCGAGGCCGCATTCAGGGAAGGGGAAGAATGGTTGCGGCAGATGCTTGAGTATCTGCAAGGGAATGTGAAGTTTCTGCAGCAGTTCCTTGCAGAAAGACTGCCTCGGGTTAAAGCGGTACTGCCCGAGGCTTCCTACCTGGCTTGGCTGGATTTCGGCGATATGGGGTGCAGCCATGAGCAATTGCGTGACCGTTTGGCGAATGAGGCCCATGTGGCGTTGAACGACGGCACTTCGTTTGGAGGCGAAGACTATCGGAACTGCTTCCGAATTAACCTTGGATGCCCCCGTGTGGTATTGCGTGAGGCTCTTGAGCGGATTGCAGCCCTGTTCGAATGATGGTTCGGATGCCAACATGTTGGTATATAAGCTTATCGCTATTCCATCATTGTGCGTGGACAATCTGTGAAATGTGTGTCGGTGAAAGGCTCATTACTTCCTTCGGAACAGGGTTTGTGACCATTTGGGGCACTATTGCTTTTGGTGGGTGAATATCAGGAGATTAAAGAAAATATTCTACTTTTTAATGTTAAAAACTTGTGTAAATCAAATAAAATGTCTAATTTTGTTGTCTCAAAAGTGGGCGTGATTAAGGGGGAGTTGATGAGGTATAAAATATTGTAAAGTAGAAAAATACATATATTATTAACACAAATAATACAACTATGTCATTACTCATTTTGTTACAAGCAGCTGCTCAAATGGCCTGGGGCTATTTCGGTGCAGCCGTCGGAGCAGGCCTGGCCACCATCGGTGCCGGTCTCGGTATTGGTAAAATCGGTCAGGGCGCCATGGAAGGTATGGCCCGTCAGCCCGAAGCCGGTGGCGACATCCGTTCCACGATGATTATCGCTGCCGCTCTGGTTGAAGGTGTTGCCTTCTTCGCAGTGGTTGTCTGCATGCTGATTTCTTTCAAGTAACAGCTTCCGACAGGAGAACGGGATGTTGGCGCGATTGGCGTCAACATCCGGTTTCCAACGCACAAAAAAGTGACAAAGAAGATTGATGCAGAAGTGCATTTGTTTATGTTTGAACAAGTAATCAAAAGTAATAGATGAACAATCCACTAATTAACCCCGGACTGGGTACGTTTTTCTGGATGCTGGTATCGTTCGGCATCTTGGTGTTTATATTGGGAAAATGGGGATGGCCCATGTTGCTCAAATCGCTCAAGAAACGTGAGGAGGCTATTGCCGAGTCGCTCAACGCGGCTGAGAAAGCCCGTATTGAGATGAGCAAACTGGTTGCACACAACGAGGAATTGCTGCGTCAGGCTCAGCGAGAACGGGAAGAGATGTTGAGCAGTGCACGTCTCACCAGCGAGGAGATAAAGGAGAAAGCCCGCATAGATGCTACCGAGGAGGCTAACCGCATAGTCGAGAGTGCCCGTAAGAACATCGAATTTGAGAAGCTGAAAGCCATGCACGAGTTGAAGAACCAGATAGCGGTGCTCTCAATCGAGATTGCGGAGAAACTGATGAAGGCTGAATTGTCCGATAAACAGAAGGCCGATGACCTGGTACGCAAAGAGCTGGAAAATGCAAATTTGAATTAATGTTGTGAAAAGATGGAGGTGAGGTAGGACGGCGGAATGTCCCTGAGTGAGTTCGAATGAGTTGGGCAACCGGCTCGGAAGAAAATAAGGGAACAGCCCCACTACTCCTTCCAGAATTCCAATCAGAAAAGAAGTATGCAGGATTATAAGATAAATAGTAACTACGCCAAGGCTTTGTTCTTGCTGGCATCCGAGAGCAACCAGCAGGACCGTGTGGCTGAGGATATGAGACTGGTGGGCAGCGTGTGCGGAGAAAACCGCGAGCTGAAAGCCGTTTTCCGCAATCCCGAGATCAAACCCTCGAAAAAGGTGGCTATTGTGACCGACTTGTTTGCCAGCCATGTTTGCGAAGTGACCATGGCTTTTCTCTCCTTTGTGGTGAGAAAGAAACGCTCGGTGAATATGCAAGGGATTAGCAACTCATATATGGATCTCTACCGCAAGGACCATGGTGTGGTGTTGACGCATTTGACCACCGCTGTGGAGGCGGACAGTTCGTTGCAGAAATTGGCCTCGGATGTGGTGTCGAGCTATACTCAGAAGGATGTGGAGCTTGTTGCCCAAACAGACCCCCGTATTGTGGGAGGACTGGCGCTCGAGTTTGATAACAGGATGTACGACGCCCGTATCAGTACTCATCTGGCCAAATTGCGTATAGAGTTTGCCAAGAACATTTACGAGAGCAAGCTTTAACTGCATCCAGGGAAGGTTCCATGCACCCCGTTTGTTGTTTCAGTCTACGGGACATGGACAGAAAACATAAGTAGAAATAATGTAATAAAAAAATATAGTATATGTCAGAAATTAAACCTGCCGAAGTATCTGCTATCTTGAAGAAGCAATTGGCCGATGTCGATCTCGATGTGGCACTGGAAGAGGTGGGCACTGTGCTGACTGTCGGCGACGGCATTGCACGTGTGTATGGTCTTAACAATGCACAGTCGGGCGAGTTGGTGGAGTTCTCCACCGGCGAGCAGGGCATTGTGCAGAACCTTGAGGAAGATAATGTTGGCGTAGTGATGTTGGCTGAGGCCAGCTCTATCAATGAGGGCGACACGGTGAAACGTACCAAGCGCATTGCCTCTATTAAGGTGGGCGAAGGATTGGTGGGACGTGTCATCAACACTATTGGTGAACCCATTGACGGTAAGGGCCATATCGAAGGTGAGTTGTTTGAGATGCCCATCGAACGTAAGGCTCCCGGTGTCATTTTCCGTCAACCCGTTGAGCAGCCTCTGCAAACGGGCATCAAGGCTATCGACTCCATGATTCCTATCGGACGAGGTCAGCGCGAACTCATCATTGGTGACCGCCAAACGGGTAAAACGGCTATCGCCATTGACACTATCATCAATCAGAAGAATTTTTATGATGCCGGTGACCCCGTATATTGCATTTATGTGGCTTGTGGTCAGAAAGGCTCCACGGTGGCCAATATGGTGAAGAACCTTGAGGAAAAGGGTGCCATGGATTACACTATAGTTGTGGCCGCCACGGCTTCCGACCCTGCTGCAATGCAGTTCTATGCTCCTTTTGCTGGTGCCGCTATCGGTGAGTATTTCCGCGATACTGGACGCAACGCTCTGGTCATTTACGACGATTTGAGCAAACAGGCTGTCGCTTACCGCGAAGTCTCGTTGCTTCTCCGTCGCCCCCCCGGACGTGAGGCTTATCCCGGCGATGTGTTCTATCTGCATAGCCGCTTGCTCGAACGTGCTGCCCGCATCATTCAGAGCGATGAGATTGCCCGCCAGATGAACGACCTTCCTGCCTGTTTGAAGGACAAGGTGAAAGGTGGTGGCTCGTTGACCGCTCTGCCTATCATCGAAACCCAGGCAGGCGACGTTTCAGCCTATATCCCCACGAATGTTATCTCCATTACTGATGGTCAGATATTCCTCGAGACCAACCTGTTCAATGCCGGTATCCGTCCGGCCATTAATGTGGGTATCTCGGTGTCGCGTGTTGGTGGCAAGGCTCAGATTAAATCCATGAAGAAGATAGCCGGTACTTTGAAACTGGATCAGGCTCAGTACCGTGAGCTGGAGGCATTCTCCAAGTTCGGCTCCGACCTAGATGCTGCTACTAAGGCAGTGCTTGACAAGGGTGCCCGAAACGTGGAAATCCTCAAACAGCCCCAATATAGTCCCATGCCAGTCGAAGACCAGGTGGCCATTATTTTCTGTGGCACAAAGGGCTTGTTGCAGAAAGTTCCCACCAATATGGTTCACAACTTTGAGACAGAGTACCTCTACTATCTGCGTCAGAACCACGCCGATATTTTAGGAAACCTCCGTCAAGGTAAACTTCTGGACGCCGATTTGGATACACTCAAGGAAGTGGCTCTCAATATGGCTGAGAAATATACAAAATAATCAAGTATGGCAAATTTAAAAGAGGTAAGGACCCGAATTGCTTCCGTCAGCTCAACCCAGCAGATTACCTCTGCTATGAAGATGGTGTCGGCTGCTAAGTTCCGCCGTGCGCAGAATGCTATCATCGGCATGCGCCCCTACTCCAACCAGTTGAGCGACATAGTGTCAAACATCGACACTGGCGACGGCATTCTCACTCCTTACCACGAAGTTCGCAAACTGGAACATGTGCTTTTGGTGGTGGTTACCTCCAACAAGGGTCTGTGTGGCGCTTTCAATAGCAATGTTATTAAGCAGGCCCAGTCGCGCATCGACTACTATCGTGCCTCTGCCACAGCCGACCAGCCTGCAGCACTGAGCATGATTACCATTGGGAAACGGTGCACTGAATACTTCTCTAAGCGGTTTGACAATATAGTGGGCACCTATGATGAGATGCTCGACAATGCTACTTTCGATGCCGTTGCCTCTTTGTCCGACAGCATCATGCAACAGTTCTGCGACAAGAAGTTCGACCGTGTGGAACTGATTTATAATCAATTCAAGAATTCGTTGGTGCAGATTCTCAGCACCGAGCAGTTCCTGCCCATTGTTCCGCAGGCTTCTAATAGCTCGTCTGCCAAACGTACCAATAACGATTATATTTTCGAGCCGTCGAAAGAGGAAATCATGCGCGAAATGATTCCGCTCACCCTTCGCTCCCAGTTCTATCGTGTTGTGCTCGACTCGTTGGCTGCCGAGCACGGTGCCCGCATGAATGCCATGCAGAAGGCAACCGACAATGCCACCGAACTTCTCAAAGATTTGCGTCTCAGTTACAATAAAGCCCGTCAGGCTGCCATCACCAACGAGATTATCGAAATAGTCTCTGGCTCGGAAGCTCTGAAAGGTTAGGTAAGTGAACAATAGAAACAACATAAACTGTGGCGCATGAGAAAGTCTTTTCCCATGCGTCACATTTTTAGAAATTTAAATCCTCTCTAATATGGAAAAGAAACAAAACTATTTTGTCCCCATTGTGGTGATGATACTGCTCTTCGGCATGATATCCTTCGTCACCAACCTCGCCTCCCCCATGGGCGATATTCTGAAAAACCAGTTCACCATTCCCAACTGGCAGGGTACTTTGGGCGTTTTCGCCAATTTCATTGCCTATGCCATCATGGGTATACCCGCTGGCAACCTCTTGCAGAAACGCGGCTATAAAGTCACCGCCCTCATTGCCGTGGCTGTAGGATTTGTCGGTGTGGGCATCCAGCTCTGTTCGGGGTTGGTTGGCAGTTTCGCCGTATATCTCATCGGTGCCTTCATTGCCGGTTTCAGTATGTGCCTGCTTAACACTGTTGTCAACCCCATGCTCAACCGTTTGGGTGGCGGTGGCAACAAGGGCAACCAGCTCATCCAGTTCGGTGGCACTTTCAACTCCCTTTGTGGCACTGCGGTTATCGTTATCACCGGCCTCCTCATCCCCAGTATTGTGGACGCCAAGATTAGCGACACTTTCCCGCTCATGTATACTGCTCTGGCCATCTTTGCTCTGGCATTCGTGGTTATCTTGCTCACCAAGATACCCGAAAACGAGGAATCCAAACAGGCAGCTGCCGATGTCCCCTTGAAGGGTATCTTCCAGTTCCGCCATTTCGTTTTGGGTGCTATTGCCATATTCATCTATGTGGGTGTCGAAGTGGGTGTGCCCAATGTATTGAACAAGTGGCTTCAGAATCCCGAGATGCATTTCTTTGGTGAAGGTATCAGTGCCGAGGCCGTTGCTGGCTCGGTCACTGCTTTCTACTGGCTTCTCATGCTTGTGGGACGTCTTATTGGTGGTCTGGTAGGCAGCAAGGTCTCTGCCCGCAAAATGATTGCCGTTGTAGCCAGTGCTGCTGTCATCCTCGTGGTTCTTGCCATCTTCATCCCTGCTTCCACCATGGTCAGTTTCCCCGGGTTCAATGGTGCCCGCGGCTTTGGTATGAACCTCATTCCCCTCAGCGCAGCCTTGTTGGTCTGTGTCGGTCTCTGCACTTCCGTTATGTGGGGCGGTATCTTCAACCTTGCTGTCGAGGGTCTTGGCAAATACACCGAGCGTGCCTCCGGCCTCTTCATGGCGTTGGTGTGCGGTGGTGGCATTCTCCCGCTGCTTATGAACGCTGTGGTCGACATCTTCGGTCCTGCAGGCTATCAGCCCAGCTATTGGATTGTTGTTGCCGGCTTTGCCTATATCCTTTTCTACGCTTTGGTGGGCAGCCGCAATGTCAACAAAGACATCTCAACAAAATAACAAATCGATTCAATCTGTATACACAAAGAGGGGCGGTTTCCTTTCGCGAAACCGCCCCTCTTATTCTGTAAGAGGTATTCTATATGATTGCTCCGTTATGTGAGGAGCTGTCTTTTTTATTATATGAATCGCGTTCTTCTTTAGCCTCCCGTCTGAATGCTTCGCGCTCTGCCCATTCCTTCTCGTCCACCTTCAGTGCGTTTTCAATCATCTGTTCCTCGCTTATCTTCTCTTTGCGATGGCGGGTGTGTTGCTCATAGCGGCGTATCGACAACGGATATTTCTCCCGCAAGGCCATATACTCTGGATACTTTTCGCGTATGGACCGCTGCTTTTGATGCTTGATGTCGTGTCTCCACTGGTGCCATATCTGGATATAATCAGTTCTGTTCCAAAGAAAAATATCGGTAAAGATGGCCCAGAGAATACCCGATGTTGCAATTATCACTTTGATTAACAAAGTCTGTTTCATAATCAATACCAACGTCAGCGGGATGAAACCCACAACGAGCACGGCAATCATAAGAAGCGTGATAAGAAGAATCTTGACTGGCGGATTATTGAAAAATGATGACTGTGACATATTGATAATAATTTATTCTTACTAACGGCATAGTGCCAGTTTTATTGCCGTACACTTCTATTTTTTTTCACTTATTGAAGCATGTTGACCAGTCGGGGTCATTCCTAATCCCGTTATCAGCCTCGTTTCTTATCCCAAATCGGTCGGTGGGACCTGTGTCCGCAGAGATGGATAAGCCTCCCAATGTCCGATATGCTATTATTGTACAACTGGCCGTTAGATAATGCTTTTTGATAAAAATACTTTGCGGTTCAATTATTTTTCGTATCTTTGCACTCTACACTTGGATAGTTTGATTCTTGCCAATTGGATGGTTTCGAGTGTGTTATGTAAGTTTAACCCGGTCGGGCAAGCGGCCATAAATCACAAATCTCACACATGGATTATAAAAATGTGCAACCGTTAGCAGACTTTGACTGGGGTGCTATCGATAAAAAAGAAGAAGTCAACAACGAACAGGTCAAACAGATGACCGAGCAGTACGAGCAAACCTTCAAATCCTTCACCGAACAGGATGTAATCGAAGGTACCATCGTCAGCATCAGCGACCGTGAAGCCGTCGTAAACATTGGATTTAAGAGCGACGGTGTCATCCCCGCTTCCGAACTCCGCTACAACCCCGACCTCAAGGTGGGCGACAAAATCGAAGTTTATGTCGAAAGCCAGGAAGACTCCAACGGCCAGCTCCTCCTTTCCCACAAGAAAGCCCGCATCCTCAAATCATGGGATCGTGTCAACGAAGCCTACGACAAGCAGGAAATCATCACCGGTTACGTTAAGAGCCGTACCAAGGGTGGTCTCATCGTCACCGTGTTCGACAACATCGAAGCCTTCCTCCCCGGTTCGCAAATCGATGTTAAACCCATCCGCGACTACGATGTCTTCGTCGACAAGACCATGGAATTCAAGGTTGTCAAGATTAACCACGAATACAAGAATGTAGTTGTTTCCCACAAGGCCCTTATCGAGGACGAGATCGAAGCCCAGAAAGCTGAAATCATCAGCCATCTCGAAAAAGGTCAGGTTCTGGAAGGAACCGTTAAGAACATCACCCCCTATGGTGTGTTCATCGATTTGGGCGGCGTAGACGGTTTGGTCCATATCACCGACCTCAGCTGGGGCCGTGTCTCCGATCCTAGGGACATCGTCGAACTCGATCAGAAAATCAATGTCGTTATCCTCGACTTCGATGAGGCTAAACACCGCATCGCTCTCGGTCTCAAACAGCTCACTCCTCATCCTTGGGATGCTCTCGATCCCAACCTCAAGGAAGGCGACCACGTGCACGGTAAAGTTGTCGTCATTGCCGACTACGGTGCATTTGTCGAGGTCGTTCCCGGTGTTGAGGGTCTCATCCACGTCAGCGAGATGAGCTGGAGCCAGCACCTCCGCAGCGCTCAGGACTTCCTCAAAGTGGGACAAGAGGTCGAAGCTGTTGTCCTCACCCTCGACCGCGAGCAGCGCAAGATGAGCCTCGGTCTCAAGCAGCTCATGCCCGATCCTTGGCTGACCATCACCGATAAATATCCTGTCGGCAGCAAGCACACCGCCACCGTTCGCAACTTCACCAATTTCGGCATCTTTGTTGAGCTGGAAGAAGGCGTTGACGGTCTTATCCACATCAGCGACCTCAGCTGGAGCAAGAAGATCAAGCACCCCGCCGAGTTCACCAAGATTGGCGACACTATTGAAGTCGTTGTCCTCGAAGTCGATGCCGAAAACCGTCGCCTCAGCCTCGGTCACAAGCAACTCGAAGAGAACCCCTGGGATGTTTATGAATCACTCTTCTCCGTCGGAACCGTGCATCAGGGCACCGTGGCCAACATCAACGACAAGGGTGCTACCATCACTCTCCCCTATGGCGTTGAAGGTTTCGCTCCCATGCGTCATCTCGAGAAAGCCGACAAGACTAAAGCCCGCCAGGGTGAAACTCTCGATTTCAAGGTAATCGAATTCTCGAAAGAGAACAAGAAAATCATCGTTTCCCACACCCGCGTCTATCAGGACACTCTCGAAGGTGAACGTGCCAAGAACGAGAGTGAAGAGGTTAAGAAAGACCGCGCTACCAAGAAGACTGTCAAGAAAATCAACGACGCTCTTGAAAAGACCACCCTTGGTGACCTCAGCGTTCTCGCCAGCCTGAAAGAGGAAATCGAGAAAGAAGAAAAAGGCGAATAATTCTTTGTAAATAGTTATTCTAATATAACCTTTTATGAGCTGGAGCATTTCTTGCTTCAGCTCTTTTTTGGTTATAAAAGTATGTTTTAGAGTCTCAAATGAGGCATGGCCTGAGTTGGTCGCCAGTCCATCCCATAGCTTGGTGTTCGACAGCAAAAGGTCTATTCCCCTCCGACAAGTTTATGGATTGGCACCACTATTGAAGAGATACAATACTATTGCCCACCTCTCGAATGCCTGTTATAGGCAACCATACACCATAATTCTTCACAAACTTTTTGCATACTCAATAAGAAAAACATGCAACCTGATACTAATGACCGAACCGGTGATGCGGTTCCCACCCCGATTGCCCTATTGTGCTATGACATATCCTGCATCGTTATCCGGCCTGGTTTCAACCCCTTTTTGCCACATATCCTGCTTCAGTTCGCTCAAACTACGTTACTAGATTAGTCCTAACTCATTATGTCATAAGTTTTTCTATACGGCGTTGGTAGAGAGAAGCTTACTAAGAACTTACTAAGAGGTGAAGAGTAAGCGAAGATGGAATGTAGTTGGCAAAAGCCCCAATGATGAAAAAAACTATTAAACCCAAATGACCGATTGGGGGTTAATGTTTTGATCCCTTTTTATCGGACACCAATGATTCTTTATCTCCTTGTCGTTGGGAGAAAATGAAAAAAAGAGCGGTTGCCGTTGGGAGAGTATGTGGGTAAAGATGGTGTGGGAGGAATAGGGGATTAGCGGAAGGACTGCATGGTGACGAGGCGTTTGTATAGCCCATCCTGGGACATGAGTTGCTGGTGGGTGCCTTGTTGGATTATTTGACCGTGGTCCATGACAATGATGAGGTCGGCATGGCAGATGGTGGAGAGGCGGTGTGCAATGACGATGCAGGTGCGTCCGGCCATGAGTTGGTCGAGGGCTTGCTGTACCAGGAGTTCGTTTTCGGTGTCGAGGGCGCTGGTGGCTTCGTCGAGTATGAGGATGGGTGGATTTTTGAGTACGGCGCGGGCTATGCTGAGTCGTTGCCGCTGTCCCCCGCTGAGTTTCATGCCGCGGTCGCCGATATTGGTTTGGTAGGTTTGTTCCATGCGGTCGATAAATTCGTCGGCGTGGGCTACGATAGCGGCCTGTTTTACATGGTCGAGGCTGTAGTCGGTTCGGCCAAAGGCGATGTTGTTGGCAACAGTATCGTTGAAGAGGATGCAGTCTTGCGAAACGAGACCTACTTGGGCACGGATGCTATTGATATTGAGGTCGCGGATTGGGATGCCGTCGATGAGTATCTGTCCGTCGGTGCTGTCGTAGAAACGGGGGAGGAGGTCGACGAGTGTGGTTTTGCCGGCGCCAGAGGGGCCTACAATGGCTATTGTTTTGCCTTTGGGAATGGTGAGGTTGATGCCTTTAAGCACGTAGACAGGGTCACTGTTGGAGTCGGTTTGGTAGGCAAAGGATACGTTGCGGTATTCTATGGAGTGGTTGAAGTCGGGGAGGACTATGGCATCGGGTTTCTCGCAGATGGTTTCGTCGGCTTCGAGTATTTCGTAGATGCGGGTGGCGGCGGCGTTGGCTTTCTGTAGATTGTTGTATACGCGGACGATGGACTGCACCGGTGGAATGAGACGGGCGAAGAGGATGACGAAAAGGACGAAGACAGACGAGAGCAGCTCGCCCTGCTGGACTGCGAGGCCGCCCAAAATGAGGATGAACACCAGGCCCAGGGTGAGGAGTATCTCGGACAGGGGGCTGCTGAGTTCGCGGCGGTTTGCTACGCGGATCATGCTGCGGGTGTAGTCGTTGTTGGCCTTGGCGAAGCGGAGGGAGTGTTTCTGTTCCTGGCCGAACGATTTGATGGTGCGGATTCCGGAGAGGGACTCTTCGAGCAGGGCGAAGAGATGTCCCAGTTTGGACTGCCCTTTGGCCGAGTTGCGGCGCAGGCTGACGCCGATGATACTGATGAGCCAAACGGTGACGGGGAGGATGAGCAGGAAATAGAGGAAGAGGCGGGGGCTGATGAAGAGCAGTGCGGCGCAGAAGACTATGATGTTGAGGGGGTCTTTGCCGAGCGAGATGATGGAGGTGAGCACGCCCCATTCGATGTCGGAGAGGTCGTTGGACATGCGGCTGATGATGTCGCCGCGACGTCGGGAGTTGAAGTAGGATACGGGGAGGATGGTGATTTTCTCATAGATGTCGTTGCGAAGGCGCATGGTGATGCCATTGCGCACGGGGCTGATGAAGTATTGGGCGAGATAGCGGCAGAGGTTGGAAAGGAAGGAACAGGACACGTAGGCCAGGGCAATGGCCAGGAGGCAGCTCCACACACCATAGCGTGTTTTGTAGTGGAAAAGGGCATAGGTCATGGCAAGCGAGAGGTAGTCCTGGCTGAGGGAGAACGGGGGCAGCTGGGCGGGAGGCTGGCCTGAGCCGAAAAGGAGTTCGACAAAGGGTACGATGACGACAAAAGAGGAAAGGTTGAAAAGCACGGCCAGCATGTTGAAGAGGATGTTGGCGGTGAGGTTCCAGGGGTAGAACTTCAGGTAGCGGAAAACCTTCCAGATGTCGTGCATGAATGAGTTACAATTTGGAGGGGTCGATATGGAAATTGACTTCGGGGCCGTTGCAGGGTGTGTTGCAGTGCAGTGCACACTCGGAGCAGAGGGTAAGCTCGCCGTGGAGGCGTTTTTTGACGAGGTCGGAGAGACGTTCGCGGAGCGGCTGAAGCTCGATTTGCTGCAGCACCTCGTCGCAGAATGCATAGAGGAGAAGTGTGCGGGCGGTGCGGTCGCTCACGCCGCGGGAACGGATATAGAAGAGGGCTTGCTCGTCGAGCTGTCCTATGGTGCTGCCGTGCGAGCATTTCACGTCGTCGTTGTAGATTTCGAGGAAGGGCTTGGTGTTGATAAAAGCCTTGTCGGTGAGGAGTATGTTCTTGTTCGACTGATAGGCTTCGGTTTTTGTGGCGCCTTCACGAACCAGGACATGGCCGTTGAAAGAGCCGCGGGCGGAGTCGTCAAGGATGCCTTTGAAGAGTTCGCGGCTGTGGCAATTGGGGCTGGCGTGGTCGACGAAGATGTAGTTGTCCACTTGCTGCTCTTGGTCGTTAAGATAAAGACCGTGGGCCTGGACATTGCAGTGCTCACCATTCATGCGCACCTCGGTGTGGTTGCGGATGTGTCCACCGTTGAGGGTTACGGCCACAGAGCGGAACGAAGCACCGGTGCCGAGCGAGGCGTAGGTGTGGTTGAGGAGTCCGGTCTGGTTGTTGAGGTTCTGCATTTTGTAGCATTCGACCGAGGCGTTCTGGTCAATGAATATTTCGGTCACATTGTTGGCGAAAGCGGGAGCAGCGTCGTAGGAGTCGTCGCAAAGGATGAACGTGGCTTGGCTGTCGCGTCCTATGACTATGAGGTTGCGCACTTGGAGGAATAAGCCGTGCCCTGCGTTGATGACAGATTGGAGTTGGATGGGTTGCTGGACATGGAGACCGTCAGGAACGTAAACAAATAGTCCGTCGGAATAGTTGTCGCTGTTGAGTTGCAGGTAGGGATTGGGAAGTGGGGTGCAGGTGCCGAAGAATTGACGCACAAAGTCGGGGCGGGAGCTGCAGATGTCGCGCAGGCCAGCCACCACCATGCCTTGTTCGGTTTGAAGGAGGGGCATGTGGCAATAGCCGTTTTCCACCACCAGTCGGAGGGTGTCGAGGTCGGGGATATTGCAATGGTATTCGGCGGTTTGGCGTTCGCCATGAGAGATTTGGAGGTCGTCGGTGAGGAGGGCAGAGAAATCGGCAAAGCGCCACACTTCGTTTTTGCGCAGTGTGGGCTGGATGTCGCGGAATTGTTGAACTAATTTTTCCATGGCAGGGCTCACTTCTGTTGTTCAAGTTCTTGCTTAATCCATTCGTAGCCTTTGGACTCGAGTTCGAGGGCGAGCTCTTTGGGGCCAGTCTTGACAATACGTCCTTCGTAGAGCACATGGACGAAATCGGGGATGATGTAATCGAGCAGGCGTTGATAGTGTGTGATTACGACGGTGGCATTGTCGGAACGGCGCAGTTTGTTGACGCCGGTGGCGACGATGCGGAGGGCATCGATGTCGAGGCCGGAGTCGGTCTCGTCGAGAATGGCGAGTGTGGGGTCGAGCATAGCCATCTGGAATATCTCGTTCTTCTTCTTCTCACCACCGCTGAACCCTTCGTTGACAGAGCGGTTGGCAAGGTTGGTGGTCATTTCGACAATCTTCTTCTTCTCATCCATCAGTTTGAGGAACTGGGAGCCGGTGAGGGGATCGAGACCGCGGTATTTGCGTTGCTCGTTGACGGCGGTGCGCATGAAATTGGTGATGCTCACGCCGGGGATTTCAACCGGGTATTGAAATCCGAGGAAGATGCCTTCGCAGGCACGTTGGTCGACGGGCATGTCGAGGATGTTTTTCCCCTTGTATATTACTTCGCCTTCGGTGACAGTGTATTTGCTGTTGCCGGCGATGACACCGGCGAGGGTGCTCTTGCCGTTGCCGTTGGGACCCATGATAGAGTGTACTTCGCCCCGTTCAACCTCGAGGTTGACGCCTTTCAGAATTTCTTTGTCGCCGATGGAGGCGTGCAAATTGCGTATGGAAAGTAATGCCATATTATATGTAAATGTCTAATTTATTGTATAATTGTGTTGTTTGTGATGGGTAAAACCCAACTACAAAGATACGATTTTTTTGTGATATTATATTTGCTGGGGTCTATAATATGACTGTTTTTTTTTGAGGTCGAGTACATTGGGCAGGCATAATCCGGAGACTTTTCACCTTCGAGCTGGGTTCCGTTTGTCTAGACTATCACCGAGGCATCGCTGGACCTACTAACGTTCGTTATTGGCCTTTTTATGATATTTCGGCATCCGGAAAGAGGGAGTGACAATGCTTTGGATTGTGTTGGAAGGGGAGATGTGTGGAGACATGCCTGTAGGGATATGAAAATGTGTGGATTGAAATAAAGTTTGGAAATTTATTTTGTCATGTGGTGGAAAAAGCGTAATTTTGCAGTTTCACAAGCCAAGTTCCCAAACTATGTTTAGTTGATTTAAGATACACAGAATCAGAAATGGAATCACAGATTGTCACATTGACTACCGATTGGGGGTATAAGGATTTCTTCCAAGGGAAGGTAAAGGGAAAGTTGTATTCGTATATTCCAGGCGTCCGGGTGGTGGACATCACCCATGGAATAGAACCGTTCCAGCTTTCGAAGGCTGTATTTGTGGCTAAGAATTCATGCCTCGACTTCCCGGAAGGGACAATTCATATTATAGATGTGAAGTCGTCGCAGACGGTGAAGAATCCCTTTGTCGTCATCCGGTATAAGGGGCAGTATTTTATCACGATAGACAATGGATTGCCGGGTGCTTTGGTTGGGGATGGCTGGGAAGGCGTGGTGATAGACAAAGTGATGCAGGAGGGAAGTTTTTTCACTTTCGCGGCGAGTGACCTGTTTTGCAAGGTGGCTGCGTTGCTGGCACATGGTGCCGCTTTGGAAGAATTGGGATTCCCGCTGGAGTCGTTGTACAGGTCTACCCCGTTCAGCCCTATAGTGATGGGAAACAAGGTGACGGCGTATGTGTGCTATATCGATGCATACGGTAATGCTGACCTTAATATAACATACGAGGAATTTGAACGGCTGCGGCAAGGACGTAAATTCAGGATGACGGTGAGGGAGCGGACTTTGGACAGGATAGAGCCGGGGTATCTGGATGCAGTGAACAACAGGTTTGCTTTGATACTTACGGTATCTTCATCCGGTAACTTGCAGATAGCCATGTGTGAGAACAGTGCAGAACAGTTCTTCGGGTTGAAGGTTGACTTCAAGGTGGATATCGAGTTTTTCTAATAAATGCCGGGAAAGGTAGTAATCAACTGCCTTTGCAACTGGAGACACTGGGTGCTTTGCATTTGGTGTCCTGTTTTTTTCTATGGGTGTTGATTCATTCAAAAAAAATCCACCCTTTGCCCGAGAGGGGAAAGGGTGGAGGGTATATATAGAGTTGTGAATAATTATTCCTCGTTGCTGAAGTGCTCGTTGAGCATGTTCTGGATTTCGGGTGACTCGTAGCCGCGTGAGGCCAGGAAGGTGACGAGTTTGCTGCGACGTTTGGCGGGAGTGTCGGAAGTGGGGTAGGTGCTCCATTTGTTGTTGGCCACGTCAAGCATGATGCTGCGGTATTCCTCGTCGGAGATTTCGGCAAGAGCCTCAGTGATAAATTTGGGTGGTACTTGTTTGGAACGGAGTTGATAGATGACCTTGAGGCGGCCCCATTTTTGGGTACGCAGTTTGGCAGAGACATAGGCGCGAGCATAACGGCGCTCGTCAATATATCCCTGTTCAACAAGGCGGTTTACAATCTTGCCCGACACAGCGAGCGAAGCACCCCAATCGCATAGCTTTTTCTTTACGGAAGTGCGACATTGTTCTTCGTTGGCACAATAGCGTTCTGCTTTGGCTAACAGCGACATTTCTTCTTCTGACATATTCTGTACCATGTTGCAAAATTACACAAAAAAAGTGGGTGGGGAAGTAATTAACATTGTTAGTTATTAACAAGTTACTAACATTCGACGGGCGGAATTGCCGAGATGTGCGTGGGGGTTGGCTTTCGGGGATGTGCAGAGGATAGGCTGAACCTACAAAAATCAAAGTGGAGATTTTTTCCCGATAATCAAAAAAAAAATCGTATCTTTGCATATCGAATATAATATGCATTATAGTATGGCAAAGGGAAGAATACTTTATATAAATCAGGTTGTTACACCTTTTTCGGAAGAGAATGATGCTTCCGTGCTGGGGCGTTATCTGCCTCAATATACTCAGGAGCTGGGCAGGGAGATAAGAGTCTTTATGCCATTGTTTAACGGAATCAATGAACGCAAGCATCAGTTGCATGAGGTGATTCGGCTTTCGGGAATGAATTTGATTGTAAACAACTGTGATCATCAGTTGATTATAAAGGTAGGTTCCATCCCTTCGGCCAGACTGCAGGTGTACTTTATAGATAATGAGGAGTACTTTTCGCATTATGGCAGTACTTTTGACGATTCGGGGATACTGAAACCCAATAACGATGAGCGTATCCTCTTCTTTGGCCGAGGTGCTCTGGAAGCAGTGCGCAAATTGGCTTGGCAGCCCCATTTGATTCATTTCTCTGGCTGGTTCAGCGGTATGGTTCCGTTCTACCTGAGACGAATCAATAAGGAGAATGCCTTCTTTACGGGAACACGCACAGTGCTAACATTGACCGATGACGCTTTTGAGGGTAGGTTTGCCGAAGAGATGGAAAAGAAAATGCGTGCCGACGGTGCCACTGCCAAGGATTTGCGTCTGTATCAGAATCTTGATTATATGACACTGATGAAAGCCGCCATCACTTATGCCAACGGTATTGTGATTGGTTCGCCTACGGTCAATCCCGAGTTGATTCAGTTTGCCAAGGAGAATAAACGCCACGTGCTTGAGTATAATCCCGTCCGTGCTGATTTCTACGCCCGCATCAATAAGCTGTATGAAACCTTGTGCGGGAGTGCCTTGAATAACTAATAAGTTTGGCTTCAGAAGAAAATGAATACTTTCAAAACAATATTTAAATACATGTCGTTTAAGAAATTATTGATGCCCTTGGGGGTGTTTTTGATGTTGTTGCCGATGGCCTGTAACGAGAAAGAGTCGGACTTGGGACTCAATTTGCAGGATCCGACTACTCTTTTTGATGGAATTAAAGAAACGGCTTATCTCTCGGCATGCACCGTTTACGAAGATTCTTTGTTGACGGCCGGTTATACCTCCGGAATCTTTGGTGACTGGACCGATGAGAACTTCGGCAAGGTGCGTTCGATTATCTATTCTCAGATCAATATCTCGTCCGACCAAGGTATTTCTATGGATGAAAGCGTTGAGATTGACTCTGTGGTGATGACATTGGTGCTCGATACAGTGTTTCCCGTGGTGCAGGACTCAACGCCGTTTCCAGTTCACATCATCATTAATCAACTGGCAGAACCGCTTGAGAGCGACAGTGCATACTATTCTAACCACACTTTGGCCGAGAGTGATGTGTGCTTTTTTGACGATGAGGTGATTGTGAAGGGCGATACAGTCAAGATGGTGATGCGTCCGACGATATTCCCTGTGCTTAAACAGGTGTGCTCGCAGGAGGACTTTTTAAAGATTACAAAGGGTTTCAGTCTGAAACTGGCTGACAATTCGAACAGAATGTTGACTGTGGACTATACGGCAACCGGCACACAGCTGGAGATGTTTTACCATACCCCGACCGCCAACGACTTGAAGTATGTGTTTCCCATTAATGTAGATGCGGCGCATTGTATGTATTATGAGCATGATTATATGTCGTCTCCTGTTGCAGTCATTGCCAATCATACCAAGGATTCGCTTGAGGGGAACGAGGCACTCTATCTGGAACCATTAGGCGGTACCCGTGTGAGGTTGAACATGCAGGAGTTTTTGAACAATTTCCGTAAAAATCACCCCACAGCAGTGATTCATTACGCGGAATTGTTGTTGCCATTGAACGAAAAGGCAGACATGGAGCAGACGCCTAAGCGTATTTTCGCATTGAAAAATTTCGACGACAGCAGTCAGGTGTATATCACAGATGCAAGTGTTCTGTCCAATCCTTATACGGTGGGAGGCTTTGATGGATACTATCATGAAGACAAGGGCTATTACCGTTTGCGGGTGACAAGACACATGCAGGAATTGATGCGTAGCGGTGTGGACCACGGCATGGAGTTGATTATAGATTCCCGTAGGTCGCAGGCAATGCGCACGGTGATTAACGGAACCGGTGTGGATGATCCTGTGAGGATAGAATTTATTTATTCCGATTAGCCGGAATGAAATAAAAGTAGTAAAAAGTAGTAAAGTAACAATCAATATCTTTATAAAATGAAAAGAGCTTTCTTTCTTGCGTTCGTTCTAATGCTGGCCATGTCGGCTTCAGCTCAGATTCGTTATGAGGTTCCTTATGCAACCCATCCGGACCAGATGTATGTGTCGGGTACGCTGAATGAAGACAGTGTGCATGTTGGCAACTGGACCTGGTGGCATCCGAATGGAAAGGTTTTCCGTCAGGGTAAATACGACAACCAGGGTCGTAAGGTGGGAGTGTGGAGAGTCTTCTATAATGATGGCTCGAAACATGAGGAAAATGTGATGAGTGGCAATGGAATGAGCCGTACCTGGTATGCTGACGGTAAATTGCAGAGTGAGGTGAAAGTTGTGGACGGCAAGAAAGAGGGTATGTTCGTTTCGTGGTATAATAATGGCCAGAAGAAGGATGAGGTGCCATACGTGAATGGAGTGAAAGAAGGCAAAACCCGCGAGTGGCACGAGAATGGCCAGCTGAAATTCGAAGGTGAATATGTGGATGGTGAACTGGAAGGCCATGCTATCTGGTGGACCGCCAATGGACAGAAAGATCACGAAGGCGATTTGGTACAGGGCGAGCAGGAAGGCGAATGGATTTTCTACTGGCGTACCAACGGCAAAGTGGGTATCCGTGGACATTATACGGACGGAAACGAGACTGGAGTGTGGACATATTACTATGAGACTGGCGAGAAATGGCGCGAGGGAGAATATAGCAATGGTTATCGTCAAGGCTTGTGGACCACTTGGTACGAGAGTGGCCAAAAACTTCACGAAGGCCAGTATGTAAACGACAAGGAGGAAGGCACATGGACCGCCTGGTATGAAGACGGGAAGTTGGACTATACCGGCAGTTTCCATAATGGGAAGAAAGAGGGCTTGTGGCGTGGCGTGTACGACGATGGCAGCGTTCGTTACGAGATGAACTATAAGGATGACTTGCAGCACGGCAAGACTGTCCGTTACCATCCCAATGGCAAAGTTGAACTGTCGGAGAATTATGTGAATGGTGTTCGTGACGGCAAGTATGAACGTTACAATACCGCCGGTTACCCAGAGGAGACGGGTACTTTTGTGAACGGTATGAAGAACGGCAAGTGGATATGGTATGATAAATATGGCAAGGAGGGTGTTGTAGCCCAGTTTAAAGAAGGGCAGATGACCTCCATGCAGGACAATACCGCCAAGAAGAGCAGATGACAGTGAAGTTATTGCTGGCTTCCAAATCTCCACGCCGGCGCGAGCTAATAGGGCAGTTGGGGTTGGAGTATCGGGTTGTTGATATTGATGTGGATGAACGACTGGAATCTGATATTGCAGTCGATAATGTGGCTGAGGCTATAGCTTGCAAGAAGGCTACAGGTTATCGGTATGAGATAGGACCCAGTGAGGTATTAGTGACGGCCGATACCGTGGTGGTTCATCGAGGCAAGGTATTGGGCAAGCCCCATAGTCGCCAAGAGGCTATTGAAATGTTGAATGACCTTTCGGGTGACGTGCATCAGGTGTATACCGGGGTATGCCTTAGGGGTCAGAAAGGACAGGAGAGCTTTACAGAGTGCACCCATGTGTATTTCCGCAATCTAACAGACGATGAAATATCCTTTTATGTGGATACTTATAAGCCATTTGACAAGGCCGGTGCCTATGGGATTCAAGAATGGATAGGCATGGTGGGAATAGAGAGGATAGAGGGCTGTTTTTACAATGTAATGGGATTGCCCACGGTTAGGTTATACAAAGAATTGATGAATATGATGGGCGGTAAGTAATCCGCCCTTTTTTATGTAATGCGTGAGTTCGGGATAACTTTGTTAATAACTTTATCAGAAAAAAAGAAGGTAATCATAAGAAATTTCGTATCTTTGCAATTGAAAACCAAAATATTAA
>ONQD01000018.1 GCA_900319865.1 uncultured Bacteroidales bacterium | reverse complement strand
GTGGCATCAGCAATTTTTGAGGAGACCTGCTCGGCTCTCTTTTTGAGACCAGCTGTGCCTCTTCTGGTAAAAAATCAGTCCTAAATCAAACTAGAGCGAATATTCTTTTGCCAGCTCAAAAATAGTAGCACCTCTGCACTACGAAACCATTCCGGTGAAAGGTACCATGCTGGCGACTGACAACGTCTCTCATCCGAAATGTGAAGAAAAGCGAAACTTATGGTAACCTCCAAAAATTAATCAAACATATTATTGCATAGCAATAATAATTAATGATAATACTTTTTTAAACACAAATTATCATTAATAGTCGTGAATTCTTGATAATTACATGGCAATTCGTGTTTAAAAATCAGTATTAATTTTCATGAATGCACCTATTCAGGGACAATTATTAGAGGTTGCCTTATGCCAAGTTTTTCTAATATGTTGGAAAAAAAATGTAATTTTGCAGTTCAAAACAAGCAACTGGGTGGAGTCACTGAGTACCATCTGCCCAAGCAGCTTAATAAAAAACCACTATTAATATAATGCAATCCCCGAGGGGCCGACGGGTAATAACAGGCGAAACAAACCATGAAAAAGAACATACTCCTTTCTGTAATGCTGATGCTTTCAGCTGTTACCTTTGCCCAGCAGCAGCTGGCCACCCTCAACCACAACAACGACATCACGGTCTACTATGGTGCCGATGCACTTATATCGGCACACAGTGCTGCAGAAACGGGGGACATTATCACCCTCTCCAGCGGTGTGTTCAACGCTACCAACATCACCAAGGCTGTCACAATACGTGGTGCAGGTGCTTGGGCCGACGCTTCGGGTGGAAACACTGTGATACGAAATAGTTTCACTATCAGCGTTGGTGGGGATGCTGAACATCATATTACACTTGAGGGTATTTTTGCCTTAGGTAGTATCACTTGTAGTAATACGAATAATCCTCAATTCATAAAGTGTTATTTTCAAGGGATTGGAAATGCAGGGGGGTCTGTTTATTCTAGCCCCTACGTATATAATGCTTCTTTTGTTAATTGCATTCTTGAACATTGGACTGTTTATAATTATTATGGTCGAATTTCCGGAACACAATTTTACAATAGTGTGGTAATGGATTGCAACGATTACGGAATGTCTGAATCCTATATCAACTGTGTGTTGAAACAGAACCCCAATAATGCCTCTTCCCGCTTGTTCCAGAATTGTGTACTGTATTGGGATTATGCCGATAGTGTAGCCCCTGCCAACAACAGTACCACCAGTTTCAACTGTCTCTATGTGCAGATGAATGCAAGCGACTCCTCGGCCGATGATTTGTTCTCCCCCATAGTAGGTCATACGCTGTGGACTGTCCGTGGTATGTCTAATGTGTTCCAATCATTCAATGGCAGCACAGAAGGCGATGACTTCCGGTTGCTTGATAATGTTGCCACAACCTACCTGGGTACCGACGGCACACAGGTAGGCATCTACGGCGGCACTATGCCCTTCGACCCCCATGTCACCAGCCCGCTTATCAGGCGCATCACCGTCGCCCCCCGCAGCAACGCCAACGGCCAGCTGCCAGTAGATATCGAGGTGACTAATGAATGATGCAGGGGGGGTGAGATGAAAAGGTTATTGTTTATGTTGGTTGTTGTGGCATTCATCCCCTTTGCCACGGCACAAAACAAAGCACAGCTGCCGAAACCCTCGGAGACACTGTTCTCCACCGAGGGGCTCTCGCCGTCGAGTGCCTTCCTGATGTATGACTTGCTGTTTGGTAAACTGACCGACCGCGAAATCAAGGACAAGTATCACTTTGTGGAGGTGAACGGGGCCATCGAGATTCCGGCCTTTGTGCGGATGGAGGGTGATGCCGTCGAGCAGCAACTGGCAGAATACGGCGTCCGCGTGAAGCACCGCTACGGCGACCTCCTCACGGTGCAGATACCATTGAGCCGGTTTATCGAGCTTGCCAAGTCCAAACTATGCAAGAACATCGACGTGGGTAATGAGGCAAGGCCTACCCTCGACAACGCGAGAGCCTCGACAGGGCTGAACACCATATACAACAATTCGTTTTTAGGGCAGGGCCTTGATGGCACCGGCGTGGTAGTCGGCATCATCGATGGGGGATTTGAATATGGCCATCCGGCATTCTATGATTCCACCGGCACCACCCTCCGCATCAAGCGCGTCTGGGACCAGTATGACGAATTAGGACCTTCTCCGTATTCTTTTGGGTATGGTACGGAATTGACATCGGAGGAAGCAATATTAGCAGCACAACATTGTTCTTTTCGGGGTACCTCACAATCTCATGGCACCCATGTTGCTGGCATTGCTGCCGGATGCGGTGGCAATGATGATGTAGGAAAAACCTATCGTGGAGTTGCCCCAAATGCCGATATTGTTCTTGTGGCTAATACTGGGGATGAGTTGACTATCAGTACAAAAGTACTTGACGGAATCAGGTATATAAAAGACTATGCTGATTCAGTACACAAACCGTGTGTCATCAATCTAAGCCTTGGGCATCATTTGGGTTCGCATGATGGCACATCAGAGTTTGATGTAGGCTGCGATAGAATTATAAACGAATCCTCTGGAGGATTGTTGTTAGTTGGTTCAGCAGGAAACGCAGGCGCAAATAATATCCATATTAGCAAGTCTCTTTCTGTTGAAGATTCATTATTATGTTCCTTTTTGGATTTTAGTGGGTCATCATCTGGAAATGGATGGATATGGATTGCAGGTTCGCCAAATGTACCTTTTGAGGTTAAAGTATGCATATACAATTCTGCAAGTGGAACATTTGAAGACATAAGTGATTCATACATGTCTACATCCAATCAGCCATATAGTAGTAGTCTAATAGATGCAGATGACCAAGCAATGAATTTTATTATGGCTTCGAGCACAGATGACATTAGTGGAAGAAATGCTATTGCCATAAGAGTAAATAATAGGGCTCAAACTTCAAATAGTCAGCATGTAGGTATTATTATAAAAAGCACATTGAACAATAATGTTCATGCATGGGTGGACAATACATGGTTAGATGCTTGTACTTTTATCAATGGAGGTTATTCGAGTGCAACAGCAGGAAATACCGATTGTACAGTTAGCGAATTAGGAGGGAATTGTAATTCTTTCATTACTGTTGGCTCATACGCTACAAGAAATTACTTTAGACCTCTTGGCTTACATAACTTACGAACTTTTCTCCCAATACCGACGATAGACTCTTTATCCACTTTTTCTTCACATGGTCCGACATTAGACGACAGAACAAAACCAGACATTGTTGCTCCAGGAGATATTATTATATCATCAATCAACAGGTTCGACGAAGCCTTTGATAGTAGAGATATTGTATCGTCAACAACATTTCGTCATTCATTATTTCATAGAGATACAGAATATTATGGAGCAATGTCTGGAACCTCAATGGCAGCACCTTTTGTCACGGGTCTAATGGCGTTATGCTTGCAGGCAAATCCCAACTTGACATACGCACAAGCCATCACTCTTTTGCATAATTCTGCAAAAACCGATAGTTTTACTGGCGTTATTGATCCCAACACAGGTAGCAACCTGTGGGGTTGGGGAAAGGTGAATGTGAAGGGTATGGTAGATTCAGTGTGTATTGTTGCACCACCCTATACCGAGGACTTTGAAGGAAATACCAGTTGCTGGATGAAAGTAGGCAATGACGGCACCAATCAGTGGGCTATAGGGGAGGCAACCAATCATACCGAGGGCGGTAGTCATGCCTTGTACATCAGCAAGAACGGTGGAACAACCGATAGCTATTCTCATACTGAATCCTCATCGGTGATGGCTTATCGTCTTCTTTCCTTGGAGGCAGGCTGCTATACGGTCAGTTTCGACTGGAAGGCCAACGGCGAAAGGAATTACGATTACCTGCGTGCCGCACTGGTACCCGCATATATGCATCTCCCTTCAGTAGAATTTTGGAATTATAGTTTATTGTCCGAAGGATATATCCCGATAGATGGTGGCAGCCAACTTATTCAAAATTCTGACTGGACTACCCAGTCCTCCACTATTACTATCCCCGAAGCGGGTGATTATAACCTCGTGTTCTATTGGCGTAATAATAATAGACGCGGCAACAACCCTGGGGCAGCCATCGACAATATCCATATCGAAGCCGCTCCACCCATCGACGTCCTCACCGTCTCCGCCTGCGACAGCTACACGTGGCATGAAACCACCTATACCGAAAGCGGTGACTATACCTATACCTACACCGATGACAACGGTGACCCCCAGTCAGATGTCCTGCACCTGACTATCAACCATCCGGAACACACTGCCACCACCGCCACCGCCGGCTGGAGATACACGTGGTACGGCTTGGATTACTATTATTCGGGCGACTACATGCATAGCCTCACGGATGACAACGGCTGCACACAGGTGGATACACTACATCTGACAATCACCAACCCTGTGGACAACGTAGTGGAATATTGGTTCGACCAACAATACGATATCCGCCAGACCGCCGTGGCGACTTCTACGGGCTGGCAGGGACAGATAGATGTCAGCTCGTTGGATGTCGGGCTCCATACGTTGTACGTACACTTGCGCGACAATGAAGGGCGATGCAGCCCCCCGCGTTCGGCACAGTTCTACAGGGGTATCGACAGCAACATGACCTACACCTGCTGGTTCGACCAGAACTATGCCTCGCGGCAAACTCTCCCCATTGCCGACACCAATATGCAGGTGGATGTCAACTGGCTGAGTGACGGCCTGCACACGCTGAACATGCAGATTGGTGACGGTGCCTTGGCAGAGCTGCACAGCTACGTCTTCTTAAAAATGCCGTTTGAGGGCAGTTCGGACCGTATCTATACCTGCTGGTTCGACAGGGACTATGACAGCCGTGTGTCCGGCCGCTTCCACAACGGCACCCTGCTCCTGAACGTGGGGAATCTGTCCGACGGCCCGCACACGCTGAACATGCAGATAGCCAAGGGTTCCACAGCGGAGTTACGCAGCTTCATCTTCTTCAAGATGCCGTTTGAAGGCAGTTCAGATCTTGTATATACCTGCTGGTTCGACAGGGACTACGACAACCGTGTGTCCGGCGAACTCACAACGGGTACCCTACTCCTCAACACGGGGAACCTCACCGACGGCCTGCATACCTTGAACATGCAGACTGGCAGCGGAGCCTCGGCTGAGTTGCGCAGCTATGTCTTCTACAAGGTGCCTTGCAATGCGGCATTGTCCGACACATCGACATTGGTCTACCGCTATGCCATCGACGGGGTGCTGAAGCCCACGCTACAAGTGACGCCACAAAACAGAATGATACACATGGATCTGGATGTGGACAACACGGGTGCAGGGTTGCACTCGCTTGTGGGATGTCTGATGACCAGCGACGGCACCAGCATGGCGTTACACCAAGCCTGGTTCTATACGGTGCCCGCAGGTGGTGAGGGCATCAGCCGCTATGAGTACTGGATAAACGACGACTTCGACAATAGGACAGTGGTGGATGTGACACCCTTCGTTGATACTCTACAGGTGATTACCCTGTTGCAGGTGGACACAATGCCCATCAATACCAACCACTTCGAGTTTGTTCCCAACGGGGGTACACCCATCATCCGCTCCCGTAACAACATCACCTTCCGCTTCTGGAACAGTGCCCTGCGGCTGACAAGTGCCACCCGTCAGTATGTAGACCGTCGGGTGGTGGAAACAGTATTGGCCGACACCCTTGAGCGCGACACAACCAAGTATTTTGCCACACCCGGCACAGGCCAGATTCACTGGTTCAAGTTGGAGTCGGGCGTGGGCGACAGCCTCTCGTTCCATACCAACCGCCGCTGCACCATGCAGCTATATTCTCCGAGCGGAGAGATGGTGTTGCACGCATCGGGCGACAGTGTGCTGACTTGGAAGGGTTGCCGTGTATGGGAATATGGTGTCTGCTACCTTGCCATACACGATGCCGAGGGCTCGGGCAACATGTCCGTGTCGTACGATTTCTATGAGGGACTGCACTGCAATTCCACCACATACGTGACGGCTTGCGACAGCTATACCTGGAATGACGAGACGTACACCTCCAGCGGTACCTATGTATATCACACCACTGGCCACGACGACTGCGACAGTGTGGCAACGCTGCACCTCACCATTCATACCGCCACCTCTGGCACCGAGTACATCACTGCCTGCGACAGCTACACCTGGCACTACAACACCTTTACCACGTCTGGCACCCGTACATACCATACTACCAATATTAATGGCTGTGACAGCTTGGCGACCCTCCATCTAACCATCAACCACAGCACCAGTTCATCTGAAACTCTTACCACCTGCGACAGCTACACTTGGCACGGTACCACTTACACCGCTACCGCAACGCCTACCTACACCACCACCAATGCCGTTGGCTGCGACAGTGTGGTGACCCTCAACCTAACTATTAACTACAGCGATACGGTTTCGGAGACGGTTACGGCTTGCGACAGCTACACATGGCACGGCAATACTTATACGTCCAGCACGTCAAGCCCAACATACTCTACCACGAATGTGGCTGGTTGCGATAGCACGGTGACGCTTCACCTGACTATCAACTACAGCACGGCTAATACGGAGACGGTCACGACTTGCGAAAGCTATACGTGGCACGGAACTGACTACACCGCCACGGGTACCTATCAATATGCGTATTTAAATGATGATGGCTGTCCCAGTACCGATACGCTCCACCTCGATATCAGCATTCATGACGACACTACTATTTATGCGACGGCCTGCGACAGTTATATGTGGAATGGACAAACCTACACATCAAGCGGCATGTACACGTTCGACCACTCTGCAGCGAATTCTTCCTGTACCAATGTCGATACGTTGTACCTGACAATTGGTTACAGTAATACAGGTATCGACAGGCAAGTCGCATGCGACGCCTTTACGTGGCATGGGGTGGTCTATACTGCCAGTACTAACACTCCGACCTATACGTTGGAGAATGTTGCAGGTTGCGACAGTGTCGTGACCCTCGACCTGACAATAAACTACAGCGACACGACCGTTGTGTCTGTCACGGCTTGCGACAGCTTCGCATGGCATGGCACTGCCTACACAAGTTCTACCAGCACTCCCACCTATTTAACCTCCAATATTGCCGGCTGCGACAGCACCGTGACGCTCCACCTCACGGTCAACCATAGCAGTGCCGGCACTGAAGCGGTTTCGGCTTGCGACAACTATACATGGCACGGAATTACCTACACCGCCTCTGCTATGCCTACCTACACTACCACCAATGCCGTTGGTTGCGACAGCACGGTGACGCTCCACCTAACTGTCAACTACAGCGCTTTTGACACAGTCACCGTTTCGGCCTGCGACAATTACACCTGGCATGACAGCACTTTTACGGCATCTACTTCCAATTTCCTGTTTTCAACTCTCAATTCATACGGATGCGATAGCACAATAGCTCTTAATCTGACGGTCAACTATGGCACCCACAACAGCTACCATCATGATGCGTGTGAAGTGTATACATGGCACGGAGTCGACTATACCGCCTCTGGCACATATCAATATGCGTACATGAATAGCTTTGGTTGTCCCAGCACTGATACGCTTCATCTCAATATCAACACCCATGACGACACAGCGTACCACGTTGTGGCATGCGACAGCTATCAATGGAATGGTGAGACGTACACCTCCAGCGGCATCTATATTTACGACCATACCCAGTCAAGTTCAGCTTGTACCAATGTCGACACCCTTTACCTGTCCCTTAATCAAAGCACTACTGCCACCGAGACCATCACGGCATGCGACAGCTTTATCTGGCACGGAAACAGTTACACTGCAAGTACTCAGATTCCCACTTATACGACTCAGAATGTTGTCGGTTGCGATAGTACGGTGACCCTCCACCTTACCATCAACAACAGTACCGCCGGCACGGTGTCCGTCACAACTTGCGACAGCTATATGTGGAACGGAACCGTATACACAGCCTCTGCTGTTGACTCCATTACCACCACCAACGCTCAGGGATGCGATAGTGTCACCACTCTCTACCTCACTGTCAATTACAGCAATGCTGGCATAGAGACTATTACCGCCTGCGACAGTTTCGCATGGCATGGCGTGGTCTACACGGCTTCAACCAATACGCCCACGTTTGTCTCGACCAATGCTGCGGGCTGCGATAGCACAGTGACACTACTCCTCTCCATCAACTACAGCAACACTGGCGACACGATGGCCACTGCCTGTGACAGCTATACCTGGTGGAACACGAATTACACAAGTAGCACGAATGATGCCACGCATGTATTGAGTAACATGGCTGGCTGCGACAGTACGGTGACACTCCACCTGACTGTCAACTACAGCAGTGCTGCCTCGGAGTCTGTCACCGCTTGCGACAGCCTCACGTGGAATGGAACGGTCTACACTGCATCCACTGTCGACAGTGTCACCGCTACCAACGCACAGGGATGCGACAGTGTCATCACTCTATACCTCACCATCAACTACAGCAGTGCTGCCACCGAATCGGTCACAGCCTGCGACAGCATCACTTGGATTGACGGTAATACTTACACTGCATCCACTAATGAGCCTACTGTGACCATTGCGAACCACAGCGATTGTGACAGTGTCATCACGTTGAACCTCACCATCAATTACAGCAGTCGCGACACTATTGTCGACTCTGCTGCAGGTAGCTACGAGTGGCAGGGTAACACCTACACAGAAAGTGGCATGTACACATTTGAAGGCCAGACCGAAGCTGGGTGCGACAGCGTAATTGTGCTGATGTTAACCATCACTGATGTAGGTATCACTGCAGTAGATAGCCTCGGCAATGTCATGCTCTACCCCAATCCAACTACGGGCAAGATAACCGTCGTGGCTGACGGTGTCGCAAAAATAGAGGTGTTTGACCAGTACGGCCGCATTGTTGCCACCTTCCATGAGAGCAATGTGATAGACATCCACCATCTGCCTACAGGTGCATACACTCTGCGCATCACGCTGCACGACGGCTCAAGGAGAGAGACATTGCTCCCATTCGGTCGCGACGGCTCTGCCATCAAACGCGTTGTCAAACAATAGCGATTGGCGATTTTGTGAAATGTGTATATTGAGAATGGTGAATAGTGATTAGACAAATGTATTGTCGAGTCACTATTCACCATTCACATATCCGTTCACCCATTCAAGAAAGAAGCCTCTAAAACAAACAAAAAGGGCAACTGATTGGTTTTCAGTTACCCTTGTACCCCTAACCGCACTATTTTCGAACACTTTTATAGAGGATTTGGACAAAATATGTGCAGTGAGAAACATTATCCCAGACCCGACTACACCTCCCAAATTATATCACAGTTCTGATTGCTTTGATGAAGATTGATACCTTTGTTATTGAATAAATTACCCCCTTTTTTTTGAGTTGATGTCTATTATTATTAGGTAGTAAAAAAAAGGGTAAATTGTAGAAAGAGAGGGAAGTATAAAAAGAAGATATTATCCTCCAGCTCCACTTGAAAAAGGAACTTTCCTTAAAGAAAACACTGACAATCTTTTTGATTATCAGTGTTTTTCAAAGGAGAAGTTTGTTCTCCAAGTGGAGCTGGAGGGAGTCGAACCCTCGTCCAAACAAGTGACAGACGTGCTTTCTACATGCTTATTCCGCGATTGATTTTCGAGCCGACTCCGGACACGGACACCCAAGGCCTGCCTTATCCTCTAAAACTTCATCGGTGGCACGGGGCCTTCCACCGACTATCCCGTTCTCACGAGCACCTCCGAATCACATACCGACGGGCATGGTGTGTGGGAGATGTCTTGTCCCCGCAACTGTTGCGGGGATTAAGCCAGTAACCTACTGTACTTCGGTTAGGCAGCAAGAGCGTAGTTATTTTCGCCTATTATCTTTTTGCATCGGTTGTCAAGGCTGCTGATGCGTGAGCCTGCATGCTTACAAATCCCTCTCCTTGCTGTCAAAACCGGTCAGCCCCGATTTCTGCAATTATACTGGATATGTAATGCACAAAAAAAGCCTCCTTATTAGGAGGCTTACTTGTGTTTGGCGGTCCGGACGAGACTCGAACTCGCGACCCCATGCGTGACAGGCATGTATTCTAACCAAACTGAACTACCGGACCGTTTGCATCATCATGTTAAAGACCTCTCTTTTTTTCTCAAATGCGGGTGCAAAAGTACGACTTTTTTTTCATTCAGCAAAGAAAAAAAATCAATATTTCCGAAAATAATTCGCAACAGACTATTCCACAAACTATTAAAAAGCAAACTTTTTTTACCCATCATACCTTGAACACCCCCGCAAAACGGTTCCGGAATACATGTTTTTTGGCAAATTTCAAGGTTTCGGAGATAACGATTTCGCAGTAAAAAACAGCAGCGACAATAGCCCTCAAGGGCAAAACCTATGAGACTATCTCCTCCCTCAAAATGACAACATGAGTGCAAAAACAGATTCAAGAATCCCATCTTCCCACCATTGGGCAATGGGAATTGTCCTGTTGGTGTAAACCATTGCCTGACTTATCGTCTTTCAAACTACGGCCTTTGTCGAGAACGCCCTTCATCAGGATAGCAATTGCGCTCTTGTGTCTTTCCCCATCCAACCCATTCCCTTTCCGGGCTAAATTCAACTGCATTCCAGCTCCGCTTAGTCTTCACCATTTACTCACTCCTTAATAACCATATATTAACCCTTGCGGTAATGAAGGAGAAAGAAAGTCGTGACGTAGCGCTTAGATGCAAACGGAGGCGGGGAAAAACGGAATGGGAAATGTAGCAGCGCAGGAATGAATAAAAACCAGGGGACGGATCGGGACGAATCTTGTTTCAACACAGGAAACGAAGGAGACAACATTATCCACCGTCGGCAATTTTAGATTAGTTATTATCAGCAAGACCACAGGGAGCACATACTTCGGTAGTGAATCACATTCCAGCAGAACCAATATGCTTACAACCCGGGATGGGGCCTTCACCCAAATCAACCGGCCGGAGGGAATGCCGTCACAGAACGGACTTACAAACATAAAAAAGCCGGTGCAAATGCATCGGCTTTTTATATTTTTGAGGAGCTAATATTACATAGCGTTAACCTTCTTTGCAAGCTTGGATTTCAGATTAGCAGCCTTGTTCTTATGGATAACTGAACGTTTTGCCAGCTTGTCGATGATGGAAACCATCTTGGGCAGTCTGTCAACAGCAGTTTGCTTATCTTCCAAAGCGCGGAAATCACGCAAAGCATTACGCATAGTTCTTGCGTAATAACGGTTCTCTACTCTTCTTTTTTCGTTAGTACGAATTCTTTTTTTTGCAGACTTGTGATGTGCCATATTCTTTCTTTAAACTATCTTTTTTCTTTTTTTGTAGTCCGTGCGGGATTCGAACCCGCGATTTTAAGAATGAAAATCTTACGTCCTAGGCCAACTAGACGAACGGACCGTTTGCCTTAAAAAGCGGGTGCAAAATTACCAACTTTTTTTTGATTGACAAAATATTTTTTCACTTTTTTTTGTTCACAGTCACCCTCACTAATCCGTATCTGCCTGAAATCTAAAGCCCATACGCTTGCCAGTGGCCATTGATTTTTTATCAAAATCGTTCCTCATTTCACCCACCGAAACCACCTTCACTTCATCATACGGAGGTGTTAATAAATCAAAATTCGTGGTATATTCGATTGCCGACTCCACAATACTTTGCACTGACTCATTGGTAATCAGCGAAGTATTGAAATTATTGTATAGCATACCAAGTTCACGCTTGCCCTCAATGAAGTAGTGGTTCTCCTTATTAACAAACACTCTACCAATCATATAACCCAAATCTTGGTCACGTTGATAGATAAACGAGTCTGCCAAGAAATTATAGATTCTAATCACCCCGCAATAGGAGCGCTGGGTGTCTTCTCTGATATAGTTAGACTTCATCACCTGATGGTCGCGCGAAAACTCGAACACATTAGTATGCATAAAAAACACCAGCACATCGCTGCCAAAACGCACCTCAAATTCGAAATCGCCGTGGTCTTTGAATCCCAACAACAGCGTTCTACCCTCGCGGTCCGCCTGCTCCTGAAAAAGATCAATCATTTCATGCGATGTCTTCCTGAACAGCTCAAATGCCTCTTTTGTGGTGTCGAATACTGTCTTTTTTAGGCTGCTTTTGTCAAACACCAATGATTTCAACGAGTCTTTCAATTCCATATAATACAGTTTATATTGTTCTACAATAGATGATAAATCAGGGTTGCAAAGATACAACTTTTTTTACAATAGCTTAATATTCTTCTCCATTTTCCCGAAAAAATTATTCCCACCTCCACCAATAATGCCACAACCAGACACTGATTGCCCGCATATTGACCCACGATAACCCCATGATAATTCGGGGAATAATAAAATGTCACATACATTCATGGGGAAATATCAGAGAATTTGGGCTAATGGACAAATTTTAGGCTAAAATTCTTGTAAGGCCTATAATAATCTGCATGTTGTAGCGTTCAAAGGTTATGAACAAAAAAAGTGCATACACTGCGGCAGCCCGATAACAAAGAAAAATGGCAAGGTGAACGGGCGACAGATGTACAAATGCCATGTTTGCGGACGCCAATTTCTAGGTGGAGAGAGACGTGATCCAGAGAGGATGCTGTCAGAATATTTGAGGGGGAAGCAGACATACAGCCAGCTTGCCGAGAAATACGGGTGCTCAGAGAAGACAATCCGTCGATGCATAGACAAAGCCAAGCCTCGTATGGGGATGGAATTCTCACCAGTGGCGAATGTGGTCATGGATACGACCTACTTCGGGAGGAGGTTCGGCGTGATGGCGTTCAAAAACAGCCTGGACAAGAAGGTTTTGTTGAAGAAGTATGTCAGAAATGAGACTGTGAGGGCGTATCTGGACGGGATTGCCGAGATAGCGCGTCGAGGGATAAGTGTGCAGGCCATTGTATGTGACGGAAGAAAGGGTGTGGTACAGGCCTTCCCCGACATTCCCGTCCAGATGTGCCAGTTCCATCAGGTTAAGATTGTGACGAAGTACCTCACCAAGAATCCCAAGCTTGATGCGGCAAAAGAATTGAGAGATATTGTACTCCGGCTTGTTGACAGTAACGAGGCCGACTTCACTGCCATGCTGGATAAATGGTATGCCAGGTGGAAGGACTTGCTGGACGAGCGAAGCCGCAATGAAGAGACGGGCAGGACTTTCTACACCCACAAGCCACTGCGCAGCGCATATCGCAGTTTAAGGAACAACCTCTTCAACCTGTTTGAATTCGAGCATTGGAGAGAACTAGACATCCCCAACACGACCAATGCCTTGGACGGGCAGTTCTCCGACTTGAAGAACAAACTGCGCAATCATAATGGGCTCTCTAGAGTCCGTAAGATGAGGCTCATTGACGACTATTTTCAGGCTTGATATTTATTGCGGCACAAGGGCCGCCTATGGGTTTTTTAAGGCATGGCAGGTATTACCCGAAGAAAGAAGGCTGCCGTATGACGCGACAGCCCTTTCTTCGGTATAAAACCTGGTCGACTATTCCTTGAGGGGTTGCTCCCCAGCAGAGCCTCTCTCCGCTTCATCGACGGTGCAAAGATACAATCATTTTACGATGTATCATAATTTGACACGAAAAAACAGCCTAAAATTTGTCCATTAGAGAACAACGTCTCTAAAACAGCCTAAAATTTGTCCATTACACCGAGAATTTGTGTAATTTTGCATCGCAAAACAGCCCACATCGGGGAAGACACTGTTTGGCACCCATTTCATCGAAACAACAAATACTAATCCATTATGAAACGATTCATTCATGCAGTCCTATTCATTATAGTATGCCTGTGGCCCGTCCTTCAAGGCAACGCCTGCACCAATTTCCTCCTCTCGCGGGGAGCTACAGCCGACGGCAGTACCATGATTACCTATGCCGCCGACAGCCACACCCGCTACGGCCAGTTGCGCTACCACCCCGGCGGTGCCCACCCCGCAGGCGAAATACTCAGCCTGTACAACTACGGCAGCCTCAAGCACCAAATCGACATCCCGCAGGCTCCGTTCACCTACCGCGTGGTAGGATTCATCAACGAGCGCCAATTTGCGATGGGCGAAACTACCTGGGGCGGAATTGAACCACTCAGCAAGGGCAACTCCGAGGGCATAGACTACGGCAACCTCATCTACCTGGCACTGCAGCGTGCCGGCAACTGCCGCGAGGCCATCCGCATAATGGCTGACCTCGTGGCCACCTATGGCTATGCCGACGGCGGAGAAAGCTTCTCCCTATGCGACCCGGACGAAGTATGGCTCTTCGAGATTACCAGCAAGGGACAGGAGAAAGGGGCAGTATGGGTGGCACGCCGTGTGCCCGAAGGCTACGTCAGCGCCCACGCCAACCAGGCCCGCATCACCACTTTCCCACAGGAGCCAGCCAGATGGAAAAAGCGCGGCCCTCACCCCGCCATCAGCAGCCTGCACCTCGACTATATCAACAACCCCGAGGTGGAATGCGTCTACAGCCACGATGTCATCTCCTTTGCCAAAAAGAACGGATGGGCAGCCTATGACGGAAACGCCAATCACACCGATGCCGACTTCAGTTTTGCCGACACATACAATCCCCTCACCTTCTCCGGCCTCCGTGCCTGCGAGGCGCGTGTCTACGCCATGTTCAACCGGGTTGCCGACGGGATGAAACAATATGAAGCCTATGCTATGGGCGACCCCAAGGCCAAGCGGTTGCCCCTATGGATTCAGCCCGACCACAAAATCAGCGTTCATGAGGTAATGGAACTGATGCGCGACCACTTCGAGGGCACTCCCATGGATATGACCCAGGACGTGGGCGCAGGCCCGTTCCACTGCCCCTACCGCTGGCGGCCTATGGAGTTTGAAGTGGACGGCAAGAAATATATCCACGAGCGCGCCATCAGCACCCAGCAGACCGGCTTCAGCTTCGTGGCGCAATGCCGTCGCTGGCTGCCCAACCCCGTGGGCGGTATCATCTGGTTTGGCGTCGACGACACATACAGCACCTGCTACTGCCCCATGTTCTGCTGCATCGACAGCGTGCCCCTCTGCTTCCGGGAGGGCAACGGCTCCATGAGCCAGTACTCCCCCACCGCCGCCTTCTGGCTCTTTAACCGCGTGAGCAATTTCTGCTACCTGCGCTACGATGTCATGATTCAGAATGTCCGCACCTACCAGAAATCGTACGAGGAGAACTTCATCGCCACCGTCAACCTCCTGACCGACAACGCTACCCCCGCCGAGCTCACCAGCCTCAGCCACCGCCTGGCAAAAGAAATGATGGACGGATGGAATATGCTGGACCAACTGCTGCTCACACGCTACATCGATGGCAATATCAAGTACATGAAAGACAACCGGATAGAGACCACCCCAACGGGAGTAGTGCGTTTCCCGCAACAGCCCCCCTACCCCGACTGGTTCTACCGCCAGATAGTAGATGATCACGGCGACGTGCTGCAAGTGAAATGAGCAGTTTGGTTATAGCATCGCAGGGTGCACACTGCCAGCAACACCATTTCGAAACGAAACCCTACGCGGACAATTGAGGTATTTTCAAATAACGTTTCACGGAAGGGCGACGAGGAATGGTCGATGAGACAAGGCAGAACCGTCGAACCGTGGACGGAGAGTGACGGTGGATAAACCGGAGGAAGAGCGAACCTATAGCGAACCTACCCCAAAGGCTGAAAGCGGCCTAAGCGGAAAGTGCGCAGGGCTGACGGGAAAACAGAAAATTATTAAAATTAGTTGATATATCACAAAAAAATCGTATCTTTGCAAATTGAACCGGTAAAGGCCGGAAATAGCAATTAAATAAATAAAACTATGGGAATCAATATCTTTGCCTTGATTATTGGCGCTATTTTCGTCAACAATGTAGTGTTGGCGCAATTCCTCGGAATATGTCCTTTCCTCGGAGTATCGAAAGATGTAAAGAGCTCGCTGGGTATGGGAGGGGCAGTATTGTTCGTGATGATGCTTGCCACACTGGTGACATATTTAATATATTACTACATATTAATCCCACTGAAGTTGGACTATCTGCAGACGATAGCCTACATTCTGGTGATTGCCGGCCTGGTGCAGATGGTTGAGATTATATTGAAGAAGATTGCTCCCGCGCTGTATCAGACGCTGGGCGTGTTTCTGCCGCTGATTACCACCAACTGCGCGGTGCTGGGTGTGGCCATTCTGGTAATACAGAAAAACATGAACCTGCTTGAGAGCGTGGTGTATGCCGCCAGTATTGCAGTAGGATTCACTCTGGCACTGGTGATATTTGCAGGCATTCGCGAGCAGATGGAGCTCACCGGAGTGCCCAAGGGCATGAAAGGTGTGCCTATCGCATTAGTCACCGCAGGCATTCTGGCAATGGCCTTTATGGGCTTCAACGGCCTTGTTCCGCTTCCGTAAATGAGGGAAAAGGTGGTTGAAAATGCGTTTTTGAATACCAAAAATGACTGAAATTCAAGAAAAAAAGTTGTTGATAGGTACTGAAAAACGCATTTTTAACATTTTGAATTTTAACATTTTGGAGAGACATTAAGATTTTTTGACATTTTTTTTCTTTTTAGTCTTGGAAAATGTAGTACTTTTGCAACCGCTTACGAAGGAAAAAACGTTGAGCAAAAAACAAAAAGGAAATTTTAAAACCCTAGTAAAGATAACTTTAAAAAATTGAAGAAATGAAAAAAGTAATGTTCCTTATGGCTGTCGCCGGCATGTTTGCTTTCGCAGCTTGCAACAACAACGCCGCTGAACCCGCAGTAGTTGACACTCCCGTTGTTGAGAACGTAGTTGAAGAGACTATTGACACCACCATGGCTGTTGTTGAGAACGTGGCTGAAGAAGCTGCCGCTGAAGTTGCCGAATAATCGGGACAAACAACATCAAAAGAATAAGGTTGGCCTTAGCCAGCCTTATTTTTTTTGTATCTCAACTTTTTTTTGTATCTTTGCAAATTATTGGCAGCGGAATGTAAATGCCGCCAACAGCCCACGGAGGGCTACAGGCTACAATAGCCCGATGGAATGCGGAACCGTCTGCCGATATGCCACAAACAACATATAAAACACTGAATAATATAACATGAGCGAGACACAGAAACGCGAAATCGTATGTAGCGGCATACGTCCAACAGGCAACCTGCATTTGGGCAATTACTTTGGAGCCCTGCGCAATTTTGTCAAGATGCAGGACGAAAAGGAATGCTATTTCTTCATTGCCGACTATCATTCACTGACCACCCACCCCACCCCCGACAACCTATATGGCAATGCCCGTCAAATACTGGTGCAGTATCTGGCTTGCGGCCTCGACCCCGACAAAGCTACATTATATCTTCAGAGCGACCTGCCTGAAACCATAGAACTGTACCTCTTTTTCAACATGAATGCCTACCTTGGTGAACTGGAGCGGGTGACCTCGTTTAAGGATAAGGTGCGTCAAAACCCCAACAACGTGAACGCCGGGCTGCTGACCTATCCAACCCTTATGGCCGCCGACATATTGATACACAAAGCCACCAAGGTGCCTGTGGGCAAAGACCAGGAGCAGCATCTGGAGATGACACGCACTTTTGCCCAACGATTCAACAACATGTACCACAGCGAAGTGTTCCCGTTGCCCCAGGCTTTCAATTTTGGCAGCGAACTGGTAAAAATACCGGGTTTGGACGGAAGTGGGAAGATGGGCAAGAGTGAAGGCGAAGGTAACGCCATATTCCTGAACGAAGAGGACGGCTCTATACGCAAGAAGATAATGCGTGCCAAGACCGACAGCGGTCCCACAGAGATGAACCAGCAGAAGCCTGTGGAGATAGAAAACCTCTTCACGCTGATGAAGGTAGTGTCGACCCCGGACACAGTGGAATATTTCAACGACCTATATAACCGCTGCCAAATCCGTTACGGCGACATGAAGAAGCAACTGGCCGAGGACATGATAAAGTTTGTGACGCCTTTCCGTCAACGTATCAACGAGCTAGCCTCAAACGAGGAATACCTGCGCCGCGTGATGAACCAAGGGAAAGAGAAGGCTCACGAAAGTGCGCGCAAGACCATCGACGAGGTGCGCCACGTGATTGGATACAGAAACTAAACTCTGACAACCAGGGAGTAGACTGAATGGACAAAAGGTCGTCAACCACTTCCCAGATTCTTACTCAAAAACAATACGTTTGCATAATATCACATTACGGTAACATCCCCATAAAAAAAACCTTATTGCAATATGAAAACCCAAGTAGTCATCATGGCCGGCGGCATTGGGAGCCGATTCTGGCCACTGAGCACACCAGAATATCCCAAACAGTTTATCGACATATTGGGGTGCGGACGCACACTGATACAACTCACCGTAGACCGTTTTAAAGGGGTCTGCCCAATGGAAAACTTCTGGGTTGTGACCAATGCGGCATACGTGGACATAGTGCGCAAGCAACTGCCCGATATGCCCGCAAGCCATATTCTGGCCGAGCCAGCCGCCCGCAACACCGCGCCCTGCATAGCATGGGCCTGCTGGCGGATAAAGGAGGAGGAGCCTGAGTCGAATGTGGTGGTGACACCTGCCGACGCCGTAGTGATGAACCCCGAGGAGTTTCGCCGTGTGATAAACAACGCTTTGGCATTCACTTCGAAACATGATGTCATTGTCACCATCGGCATCAAGCCCAGCCGCCCCGAAACCGGATACGGATATATTAAATGCGGTCACAAACTATCTGACGACGGAGAGATAGAAAGTGTGGAAGCCTTCAAGGAGAAGCCCGATCATATCACCGCAGAAAAATATCTGGCTGATGGAGGCTACTTGTGGAACGCCGGCATATTTGTGTGGAACATCGGCACAATCACCCACGCCATTGAGACATACAAACCCAACTTGGCCAGCGACATGGAACGGATGAAAACCGATGCCGATGTGCAAAGCGTATTCCCCAACTGCGAAAAAATCTCGATAGACTATGCCGTGATGGAACCAGCAGCAGCCGAAGGCAAAGTGTACACCCATCCTGCCGACTTTGGATGGAGCGACCTTGGGAACTGGGCCTCGCTACACGACAAACTGAGCCACGACACAGATGGCAACGGTGCGGTAGGCAATATTCACTTATACGAATGCAACAACTGCGTGGTTCATGCCGAAGATGCCAAGAAAGTGGTGCTTCAGGGGCTGGACAGCTATATTGTGTCGGAGAAAGGCGGGAGCATTCTGGTGTGCCGACGCAGCGAAGAACAGCGTATCAAGGAGTTCTCACAGAACTGAGCACCCCTTTGTTCGTAGCGTGTCGGTTCATTGTGCACTATCTTTTATAAACAAAAGACGGAACAAGATTTTTTTCGATTGACATGTAAGAAATGGGAGGATTCTGCGTCTATATATACAACAAAGAACGTGAAAGATGAAAAAAAGTATCCTCCCACTTCTTATTGCATCCCTGTTTGCCACAGCCTGCGACCCGGGATATAGTTTTGACTTTGCTATCGACAACCGCACCGACCAAGGTGTGACCATACAGTCGTTGGACAACACGCGCCCTAATTTAAAGAGCGTGTATGCTCCAGCAAAGAGTGATACTGTTGTGTTCGGTGGTTCGGGTATGGGCTTTGCCGAAATAGCCGAGATATCGACCAACATTCGCACGGGCATATACTGCGACAGCGTGAAAGTAACCTTTGACAACGGGAGGTACTTGAAATACTATATAGGAAATGACACTAACGGAGGGCTCTATTGCTTTGCCGACACCAATGCATTGGGGACTCGATACCGATATGCTCCGCGGATGAATACCCGGATGTTCAAGGGTCGCGCGGGTTATTGCCGCTATACCCTTGTTATCACAAACGACGACTACAACCGGAGCGAATGACCGACGACGAGTTCACAACGCTGCTGGAACAGAACGAATGGTTGCTGTACCACATAGGTTACACCTTCGCCAAGGGCAACCGCGAGGATTTGCGCGACCTGTACCAAGAGATGGTGTGCAACTTATGGAGCAACCGACGACAGTATCAGGGCGACTGTTCGCCCAAGAACTGGATGTACCGCGTGGCTCTGAACACTGCAATTTCACTATGGCGCAAAGAGACAAAAAAGCCACAAACCATCCCACTGCCCGAGGAAATGGAACAACAACTGCGCAATGAACCCGACAACCCGCTGATAGACGAACTATACCAACTGATAGAACAACTGCCCAAAGCCGACCAAGCACTCATATACCTCTATATAGACGGCAACAGCGAGGCAGAAATATCCGAAATACTGGGCATAAGTACTTCGGCTGTGGGGGTGAGAATACACCGTATAAAACAAAAGTTGAAAGAAATGCACACTCAATCATGGAAGATATAATTGACTATTTGAGACAACAACGGATGGAACAGCCACCACTGCCCACTCCCCTCTCTCATAGTGTACGTCCCAAACAACGCCGCACAACCTATGAGTCCATCAAGTTGCGCCTGCATTTAGGGTTGCCGGGCAGCATAGCGTTGATGACAGCCGTAGGATGTATGGCTCCCCTTTATTGGGACAACGCAGGATACATGACATGCTACTGCATAGTGCTGCTCATCACCCTTCTGCGTGTGCTCATTGCCTTACAGATGAACCTGGCCTTTCAACATGTCAATCCTTCGCGTGGAGTGGATGAAGTGGCAAAATATATAAACCGCCTGGAGCTGATACACAAATGGGACCGGAGGTATACCCTCTACGTGAAAGTACCATTGACCGTATGTGTGGTTGCATTGATTTGGCCGCCGCTGGGCATCAACCCCTTTGCTGTGGTGTGGGTAAGGAACATCTGGATAGCCCTTACCGCTACGGTGGTGATACTGAACTTCACAATCGCCTTCATTTCGTTCAGAAAACTAGAAAAAGATATAAGTAATTTAAAAACAGAATACAATGAAACTACTGAGAAAGATTCTTAAAGGTATATCCTTGACTTCAGTTCTGTTCGTGTTCCAAGCCTGCTACGGAACAGAACCTGCATTAAGTATGGAAGAAGTGATGTTCAAAGTGGTGTCGGCTGAAGACAATCAGCCTCTGAAAGATGTGGAGGTAAAACATAGATGGAACAATCACTCTTTTGGCGAATGGCAGAGTGACGGAAAGACGGACGAAGAGGGTGTTATCCGATTGTATGTGATTAGTAATAGCAACAACGACTATTGTTTTACACCCAGCGATAGTAACTATGCTGTAAAAGACACTACATTCAAATACATCAGTCGCGACACTATCAACATTGCGATGATCAAAAAAGACCATGCAGAATAGAATCGTAGACGGATTGTTCCGATTGTTCCGGGCCAACGAGACACGGATACATGAACTGAACTACCTGTTTTGGGAATGTACCACCCGCTGCAACCTGCACTGCAGGCACTGTGGGAGCGACTGCACCGCACCAGGCAGCGAAAAGGATATGCCCTTAGAAGATTTCCTGCGTGCATTCGACACCCTTCCACTCGAGCGGATGAGCGATGAGATGACAGTAGTGCTGACTGGTGGCGAGCCACTATTGCGGCCAGACATTGAAGAAATAGGCAAAGCACTGCAACAAAGAAGGGTCGGATGGAGCATGGTAACCAACGGATACTGGTATAGCCAACAGCTGCACAGCCGTTTGATGTCGGCCGGTTTGGGCGCACTGACTATAAGTCTGGACGGACTGGAAGAAGAACACGACTGGATGCGCGGACTGAAAGGGTGCTACTCCCGCACACTGAATGCCATCACAATAGCGGTGAAAGAATACTGGCTGAACTTCGATGTAGTGACCTGTGTGAACCAACGTAATCTACCGCAACTACAACAAATTCATGACCTCCTGGCCTCATTGGGGGTGAAACGCTGGCGACTGTTCACAATCATCCCCATAGGCAGAGCAAAAGACAGCCCGGAACTGCATTTGAGCAACAACCAGTTTGTACAACTCATGGAATTCATCAAGGAGAAACGACAGCATAAAGAGGCAGCCATGCAGGTGAGTTTTGGTTGTGAGGGTTATCTGGGCAAATATGAACGCGAAGTGAGGCAAAATCCCTACATGTGCCATGCGGGCATCAATATTGCCTCAGTACTGATTGACGGCACCATATGCGGGTGTCCCAATATTGACCGCCAAGTATTTGCTCAGGGCAATATATATCGGGACAATCTATGGGAAGTGTGGCAAAACAGATTCCAGCCTTTCCGCAACAGAGATTGGGCACTAAAAGGCCAATGCAAGGAGTGCAAAATGTTCAAAAACTGTCTTGGCAACGGGATGCACAACTGGCATGGAGACTGCAAGGAGGTGCTCAACTGCCATTACAACAAAATACTACAAGCATAGTTGAATCAAAACAACATAATATCATGAGAAAAATAATTCCTATCATTTCATTATTAATACTGCTATGTGTAGGATGTGAGCGGAGTGAGTACTGCACCCAAATCACCGGAACTGCATATACTGACAGTACGCTCACAACACCGATTGCCAACGACACATTGTGGTTCTATAACTATATGTGGGGAGCCGGTAGCAAATGCCTGGGGTGTACATCTACTGACAGTCACGGACGGTTCGGGTTCCTATTTTGGAATGTGGACATTGACCGGTGGGACCCTCATTACGAGAGTAAATTCCAGTTTGAACAACCTCGATTTATAATAACTTATAAAGAGGATACGCTTTTTATGGGCAATCAACCTGGCAACTATATCAATTTCATAATCTATCCCCAAAAAACAATTGAAAAATGATGTTCATGAAAAAAGGAATACTATTGTTTGCGGTATCAATAATACTGTGTGGATCAGTTGGGGCACAAGACTCAGTGCGAACATTTCGTAATGCCATTACGGTGAACCCCTTACCGTTGATGGGCGGTGGGCTGTTAATGGCCTATGAGCACACCCTGCCTCATGCCGGAATAGAGATAGACGCCGGGGTGCAAGGGTGGCAATGGGAAAAACATCATGATGTCCCGATGAATGTCCACATGCGGCCTGGATTTGCTGTAGCGGCAGGCTATAAATACTTTCTGCCCTTGGGCAAAAAGAACCGGGAACTGACAACCGATGGATGCCTGCCACGGGAGAGCTTTTATCTAAAAATGCGGCTGGCCTATATGCGGCAATGGAGCTCGTACAACACCTACGTGGGTAACGACGGGTGGGATATTCACACACTGAAGCGGACATTCCATGAACAGAGCATCCACTGCGCATTGATATTGGGGGTGCAACTTGTAACCAAAAACGGGCTGACACTCTCTCCCTACTTTGGGGTGAACATCCCATTATGGATTGGCGGTCCTTTTCATACCATACAAGAGCCCGGCTTGAGTGTCATCAACTTTGCTCTTCTGACCACAGGGTTCAAAGTGGGTTGGGCATTCTGAATGGCAGACCCACATGATGGAAATGGTGCCCCTCTCCGTTAAGAGAAGGGCACCATTGATGTATCAACAAATCCGTTATTCTATCCAACCCAGAATGTCGCCTTTCTTGACCATCTGACCCTGCTTGACGCAAGTGTCAATAAGGCGGCCGGACTTATTAACCAACACATTCTCGAGGGCATAGCTGGCCTGGATGATGCAGAAAGTATCGCCTTCCTTGTATTCCCGACCAGGAGCAGGAGGAACCGACGAGTTGAAATCGAGTTCCCATAACAACTGCCCGCTGACGCTAGCCACAACGGGAATAGCATTGGCATGTTTCTCGGTGATATAGTTGGGGGTAAGTGTTACAGCAGAGGATGAGGGCGCACTACTTGAAGCGGGAGCCTTTGCAATGTTCTTCTCGGCACGAAGCTGAGCCACTTCTTTCTCGAAACGCTCCTTGGCAAGTCCAGACTTATAGTCGCGATATTGACGGTCGTGCATTGCCAATTCGAAGAGTTCTTCATCATCCTCCCCACGGTCCCAGCCATTCTCCTCCATCTCTTTGATATACTCAGGCAGGGCATCGGGATAGGCATCCTGCGGATTGCCTGTATAGAACTCCAAATTATTCTTCTTGGCAAGCTCTATAATCTCTGGAGCCAAAGGTCCGGGCAACTTACCGGCACGGCCAAGAATCATATTCCAGCTATCCTTGTCAATTTGGCAGAAACGGGGCTTGCCCTGGGCCAACGACATGATATTCATCAAAGCAATGTTCTTGGTGTACTGGCTGAAGGGGGTCACCAATGGAGGATAGCCCAGCATGGGCCATATGTAGGCCACTTCTTGGAATAGCTGAACAGTGAGTTCATCGAAAGTCACCTCAGGTTTACCATTCTTGCGCAGTGCCAAGTTGATGGCATGATGCACACCTTTCAGGTCGCTCATCATGCTACCCATCATGCCGCCAGGCAATCCACAACCCACCAGCATAGAAGTGCATATACGGTTGGCGGGGTTAACATAGAGGCCAAGAAAATCGTCGAGGAATGACTGGGTAAGAGCTCTGGTTTCCATATAAGCCTTCATATTGATATCCTTTACCAGGAAACCGTCCTCCTTGAGCATAGCCTGAACAGCGATGATGCCGGGATGAACCATACCCCATGCGAGGGGTTCCATGGCGGTATCAATGATATCAGCGCCCGCACGGGCCACCTCGAGCACAGAGGCCATTGCAAAACCTGGACCCGAATGTCCATGATACTGCACTATAATATGGGGGTATTTCTTCTTGATTTCATACACCAATTTGCCCAACATAGTGGGGCGGCCGATACCTGCCATGTCTTTCAATGCGATCTCATCGGCACCATACTCAACCATCTTGTCGACAATACCCATATAATAATCCACCGTATGGATGGGCGAATAGGTTATGCTAAGTGCAGCCTGGCTAATCATACCGGCCTCTTTGGCATATTTAATGGAGAGTTCGAGGTTGCGGTGGTCATTCAAACCGCAAAACGAACGCATAATGTCCACACCCTGGGCTTTCTTCACTTTGGGCATTAGTTGACGCACATCCTTGGGGACACCATACATGCGCAAGCCATTCAACGCACGCTCAAGCATATGGGTCTGAATGCCAGCCTTGTTAAACTCTTTTGTCCAAGCGCGTACCGACTTGTTGGGGTTTTCACCGTACATAAGGTTCACCTGCTCGAAGGCACCACCATTGGTCTCCACACGGTCGAAACAACCCATCTCAACAATTGCAGGTGCCACCTGAACTAACTGATCCATACGCGGCTGATACTTGCCCGATGACTGCCACATGTCGCGATAAACCAAACTAAACTTAATTTCTCTTGCCATAATAAATGTAAACTATTTTGTATATCTTTTTGTATAACAATAATATGATGGGAACAAAACCTTCTCCCACTAATTTACAAAGATACAAAAAATAATTAAGATATTCGTCTTTTTTAACACTAACCTCAAAATTAATTTCAGCCTCTGTCTCATAAGCCACACAATCCACTGAAACACAATACAAAAACACCAGCAACACTACACCATCATCCCAATAAACCCACATCGGTCATTAGGACGATTTCAGGAAAACACACTCCATTCCAGGTTCGCTAACTCTTAAGTTCCTATTGACCCCTTAGAAACCTTCTATTTACCACAGCAGTGAAGAATGCCTGTAAAAAAGAGTGATTTGAAAGTGGACAGGAAGCAAAGCTGGATTTTTCTCAGAAGATTACTATTCCGCCTTCGTAGCGTGTCGGTGTGCACTCCTGCTCGCGGATTCAGAGGCAACGATACATGAAACAGCTTGGCATTCAGTATAATTAATGGCGTGTACAATACTATGTGCCAGATTCTTTTATCCCAACTATAATCCAAAAAGCACTTGGGCTGATTGGGTGGTGACTTGTGCCACTTCGTCGACACTCACCCCTCGAAGCTCAGCTATCTTTTGGGCTATGACAGGGATGTATGCACTTTCATTCCGCTTACCTCTATAGGGCACAGGAGCCAGGTATGGAGCATCGGTTTCAAGCAGAATACTTTCTAATGGCACTGCGGCGGCCACCTGGGCAAGGGTGGCATTCTTGAATGTCACCACACCACCTATGCCAATGTGGAAGCCCATTTCGACTGCACGCAACGCCTCCTGTACGCTTCCTCCAAAACAATGCATTACACCGCTGTATCGTCTCTGGTTGAGGTCACGCAACAAGCCGAAAAGCTCGTTATAAGCTTTCCGCACATGCAAACACACAGGCAACGACAACTGACTTGCCCACTCCATCTGACGGCGCAACACCTCTCGTTGCTGTTCAAAATAGGTACGGTCCCAATAAAGATCAAGACCGATCTCTCCAACAGCCACATAACGCACTGGACTATCCACAGCAAACAATTTTTGCTGTACGATAGCCAGCTCTTTTTCAAAAGCATCGTCCACCGAAGTGGGATGCAAACCCATCATTTGAAAGAAAACGTCAGGATAGGCAGATGCCAAAGCCTCCTGCCTGCTGTGACTATTGCTGTCAATGGCTGGAAGTAATAGCGTATCGACACCGGCCGTGACAGCCCTTTCAACAGCCTCGTCACGGTCGGTGTCGAATGCTTCATCATAAAGATGGCAATGCGTATCAACCATTCTTAACCTCAAGAAGGAGATTGGTCATACGATTGTAGAGCTCCAACGCCTCTGGATCGTCTTCGAGCAAGTGACGGTGAGCGCTCAGAGTTTTTTTGTCGTTGCGTGTGGCTGGACCGGTTATTTGATAGCGCACATCGCCCCACTGCAATTTTTTAGCAGTGGTAACAGCCAACGGATTCAATATCTCGAAAGGCACATCATGCTCACGGCAGATACGCTGAGCCACGGCATAGAGACCATCTGTGAAATTGTTAACAAAAACAGCTGAGAGATGAAGGTACTGGCGTTGTTGGAAGTCGGTACGGAAAATATGGTTCGATATCATGCCGATAAACTCTGCAATAGAATTTTCCGTATCAAGAGTATTACCCTCTATGCAGAAAGGCAGCTCGGAATAATCCAATGCCACATCGCGTACAAAAGTCTGGGGAGACCATAGCACCCCGTAGCGTTTGCTGGTAGTAGAAAGAACATCCATAGGCGTGGCACCTGAAGTGTGCATCACAATAGCATTTTGCATATGCAACTGCCTTGCCACGTCCTCAATGGCATCGTCTGACACCGCAATAATGTAAATGTTTGCATTGCCATACAACTGTCCCAAATCATCTATGGGATGGGCTTCCACCCTGTTGGCAAGTAATTTGGCATGTTCAATGTCGCGGGACCAAATCTGGTCTATAACATGCCCACGGTTAAACAAGGCTAAGGCAAGATGAGTAGCCACATTGCCTGAGCCAATAAAGGAAACTCTCATAGTAATGTAGTAGTATTAGTATTCGTCCTCTTGGAAAAAAAAGTCTTCTTTTGTGGGATAGTCTGGCCACAGATCTTCAATGCTGTCATACGGGTCTCCCTCATCCTCAATCTCCATAAGATTCTCTATCACCTCCATCGGTGCTCCTGTACGCTGTGCATAATCTATCAACTCATCTTTTGTTGCAGGCCAGGGAGCATCCTCCAACTTTGTTGCCAATTCTAATGTCCAATACATATTTTATCTCTTTTGCATCTCTATTAACTCTATCGTAATAGAGTATATTTAACTATGTTACCGATGTTTTCAGAGCGCTATTGCCACTGATATTTTTTGCAAAAGTACACTTTTTTTCTATACTTGCAAATATATTTTTCTATAAACATACTTAACACATCCAGTCCCACATTCATCATCCTCATCCTGAACAAATTGAGACCTTACTTGTAGAGCGATTCCTCATCTCCCCGCGATACCACCAAATGCCTGGAAAGAACAAAAAGGTAGTCGGATAGGCGGTTCACATAGCACAGCAACTTTGCATCCACTTTCTCGGTCTCTGCCAGCTGAACAATGCGGCGTTCCGCCCGACGGCACACAGTTCTTGCCACATGGCATTGTGCCGATGCAGCATTGCCACCGGGAATTACAAAACTGCGGAATGGAGGCACCATAGCTTGAACAGCATCTATCTGATGCTCCATATCCTGCACCACATCGTCGGGCAATTGTGGCAGCTCAAACTTAGCGTCCGCCTCGGTGGCCAGCAGTGTCTGGACTATAAACAAATTGCGCTGTACCTTCTTCAATATATCATACTGTTCAGCATCAGTTTGGCGTATCATCTCGGCCAACAAACCCACATGGGCATTCAGTTCGTCCACGGTACCATAAGCCTCCACCCGGGGATGGCATTTCGAAACACGTGTGCCACCCACTAGCGAAGTACTTCCCTTGTCTCCTGTCTTAGTATATATCATAGTTAGTTCTGTATTGACATATCACCGAATGTGTGGCCATTTCCCAGCCACACCTTTTTTCTCTATCAACTGCCTCATTTCCCACCGGGGCGGTCTCTTGGTTAGTACCTCGGCGAGATTATCCCACACAGATCACACACGCTCAACCGACTTCACCTCGGGAATAACGCGTTTCACGGCTGTCTCAATCCCCTGTTTCAGGGTCTGCAAAGCATGCGGACAAGTACCGCAATGGCCTTGGAGTCGCACCATCACCACACCCTCGTTGGTCATATCCACATACTCCACATCACCACCATCCTGCTGCAAATAAGGGCGTATCTGCTCAAGAGCGTTCTTCACTTTTACCTCTACAATGCTTTTCTCTTGGTCTGTCATAATCTATCGTTTTTAGATATCATTTTTCAATTTTGCACAATTCTCTGATAGTGTTTTCGGCAAGTTCCATAAAGGCCTTGCTCTCCGGGGTCTCAGTATCCGACCACAGCGATACCGGCTTACCGCTATCGCCACTTTCGGCAATACATTGCACCAACGGGATTTCGCCCAGTAATGGCATATTCATCTCAGCTGCCAGCTTCTTGCAGCCCTCCTTACCGAAGATGTAATACTTGTTGTCCGGCAATTCTGCAGGGGTAAAATAGGCCATATTCTCAACAAAACCCAGCACCGGGATGTTCAAAGCGGGATTGCGGAACAACTCAACACCTCTCACCACGTCGGCCAAAGCCACCTGTTGGGGAGTACTCACAATAATGGCTCCCGTCACCGGCAAAGTCTGAGCCAACGTCAATTGTACATCACCCGTTCCCGGAGGCATATCCACTACCAAATAGTCTATATCGCCCCACCAAGTCTCTGTTGCCAACTGCTTCAAAGCACCCGATGCCATAGGTCCGCGCCAAGCCAACGCTTTGTCGGGATCAACCAAAAAACCTATCGACATCAGCTTAATCCCATATCTCTCAATGGGTAGCATATAAGTCTTGCCGTCGTGATTTTCACCTATCACATCTTCTTGTCCCAGATTGAACATGATAGGAATGGACGGGCCATAGATATCAGCATCCATCAATCCTACCGATGCACCGGTCTTGGCCAGCGATACAGCCAAATTGACAGCCACCGTGCTCTTGCCCACACCTCCTTTACCGGAGGCAACCACTATCACTTTCTTCACACCGGGCATCAAAGAGTGAGGGTCGGGCTGTTCCACCTGACGCGATGTCAGGTTCACCGTCACCTCGGCCTCGCGGTCCACATATTCGTGTATAGCATTGACGCAATCGTCGCTCATACGTTTCTTCATCGGACAAGCCGGAGTAGTCAGCACCAAATCGAACGACACCTTTTTGCCGTCGATGGCTATATTCTCTATCATTCCCAACTCAATAAGGCTGCGGCCCAAGTCGGGGTCATTCACATGGCTCAACGCCATTTCTATCATTGTAGAAGTAATCATATCCGTTATCTATTTCTCAGTACTATCTGAATTAATCTACTTTTCGGTTTCCCCTTGGAAAAGTTGGTCCAAGGCGCGCTCCAAATCACCGCCTCGCAAATTGCGTGCCACAATTTTCCCTTCGCGGTCCACCAGCACAGTGGCCGGCACTGAAGTGATGCCATAAGTCTTGCCACCCGACGAAGTCCATCCAGTCAAATCGCTCACATGGTTAGGCCAAACCAAACCATCCTTTTTTATGGCAGCGGTCCATGCACTGCGGGTGTTGTCCAGCGAAACGCTAAAAATCTCGAATCCCTTGTCGTGAAACTTCTTATACACACGCACCACATTGGGATTTTCTCTTCTACAAGGCCCGCACCACGAAGCCCAAAAGTCAATCAACACCACCTGTCCCCTCAAATCAGACAACCTGCGGGTCACCCCGTCGGGATCACTCATCTCAATCTCCGGTGCCATCATTCCGGGCAACAGCAATCCGCGCAAACGTTCGTTCAGATGATTGACAAAACTGTCGTTGGGATACTTTGTCACCAATGCATCGCGCACATCGGAATAAAGCGAAGCATAGCTGTCGAAGTTCTGTTCGAAAAAGGTGACCAAGAATGCACTCATCAAAGTATTCTTATTCTCCCGAAGCAACTGTTCCACCAAATCGGGCACCTTCACCTGTTCTTCTGGAGTATTGGCATTCAGCAGGATGTCATTGAAACTCTTATATAGTGCCACATTCTCCGAGCCTTTACAATTGGTTATCCTAAACATTTTCATGGCTGGCAGATACTGAATGTCCACCGTCACCTTGCTATCTGGCTCCAACATCAAGTGGCACACACCACTCTCACGGTCGGGCATAGGAATTACATACAGGGTGGGCTCTTTATGCGTAAGCGTAATTTTAAAATGACCTTTCTTGTCCAACTTCAACGTGTCCACCAACTCCATCTTATTGTTATTCACTTTAAGAAGCACTGTCTGAAAACCCTCAGGAAAATCGCTGAAAGTGCCGCTGAATGTACACCGTTGTGCATGCAATCCACACAAAGCCGCTACACATAAGACCACTAAAACTAAAAACTTCTTCATATTGTCAACTCCTTTCTTCTATCATTTACTTCTTTGCAATGCCTTCTGCAACTCTTGGTCATAGGGCAGATTGACCTTGTAGAATGCATTATCGTCAAACAAAGACTGAGCCATCAAAGCCTTGTACCTGTTGCGCATCGTGCTGTCGTATTTTGCTATACTTGCATTATTGCGGGGCACACCTTTCTTCTCGCCCAATGTCAGCACCCGTTGCCACGTGGCGTCGCTCACCTTATACCCTTTCTCAAAAGCTTCCACAGTGGGGAACCTTTTTTTCAAGTCATTATAGTGATGGTAAAGCTCGTCGAACAAAACCTCCTCCATCACATTCTTCGATATAAGTCTGTTCCAATAAACAAAATGTGTGTCAATAAGGTAGGATAGGAAGACATCGGGCTGTATGCCGCCACCTCCATACACTTTACGCCCTTTCTTGGTATAAAAAACCTGGGTCGTGTCGCCGGGGGCGCTGAGCAGTGAGTCGGCCGAAGCATAATCATTCAGAAGGCGGTTGAGATAATCCGTATAGTATGCATCGGTTCCTTTGTCGTAGGGACGCTGGATACAGCGGCCGGAAGGCGAGTAATAGCGGGCAATGGTCAAAAGCATGGCTCCACCGTTGGAGAGTTCAAACTGTTGTTGCACCAAACCTTTACCGAAGCTACGCCGACCCATGATTAGACCACGGTCGTTGTCCTGTATGGCACCGGCTACTACCTCGCTGGCACTGGCGGAATATTCGTCTATCATCACGGTTAGTTTCCCGGTTTCAAACAAACCGCCAGAAGTGGCCTTGACGTTTTTGCGGCGATGGTGCGCACCCTGTGTATAGACAATCAGATCGCCTTGGGGCAGCAACTCGTTGACAACATAAATGGAACTCTCCAGAACTCCGCCCGAATTGCCACGTAAATCCAGCACCAAATGCTGCATACCCTCATTTAGCAGTTGAAGCAATGAGGAGTGGAATTCGTTGGCTGTAGTCTCGGAAAAGTGCGAAATACGTATATAACCGGTCTGTTTGTTGAGCATGACAGCTGCGGGAATGGAGGGATGCATAATCACATCCCGGCTCACCTTAATGGGAATCAGTTTGTTTGAACCGTCACGATTCACTTTCAGGGTCACCTTGCTGTGACGGGGTCCGCGTATCAGACTCACCACATCGCCCGAAACGCTGGCAATGCCCACACCCGACACCTTGGTGGTGTCGACATAGATGATACGGTCGCCGGCATGTACACCCGCTTTGTGGGCGGGACCCCCTGCATGCACATTCGAAATAAATACAGTATCGTTGAGATACAACAGATTGATACCTATGCCTTCAAAACTGCCTGTCATCATCTCCCGCTCTTCCTCGAACGATTTGGGAGGCAGGAAAGTGCTGTGGGGGTCGAGTGAGGAGAGCAAAGAACTCATGGCCATAGTCGTAAGCGAGTCGCGGTCAATAGAATCCACATAGGTATTCTCCACCAAAGTCATCATCTGGTCGATGGGAGAGCTATTGGTGAAGTCATAAAAGCTGTCCCTATTGTCCCAACTCAATTTGGGGCCGAACATCAGTCCCACCAGCACACCCAGTACAGCAGCCAGCAGCACAATTCCAAGCGAGTAGGTTGTTTTCTTATTATTCGTCATAACGTCCCGATAACGGCGTCAAACCATTATTATTGTGTCGCAATATTCATTTCGAGTAGCGGCTGTCCAAACGAGGCAAAGCCACTTGCAGTATCTCTTGATGGTCGAAAGCCAACGGTGGAAGGCTGTCAATGCTGAACCACGCTGCCTCAGCAGCATCGTCAGCCCCCTTGACAGGCGCGATGGGCACCTTGGTGCCGAACACCACCGTCACTGTACGGCCCCTGGGGTCGCGGTCCACACGGCTAAAACTGCCCAGCTCCACCCAGTGACCAGCTAGCGTCAAACCGGTTTCCTCGGCCAGCTCCCTTTGTGCGCAGGCTTCCAGAGTCTCTTCCATCTCCATGAATCCTCCGGGCAAGGCCCAGCAACCTTCATAGGGTTCATGACCCCGTTTCACCAGTAGCACAAAGCGCTCACCATCGTTGCCAATGCCCACCACCAGACAGTCTGCTGTCAGTGCCGGGCGAGGATATTTGTAGGTGTACATCGGTGGCTTTTGTTTTACATCACTAACATCAAATCTCCCACGTGGCTCCGTCCTTGCCGTCCTTCACCGTTACGCCCAAGGCACCCAGTTCGTCGCGAATCTTGTCGCTTGTGGCCCAATCTTTATTGGCCTTGGCGGTAGCGCGTATGTCCAGAATCATGTGCATCAGTCCGTCGATAAGGGCTGTATTGTCGGTGGCCGATTCATCGCGCAGACCCATCACGTCAAACACAAAAGTGTCCATCACACCCTTCAGTTCATCGATATCGGCCTGTGTGAGTGTGGCTTTACGGTCGTTCACCGTATTGATGGTCTTGGCCATATCAAACAGGTGGCTGATGACGATGGGGGTGTTGAGGTCGTCGTTCATTGCATCGTAGCACTTCTGGCGGTATTCCTTCACATCCACGCTGCTGGTTTTCGAGGGCTGCAGCCGTCCCAGGGTCTTATAGGCCTGCATGAGACGTGAATAGCCTTTCTCTGCAGCAATCAAAGCCTCGTTGCTGAAATCCACAGTGCTGCGATAATGGGCCTGCAGAATGAAGAAACGGATGGTCATAGGCGAATAGGCTTTCTGCAAAAGCTTATGACTGCCGGTGAAGAATTCGTCCAAAGTGATGAAATTGCCCAACGATTTGCCCATCTTCTGTCCGTTGATGGTAATCATGTTGTTGTGCATCCAGTACTTGCAGGGGCCGTGACCGCACACCGATGTTTGCTGTGCTATTTCGCTTTCGTGGTGAGGGAACATGAGGTCCATGCCGCCACCGTGAATGTCGAAAGTCTCGCCCAGATACTTGGTACCCATGGCGGTGCACTCGGTGTGCCATCCGGGGAATCCAACGCTCCAAGGCGAATTCCAACGCATAATATGCTCGGGAGAGGCCTTCTTCCAGAGAGCGAAGTCGGCGGTATCATGTTTCTCGGACTGACCGTCCAATTCGCGTGTGGTTGAGAGCATCTCGTCTATCACTCTTCCGCTCAAACGCCCGTAACTTTTGAAATGCTCGTGGTACTTGCGGACATCAAAATAGACGCTGCCGTTGCTCACATAAGCATAGCCGGCATCCAGTATTTTTTGCACCAGTTCTATCTGTTCCATCACATGTCCCGAAGCCAGCGGCTCGATACTGGGCCGCAGCACATTCAGCGCATCCATAGCGGCATGGTAGCGATTGGTGTAGTACTGAGCCACTTCCATCGGCTCCAACTGCTCCAAACGGGCTTTTTTTGCAATTTTGTCCTCTCCTTCATCGGCATCATGTTCCAGATGGCCCACATCGGTGATGTTGCGCACATAACGCACCTTATAGCCCAAATGGGTGAGGTAGCGGTACAGAACATCGAAAGTGATAGCAGGGCGGGCATGTCCCAGATGGCCGTCGCCATATACGGTAGGACCGCACACATACATGCCTACATGGTCGGGGGTAATGGGTTTGAACAGCTCTTTCTGATGCGAAAGAGTATTGTAAATCAATAATTGCTGCATAATATCGTCATTATAATAGTTTGCAAAAATACATTTTTTTTTTCATATCGCACATTCTTTAAGTATTAATTCTATTAAAAATCTTTTGCTCCCAGTCCCGTCCCATCCAAAACTCCGAAACACCGGACACAAAGAATCACACCAGCAGCTTAGGAGCGAAGGTACAGCGAAGCTTCCCATAACCTTCTTCGAACCGTAATCTCTCTTTGCAGATAATGGTTTCCTTCAATCCCTACAGTTCTTTGAAATCGGAAGTTTTCAAAGTGAAAAGGCAAGCACCTTGCGTGAAGTGCTTGCCCTTATAAGCCAATATTATATTAGCCTTCAACTATTTGGCATACTCAAACCAAGTAGTAACGGTATAGGAGCTATTTCCACCTTCATCAGTATCGACTTGTTTGGCTATCTGAGTCAAGGGCCAGTCACCGTCGTATGTGTAAGTAAAATTATACTCATCAACATCGTTCATGAAAATCAAGTTCATTTTCATAACCATCTTGGTGACATTGTTCTTATTGAACATAATCATGCCGTCGGGTTGTTCCATCGCAGTGATGAAGCCGAAGACTGAATTCTGATAGGGGTTATTCTTGTTGTCGAAAGTGTAATCAACACTAATAGTAGCACCATACATATTGGCATTCATCTTACTCACATTGTCGCCGTCCCATGTCAGTTCGATGGGGATTGTGGTTGTAGCCTTAGCCCCACCGGCAGGCATTGCCTCGCGGATAGCGGCAACCATATCGTTGGCATTCTCAAGTGTCGGCATAATATCGCGCATCAGGATTGAAACCATGTGTTTGGAGGGTTCGATATCGCCTGTTTCTGACGTGACATTGATTTTGGTAATCTTTTTGCCATCATGAACAAACTCAAATGTAGCCATAGTTTTATTGTCCTCAATATCAACAATCTCGGCTTGTTTGAGTTTCTTTCCATCGTAGGTGAACAGCATTCTCTCACCATCGCTTTCCACTTTGGACAATTGTTTGCCGTCATAGTAGAAGTTGTATACATCCGAAACATCAGCCTTTCCAATCGGATCAATCTGGTTTTCCCAGTAGGTGATTTTCATCAACTTGTTTCCGTCCCAAGTCCAAGTCTCTGCAAGAGTTTTGGGTTGAATGTTAGTGTCGTTGACAACACCTTCATCCGAATTCCAAGAATCGATTCTTTCGCTGGCCCTGTAGATGTTGGTGATTTTCTTTTTAGGGTTATAAACCCCTTCTTTCTCCGAGCATGCTGCAAAAAGGCATACGACAGCCATCGCAGCAATAAATAATTTGCTTTTTCTCATCATGATTGTTTGTTATTTGTTGAAGATGTTACAAAAATAATTTCTAACGATATTAAAACGCATAAATTGCAAAAATCTTACAGCCCATGGCGTTAAAAAGAGTTAAACTCCCCCAAGTCGGTCATTAGACTTTATTTGGTAAATCAAAATGGTCCAAGGCAGACCATATGCCTTGAAAAGCCGAACGGGTCTTCAGGAAGCGGACAAGGTAAAGTACATACATGCTTGTCTTTTGACTTGGAGATGTCGGCCCAATGATCGATTTGGATTAAATATGCGAAATATTTGGTATCTTTGTATGTTTGACTTGGTTCATTCATCCTTAAGTAAGGTTTTTGAATACAGATGTTTAAATATATAGCAATATGCCCAAAAGTCTCTTCATTTATAAAGATGATGCTCAGTTGGTAGCAGAACTCTTGGCGGGAAACGAGGGGGCGCTGCACTATGTTTTCTATGACCACTTCAATCCTCTTTTGAAGATGAATGCCTATAAAGCTGCTGGCACAAAACAAGTGGAATACGACGATTTGGTACAGGAGCTATATCTCTATTTAAGCAATAACGACTGGGAGAAACTTCGCAAGTACAATCCCGAAAGGCCTTTTGTCAACTGGTTCTCGGTGGTGTCGTACAGATTTTTCAAAGATTTTTCACGTTCAATGATAGATTCCGCTAACCAAATTCCTATTTCCAACATGAACGACCACCAGACGGCCTTCATGAGCAATGGGACTATCGGAACGATAATGATGGATATCAAACGGGCCATTTCAAAATTGAAGCCTCCGCGAGACAGTCAGATACTCGAAGCCCTATTGCTAAGAGATGAGGAGCCGGAAACTGTGGCGAAACAACACAATGTAACAGTAGACAACTTATACAACATCAAGCGCCGAGCGATAGCAAAATTGATAAAACAACATTTAGTAGACTATAAAGACTGACACCATGGAGAACAAAAAAGAAATATCTGATGAGCTGCTTGCCAAGTACCTCAGCGGACAATGCACAGAAGCCGAAGAGTCCGAGGTGTTGGACTATATGTCTCAAAGCGACGAGAACATAGATGACTTGACGAACATTGTCGCCGCCATCGAAGCACAAAAGAAAGCCACCAGCCTTGCCACCAAGAAAGAAACTCACCGTTTCATTCCATGGGCAGCAGCTGCCTCCGTCTTGTTGTTGGTGGGCCTTGCATGGTTCTTCACAACTAGAAACAATGGAATGCAGATAACACAGTCTCCTGCCTTTGCCGAACAGGACACAATTGATATGACCGACTCAATCACCAGCGAAATGCTCCCCTACAATGAAGAATAGATTGCTCATAATGATATTGCTGCTACTGCCTATGGTGGCCATGTCTCAGGTTGACACTGGGGCAAGGAAAAGAGCCATGGAGGAGTATAAGCAGCAATATCAAAAGCAATTTGAGGAATACAAGGATTCTATCAACGAGCAGTTCATCCAATATCTGAAGCAACGCTGGGACGAAATGCAGCTGTTCAAAGGCGAACAACAACCTGTCCGACCCGAGCCTGTCCTCCAGCCCGAATCGGATACGCTCCCCGACACCCTCCACTCCGAACAGTTGCCCATAGGCGATATGGTGACACTCCAAGTTGAACAATTCCAACCTACCACAACAGATAAAGTCGCCACCCATGTTGCCGAGGTGTTCAATATCACTTTTTATGGAAAACAGCTCACGTTCAAGGTGCCTGTCAATGTATCCAAGATAAAGCTCTCGGGAACCCGTGAACAACAGATTTCGAATTATTGGCAGCTGTTGAATCATGAGAAAATGAACCAAGTGACGCTTCAACTGGCTGGGCAAAAACAGGAGCTACGACTGAACGGGTGGGGCCTTTTCGATCTGACCCGCCTACTCGCTGCCCAGATATACCCGAACAATGCCGACCAACAGGTAGCCCTCTCTGTTTACCTCCTTAACGCGATGCATTACGACGTAAGAATGGGACGTGTCGGGGGCAATCTGGTCATCCTGATGGCTTCTGTCAGCAAAATCTACGACACTCCTTTCACCGTGGTGAGCAATGTCCGTTATTATGCCTTCCGACCCTTTGGAGCCAACGAAGAACTCAAAGGCAGATTGTACACCTACGGTAATCAGCTCGATGGAGCCAATCACGGCATCGACCTCCTTGTGAACGAAACCCCGCAGTTGGGCGGCAGACTCTGTTCCAACCCCTATAAAAACTCATTTGGAGGGAGGGACATTACCATCTATGTCAACCAAGGCCTGATGGACTTCTATGCCCATTATCCCCAGATGGAGCTTCACATGTATGCCAACTCCGCTATCGATGAAGTCTTTTACTTGGCCTTGGAACGTAATATCAAGCCTTTGATTGAAGGCAAAAACACCTATCGTGCAGTCTCAACCTTGCTGCAATATGTCCAGGAGGGTTTCGCCTATCAGGTCGACAACCTCCAGTTCGGTCGGGAGAAGAACTATTTCTGCGAGGAGAACTTCTATTATCCCGCCAACGACTGTGAGGACAGGGCACTGCTCTTCAGCTATCTTGTCCGTATGTTTGTGGGTGTCGATGTGGTGCTTCTGGAGTATGCCGACCATGTGGCCGCTGCCGTATGCTTTCCCAAGGATGCCAATGTCAAAGGCGACTACTATCTGTACAAGAACAATCGATATGTGGTATGCGACCCCACCTGCAAGGGTGCCAAAGTGGGTCAGATATCAAACCGATACAAAAAACAATCACCAAAAATAATACAAACAGCTTAAATCAATAGTCATGAAAACAAGGATTTTTTTCATCGCACTGGCACTTACCGCCATCACATTCACTGGTTGCAAATCCACCAAAGTCACCACTCAGGAACAGTTGGGCAACAAGGAGATTGAACTCCCCTGTGCCGGCTACGACCATGACTCCGACGAGTATTTCACCGGCATGGGCATCGGCGAGAATGTCAATATGCAGAACGCCCGTCTTGCCGCCCTCAATGCCGCCAAACAGATGATTAATGCCAAAATCGGAGGTATTGCCAAAGGTCTTGCCACCGACTATAGCCGCACCATGGGTGGCAACGTGGCACAGCAGGATGTACAAGGTATCGTCGAGCGTGAGGTCACCCAAGTCATCGACCGTATGATGAATGATGTCGAGCAGACCTGCGAGAAGATGTACCAGACACAGAACGGCACCTACCAGAGCCACATCGCCATCCGTATCTCGAAGAAAGAACTGGCTCAGAAGACTGCCACCGCTCTTAGCGAAAACGACAAACTCGAAACCCTCTTCAATCGCGACCAGTTCCGCAAATGGGCTGAGGAATACTTGAAGAACTACAGGAAATAATCATTAAAACACATCGTTTTGAACCGCTTTTTTCTCTCTTTGATTACGCTTCTGTGCTTGGCAACAATCGCTTGTCAGGCACAGCGTGTTCCCTCGTGGATGAACGAGTTGCCCAAGCCGGGCAATAATACCTACATGTATGTGCGCGAGTCGGGTGAAGGCGCTACCATCAACGATGCCCTCAACCAAGCCATGGCACGGGTATTCCAAAGCACTGCCAACCGTTTGGGACAGCCTTTCGACTCCCAAAAGATCAACAGTGCCCTGCAAGATGGCACCAGCTACGAAGTCCTTTCCCAGCAATACAACATCCCCATCAACAAAGTGGACCAATACGAGAGCCGGTTGAAAGATGGCACCTATCGTGTCTTCGTCCTATGTCAGGTGGCAGTGGCGGGCAACGTCCAACCCGTATGGGGAACCCTTGAACGGCAGGGAGAGAGTAGCCCTTGGACATCTTTGCTCAAATCCGCCGTCATTCCTGGATTGGGTCAGATGGGCAAAGGTTACTATGGCGAAGGTGTATTCACCCTGTTGGGTGAGCTGGCATTGATTGGAGGTGGTGTGGGCTGTTACTACCTTGCACAAGACCAACTCCAAACGATGAATAGCAGCAACATCACTTTCGACCAGTACACAGCCGCCCGTAACAGTTACAACACCTATCGTACCACATCCTACATTGCATGGGGTGCAGCGGGTGCCTTGTATGTCTATAACTTGGTACGTGCCGTCACCATGCAGCCCAAACGGAGTCAGGTATTGGCATTCGAGCCCTCACTCATTGCCACTCCTTCTTCTCTGGCACCATCCCTCAGTCTTACTCTTAACTTTTAGCCTATGCATAGACCCTTACTCATCACATTACTGTCACTACTGCTCTTTTCGTCCTGTGTCAAGGATTTGCAGGAGGAGGGACATTTTGAAGCGACAAAATGTCACGGTGTTGTGCTTGACCAACGTACCCAACACCCCCTTGAAGGAATACGGGTGCTCTCAACCGATGGCACCATGACCTCTGCTGTCGTCTACACAACTGCCGAAGGGCGCTTTGACATCAGCGTCAGCCTGGACGAGCAGGGCAAAGGATACTATCTGCATATCGAGGCCGACTCCTTGTACAACAGCCGTGATGTCAGCCTTAGCAATATACGTTATGGAGTCGAGACCTACGACCTTGGCACCATCTATCTTGCAGGTCCCAATGTGCCGGTGGTTCTCACCCTCTCCACTGCCGATGTCACCGCCTCCACCGTGCATTGCTATGGCGAGGTCACTGACTCGTGCAATTCCACCGTCGTGGAGCGGGGCTTTGTCTATGGACAGATGCAGTACCCCACAGTCGATAACTTGAAGCAAGCTGTGGGACATGGTGTAGGGACATTCGATGCCACGCTTTCAGGCCTTTCGCCGCACACCACCTACTATATCCGCTCCTACGCCCGCAACGGTGTCGGCGTGGGATATGGCGAACAGATGGTTGTCACCACTTTGGATGGGCTTCCCACCGTGAGCACACGTCAGGTCAGCAATGTCGGCTCCACCACAGCCACGGCAGGAGGCCATGTGAGTGCCGACGGTGGCTTCCCCGTCACCGCCAAAGGGGTCTGCTGGAGTACCGCCATGCAGCCTACCGTCAACAACAACCACACCACCGACGGTACAGGCCTGGGCGAATTTTTAAGCAGTATCGCCAGTCTTGAGCCCGGTACCACCTACTATCTCAGAGCCTATGCACGTAATAGTGCCGGCGTGGCATACGGCGAGCAGGTCAGTTTCACCACTCAGAGTGGTCTACCCACTGTCACCACTGCCGATGTGGTCAATGTCACCAGCACCACTGCCATTGGTGGAGGTACCGTCATCGCCGACGGGGGCTTCCCCATCACCAACAGGGGCATTTGTTATAGCACCTCTCCCGACCCGACTATTGCTGGTCTCCACACTAACGATGGCGTGGGACTAGGCTCCTTTGTGAGTCAGATGACAGGGCTTAGCACACATACCACCTACTATGTTAGGGCCTACGCCACCAACAGTGCTGGCACCGTCTATGGCGAGCAGCGGACGTTTGTTACGAACTAAAAAATGGAAAAAGTTGTAAATAACACCCCTGTATAATTGGAAAAAGTTGTAAAAGTTGCCTCTAAAAAATGGAAAAAGTTGTAAAAATAACCTGCTAATTTTGGAAAAAGTTGTATTTTTGCACTGTCAAATACAGCTACGATATGCTAAGGAGAAAGATACAACAAACGCTCAAAGAGTATTTTAGTTCTGACAGAAGCAAAATTCTCATCATTGATGGAGCTCGTCAGGTGGGGAAGTCGTACATTATTCAGCACGAAGGACGTGCCGCTTTCCCCAATTTTGTCGAGATAAACATGATTGACGACAGGGATGGGGCACGTGTTTTTGCCGATGTGAAAGGGACGGAAGATTTCTATGTACGTCTGAGTGCTGTTGCCGGTAGGCGTTTGGGGACGAAAGACAATACGTTGGTCTTTCTTGACGAGATACAGGCCTACCCCTCCATGCTCACCTTGCTGAAGTTTCTGTCTGACGAAGGGCGATTTACCTACGTTGTCAGCGGTTCCCTCCTGGGTGTGACCATGCATAAAACGCTGTCCATCCCTGGAGGACGAATACAGGTAGAGCACATGTACCCGCTCGACTTCGAGGAGTTTCTCTGGGCTAATAGCGTTGGCGACGAGTTGATTGAGAGCATGAGGACGAAGTTTAAGAACGGCGAAAGCCACAGCGACGGTCTGCACCGCCACATGTTGGAACTGTTCAAGACATTCCTTTTGGTCGGAGGCCTGCCTCAAGCAGTCAACACCTATCTCGACTCACAGAATATCTACCGTGTCCGCAAGATACACGAAGAGATATTCAACCTCTCAAGAAACGCCTCCATTTCAATGATGTGGAAGAGAAAAAGGGGAAGGCGGCACGCGACTACGAAGACGACATAGAGTACCTTATTAGTGCAGGGGTGGCTCTTGAGGTGCGGGCAATAGCCAATCCCACATTCCCGTTGATAAGCTCGGCCAAAAAGAACCTGTTGAAACTCTATCTGAACGACGTGGGGCTGTTGTCGTATGTTCTGTTTCGGAACAATGTCACTGCCATCAAGGATGACCAGCTCAGCATCAATCTTGGCTCGGTGTATGAAACCGTTGTCGCCACCGAGTTGCAGGCTCATGGGCATACGCTTTTCTATTACGATAACAAGCAGAAGGGCGAGGTGGACTTTTTGATAGATGACTACGACAGCCTCACGGTGTTGCCTATCGAGGTGAAGTCGGGCAAAGACTACTCCACCCATCGGGCTCTCGATCGTTTCATTGCCAATCCTGACTACCGGGTGCAGTCCGCCTTAGTTCTGTCCAATGAGGGCGACTCCCGAACTGAGAATGCCACCACATATATGCCAATTTACTATATCATGTTCTTGTAACCTGTGCACCATGAAAAGTAGACACTCAGAATGGTGCTAAACACATATTTGGTGTAAAAATAATACTGCCAAAAAGTTGTATTTGGTGTAAAAATCGTATATCTGCAAAATCTAATTTGGTGCAATTACATTATGAAGAGAAAGATTTACAATAAATTACTCGAATGGAAAGATACATTCGGGCAACTATTGTGAGAAAGAAGGCATCATATATATTCCCTTATACATGACCCAATGCCTTTTGTTGCACCTGTTGCACCATGAAAAATGGACACGGAGAGGTGGAAAAAGTAATGTTTTGACAAAAATAATGTTGGAAAATCAGGCATTTTTTGTATAATTGTAATTGGAAAAGCGGACATTATTATGCTTAAAAGGAAGATTAATAGTCATTTATGTAGATTTTATAAAAGTACCAATAAGACATTGCTTCTTACCGGAGCCAGACAAACGGGAAAGTCCTATTCGATTCGTCAGTTTGGATAGACCCATTTCAGAGTGTAGCCCACTTTTTCAATGCGGTACAGACCAAGTGCGGTCCGCTTTTTCAGGCTGTTGCATTATTGAGCACCTGAAGCACCATGAAAAGTAGACACTCAGAATGGTGCTAAACCCATATTTGGTGTAAAAATAATACTGCCAAAAAGTTGTATTTGGTGTAAAATTCGTATATTTGCAAAGTCTAATTTGGTGCAATAATATTATGAAGAGAAAGATTTACAATAAATTACTCGAATGGAAAAATACTTGGAATGGTAAAACAGCCATTATGATTGATGGTGCCCGGCGTGTTGGCAAGAGCTACATAGTAGAAGAATTTGCACGAAACGAGTATAAGACATACATCCTTTTAGACTTTAGTAAGGAGGACAAGCAGCTGAAACTCTTGTTCGAAGAGCAGCTCAGCGACTTGGATACTTTCTTTCGAATGTTGTCGCTAATGAAGGATGTAAAGCTATATCCGCGTGAGTCTGTAATTGTTTTTGATGAAGTACAGCAATACCCACCTGCAAGAGCCGCAATCAAACATCTTGTTAAAGATGGCAGATACGACTATATCGAAACAGGTTCGCTGGTCAGTATCAACAAGAATGTGAAGGATATTGTCATTCCGTCAGAAGAAGAGCGCATCAATATGCACCCGATGGATTTCGAGGAATTCTTATGGGCTATGGGGAACGATGAACTCATGGACTATATTAGAGACTGCTTCGCATCGGGCAAACCCTTGGGCGAGGCTCTGCATCGCAAAGCGATGACCCTTTTTCGCGAGTATCTGATAGTTGGTGGCATGCCTCAGGCGGTTGAGTCATATACCCACGACAAAGACTTCGACAAGGTGGACCATATCAAGCGAAACATCTTAAGCCTCTATCGTGCAGATATCAGCAAATATGCCACTGGTTACGAACAAAAAGTGACCCGCATTTTCGATACGCTCCCTTCGCAGTTGCAACGTCACGAAAAACGTTTTCGTATCAGTGAAGTGGAGAAAGGAGCACGAACACGCAGTTATGCCAATGCTTTCTTTTGGCTTGAAGAATCCAGGGTGGTTAATGTCTGCTATGCTGCTACAGAACCCAATGTGAGCCTAAGTCTGAGCCGTGATGATGCCAAGCGGAAGCTCTATATGGCCGATACAGGGTTGCTCATTGCAATGGCATTTGATGAAAACGACATACAGGTGGGTCAGATATATAAGAAACTGATGTTTGACAAATTGGAAATCAATAAAGGTATGTTGGTTGAGAATGTTGTAGCGCAGATGCTTCATACTGCTGGCAACAAATTGTACTTTTACTCCAACCCATCCCATAACAGAGAGGATAATATGGAAATTGACTTCCTTGTCAGAAAGCCATCTATCACTTCCCGGCACAATATCACTCCAATCGAGGTGAAGTCGTCAACCCACTATGCCTTATCGTCACTGAGAAAATGCAAGGCCAAGTATGGGGAATACATGGCAACACCTTATGTGATACATTCGGGCAACTATTGTGAGAAAGAAGGCATCACATATATTCCCTTATACATGACCCAATGCCTTTGATTAAAGAACGTTTTCGATAAGCCGGGTGCAGAGGGCAAATCACGCAGTGTTTGCACTATGCCGAGGCGAGAAAACGACGGTTGCGAAGAAACCAACATATTAACACGTCAACATATCAGAGGAATGGATAACCAAAATTATACAGCGACACTTATCAATGGTATTTCCAGTACCGTCGATATTTTTGCGAGGGTTGCCAAAGTGAAGTTATGCGTACCGCCAACCCAACGGCTCACCTCTGCCTCTGAACGGCCAATCTGTTTGGCAAAGTCTTTCTGTGTCATACCACGTTCTTTATGTATATGGTCTATCTTGTCGGCAATTTGGAAAGACCAATCGACACGCTGTTTAACGTCCTGTGGAGTAGACGCGACACATTCGTTGAAAAGATCAGTTGTCTTGCTCATAGGTCAAATTCTGTTTTGTCTATACCTGATATCATGGTTTCTTCAATAATCACCTTACCACTTTTTATAGCATGATTATGAAGTTTGTCAAGTTTTTGCAAGGTTATGACATACCCGTTAAGGCTCTCGTCCTCCTCATATGTCTTGGTTCTTTTAATTCCGCCATTGCCAACAATAAGAACACTGTCGGACATACGCAAGCAATACAATCGCATCTTGGTTTTGAACCTTTTCTATGTAAACTCTTGTCATCCTACATATTGTTTATAATTCAAATGCAAATATACAACTTTTTTTTAGATTATTACCTTTTGAAGTAATTTTATGGCAAACAAACCACTGAATACTATGATATGTTGCACCATGAAAAGTAGAAACAGAAGGGCGGAAAAATCTCGATTTGTGTAGAAATACGAAGATAAAAAATCTCGATTTGTGTAGTTTTCGTACAATAAAAAATCTCGTTTTGTGTTATTGGGGTATATGAAAAGAAAGATATACAACACATTGTTAGATTGGAAAGGCAAAGAACAAGGGCATACAGCCCTGTTGATAGATGGTGCCCGACGTGTGGGCAAGAGCTATATTGTCCAACAATTTGCACAAAACGAGTACGATTCATCACTGATAATTGATTTTGGCAGAGCCCCTATATCTGTAAAGCAGATGTTTGAGGAATACCTCGACGACTTGGATACGCTGTTTATGAACCTTAGCACCTATTATGGGGTCAAACTCATTCCGCGTAAGTCGCTGGTGGTGTTCGATGAAGTTCAGGAATGTCCCCGGGCCAGAGCTGCCATTAAGTATTTGGTTGCAGACGGAAGGTACGACTATATCGAGACTGGCTCACTCACCTCCCTCCAGCGAAATGTAAAAGAGATTATCATTCCATCGGAGGAACGGCATCTGAAGATGTACCCGATGGACTTTGAGGAATTCCTATGGGCTACTGGCAATGATGTATTGATGGACTTCATTCGCAGCCACTTCGAAAAGCAGCAACCAATGGGTCCCCTGATGCATCGGAAAGCCATGGACTTGTTCCGCCAGTATCTTATTGTGGGCGGAATGCCACAGGCCGTATCAACCTTTGTTGCCACCCGCGACTTTGAGCAGACCGACCGCGTCAAACGGGATATTATCGACTTATATAGGTCGGACATATATAAGTATGCCGACGGGTATGAATCAAAAGTGGCCTCTGTGTTGGATTTGATACCTTCGCAACTCCAAAAGCACGAGAAGAAGTTTACCTTGGCGGCATTGGTAAAAGGGGCAAGGTTCAAAGACTATGAAAACTCCTTTCTCTGGTTGAACGAAGCCATGATTGTCAACATCTGCCATAATACCACTGCACCCAATGTGGGGCTGAGGATGAACGCCGACAACACAACATTGAAGTGTTATATGGCCGATACAGGGCTTCTTATCAGCCTTGCTTTTGACGAAAGCGACATCGCGAACGGTGAAATATACCGCAAACTCCTGCTCGACAAAATCGAGATTAACCAAGGGATGCTGGTGGAGAATATTGTGGCGCAGATGCTCCGTGCCTCAGGGCATAGGCTATATTTCTACTCATCCACCTCGAAGAAGGCTGAGGAGCGAATGGAGATAGACTTCCTGATTCGCAAACCCATGCCAACCAGCAGGCACAATATCTCGCCCATCGAGGTGAAGTCTGGCAAGAATTACACAACTGTGTCACTTCAAAAGCTACGGGCTAAATATGGGCAATACCTTTCAACCTCTTACATCATCCATGACAAAGATTTCAAGACAGAAAACGATGTGGTATATCTACCATACTATATGACACCACTACTTTGAGGTAAAAGGTAAAAACTAAGAACTAATTTCTATGACAAAAAACTCAATTCTCAATTCACTACGGTTTAACAAATAAGAAAACTCATGGTTCCTTCCTCATATCAACGGTATTTCAACACTACTTCGACACTATTTCAACACTATTTCTACACTTTTAAAGTGAAGAACGACCAAGGAACAAGTGGAAAACAAGAGAATAACGATGGGAGCTACCCTTACCTCACGGTGGGGGAACTGAGGGATGAGACTAGCCAAGCTTTAGTTTTTTTCAATGTCCGATGATAGATTTGAGGTGGCAAAACCCTATATGGTTATGAGAAGAAAAGGATGCGGCATCGCCCGCGCCACAGAGAAAGAGAAAACATGAAAACAGAAAAATGATAAAATGAACAGAAGAGAAAAACAGTTGACAGGTAGAATGGCCAAAGAAGGATTGAAGAACCCAGAAAGAAGGACTAATTAACAATTAATGATGAATTGATATATGAACAAGACCAGCATTATTGAAATGACCGGCGAGGAAGCAAAAAGATTCTTCTTACGTTCAAAAAACTATTGTGATATAGATTTGCCTGTCTATTTCGATTTCCAACCGATACTTGATGAAATATCGAATGAATTAAAGAAAGGATGGTCACTAAATGAGAAATGTAGTAATATTTCAAAAGGGAAAATAAACCTAATAACCCATCCGGAAAAACATAAGGATGTAAATTATAAACTATATTCTAATAAAGATGGGAAATATGCTTGGCGTCCTTTGCAGATTATCAATCCTTTTGTATATGTGGTTTTGGTAAATCTTATCACTGAGGATGATAATTGGAAGATAATTTGTAGTAAAATCCGTAAGATAAGGAAAAATAAGAGTATAATATGTTATAGCCTTCCTTTCGACGAGAAGGAATCTGAAGTTGAAAGAAAAGACATAATTATTAATTGGTGGAAAGAAATAGAACAGCAGTCAATAAAGATGTCAATTGATTATCAGTATATGCTAAATACAGATATTACAGACTGCTATGGTGCTTTATACACTCACGCTATTTCATGGGCATTACATGGTATAGAAGTCTCCAAAGAAAAGGGAAATCGAGGGAAACTGCTTGGAGATAAGATAGACACTATACTTAGATGGTCAACATACAACCAAACAAATGGCATTCCACAAGGAAGTGTATTGATGGATTTCATTGCTGAAATCGTTCTTTGTTATGCAGATGAAACACTTGTAGAAAAAATCAAAGAATACAATACAGCTAATAAAGGCAGTAAAAGTTTGCAAATAGGGGACTATAAGATAATACGCTATCGTGATGACTATAGGATATTCACCCACACACAAGAAGATGCAGCAAGAATAGCAAAAATACTATCATCTGTCCTTGCCGACTTGAATTTTAAACTTAATGTGCAAAAAACTTTCATTACTGATAAAATAATCACGTCCGCTATCAAGCCGGACAAGATATATTGGAATAAAGCGAAGAACTCGCAAAGTTCTTTACAGAAACACCTTCTACTCATACATGGTTTATCTGAGGATTATCCAAATTCAGGAAGTATTATTCGAGCCCTTTCAGAATTTCTTGAACGTATCTATCCATTGAAAGTCTTGAAAGAGTACGATACGGATGTGCTTATTGCCATATTAATAGATATTGCATACCGCAATCCCAAAACATATCCGCATGTAATAGCTATCATCGGAAAGATGTTAACTATTGAGTCTGACAAAACAAAGAGAAAAGAAATAATCAATCGGATATTACGTAAATTTGATTCTGTACCTAATACAGAGTATCTACAAATCTGGATTCAACGTTTAACAATTGTTGAGGACCGAAAAAAAGTATTCAATTCAAAACTATGTCAGGCATTATAT
>ONQD01000020.1 GCA_900319865.1 uncultured Bacteroidales bacterium | reverse complement strand
GTGTTGAAAGTAAGCTACCAGTTTAGTGGAAGCACAATGTTTTCTACCAGATGGGCATCGGCAAAGAGTGGGGCGATTTCCTCTTCGCTGAATCCGGCTATGCCACAACCTATCTTGGTGACCAGGAAGGTGTATTCGGGATGTTGCTGCGCGAAGGCGATGAATTCGTCCACATAAGGCTTGATCGTCTCCACACCGCCCTGCATGGTGGGAATGGCATAAGATTGGCCTTGCAAACCAACGCCTTGGCCATAGATGGCACCGAAGCGTTCGTAGGCCAGCCGTGCGGCTCCACCGCCGTGGTGGCCAGCCAGATTGCTGCCGAAAACGAATATCTCGTTTGGCTTCAGGTGAGTGATGAAATCGGGCGTGTGCATAGGTATGTGTGTTTAAGATTGTGGATGCCTTAAATTAGTTGTTTATGAATGTGCGAGAGCCCCAGTCGTCGCCCAGTTTGCCGCCAATAATCATGCTGGGTTCCTGTAGTTTGCCTTGCAGGGATGACTCGTAGGCCTGATTTTTGGTTACATTGTTGAACAGGTCTTGGAAAGTGATCTCTCCACGGGTGTATTTCAGCTCCTTGAGGATGTAGTAGGTGAAGAATCCGTGGTGCTGGTCGATGAACGAATAGGCTGTTTTGTCGCCATCGGCGGCCATGAAGATGACAATGTCGCTTCTGACACGCGGCGTGCGGTAGCGTTTGGATTCCTTCTTGATGTTGAAGAATTGTTTGCCGCTGCGCTGGACACCGTCGAAGCTGGCGTCGATGATGAATGTGTAGCTCAGAGCTTCCACGCGGTTGAACCATCCGGTAAGGGTGTCGAACGAGATGCATTGTTCAAGCACTCTCTCGGCGTCGCGGCCTTTCAGTTCGATGTCGGGAGGCAGTATGCCGTCTTTGCTGCGGAATGCGCGGATTTTGCTTACATCTATGCCGCTGGGCATGAGGTAAGGGGCGAACTTGGCGTTGGTGATGCCGTGTCCGGCATAATAAATAATGATGTGCACATCACCGCTCTGGGCTTTGATAATGTCTTTGAGCCAGTGGATGCCCTCGTTGTAGATTTCCTGACGGCCAGCGTTGTGCAACACTTTTACATGGCGGGTGGGGATGCCGAGGGTGTGCACAAAGTATTGGTGCAACACGTCACCGTCGTTGCTTGCAAATTCGCAGTTGGGCAGCGGGGCGGTGTATTCTTCGTCGGCTATGATGAGGGCGTAAGTCTTGCTGTTGAGGTTTTCCTCGATAGAGGGGATGTTGAAATCGACGTACTCATCGTTTTGGAGGGCGGCTTCCATGGCACGTGCGGCATCGTCGAAAGCGCCATGCACCACTATCTGCAGGCTGCTGCGGCGGTAGTGTGGGCCGGTCATGTCGAAACAACGGGTAATGAACCGGTAGTCGTTGATGGTTTGTTTGAGATTGCTGATATTTTCATCGAGGAAGCTGCGCACGCTCTGTGCACGCAGATAGGCCAACTGTGCATTGGTGGTGATGCCATCCTTTTGGTCGACAGATATACGCACATTCTCATCGTTGAAGATGGCGGGCATGTAGCGGAAATCGCCGTATTCGCCATTGTAGTTGATGTGGGCTATCTCGGCCGCGTCGGTAGTAGAGGTGATGGTGATAGTGGTTTGACGACCTTTGCCGAAAATGTCGCTCAGTTCTTTTTCTATCATGGTCTTGGTCAGATTGCAGATGGCGCGGCAGGAATTTGACGTAGACCACAGGTATGCTGCTGAGGGGTAGTCGTCTTCTGTTCCCTCAAAGTGGTGGCAGTTGTACGAAATATTGTAGATGAAGTTGATCTCGGGCTTGCCATCCTCGGTCGTGTCTTCCTGTACTCCGGTAGTGATACGCACAAAAGTCTCATCGTAGAGCTTTTCTGCGTTCGGCAGGTTGATAAGCATCTGCTGGATTTGTTTGTTCATCTGCTTCTCGCGCTGCAAAGTGGTTTGGCGCAAGCGTTTCAAGATGAACGAATGGATATCGTCATTGTATTGATGTTCGGTTTGAGCCGATAAGTCCGGTCCTTGGGCGTAAACGCTTGCAGGCAAAGCTATAACAATGGCTAATGCTGCCATAATCAGGGCTCGACGAATGTTGTTCTGAGTTGTTTTCATTGCACAATGGATATTATATTTCAAAATGCAAAATTATATCTTTTTATTGGATTGATAAACGCTCTTCCCGAAAAATAATCAACGGCAAAATGTTGAAATAATTTGATGGGATTGTTTTCGGCTTTTTTGCAATGGTGTGTTCAACAGAATAACATGCAGGTAGTTTCTGTAAGAATGCCGCCCACAGTTAGCTCTTAATAAAAAAAATGCGATGCACCAGGAGTGGTTCGTCGGTGCATCGCATTGGGAAACGGATTGCTGTTTTTATCGTATCACTATACGGTGTGCAGGATTGTCGGCAACCTGTACCAGATAGACTCCCGCTGCCGAGAACCGGAAGCTGTGGCTGTTGTTGGGGCAGTAGGTGGTGGAAAGCATACGCCCCACGGCATCGAATATTCTGACGGTCTGTCCGGTCACACCTTGCACGGTCACGGTACGTCTGTCAGTGGTGATAATGATATTGCTGCCAGCAATGTCGTCAATGCCCACACTGTCGGCAACAAACTGGGCCGAAAGGTCAATGTCATCGGTCACAAGTATGTGCCGCGGGTTGTCGCCATTGCCGTCGCTCCAATTAAGGAAATGGTTACCGCACACGGGGATGGCGGCAATCTCCACTATGGTGCTGTCAGTGTACCGCCCTGAACCAACCACGATACCCATGTCCGGCTGCAGCGAAATCAGCGATAGCGTGTAATGGTCAATCGGTATGTAGCGTTCCACATAGGTGGTGTCGTAAATGTAAATAGTGTCGTTCTGCTCGCCTGTGCCGAAATGGGCGGTATACGTGGCCGACTCATTGGCAGTGAAACTTCTCACAGCGTTGCTGTTGCCGTCACTCCATTGTACAAAGTGGTAGCCAGCCTTGGCGTTGGCGGCAATGGTTACCAATGCCCCGTGTTGGTATGTGCCACCGCCCGAAACGGTACCCTTGTTGGTGTCGGCCGAGAGTACGGTGATTTCGTACTCCAACGGGGTTTGAGTTACCTTGATGTCGTCTATAAGCAGGGCGGCACGGGCTGTGGTGTTGTGGTGACGGAAGGCGATATGGATGTTTTGTCCGGCATAGGCGTTGAGGTTAAGCGTGCGCATGGTGAATCCGGGCTGCGAGAGGGTGGTTTGGTAAGCGGCAGCGGTGCCGAAGTCGCTCACGTCGTTGCCGGTAGTGGAAATGTATACTGAGTAGTGTTGGTTGAAATAGGTTGTGTCGGCAGCACCGTCATACCAAGAGAGTGTGTAGTTATAGCCGTTGTCCAATCTCAGCAGGGGTGTAACCAGCCAGTTGTCGGGCGAGATGCTGGTGTGGTTGATATACGAGTCGGAGGCTATGGAGCGCGAACCGCCGTGTGCGAACTCGGCTCTGAATGGCGAGTACTCCCAGTTGTTGTTGTCTCCGTTGTGGTCTATGATGTTCCAGCACGACATGTCCTCGGTGACTTCGAAACTCATGCTGAACGGCATTGAGTCGACAGCGCAATTATTCACCGTCACTGTCAGGGTGTCGCGGCACAGGGTGCCCGCGTGGTTGGCGGTTACCACAATATTGTAGATGCCGGGATTGAGCCAGTGCATGGTGATGTCCGTGCCTGTGGCGGTGACTAAGGTGTCTGATTGGATGCTCCAGGTGAATGTGGCCGAGTCCGCCCCCACGGCGTGGTAGCTGGTGGGCATGCTTGTACCGGTGACGGTGGGACCTTCTATGGAAACCGTCTCGGCTGGAGTGCTGCTGTTGGCAAGAATGGCCTTTATCATCCAGGAACCGTCGACCGACCCGTGACTGGCCACGCTCAGAGGTCTCCAGCGACGCCCTCCCACCACAGTAATCAAGCTGCTGTTAGAGTCGCCCACATAGGTACAGGCAGATGCCGGATAGGCGTTGGTGCTGTTGACGAAAGTGACCCACAACTTCTCTGTCGGGTTCAGATGTACCGGCACGGGAAGGTGTATTGTTTTCCATTCGGCAGCGGTAATTGAGCGGAACCGTACGGTCTTGGTGGCCAAAAGTGTATTTTCGCGGGTGCTGTCGCCTTGATAGATGTTGAGAGTGTAGGTGCCAGTGTCTTGTATGTAAATCATTGCATCGGTCAGCACATTGCGATGGCTGTGCAGCGAGTCGGGGAACATGATGCCCCACAACATGGTGCCGCCGACGCCCACGGTAGTCACCACCGGGTTGTCTTGGCAATAGGATATTGTGTCGTCGGGAATGACAGGCTCTTCGAATATGGCGCGGGTCATGAGGCTGTATTCATAGCCTGAGGGAGAAAAAGAACTGCCGGTGAGCAGTGCATTGGTGGTGCCGCTGCCATAGGTGATGGGGGCGGGGAAGGGGATATTGGGCGAGCGGAAGGTGATCCACAACGCCTTGGTGCCGTCGATGGCCACAGGTGTTGAAAGATTGATGGTGTACCAGGAGTCTATCATTGTGGAGTCTGCTACAACCGATTGTGTGGCCTCCGACGTGGTTGGATTCCGGGTTCCAGTATACACCGTGAGATTATAAGTGCCTGCTTTCGGTATGTACAGTTGAACCTGTGTCAGGTTGTGGCCGGGGGTGAGGGTGGAGGCGGGCAGCTTGATGCCGAAATAGTTCTGGGAGGGGGTGGCACTGCCGAAATTGAGTATATGGCGGCCGGTGCAATAGTATAAAGTATCGCCGCTGAGGGGTTCGAAGTTGGCAGTGAAATTGTAAGTACCGCCGTTGACGTTCATGATGCGGGGATTTGTGCGGAGGCCGTCGCTCCAGCCCACAAATCGGCAACCAGCGGCAGCGGTGGCGGTCAGGGTGATCGAGGTATCGGCAACAGAGAAAGTGCCTCCTCCGGTCACGGAGCCATAGCTGCTGTTGTTGGATGACACGCTGACGTGGGACACTGTGCCAAAATCGGTGTTGGGCACAATGCCTATGATGGCCGAATTGGTTGTGTTGAACGTGTGGGTTGGGTTGCTGCCAATGCCGCCGCTAACGGGGTTGAGGCTGCCCATGGCATAGTATCCGTCGCAGTTGCCGTTCCACCCCCAGTTGAAGTGGAACATGCCCAGATTGTTGTATCCGTCGCACACGAAGCTATGACCTCCCGAGCTGTCGCGCCCGTCGTAGAGAATGGGTCGGCTACTCTCCAGTTCGCTCATCAGAATGGCGCACCACAGAGAGTCGGCATAGTCGTCCTTGGCTATATGGTGCAAATCGCTGCGGTATTTGAAATAGTTGCGGAAGGCGTTTTCGGCGCAAGGGAGAGTGTAGGAACTCTCTCGGAAGTTGTATGCATTGCTGCCCCCATTCGACGAGATGTTGTAGTCCATTTCAACCGCGATACCGGCATGATAGATAAGGGTGGCCACCGCTGCCACTTCGGTGGCGGTGCTGGAGCTGACCAGTTGGTTGGGCATGTGGGTCCAGTCGTATGCTGTGGTGCCGAAATTGGCGCTCAGGGTGCCGTAGGTGCTGTGGGTATAGGAGTACGAGCTGAATCCGGTGTCAGGATGGTTCCAGTATTTCATGATCTGGGCCACGGCTGTGGCCACGCAACCGGTCACTGTACTCTGGCTCGACAGGGTGTCGTAGGGGCAAAGGCTGTTGTAGAAAGTGCCTTGGGACCAGGTGGTGGACAGGAGGGGTGTAACGGCGGTGTTCCCGGGAGTGGTGGGCAACTGGTTGTTGAGCAGATTGTGCCATTGCTGGGTGGGGGCGTTGTCGCCGTTTCGTGGCTGCGTTTGGATAGGATTGGACTCGAGCTCTTTGAAATAGCGTATCTGTGCCTCGTAGTCCTGAAGCCACCCCATAATGTTGTCTGGCATGTTTTTGAACGAGAAGGAGGTAGTGGTGGAATAACCCAGAATGGGCATCACGCAGTCGTCGGCCGAGACCAGTACGAAACCCTTGCCGTTTGAGGATTGGAACACATAGAATTGTGTGAAAGGTGTGGAGGAGGATATGTCCTCGAACGATGTGTTTGAGGCTCCCATTAACCGCATGAAATTTGTGGCTACGGTATGTGCTTTTTCGACCGTGACTTTTTCGGCGTGGAGAGGCAGTTGCAGGGTTAAAATACCCAATATAACGAATATTGTTAATTTCCTTTTCATTTCAGTGCGTTGTAATACAGTATTTTGTTTATAACCTATGCGTTTATTATAAAATGCAAATATAAGTTATTTTTTTGTATTTTCGCCTAATGGTTGTTCATTGTTTTGTGTCTTCCTACGATCTGTAAGTAGGGAAAAAGGATTGGTTATCGATGTTGAAGTGGTCGGTTATGGGTGTGATGTGGCTGTGCGTGTTGGCTTGGAAGACATGGATTGGATAGCTTTGAGGGGAAATAAAAAAACCGCCGCTTGAAAAAGTGGGATTGGCGGCAGCATGAGCGTTGGAAGAATGGGATTTGCCCGGAATGTAGGAAACACGTCTCCGCCCAGGGAAGGAGAAAACGTTAGGAGTGATAGAGAAAGTAAACTATTGCTTTTCGATGCGGAAGGTGAATTTGCGCTGGAGACGGTGGCGCATTAGGTATAATACCCATCCATAGATGCATACAACAAGGATGGTGATAAGGGCTATCCAGAGTTCGGGCAGTTTGAGGATATAGAGAACGGAGAATGCGGCAAGCATGACTAATGCCGGGAGCACATAGGCAATGAGCACGGCTTGGAGTCCGCGGCCGGAGTTGATGATGACGGTGACACGGTCGTCAGGCTGGTAGTCTTTCCAGTGGGGAGTGTCGATATCAACGAGTTTGTCTTTCTTTTCGGAGAAGGTGCAGTGGGCGTGGGCCTCGCATGAGCCGCAGGCGCTGATTACCTCCATTTTGACTTGTACGTGGCCGTCGGCAGAGTGGACGACGACTCCGGGATGGGTTGCTATTGTCTCCATGAGCGTGGGGCGTTTTTACAGTTCTTTACGCAGTGTCCTTTGGTGTTCATTTTGTGAACCTCATTATGGTATACCACTTCGGCGCGGCCCCACTCGAATGGGGAGGCAATGTCGAACACGGGAGAGATGAAGAAATCGCCTTTGGTGTCGATGTAACCCCATTTGCCGATGCAAACCGGGGCGAGGCCGTCGGAGAATTGGTAGGCGTTTTCGAAGCAGGGGTAGACGACGGGGCGACCTTGGAGGTCGACGTATCCATAGCGATGGTCTTTTTCGACGAGGGCGAGGCCATCGTGGAAGCGGTAGGCTTCGGAGCGGTAGCCGCTATTGTCGTATTCCATTGGCAGGATGATATGGCCGGAGGTGTCGATGATGCCCCATTTGTTGTTGATGGAGACGCTGGCGCGTTGCTGGTCGAAGAGGCCTGCCACGTCGTATTTGCAGGGGATGACTTCACGGCCTAAGGTATCGAGGTAGCCATATTTCCCGTCGCGCGCCACAAGGATGCGGTCATCGGTGCGGCCGATGAGTTCGGTGTAGATGGGTTCGGTGAGTTGCTCGAAGCGGTTGTTGTACATGGCCAATCCTTCATCGTCGCCAGCAAAGAGAAGGCCTTGGTACATGGAGGTGACTATTTCGTACTTGATGGGGAAGACTTCTTTGTTGTTGCGGTCAATCATACCGTATCGGTCGTATTTCTTGACCACAGCAAAGCCTTCGTAGAAGGGGAATGCGTATTCGTAGGAAGGCGGGATGACGATGTTGTTGTCGTGGTCGATGTAGCCGTAAAGGAGAAGGGTGCTGTCGATATCTATAGCGGCGACGGCAAGGCCTTCGTTGAACGATGACACAGCACGGTATGTGATGGGGATGCGCAACTGACCGAGCGTGTCGAAGAAGCCGTAGAGGCTGTCCTTGAGTACCATAATCATTCCGTCGGTGGGGTAGTTCACATCTTTGTAGATGCAGGGGATGACTTCCACGCCTTCGCGGTTGATGAGGCCGCAACTGTCGTAATTATGGTATACTTTGCAGTATTCGCCGTGGAAGTGATCGACGAACATGTATATGTTCGGAACGATGACGCTGCCGTCCTCACGTTTGAACCCGAAGAGTTCGCCGTCTTGTGTGGTTTGGATGCCGTCGATGAAGACAAGTTCGCAGCCGCATTCCTCGTCGTCGATATATTCAACTTTTTCCTGTGCATGGAGAGTGAGCGCCAGGAGCAGGATTGGGATTAAGAGGATTTTCTTTTTCATAATGAATGATTATTTGGATTTTTGAATAGTGTTTGTGGAGAAGGGTCATTAGATGATGGTGATTTCGGATTGTTCCACCCAGCCGGTGTTGCCGTCGGCGATATGGATTTTGTGCCATTCACCAATGGTTTCCTGTATGTCGACTTTGGTGCCTTCGTGGAGGACGAGTTTGTCGATGCTGCCGGTTTCGGGCGAGCTTTTCACTACCACCATAGGTGAGGTGACGATAGCTTTGTCGTGGCTGTTGTAGCGGATGCTGGCGGCCACTGAGCATGCGGAGCAGGTGATGATGAGCACGAGGATGACAATGCCGGCGATGAGAGATGAGCGGCGTGTGCGGTAGTCGTTGCTGAGGATGAAGAGTGTGAGCAGAGCACCCAGAATGAGGGCAAGACAGAGCAGGAGGATGCGCCAACCGCGGGGGCTGAACCAGGAGATAATGCTGCGTCCCCACTGGACGATGAACAGTTCGGGCAGGGGTGCTATTTCGTCCTCAGTTTTGCTACAAACGAGGTCGAGGTTTTGTTTGGCGTCGCGGTAATTGGGTTTGAGCCTGAGGGCACGTTCGTAGTTGAGTATGGATTGGCCGTATTCTTCTTGGCGGTAGTAAGCATTGCCCAGATTGTAGTAGAGGGTGGCCGACTCGTATCCGGCATCAAGCACTGCGGTATAGGCGGCAATGGCGGTGTCGTAGTGTGAGCGGTTGTAGGCATCGTTGCCTTTCTGTACGAGTGCTTCGGGAGATTGGGCATGGAGGTTGAACGCCAGTGCCATCAATATGATTGGGAGTATACGTTTCATTGTTGTTGTTTGATTGTGATTCATATATTAATCTAAACAAGCATGTGTTGCTATATTTGTTGCGAGGGACGGGATTATATCATGATAATCGTTTCGAGGGCCTCGTCGTAGATTTGCTGTTTGCGCGCTTTGGCATCGCCGGGGGCGAAACGCGCCATGTCTACATCCTGGAGGGTTTTCATGATGCGTTGCTGCTGCTCGTCGGGCACCTGTTTCTCGACAAGGCATTCGCGCACCGTATCGCTGCTGAGTTTGGATAGTTCGATGTTGTATTTATCGGCCAAGCAGCCCCAAATGGCTTTGTATATCTCCTCGTAGAAGAGATTGTCGTTATCGGACGAGAGTAGGCTGGAAGCTTTCTTGAGTCGCTTACGGGCCTCTTTGGTGGCGCGGCGCAGACGCATGCCAGCGATGTCCTGCTGGCGGCTTTGCTGACGGCGACCCAGGAGGATGGCAACAGCAGTGCCGATAGTAATGAGGATGAGCAGGACCCAGAACCACCATTCGGCGTGGTCACGTGTGTTGCGGACCGTGAGCGACGGCGAGCCGTTGTGGATGTGATTGATATCGTTGTTCAATAGTTTGACATCGCTTTTGCTGCTGGTTACGTTCTTCATGGAGTTGGGATCACCCTTGTCGATGTGGAGCGGTATGGCCGGCAATTGTTTGGATACGTATTTGCCGGTGTTGGGGTCGAAGAAGACGAAACGGGTGGCGGGGATTTCGTAGTCGCCCTGGTTGCGGGGAATGAGAACCCATTCGAAGGTGCGGCTGCCGCTTATGCCGTTGGGACTGCGGTTGATTTTGTCATCGATTTGGGGGTCGTAGACTTCGAACACTTTGGGGAAGTCGATGGAGGGAGCGTCGATAAGCATGAGGTTGCCTGCACCGCTGATGGTGATGCGGTAGGTGATGGCTTCGTTGGCGCGTACTTTGTTGTTGTCGACTTCGGCTTTGACATTGAAACTGCCGACGGCACCGTTGAACTCTGCGGGGCCATCGGGGAGAGGACGTACCTTGACCTTGAGGCTATTGGTGCGAAGATGTTTTTCGACAGCCTGAGCGGGGTTGAAGAAGGGGTCGTCGAAGAGGTCCCAGATAGAGCCTGTGCGCTGGCGCTGCCGTTGAACCAAAGCAAGCACATCGAGGTCGAGAGGTTCGATAGTGAGATTGCCCGATTCCTGGGCAAAGAGGGCACCGCGGCGTATCTCAGCCACGTTGTAGCGGCGGCCGTCGACTACTTCCTCGTATTGGCGGACGTTGCCGTCGCGGGTGATGTCCTCGCTCCAGAACCCTTTGTTGCCGGGCAGTTTGTCGATTTGGTATTGACTGAGCGATACCTGGGTGTAGATTTTATAGGTGAGAATAACTTGCTCGCCTTGGTAGGGATTGCTTTTGCTGATGCTAGCGCGGGCGAAGAGCGACTTGCTGTCGATATTGCTTGATTGGGCAGGCTGGTGGGCGGGCTGCCGACGTGACTGTCCACCGCCTTGTGCATAGGGGTCCTGTTGTGATTGAGGAGAGCCTTTTTCCACTTTGATGGTGAAGCCGGGACAGTTTACTTTCTTACCGTCGACAGTGCAGCTGGCACCACCGATGTTGAAAGTGCCTTCCATATCGGCTTGGAGAATATATGTGTAGCCCGTGGAGACGGAACTGGACATCTGCCCGTTGATGATTGACATGCTGTGCTGTGTGGATGAATTGGGGCCGGATAGCACGCTGAGTCCTTTGAAGGTGGGACCTTTGAAGTCGCGGGCTTGTGCGTTCACTTCATAGCGGACTTCGAAACGGCGGCCTAAGTCCACACGTCCGGGGGCACGGACAGTGAGTTCCTGAGCGGCTACTTGGAGGGTGGCCGCAATTAGGAGTAGAGCAATTATATGTTTCCTCATGGTGGTATGCATGGATGATATGTGTTGTCTATATGTTATTGCCTGAAGGGGAATGTGGGTTACCAGTCTTTCTCAATGCGGCCGGGGCTGGCTACTTCGAGTTTTTTGGCATTCTCCTTCATGGTGTTTTTCTCATTGTTTTTAACGGCTTCGAGCAGTCGGTCGGCATCTTGTTTTTTCTGTTGCTGTTTGCGCTGTTGCTGCTTCTGCTGTTGTTTGTCCTGATTGTTCTGTTGGTCTTTCGACTGGTTTTGCTGATTGTTCTGCTGGTTGTCTTTGTTCTGGTCCTGCTGGTTTTGTTGGTCGTTCTTGCCTTTGTCGCCTTGTTTGTTCTGCTGGTCCTTGTTGTCTTGGCCGTTGTTGCCTTGCTGTTGTTGCTGCTGTTGTTGCTGTTGGGCCTGTTGCAGCATTTTGAGGGCATAGGAGAGGTTGTAGCGGGTGTTGTCGTTCTTGGGGTCGAGTTTGAGGGCTTCCTGGTAGTCGTTTACGGCTTGTTTGAATTGGTCCATTCCTTCGGCGCGGTTTTCTTTTTCCAATCCGGCCTTGAGATTGCTGTTGCCCTTGTTGTGGAGGATACGGCTGCGGGTTTTGTCGTCAAGGTTTTGCTGTTGGATGGCCTGTTCGAAGTGTTGTGCGGCCTCTTGGTATTTTTTCTGACGGTAGAGCGAGTTGCCCAGATTGTAGTGTGCGCGGTAGGAGGTGCTGTCGTCGTGCAGTGCACGGCGATAGTTCATCTCGGCTTTGTCGTAGCGCTCCGCCCGGTATTCGCGGTTGCCTTTGCGGGTCTCCTTGCGGGCGGTGCTGCTTTGTGCCGAAGAAACTGCAGGCAGAAGCAGTAGAGTTAGAATGAGGGATATGCAGAATGTGTGTTTCATGTGTTGCAATGTGAATGATTTCTATTTGCTTTCTTTCAGTATTTTGTCAAGGTTGAATTTCTTGTTGCGACGTTCGAATATGAGCAGTTCGGCCAAAAGGCAGAGAAGGGCGGCAACGAGGGGGTATTGGTATCGACTCTCATATTCGGAGAACATGGCTTCGCCGTAGTGGTCCTTTTCGAGGCCTTCGATGAGGCGCACAATCTCTTGAATGCCTGAGTTGATGTTGGTGGCGCGAACATAAATGCCTTTGCCAGCATGGGCGATTGCGGTGAGGGTGGCTTCGTCGAGGTGGGTGGTGACGGTATTGCCTTGGCTGTCTTTTTTGTAGCCTACGCGCTGACCGTTGCGGTATTCAGGAATGGGAGTGCCTTCGGTGAGGCCCATGCCCATGGTGCAAACCACGATGTCTTCGGAAGCGGCCTTGCGGGCGGCGGCTTCGGCATCGTCCTCGAAGTTCTCACCGTCGGAGATGACGATAATAGCACGGCCTTTGTTCTTTACCCATTCGCGGTCCTCGTCTCCATAGCCGAAAGTTTCCATACCTTTTTCGATAGCGTCGCCGATGGCTGTACCTTGTACGCTGATGAGGTTGCAGTCAATCTGGTCAAGGAAGAGTTTCACGGCACTGTAGTCGCTGGTGAGTGGCATTTGTATGTAGCTGCTACCTGCGAAAACAATGAGTGAGATGCGGTCGCTACCCAGTTCGTTGAGTAGGTTGTTGACTGCGCGTTTGCTTCGTTCGAGGCGGTTGGGTTGGATGTCCTCAGCCATCATGCTGTTGGAGATATCGAGACAGATGGCGATGTCGCTACCCATGCGTTCGCCTTTCACCATCTTGCTGCCCTCCTGTGGGTTGGCGACTGCCAGAATGAGGAAGGCGGCGGCCAGCATGATGAGGCCGAATTTGGCTGCCGGACGCCATCGGGAGGCATCGGGGATGAGTCGGCCGAACATGCTGCGGTCGGCAAATTGTTCGAGGCGCTTTCTGTTGCGGTACTGCAGCCATATCCATAACCCCACGAAAGCGGGGATGAGCAGCAGGAGCCAGAGTATATTGGGATGTTCGAAATGAATCATGTTTCTGTTTGTTCTTGTTGACTATAGATTAGTTGTTTCGACAAGCGGGAAGGAATCGTCAGGGAGTGCTGCGGAAGTAGAAGAGACCCAACAGGATTTCTAAAAGCAGGGCAAGAGCGGCAAGAACCAGCCAACCCAGATATTCGTCCTTGGTTTGGGCATACTGGGTGATGTCTATCTTGCTTTTTTCCATCTCGTCGATTTGAGAGAAGATTTGTTGAAGGGATTTTTTGTTGGTGGCGCGGAAATAGTGGCCGTCTGTTGTGGATTGGGCCATCTGGGTGAGCAGTTGCTCGTCGAGCTCGACGGGGATGTTTTGATAGTGGATAGCGCCAAACTGGTCGCGGAGGGGGTAGGGGGCAAGTCCTTTGGTTCCCACGCCGATGGTGTAAAGACGAATATTGTAGAGGGCTGCAATCTCGGCGGCACTTTGTGGGTCAACAGCCCCTTGGTTGTTGATACCGTCGGTGAGCAGGATAATTACCTTGCTTTTGGCCTCGCTGTCCTTGATGCGGTTGATAGCGGTGGCCAAGCCATCGCCCAATGCGGTACCGTCTTTCATCATGCCGCTTTTGACAGCATTGAGCTGTTTGAGCAGGACGTTGTGGTCGATAGTGAGAGGCACTTGAGTGAATGCCTCGCCGGAGAACACCACCAGGCCGATGCGGTCGTTTTTGCGGCCTTCGATGAAGTCGGAGGCCACTTTCTTGGCGGCTTCCAGTCGGTTGGGCTTAAAGTCCTCGGCCAGCATACTGCCGCTCACGTCCATTGCCAAAACGATATCAATGCCTTCGACTTTCATTTCCTGTCGGCTGAGCATGGTTTGAGGGCGTGCAAGGGCAATGACAAGTGCACCTACAGCCACCATGCGGAGGACGAAGAGAAGAGGGTAGGCCTGTTGACGGAAAGTCTTGCCGACCCCTTTGAAAAGGCTGATGTTGGAGAATTGCAAAGCCGGTTTCTGTTTGCGGTAGCGCAATATATACCATACGGTCATCAGCGGGATGACCAGAAGCAAGAGTAGCAGGTAGGGGTGTGCAAAAGTTATATGGTTCATATTGTTTGCTTAATTCTGATTGCTAGGTTCTGTGGGGTTGTCTTCGTTGGATGCGGCCTGTTTGGCAGCCTGACTGGTTTGGGTCACAAAGTCGACGGCTTGTTTCATGGCGAGGTCGTGTTGATAGGGTGCGGGTTCGGATTTGGCGAATTTCACCATATCGGCAGTTTGGAGTATCTGACCCAGCATCGACTCTGTCGCCCCACGGTGGAAGGGGCAGCTGTGGAACGCCTCAAGGGTTTGGTCGGTGGTCATCTCGGTGGATTGGATGCCGAAGGCCCCTTCGAGGTATTGACGCAGAGTGTCGGTCAACTCGGTGTGGTATTCCTTTACTTTGCCTTGTTGCCATAATTGTTTCAGCCGCAGGGCTTCGAGATCTTTCAATGCTTGCTCGTCGGCGGGCAGTTTGGGAGCCTGGGGAGTGGAAATGAGTGGTTTGTTCCGTTTGAAGTAACAAAAGGCAAATACTGCTGCGGCCACAATAATCCAGAAAGCCCAGAAGTAGACAAGCACATGCATTATCTCTCCAAAGGTGTAGGGCTGGCGCATGATGTTGTTGATGTCGCGAATGTTGACCGATGTGGTATCAACATTTGGCACATCATTGACGGTCATCAGCACAGAGTCGTCGCCTATGTGGTACCAGTGCTCGCCGGGTTCAAAACTGGTGAGCGCGGTGAAGAGGGTACCGTCCAAAGTGTCCACCCATTGCCTTAGAGCTATGATGCTGCTATTGGTGAGATCGTCCAGTGTAGGATATGTGTTGGTTCGCTCTATCTTCAGTACTGTTTGGTCGCCAAGCATGATGTTGTTGCTGTCGAGTGCGAATTGATAGTGCTGTGTAGAGGGGGTGGGTTCGGCCTGCTGGGCCGAAGCAAGGTGGAACCAACCTAAAGCCATCACCACAATTAGTATCTTTTTCATGTTGATGCTCAATTTTGCAAGTGTGTTCATTTCCGACCCCTCCTTTCGAATAGCTTTTTCAGCTCTTTGACATAGTCTTCGCCGGTGTAGAGAATGGTTTGGTCGATGCCGTAGTGGTGCAGGGTTTCGTCCACTTTGGTGACATGGGCTGCATAGCGGGCGGCGAAGTCTTTTCGGATGGAGGCGTCGGCTGTGTCAATCCAAATGGTTTCGTCGGTTTCTGGGTCGTAGAATTTGGCTAATCCCAAATCGGGCAGGTGAACCTCTTTTTCATCGGCAATGCGTATGGCGACAATGTCGTGCTTGCCAGAGGCAATCTTCAGGGCGTCATTGTAATTGTCGTCGTAGAAGTCGCTGAGAAGGAAAGCAGTGCAACGTTTTTTGATTACGTTGGTAAAGTATCGCAGCCCTTCGGAGATGTCGGTGCCGTTGCTTTGCGGTTTGTAGGTGATGAGTTCGCGGATGATTCTCAGAATATGGCTGCTGCCTTTTTTGGGAGGTATGAATTTTTCAATTCTGTCGCTGAACATGATTACACCTACTTTGTCGTTGTTTTGAATGGCACTGAACGCAAGGGTGGCAGCCACTTCGGCAACAAGTTCTTCTTTGAACTGGTGGTGTGTGCCGAAACGGTTGGAGCCGCTAACGTCCACCAGCAACATGACGGTGAGTTCGCGTTCTTCCTCGAAAATCTTGACATAAGGATGGTTGAGACGGGCGGTCACGTTCCAGTCAATGCTTCGCACATCGTCGCCATATTGGTATTCGCGCACTTCGCTGAATGCCATTCCGCGACCTTTGAAAGCACTGTGGTACTCGCCCGAGAATAGTTGTTGTGACAATCCTCGTGCTTTGATTTCTATCTTGCGGACTTTCTTTATTATATCAGTATTTTGTTCCAAACAATTAGGTTTTACTAGTTCAATATGTTTCAATTACTGATGGGTTTCTGTCCAATGGCCATATCCGGATGGCTTGTTGGTGAGAAATCTGTTGAGTGATTCCGTATGCCCTTTATCCTTGATGTGTTACAGATGGGAGAGAGGAAACTGGGGATACGGTTCGAGGCGCTAATCTATTGGATTAGGGAACATCTACGCGGTTCAAGATTTCGTTCACCACTTCCTCGCTGGTGATGTTTTCGGCTTCGGCCTCATAGGTTAAACCAACGCGGTGGCGCAACACGTCCATAGCGATGGCGCGAACATCTTCGGGAATGACATATCCTCTTCGGCGCATGAAGGCGTATGCTTTCGAGGCCAAAGCCAGGTTGATGCTGCCACGCGGTGAGGCACCGTAGCTAATCATTCCGTTCAGTTTGCCCAAGCCGTACTGTTCAGGGAAACGGGTGGCAAAAACGATATCGGTGATGTAGGTCTCAATCTTTTCATCCATGTATACTTCGCGTACCAGATTGCGGGCTTTGATGATGTCGGCGGGTTTGAGAATGGCTTGCTGCGAGGTTGCGGTGCCGGAAATCTGCTGATGCAGTATTTGGCGTTCTTCGTCTTTCTGCGGATAGCTGATAACCACCTTGAGCATGAAACGGTCTACTTGGGCTTCGGGAAGGGGATAGGTTCCTTCCTGTTCGATGGGGTTCTGGGTGGCCATTACAAGGAAGGGTTCTTCCAGTTTGTATGTGTTTTCCCCGATAGTGACTTGACGCTCCTGCATTGCTTCGAGCAGTGCGCTTTGCACTTTTGCGGGTGCGCGGTTGATTTCATCGGCCAGAATGAAGTTCGAGAAGATGGGACCTTTCTTTACATTGAATGATTCAGTTTTCTGGCTGTATATCATTGTGCCGAGCAGGTCGGCTGGCAAAAGGTCGGGGGTGAACTGAATGCGGCTGAATTTTGCATCAATGGCTTTGGCAAGCGAGGTGATGGTCAAGGTTTTTGCAAGACCGGGAACACCTTCCAGCAGAATGTGCCCATCGCTGAGCAGGCCTATCATCAGGCTTTCAATCATGTGTTTTTGTCCCACAATGTTCTTGCGGAGCTCCATAGTCAGTGCATCGACAAATGCACTCTCTCTCGATATTCTTTCGTTTAGTTCTTGGATGTTGACAAAATCTTCCATATTATTTATATTGTTTCAGTTATCTTTTGAATTGACTGTGTTTAAGTTCATTTTATTATAAATTAATGTCTATAACGCAATCACTTTTTCTTTATTGCAGACTAGCACCATTTTTTTAGTTTTTATAACTTTTGTGTCTCCGAAATTTTGAGGTATGTCATTTGCCTTGAGTGGCAGACATTGACAACGTGTCTTGTGCTCAAGTCGGCTAGAGGGCAGTCTTTTATAACTATTGTGCTATTGTTTTTCCGATGGTTTGAGGTTTGGATGGATTAAGCCTCAAAGAGAGTTGAGAGTTACAATTGTCCAGTAATATGGCGGGTTGTTCGGTGAAAGAATGAGAGCCATTGTCTCTCTGTGGTTTTCATCCCTCGATAAATAATTATATTGAAAACAATAAATATATTTTTATTTTTTGCAGTCGAAAGTGTTGCAAAATAAAAAAAAATATGTATCTTTGCTAATTAAAAGTTTAGAATGGAAATTAAATATCTAATTAAATATTAAAATCTTATGAAAAGTAGAAAAGTACTTCTCGGCTTATTTGTGGGCATCTGTGTCTGTATTGCGGGCACAGCGACTGCTCAAAAGGCAAATTTTCAAAGCAACAATCTCGTAGAAATTGGCCCCGATAATATCGGTGGTCGCGTCACCTCGTTGGTGGTGCAGCAACAACTCGACGACTACAGTGTACTGTATGCTGGTGCCGCAACAGGCGGTCTCTATACCCGTACTAACAAGGAAGAAGATATATGGAACTACGTTCCTTGCTATATGGATGGCAAAGAGATTACCCTTCCTATCAGCAAGCTGCTGAAATTCAATGATAGTATTATTGTGATAGCAACTGGCGAGAGCACTTATGCGAAGGGTTCCAATCTGAACAAGATGTCTGCTCTGGGTCGTGGTCTTTTCCTGTTCAACTGCAAGGAAACCAATCCTCAGAGACGATTCACCCAGATTAACGGCACGGCTCCTGGAACTAACTTCGACGCTGACTTCGCTGCTATTAACGATATGGCAGTGATTACACTTCAAGGTGTTTCCTATTTCTTTGTTGCCACTGAGCAGGGCCTTTTCCGTTGGAACATCGCTCAGGAAAGCAACTGGAACAACACTCCTGCCCGTGTTTTCACCGGTAGCGTTCGCAGTTTGGCACTCTCCAAACAATACAACAGATGTTTCTTCACCAGCAAAGGTAGCGTATACAAAATCAGTGATGTGATTGGCAATTCTCAGCCTGTCAATATCACTAGCAGCTGCGAAGCCTTTGGTAGCAATGCTTCTGCCATCGACCTCGCCCTGGCCCCCAACCATGAGGATTACCTCTATGCAATGGTTGCTAACCGCAACGGACTTCTCTCTGGTCTTTATATGACCCGCAACACCAATTCATGGCAATTGCTTTCAACTTCCACTGTAACTCCTTACACCAGCTATGCAACCTCCAAAACCTGCGGTGCTATCACCGTGTCTCCTGTCGACAGCTCCAAGGTTATTATGGGTGGTGCCAATGTATGGATTGGTAAAGGTTATGTTCCTAATTCTCCTTACCAGTGGACCGTTTCCTCGTCTGATGAGTATCAGCTCAATGGTGGCAACTACATGGCTATGGTCTATTCCAACGCAATGTTTGTCCACTCCGGCATTCATCAGATTGTCCCCGATGTCCGTTGGGATGCTGAGAGATGCATTATGGCCGAACGCTACTATGTCGTTACCGATGGTGGTGTCTATTATGCTCAGGAGAATTTCTCCCGTTTCGAAAACTACAACCGTGGTATGAACTCTGTTCAGATTAATGGTCTTGCAGTTTGCCCCGATGGCTCTATCATCAGTGGTGCCAATGCCAATGCTTGCCCCTACATCGAATCCCGTGTTGCTCACAACGGTGGTGTCAACGATTCCACTTGGTACGATAACTCCGGTTCCAACATGAACCATTTGGCCAATATCATTTGGAAAGGTAATGGCGGTAAGGTTGCTGCTTCCCGCTTCAACCAGTATCTGCCTATCTCTCGTCGTCCCATTTTCGTGTCCTCTGCCAATGGTTCAATTGGACGTAGCTATGGTGACTATTCCGACTATACTAATACTCAGACCTGGACTAGCGATATTGCTCTTACAACCGAAGAGATTGAAAACGGTCCCGCTATTGGACAGATTGTCCTTTGGGAAACCAACAACAATATCTATTCTAACGATAGCTTAACTTTTATTATTGATACTTTGGGTTCCGTCAGACGCAATCATAAAGACACTACTATTTCCCAGAACTTCCAGATAAAGGCTGGCGACTCCATCATGGTGCTCGATCACGCTCATGCCGGCTATCCTTTCTGGCATGCTTTCGACCACAATTTCACCGTGAAGAACGAACTCCGCCATACTGTTCATTCTCCCTATGTCAGCCGTATGCTTGCTGTGACAGTTGAGAAGGGCTTTACCCAGAATTCCAATGTCTCTTATTGCTGGTTCCCCACCGATTTCCGTCAGACCTATAACTCCCCCGATATCCGTATGTGGGTTCATATCTATGCTATCAACGGTGCTATCTATCCCCATTTACATGTCCGTTACACAGCCATGTCCTACGATGGCAACTGCGCTTTCGTCGTAGTCGAGAATGATACTCTCAACCGCTCATATATCGCCCGCGTGCGTGGTTTGAACAATGTCGACTACAATGGTACTGGTGCCAATATCTTTGGTTCTCTCAACTACAGAAACAGTGCCCGCGTTACCACTACCGACACGCTGATTGCTTCAGCAGCCGATGGCGACATCTTCTTTGCCCGTCGTATCTCTTCTATCACCACTGATCCCCGTCCGGGTGTTGATGGTATTATCGTTACCTTCGATGGTTACAATGCCGATGGCCCCAACGTGGTTTATATCGCCAATGCAAGCAAATCCAACTACACTATCAACAACATTTCGCTGCCCACCAATATCCCTGCCTACAGTGCTCTTGTGGAATACACCAAAGGTGAGGTTTATGTCGGTACCGAAGATGGCGTCTTCAAGAAGAATAGCGTAGAAGGTGGTAACTGGCAAGAATACGGTGCTTTCAAAGGCGTTCCTGTAACAGCAATGTATCAGGTTACCAACAATAATTCTCTCATCCGCTACATAGACCATGATGGTCCTAACGAGGTCCCCTATGTGTTCCCCAAGACCAAGTGGGCTTACGCTATGTATTTCGGCACCTACGGTCGTGGAATATTCATGGACAGCACCTATGTTGTCAACCACGAAAACGAAATCGTGTCCCGTGAAATCTATCTTGACATCCCCACCGTCATGAACAACGGTTCCAACAGTGTTCGCTTCTTCCCCAATCCCGCTATCGACAACGCTACTATGGAACTCACCGTTGCAAAACCCGGCAATGCTTATATGAGAATATATGACCTCTCCGGTAAGGTGGTTTATAGCGAGAACCTTGGCGTTGTGGGCGAAGGCGTTCACACCCGTACCATCAATTGCCAAACACTCCAGCATGGCATGTATCTTGTCAATGTTGTCGTGGGTGGACAGAAAGCTACTTCTAAATTGATTGTAAGATAATTATAATTAGATAACTAAAGAGGTACTGGTCCACTCTCAGTACCTCTTTTTTATTATTAGACTAATCTAAATTGAATATTACGATGAATACTAATCTTGTTCAAGAACTCAAATGGCGTGGTATGATTCACGATATCATGCCGGGAACTGAGGAAATGCTGTCAAGCGAAATGGTCACCGCCTATGTTGGTATCGACCCCACGGCCGACTCCCTCCATATCGGCCATCTTGTGAGCATCATGCTCCTTAAGCATCTTCAGATGGCCGGACACAAACCTCTGGCTCTTGTGGGGGGTGCTACTGGCATGATAGGTGACCCCTCTTTCAAAGCCGCCGAGCGCAAGCTCCTCACTCCCGAAGAGGTTCAGCACAACGTCGATTGTATCCGCAAGCAGCTATCCAAATTCCTCGATTTCGACAATCCCACCAATGGCGCGGAAATTGTCAACAACTACGACTGGATGAAGGATTATCTTTTCCTTGATTTCATCCGCGATGTGGGCAAGCATATCACTGTGAATTATATGATGACCAAGGACTCTGTCAAGAAACGCCTCGAGACAGGCCTTTCTTTCACCGAGTTCAGCTATCAGCTCCTCCAGGCCTATGATTTCCTGACCCTCTATCGCACCAAGGGCTGCCGTCTCCAAATGGGTGGCTCCGACCAGTGGGGCAATATCACCACCGGTACTGAGCTCATCCGCCGCATGGAAGGAGGCGAAGCATTCGCGCTCACCTGCCCGCTTATCACTAAGGCCGATGGCTCCAAGTTCGGCAAAACCGAAGGCGGAAACGTGTGGCTCGACCCCACCAAGACAAGCCCCTATAAGTTTTACCAATTCTGGCTCAACTGCTCCGATGTCGATGCCGCCCGCTATATCCGCATTTTCACTCTTTTCAATAGTGAGGAAATTGCCGAACTTGAACGGCAGACGGCTGAGGCTCCCGAAAAACGAGCTCTCCAGAAGGCTCTCGCTAAAGATATCACCTGTCGTGTCCACTCTCTCAAGGACTACGAGATGGCTGTTGCCGCTTCCGAGCTTCTCTTTGGCAAGGGTACAACCGAGCAGCTCAATAGTCTCGATCGCGACACGATGCTGTCTGTTTTCGAAGGCGTACCTCAGTTTACTGTATCCCGTAGCACCATCGATGAGGGTGTTAGTCTAATCGACCTCGCTGCCGAAGTCGGCATGTTTGCATCCAAGGGCGAAATCCGCCGCGAGTTGAAACAGAACTCCATTTCTGTCAACAAATCCAAGGTGTCCGAAGATTGCAAGCTTACTGCCAACGATATTCTTTCATGCGGCAGCATCCTTGTCCAGAAAGGCAAGAAAAACTACTATCTGCTCAACATAGAATAGCTTTCTCAGGCCATTCTTCGCATAAGGGACAGATGCCGCAAAGCGTTTGTCCCTTTCTTTTTTCTATTTTTTCATGGCCTCTATCGTTACCCCTTTCCCTGTCAATCGTCTTTATACACCTCAGGGTTGTCTTGCCCACATCGGCAATTGTTACACGTCCCATCCCACTTTGCTACGATTTCATCTCCACAATCTATAGTATGAGCACCCATAAAAAGAGGGTGCCCGATTACTCAGGCACCCGACTGTATTTCTGTATTTGACAATCTCTATTGCAACTCAACAGTTTCAATCATCTTTCCGTCGGTCTCGAAAGAGAGCAGTTTTCTCTCGGTCTCTTTTTTCCAGAACAGGAATCCTTTCGGACGGTAGATTTCGCACTGATAGGTCATCTTTCTCTTCAAGTTGCGGATATATACCTCTTTAATTTTGTGCTTGGGGTATAAATGTGCCACACTGTCGCGGATGGATCTGGGATAGAATTGGCTCTCTACATAGTAGCGGGTCTCTGTACCTTTGTTCGAAAAGCGTATGGACTGCTTGTCACCCTCATTTGTCATGAAAGTGGCCACATATTCCACACTGTCTGTGGTCATCGACCAAGCCACATTCTGTGCCTCTGGGGCTTGGTTTTGGAAGTCTTTTACAAAACGGATAGGCACATCGGCCTCTTTCACCGCTTTTTCTTTCTGGGCAAATACCAGCGTCTGACTCATAATCATGAGTACTGCAATTGCAAGTATCTTTTTCATATTGTTATTATTGTATAATTAATATTTTATTCATTCAGCCTACAAAGATAACAAAAAAAATTGACATTGGTAAATTAAATAAGATATTTTTGCTTTATTCTTATTCCATCAATCCCATCTATCGTTTTTCTGCCTCCCCAGTGCCTGTACATTACGTTTTTGATGTCTGTCTCATTTCATTGTTTTCAACCTTTCTTTCCTGTATCAAACAGGCGTTCTTCTATCTGTTTCATCACTCTCCGCCCGTCATGTATCACCTGCATGCACCAATACAGTTTCAATGTGGCTTGCTCGTCTTCGCTCAGCTGCCACTGTATGCTCTCGTCGGCACGCATCTTCTCCGTCAGGCAGAACAGCGATAGCGCGGCACACACACTGATGTTGAAACTCTCAGTAAAACCATACATGGGCACCTTCACATATCCGTCGGCATGTGCTATCGCCTCTTCCGTCAGACCAGTCAGCTCTGTGCCAAACACCAGCGCTGTCGGTTGCGATATGTCCAGTTGGGTGATGAGGGTGTCGTTTTCGTGAGGCAGGGTGGCTATAATCTTGTATCCCTTGGCATGCAGCTCCTCATAGGTCTGTAATATGTCGGGATGCTTGTAATAGTCTACCCACTTGTCCGACCCCATCGACACCTCCGAGTTGGGTGCATATTTGTTCCGGTCTTCTATCACATGCACATCCTGCACCCCGAAGCAGTCGCAGCTCCTCAGCACTGCACTGGCATTGTGCGATTGGAATATGTCTTCCAGCACAACACAAATGTGTCGGGTCCGGTTCTTCACCAGCCTGTCAAACAATTGACGCTTGTTCTCGCTAAAAAACTCGCTTGCGGCTTCATACAGTCTCTGTTTCTCTTCCAAAGTGTATTTTGCAAACAGGTCTCTGTTGCTTTCTTTTATCTCGGGCATAATAGTTGCTTGTTATTGTTTTTTGTTCAGTTCTCTTAGTTTGGTATATTTTATCAAGGTGTAGAATGCGGCCATCCGGCAAACGGTATATCCCGCCTCGCCGTCCCTGAATCCTCCTTTCAGCACATAGTTCCTCACAAATGTCCAGGCCGTTTTCGCTCTCAGGGTTGCCTTCCCGCACCGTTTCCCTTGTTCATGGGCTTTCTGTGCTGCCAGGGTGGCATATTTCACTTGGCGTCTGGCGTGTTCCTCAATGCTGTAGTATGAGTAGTGCAGCAAATCCCCCTCCAGTTTCCGGTTCTCCATGGCTTTGGCATACTTCAGCTCCTCGTGCACCAGCCCTTCCCATCTACAGGCACCGCTGGGCCACAACCGCACTTTCTCGTCCGGATACCATCCGCTGTGCCTTATCCAGCTGCCGCAATAATTGTTCAGCCGTGCCATGCTGTAGGTGCAATTACCATCCAACCCCGCTTTTTTCAACTCGCTTATTGATTCTCTCAGTTTGTCCGAAAGGGCTTCGTCGGCATCTATACTCAGTGTCCATTCGTGGCTCACCAAACTGTTGGCATAGTTCTTCTGGTCGGCATAATCTTTCCAGTCATGATGCATAAATCGTGCCCCATATTTCTCACAAATCTCTATTGTTTCATCGGTCGAACCTGAATCTACCACCACTGTTTCGTCCACAATTCCCCTCAGCGACTCCAAACATCGCCCTATGTTACGTTCCTCATTTTGAGTGATGATAACTGCTGAAATCTTTGACGCCATATTTTTTCTTCGTTGAATTTGCAAAGATACGTTTTTTTTTTGTATTTTTGCAAATTCAAACAGTATTTATAATGGTTATTGGTTTCGACGCTAAGCGCGCCTTTCAAAACAATACAGGATTGGGCAACTATAGCCGCATGGTAATATGTGGTTTGGCTCATGAGCATCAAGATGCACGTGCTTTTCTCTATTCCCCGGTGATGTCAGGCGAGTACAGAGGCTATTTCTCTGGTTTTGCCAATATCTCTACCCGTCAACCCTCCGGCATCGACCGCTTTTTCCCCGACATCTGGCGTCGTTTCGGCGTCACCGTCCATCTCAAGGACGACAAGGTCAACATCTTCCACGGGCTCAGCCACGAGCTCCCTCACGGCATTCCCCGCTCCATCAAGAAGGTGGTAACCATCCACGACCTCATCGTTTGGCGCTTCCCTCAGTTCTATTCCCCGTTCGACCGCATGGTGCACCGCATCAAAATCCGCCATTCCTGCCATCTCGCCGATGTCGTTGTTGCCATCAGCGAGCAAACCAAGCAGGACCTGATGCAGTTTGTCCATGTCCCTGAGTCCAAAATCCGTGTCATCTACCAGTCTTGCGACTCCCAGTTCTGGAATCCTGTCACCGACGACGACAAGGATTATGTCCGCAAGCAATACAACCTCCCCGAAAAGTACATCATTTCTGTAGGCTCTATCGAGGAACGTAAGAATCAGATATCCATTGTCAAAGCCCTTCCTTCTCTTCCCGACGATGTCCATCTGCTCATTGTGGGCCGTCCCCACGGTGCCTACCAGGCCGAGCTTCAATCGGCAATCCGTTCTCTCAACCTCTCTTCTCGGGTTCATATCATCAAAAATGCCGATTTCACCGATTTCCCCGCGCTCTATGCCTGCGCCATCGCTTCGGCTTATATGTCCCTCTTCGAGGGGTTCGGCATTCCCATTCTTGAGTCTATGTGTTGCGACACTCCTGTCGTCACATCCAATGTCTCTTCCATGCCTGAGGCTGGTGGCGATGCTGCCCTCTATGCCAATCCCAACAACCCGGCCGAAATCGCCAGCCAGCTCAACCGCATCATTTCCGACCCTCAGCTCCGCCAACAGATGGTGCTGGATGGCCGTGTCCAACGCGAAAAGTTTTCCATGAAGAAGATAGTGGACGAGTTTTATAGTCTCTACCGTTATCTACATCCCGCCACTAACGACGACTTCTAATCTCACTCCGCATCTTCTCGTATTCCCTTCACCTTTCGCCCGCCGTCATTATCCCCGGCGGGCGTTTTGTTTTCGATGGCCCCGGGTCTTTGTTCCCTTCTTGGCTGTGCCTGCCCCCAATTCGTTTATGATTAACGGGCCGTATGCTTGCCTCCATGCAGATACCGATGTGCTGCCACCACTTGTCACTATTTCCAAGAAGGTACATACCAAATAGTCTTGATAAGTGGATGAGCCATTTGAGCAATCTCCGCCAAGTGTATAAAAGTACCGCAGGCCGGCATTCGCCGGCCTGCGGTAACTTCAACAATCACTTTTGGCAATCGTCTTATTTGCCGATGGTGATTTCAATTCTGCGGTTCTTGGCGCGTCCTGCCTCTGTATCGTTGCTCTCGATAGGTTCGGTCTCGCCTTTGCCGAAGGTCTGGATGCGGTTGCCGTCAATGCCTTTCTCAACCAGCATCTTCTTGATGTTCTCGGCTCTTCTCTTCGACAGATTCAAATTCATCGCGGCCTTGCCTACGTTGTCGGTATGTCCGGTCACGGTCACCTTGATGTCGGGGTTCTTGGCCATAATCTCTTTCAGATTCACCCACGAATCCTCGTTTAGCTGGCCGAATATCGGCATATCTTTTGCGGTCTCGAAGTAGGCCACGTCTTTATATCCAGTCACAAATGCCACCTCTTCTCTAGCTTTCTGCTCTGCTCTTGCGCGTGCTCTGGCTTCGGCCTCTGCCTTGGCTCTTGCCTCGGCTTCAGCTTTCAGTCTTGCTTCTGCATTGGCCTTTGCTGCTGCCAGCGAGTCGGCCTGTGCTTTGGCGCGTGCCAGGGCTGCAGCCTGTGCGTCGGCTTCGGCTTTTGCCTTGGCCATCTCGGCTGCGTGTGCACGGGCTATCGAGTCAGCCTCGGCCTTTGCTTTTGCCTCAGCCTCGGCGCGTGCCTTGGCCATGGCCTCTTCTTTGGCTTTCTGCTCGGCAGCCAGGCGCTCGGCCTCGGCTTGGCGTGCGGCTTCCAGACGTTCGGCCTCAGCCTGGGCGGCAGCGGCTTGCTCAGCGGCCAGGTTAGCCTTCCAGTCCACATCCTTGCCCATGCCGAAACGCAGGCCAATCTTCAGGCCGGCTTCCAGCGGGTAAACCTTACCCACCTGGTTCGAGGCAAAGGTGTTTCTGTAGTATCCTTCCTGCACCAGCATCAGATTCTGCTCGTGTTTGGGGTTGTAGTTCATCAGGCCGTAGTTGCCGTAAACACCCAGATACAGTCCGGTGTTGTTGCTCAGGTTAATCACAAAGCCCAGGTCAGCAAGCAGGCCCACGCCATATTTGTTCAGTTCCAGCTCTTCTTCTCTTTGACTGCCAAACGAGAAAGTGCCCAGACCGTGTTCAGGCATGTCTTCGTAAGTCACGTTGGTGTTGGGCATATAGGCTGTGCGCACATAGTTTCCGTCAGTGGGTTTGTAGGTGGCCTTGAAGGGGAAGTCCACTGTGGCACCCAGTCCCATCTGGAAGGCGCATCTCACGCTCAGCGGGGCACGGACTATCAGCTCCACGGGCACACTCACCTGGTATACTCTTTGACGTTCACCCCAGTGGTAGAATTTGGTCTCCACCGTAGCAGGGTAGATGGCTCCGGGCAGCCAGAAGTCCGTTGCCTTGTAGCTCATGTCATAGTAGGCTTTGCCGTTCAGGTTGCTCACCTGCACTCCAATGCCTATTCCCAAATGGTGGTTGAACATGGCCTGATACTGTATTTCGGCCAGTCCGCCCCATCCCAGTCTGAGGTCTCCGTTGACGGGTTTATACTTCAGCATGTGCACTCCGCCGCCCAAATTCACCTGCAGGTTGCTGATGTGGTCTGTCATCTGTGCCGAGGCGGTCAAACCAGCCACCAGCAGCATTATTGTTATGATTCCTTTTTTCATAGATTTTCTTTTTTTATTGTTGTTCGGCCGCCCTGCGGGCTGGCCTGTTTCGTTTGTCTCTATGTTTTATTTCTTACTGGTTACATTTTCATGGCCTTGGCGGCAACACCGTCAACGCTAATCATGTATTGTCCCTGAGGCATATTGCTCATGTCCAGTGTCTTCTCAATGCCGTTGAAGGTGAGGCGGAACAGTTCCACGCCGTAGCTGTTGTGGATGGTCATCACATGCTCGCCGTCCTCAAATCCTTCCAGTCTCACGGTGGTGTTGTTCATCACCGGGTTGGGATACACATGCACCTGTTTTGTCGAGGTAGGCACGCTGTGCAGCGTGATGGGGCATACCCAGGCGTTCTCTTCGGTGTTCAGTGTAACATACACCGAGTAGCTGCCGTTCAGTCCGCCTTTCTCTTGATAGTAGGGCTTGGTGGCGTTGTCCAGCTTGTTTCCGTCGCGATACCACTGGAAAGCGGTAAATCTGTTGGGAATACCGTCGGTCCTGCCGGAGTTGTCAATGCTCACCACATCGTCGAACACCTGAACAAGATAGTGGTTCGACATGCTCATCTTAAATGTTGTGGTGTAGGGATTGGTCTGCACCATGGCTTCGTTCATCAGCACCAGCGACACTGCGTAGTTGCCTCCGGGGCAGTTCGTCGGAATCATGAATTCTACTGTGTCGCTTGTCAGCCAAATCCATCCGGTGTTGTCAAATCCTGCGGCCTGAGCCTCGTCATTAAACAGCAGGCGGTACATTGTGGGCTCACCCTTCTGCACATGGAAGCGGATGGCACCCTTGCTGCCTTCGCAAAAACCGTTGGCGTTCACGGGCATCACATATTCGCCATCCTCGCCTATCACGGCCAGCTCGGTAGGTTCAATAATCTTTCCTTCGGTGGTGAAAACAATGTCGCTTGGGGCGCTATAGTTGGCCTTGTCTGCTCCGTCAAGGGTCACATGCACGGTGATGGTCTTGTTGTGTCCCAGCTCGGCATCGTTATAATTGGCGGTCAGGGTGTGGGTCACTTCCTCGTTCAGCAGCACATTGCCCAGTGTTCCTTCCGAAAGCACTATGGCGTTGTCGGTGCCGTCATATTCCTTCACTGCCTGAATCTGGTAGTCCTCGATAGTGACGTGGCGTTTCAATATGCTTCCCACGTAGAAGTTGGTGTCCACCACCACATAGTTGTAGCTCTGGGGGCCAGTCAGCACATGGTTCACACTTATAACTGCCATGATGTTGGGAGTCGGCATGACGTAGTTTGCGGTCAAGGCATGCATCACTGTGTCGTTGTCTATCACACCGCTCACATAGCCCGGGTCAATCACGCGGCAGTAGGTAGTACCGTCATACTCTTTGTTCAGCTCCAGCACCACTCCGGTAGCGTCCAGGGGTTTGGGCAGGATGGTCGAAGTCAGTGTGTCGGGCAGTGGGGCCAGGTAGTTATTGGCATTGGTGCCATACAGCATATAGTCCACCTGTACGGGTTTGTCCACGCCCACGTTCACATCCAAAAAGTGTGCGGTGGCCTGCGGAAACACAAAGTCCGAATCCACCACGCCAATCAGCGTACCCACCAGCTGGATTCCCAGATAGTTGCCACGGGTGTAGATTTTGTTGCTGTCCACAACCGTGCCGCTAATCATCAACTGTTTCGGTGTGATGTCGGCAGTCAGGGTGTCGTTTGCGGGGGCAGTATAGTAGGCTGCGTCGGGGCCGCCTATCGAATAGGTAACCACCACATCCTTGTTCGTGCCGGCGGTCTTGGTCAGGTATTGGCCGTTGCCGTAAACAAATACAATGTGGCCGTCTGCCACACCGCTCACTGTACCCACGGTCACAGTGGTCGAGGTGGTTCCGTCATACACCTTGGTGGGGGGCACCTGGGTGCCAGTCACGGTCAACACATTTGTCTGAGCCCATGCTGCGGAGGTCGCCAACCCCAACAGACAGAGCATAATCATGGCCCGCTTTCTCAAAAGCGTTCCTTCAAAAATGTACTTTCTATTCATAATCTGTTGTTTTATATGTTTTTTTATTTTGTTTGTATAGATTATTTCAATGTGCAAATATACATAATTTTTTTTACACATTGTCGCATTTTTCCTCAAAAAACACCAACCTTTCCCCAAACACCTATATCCATACCATCTCATCCCGGTCCTTTCTTTTTCCTTTCCACTCTATCACTCCATAAAATCACCACTTTGCATCCCCTCGCCACCCAATAATTGCCCTCCCGTCAACCGCCGCCACGCTGCCAAGGAAAGAAAACAATCGGTAACCTCTAAAAAAAGCCCTGAAAGGGCATAGACATATTTAGCCCAATGGCGACGCCTTGGGTAAATGAGATGCAAACCAATCGCCCTGAATAAGGGCAAAACCCTAAATGAATTCGTGGCTCCACTTTTCCACGATCATCTCGCAGATGCATCCTTATTGTGGACATTCAGTTTTTTCAGCACTTATGCTATAGTTGACTGTTTTGTCCCTTTGGTGCCCGATAAAAAGCAATTAACCCTACACTAAACACCGAAGGTGTGCAGTGTGGGGGAATAATGCCCATCCCATGCGTGTTGGAGATACGCAACAGTATAACGTTCAATACAGTAGCGTGCCTCTGGCACGCAGAATTAAGTTATCTGGCCCCACCCCACACGGCACTTCGCTTCGTGTGGGGTTAATAAGATTACTTGCTTTCTGTGTTGCGTCCCTATCGGGACGCATTCCGATACTCCAGAGAATCACCGCACTGCGCCAGCGGCTTGTACGGTGTTATTCATATCTCACCCCTTCGGGGTGATTTGTATGGGTCTCACTTTTATGTTTGCAGCATTAACAATCGCAGTTAGTCGCAGCTCCGTTTTGGGTTAAGTGGATAATGACTACTTCGCGAGTTGCTGTATACCATCGTGCTTAAGAGAAGCTAAGAAAGAGCTTTTTAGAAGGTGAAGAGTTAGCGAAAGCGGGATGGATGCGGGTTGAGGGTGGATGGTTTGTGTTGCGTGGTGGCTGGGGATAGGGGAGGGAGGTGGTGAGGGATTGGGATGGGTTGGATGGTAGGAAGGAATAGGGGAGTAACGAAGATGGAAGGGATAGGAGAGTTGCGAAGAGGGGGACGTTGGAGGGGATGGGAGGGTAGGGGAGAGGGGTGAGGAGAAGATGAGAAGATGAGTGTTGGATTGGAGCGGCGGCAGGGGGAGAAATCTTAATGACCGATTTGGGGTTAATGATAGGTTTGCGTTATGACCGGTTTTGGACTAATGATTGGTTTGGGGTAAAAAGAAAGGGGAGCGGCTGTGGTGACGGTCGCTCCCCGTGGGGGTTGGGTGTGAAAAAAGGTTTGTCCGCGGGGCGGAGGGTGTCCGCCGAAGGGGGCGGGGTTGTTATTTCACTACCAGACGGCGGACGGTACGGGTGCCGTTGCCGGAGAAGATGACGTTGTAGATGCCGGGTGCCAAGCTTTGGGTGCGGATGCTGAAGCGGATGGAACCGGCGGTTTGCAGTTGGGTGGTGTGGACGGTGCGGCCCATGTTGTCGACTATGGCTACGTGGTAGTTGCCGCCGTTGGCGAGGTCAATGTCGATGCTGGCCTGGGTTGTGGCGGGGTTGGGGAAGAACTGGCCGAAGGTCTCTTGGCTTTCGGGCGAGAGGATGGAGAGTGAGCGGGTCGAGGTGTCGGGATGGGTGCGGTTGGCGTCGAAGAGGAAGGTGATGTCGGTGGCGGGACGGGGCTCGGTGTCGAAGTCGTAGCGGATGCTGTCGAGGTCGAGGAGGTTGCCGTCGTAGTAGAAGGAGTAGTAGCCGCCTTGGTGAGCGGTCATGGGCTTGGTGATGGTCTTGCCGTTGTTGGAGGTGGCGCTGATGTAGTATTCGAAGGTGATGAGGGTGTCGCGCAGGGCGGTGGTGGTGTCGTTGTAGTAGGTGGTGTCGTAGTTGTAGGTGTTGATGTAGGAGTAGACGGTGTCGACGGTGAAGACGCTGTCGAGGGTGAGGGAGTCGATGTGGGAGAAGGTGTAGTTATAGGAGACGATGGTGTCGGTGGAGGCGACGGTGGAGTCGATGTCCATGCCGGGAGTGATGATGGTGTCGATGATGCGCTCGTTGATGGAGGCGGTGGGGATGAGGGCAGAGAATTTGTTGCCGTTGCCGTTGAGGCTAAGGGTGTTCCACTGGCCGCCGTCGATGCGGTAGATGCATTCGGCGTGGGCGATGCCGCTGCGGTTGGTGATGATGGCCGACACGGGGATGTCGGAGCCGCGCATGTCGTTGGCGGGGCCTACGATGCTTTTGTGGAGGATGCGGACGGGGTTGTCGGCGGGTATCTGCTTGGTGATGCAGTGGATGGCGCCGCCGGAGCCGTCGAAGTCGCGCACGTCAACGGGGTAGATGGTGTAGCCGGGGTAGGCGGCTTTGAGTTTCTCGATGTTCGCACGGTCCCAGGCGGAAGTGGGCTGGCCGTTGGTGACAGCGGAGAAGCAGGGCTGGAGGATGAGGTCGTTGACGAAAGTGTGGTTGCTGTAGGTGCGGGTGTATTGCTGGTTGTATTCGTTTTGGTTGGAGAAATTGGTACCGTTGTCGCGCGAGGGGAAGGGGATGGTGGTTTTGTAGTAGGGGCGGGAGAAGAGGGAGGTGTAGGAGCAGAGGGAGTCGATATTGCGCGAGCCGGTGGCATAGTCGGTCCAAGAGCTATAGTTATCGGGCATTACGGAGAAGACGAAGCCGTTTTCCTCGCACATGTCGGCGTAGAGGTCGATGTGGCCGGTGCCGCCGTCGTAGCGGTAGGCAGGGAGGATGTGGGTTTCGCGCTGGCCGAGGAGGCTGCGGAGGGCTTCACGGGTGCGGGAGTGGGTGAGGCTGGATTTGTGTTGGTAGTGGATGGTGGAGACGTCGCGGCCGTTCCAGGTTATCTGGCCGTAGGAGTCGCTATTGTTGGAATATAAAGCATCGGAGGAGAGGAGGAATCCGGCACCGTCGACGAGACAGTTGCCGCCTTCCCACTCGATGGTGTTAATATAGTTGGGGATGCCCATTTGCTGATGGATGAGCGAGGGGAGGGAGTCGTCGAGAGCGCGGCCGGGGTAGTATTCGAAGTCGAGCATGGCGACGCTGTCTTTATCACCGTAGTAGAAGCAAATGGGGCCGCAGTCGCGATACCAGAAGGAGTTGCCCGGGCCAATGATGAAGCGGACGCTGTCGTGGCGGAGGTTGAGGCGTTTAAGAGTGCGGATGACTTTGGCGGTGTCGGCGGCTTTCTCCACACGAACCCAGGCTTCGGCGTGACCGCGCTGGATGCCGTCCATGAGGCGGAAGGAGACGCGTCCGAAGGAGCCGTTGGTGTCCATGACGCTGCGGTAGGGGCCGTAGGTGTTCATGGAGACCCAACCGCGGGAGGGGTTATATTGGAAGTATTCTGCCACGCCTGTGACAACGGGGTCGGCCGAGTATTGGCCGGTGCCGAGGTTGGAGTCGGGGAGGTAGGTATAGTAGGGGGTGACGACGATGGCCTTCACCTCTTCCCACTCGCCGGGGAACCAGATGCGGTCGTCGGGCAGGGCTTTGCTGTTTTTGGCTTGCGGGGCAACCTCGCCGGCGGGGATGTTGGCGAGAGCTGTTTGGGGATTGACAGTGCGCTTGTGGTGCATTTGTCGCCATTGGCGCATCATCTCATCTTGGGTAGTGGCGTTCTGAGCCATTGCGGCGACGCTCACAAGGAGAGCTGCCAGAGTGAAAAGAACTTTTTTCATCGGAGATGGATGTTGAAATGTTTGTTGTGTTATAATAAATGTTTTTATTGTTTGACAAGTGTGTGGCAGAAAGGGAGGAGTGCATTATCGGCGGGACCCACGTGGGAGCTGCCTGAAAGAGTCGGATGTCAGGCGTAGGGGTGAATAGTGCATTCAGCTACGGGCGATAATGTGGAGTGGCTCAAGGGGAGGGGGAAGAAGGGAAAAAGCCGGGGCTCCATCAGGGGACTTGTGGATTCTGAACGCGTTTGGGGTCTGACTGCCCCGGCACGAAAGGATAAAAAACAATAAACGAATAGTCTTGATTATTTGCGGAGGCCGAGAATTTCGCGTGCCTCGTCGCTGGTGGCTACGGGGCGGCCGAGGAGTTTGGCCATGCGTACTACCTTGTCGACCAGTTCGCCGTTGCTCTTGGCGAGGACGCCGCGCTCAAGATAGAGGTTGTCCTCAAAGCCTACGCGAACGTTGCCGCCCATGACGATGGCGGGAGCGGCGAGCTGGAAGGCGTAGCGGCCGATGCCGGTGGCGGTCCAGGTGCTGCCGGCGGGGATGTTCTTGACGAGCCAGCAGAGGTTGTCGACGGTGGCGGGGGTGCAGCCGGGCACGCCGAGGACGAAGTTGAACTGCATGGGAGCGCCGGGCACTTCGCCTTTGCGGGCCATGGTGAGGATGGTGTCGAGGTGACCCATCTCAAAGCATTCGTATTCGGGCTTGATGCCACGTTCCATCATGCGTTTGCCGAAGGCGCGCATGGTGGGCATGGTGTTGTCGAAAATCTCGTCGCCGAAGTTGCAGGTGCCGCAGTCGAGGGTGGCCATTTCGGGCAGGGGAGTGGTGTCGGTGCTTTGCAGACGCTCGTCGGGGGTCATGCCTACAGCGCCGCCGGTGGAGGGAATGAGAATGACGTTGGGGCACTCTTTGAGGATGGCCTCTTCGCATTCCTGGAAACGGTCGCGGCTCTGGGTGGGAGTGCCGTCGTCGTAGCGCACGTGGAGGTGCACGATGGCAGCGCCGGCATCAACGGCCGATTTGGCCTCGCGGACGATTTCTTCAACGGTGTAGGGTACTGCAGGATTCTGCTCTTTGGTGACTTCTGCGCCACAGATGGCGGCGGTGATTATCAGTTTGTCCATGATATCAATATGTTTAAATTATTTTATTGTTGATTATTAAAAATGCAAAGATACGAAAAAAAATCGTATCTTTGCAAAAAATATGTCGCGATGTTGATACTTGGAATAGACCCTGGCACACAGATATTGGGCTACAGCCTGCTGGACACCGACGGACCGAAACCGCGGTTGGAGGTGATGGATGTGCTGTATTTGCGCAAAATGGCCGACTTCCATTTGCGGCTGCGTAAGATTTATGACACCACGCAGCGCATCATCGACTCGTACCACCCCGACCATCTGGCTATCGAGGCCCCTTTTGTGGGCAAGAATGTGCAGTCGATGCTGAAGCTGGGCAAGGCGCAGGGGGTGGCCATAGCTGCGGCAATGAGCCGCGACCTGTCGTTTACCGAATACGAGCCGGCGGCGATAAAGCAGCGGGTGACGGGCAACGGCAACGCGGCGAAGGAGCAGGTGGCCATGATGCTGCAGTCGGTGTTCGGGTTTGAGGGGATGCCGCAGTATCTAGATGCGTCGGACGCGTTGGCGGTGGCATACACCTGTTTTCTGGAGCAGACCGACCCGCTGGGCGAACTGCGGCAGCAGCTGAAGCCCCGCCGCACCACCAAGAGCCGCAAACAGATGTGGGGGGATTTTGTGAAGGAGAATCCCGAGAGGGTGAACTGAGCGAACCAATAGCGAACCTACAGCGAATCTTCGCCGACGGACGCTGGGGCGGAACAGGTAGGGCGATATGGGATAAAACAAAAGGAAAAAACAAGTAATAAAGAACAAAATAAAGCAAAAAAAGTCATGGCAACACAACAAAAATCATTCTCTTCGAACTTGGGCGCCATCATGGCGGCCGTGGGCTCGGCAGTGGGACTGGGCAATATATGGCGGTTTCCGTATACCTGTGGAAAGTATGGCGGAGGTGCGTTCCTGCTGGTGTATCTCTGTTTTGTGTTTCTGCTGGGTTCGGTGCTGATGATGTCGGAATTTGTGATAGGACGCCGGTCGCAGCACACTCCCATCAAGGCCTTCGGCACTTTGCGTCCCGACCGTAAGGGATGGATGCTGGTGGGTGTGCTGGGAGTGGTGACGAGCTTTTTCATCCTGTCGCAGTATTTGGTGCTTTCGGGATGGACCACAGGATATGTGTGGGATGCAGCACGGGGTACACTGGGATCGCTGGGTACCGATGCGGCTGCTATTTCGGATTATTTCAAAGCGTTCTCGACCGATGCCTGGAGGCCTGCCCTGTTTTTGGGTGTGTTCTCGTTGCTGGTGCTGGCCGTGATATTGGGCGGAGTGCAGAAGGGAATTGAGAATGTGTCGAAAGTGCTGATGCCGGTGCTGGTGTTGCTGATACTGGTGCTGTGTGTGAAGAGCCTTACATTGCCGGGCGCAGGGAAAGGTGTGGAGTATCTCTTTTCGGCCGACTTCAGCAAGCTTACGGGCGAAGGGGTGCTTGCCGCATTGGGTCAGGCACTTTTCTCGCTGAGTGTGGGCATGGGTGTGATGATTGTGTACGGCTCGTATATCCCGCTGTCGGACAATATTTTCAAGACTGCCATGTGGATTACGGTGTGCGACACGCTGATTGCTGTGTTGGCGGGTCTGGCCATTTTCCCTGCTGTGTTCAGCTGCGGATTAGACCCGGCCGGTGGTCCCGGACTGGTGTTCTGTGTGCTGCCCAATGTGTTCAACTTGATGGGCGGTGCGGGGACCGTGTTTGCAGTGCTGTTCTTTGTGCTGCTGACGGTGGCGGCGCTGACGAGTGCCATTTCGCTGCTGGAGGCGTTGACGGCTACATTCTGCGAACATACGCATGCCAGCCGCACGGCGGGTGCTTTGTTGTTCTTCGGGTTGACCACTGCGTTGGGACTGGTGTTCTCGCTGTCGATGGGCAGCCTGTCGCATGTGACGGTGAACAACCTGACGCTGTTCGACTTTGTTGACCGGCTGAACAGTATCTATTTGCCGCCGCTCTGTGCACTGTTTGCGATATTATTCTTTGGATGGGTGATGCCGGAGGACGAGGTGAAGGACGAGCTGTCGAATCACGGCACGCTGAGCATCGGGTTCTATCCGGTGTTGCGGTTCCTGGCACGCTATGTGGTGCCGCTGGCGTTGCTGGTGGTGATAGTGTCGGGTATATTGAGCTGACAATAAAAAATGGAGGAACGGACGATGTATCGATACAGACAATTGTTGAAGGGTGCATTGCTGATGGGGGTAGCGTTGTTGCTAGCTGCTGGCTGTCACCATAAGAAACCGAAGGTGTACAGTCCGAGTCAGGTGCAGTTTAGTGTGGAGTATAACGCCTTTTTGGAGAGCCAGTTCTACCCCTCGCTGGTGCTGGGGGTGTCGAGTTTGGCCACACCTTATCCCGGGCAGAGCGACGGCGACGCGCTGTTTATCGTTTCGGTGACGGCGCCGGTGAGCAATGCGGTGCTGCGTATCGACATCGACTCGTCGATATTGAACTATGTGACCATAGTGCAGGAGGTGCTGCCGCTGAAGGATGTGCGGTATACGTTCTATCCGTCGATAAAATGGAAGTACGACAAGCTGTATCTGCTGAGGCAGCAAGGAATAGCCGACCTTACGTTTACCTGCTATATCAACGACGAGGAGGTGGATGTGAAGAATGTGAGGCTGAATTTCCGCTCGGCCAACGACTGCCTGCTGATGGTGCGTGACGACGAGAACAATCTGCATGATTTCAGATGGCTGTTTGCAGCCTATGTGAACGAGGAGCATCCTTATATAGACAGCATCCTGACGGGAATGTTGGACCAGGGTGTGGTGTCGCGCATTACGGGTTACCAGAAAGATGCCAAGAGCGTGGTGAACCAGGTGGAGGCAATATGGTATTATGCGCTGGACAGGGGCATTAGCTATTCGTCCATCTCGTGTGCGGCCAATCGCACGAAACGTTCGTATGTGCAGCATATCCGTTTCTTCGATGAGGTGTATAACACACGGCAGGCCAACTGTATAGACGCGTGTGTGTTTTTTGCCTCGATAATGCGCAAGATAGGGTTGAAGCCCGTGATATTTGTGGAACCTTGCCATGCATACTTGGGCTATTATACTGATGCCAACCGGAAGAACCTGAAACTGCTGGAGACTACGGTGACATCGTGGGCCGACTTCCCCGGACTGACGCGCAACTATGCTGAGACAATGGAGAAGAACCCCGAGGCACACGGGGCGGAAAGAATATCGAGTGGGCTGAATGCAAAGTATTCGAAATACATCACTGCGGCCGAGAAGAAACGCTGGGAAGAGGGCAGTATGAGTTTTGAGGAATATAAGCGGGCTGTGGCACACGGGCTGTTCCTGAAGGCGACGGAATACGACCGGGAGACATATAACAACAACCGGAAACTGTTTGCCGACCCGTCGAACTTGCAGTATCAGCAGCTGGATATAGAGAACCTGCGGAAGATAGTGCTGCCCATCAACGGGGTGGGAGAGTAGCGCGGTGCTGAACTGAAGCGTGCGGGAGAATCGGGAGAAAGATATTATTATTAACCGAAAATAATACTGTTATGAGACACGTTAGTTATTTAATGATGATGGTGGCGACGTTGGCTGTTGCCATAGGATGTAACAATCCCCAACCGCAGGAGGCCGCCGCGGAAGGCGACAGCGATGTGTGCCAATTGAGAAAAAGCAAAGAGGGTATAGTGGGACTTGAAACGCCGCAAGGAATAAAGCTTTTGGTCGGTATAAGGGATAAGGACCAGTTTATGTCGGCTGAATTGTTTGAGGGATATGATGATACGGTGATAGCCGAATATATGCCCGACGGAAAGGCCGAGGCGGGAATTAATGTATACGCTCTTTTCGGGAAAGGAATGAAAGTGCTTTTCGACTGTGGAGTTGGTGAAGGCAATGGGGGACAGCTGATGAGTAAACTGGTGGACATGGGTTTGAGCGGTGACTCAATTACCGATATTTGCTTTACGCACTTGCACTTTGACCACATCGGCGGACTGTTTACGGCACAGGGGAAAGCGGCTTTCCCCAAAGCCACACTGCATATACCGCATGAGGAGCTGGATGCCTGGGTCTCTGGGCCGCTGAAGGAACAGAATGAACAGGTGAAGCGGATGCTGGAGCTGTATGACGGCAGAATAGAGTTATTTAATGCGGGCGACTCGTTGCTGGGATGTATACGCACTTTCCCGGCACCGGGGCACACACCGGGACATACGGTATATGCTGTGAAGAACTATTGGGTGCTGGGCGACCTGGTGCATGTGGAGGATATGCAGGTGGCTCACCCCGAGATGTGTGCTCGCTATGATTTTGAAAATGAGAAGGCTGTTGAGAGCCGCTGCAAACTGTTGGAGAAAATGAAGGCAGAGAATGCTTGTTTCTATTTTATGCATGCCAGCAGCCCAACAGCCCGAATATTGAAGCCCTGAGGCTTAGAACAACAAGACAAAAAAAGGGAAGCTGGATGGCTTCCCTTTTTTATGGTGTGGATGTGTGGCGGACTATTTATTCGGCGTCACGGCCACAGCAGTTCTTGTATTTCTTGCCGCTTCCACAGGGGCAGGGGTCGTTGCGGCCCACTTTCTTCTCGACGTGGACGGGCTGGGGCTTGGGACGCTCGCCGGTTTGTTGACGTGCGGCTTGGTCCATAGCGCGTTGGGTCTCGGTGGCGGCAGAGTCGTGACTGGCCTTGAGGTGACGGTTGTCGCGACGGGGTTGCCGTGCTTCATGCATGTCGCTCTCCTCACGGACGGGGAGGCTGGCACGGATGAGGAAGGAAGAGATTTCGCGGTTGATTTCAAGCAACATTTTCTGGAAGAGGTCGAAACTCTCGAACTTGTAAATCAAGAGGGGGTCTTTCTGCTCATAGCTGGCATTCTGGACACTGGTCTTCAGTTCGTCGAGTTCGCGCAGGTGGTCTTTCCAGAGGTCGTCGATAATGGCAAGGGTGATGCCTTTCTCGATGCTAAGCTGAACCTCGCGGCCCTTGTTCTCGTAAGACTTTTTGACGGGGGTGACCACATTGAGGGTCTTTTTGCCGTCGGTGATGGGGAAAGCAACGTTGATGTAGTTGGAATTCTCGTAGATGTTCTTGATGAAGGGGTAGGCGAGGTCGCTGATGCGCTGCATGCGTTCCTTGTAGGTTTTGTAGACCATGTCGTAGAGCATCTTGACGGCGTCGTCGTGGCGGGCATTGAAGAGCTGTCTCTCGGTGAAGGGGATGTCGAGGGCAAAGATGCGTATCATCTCCATCTTGAAGGCCTCGAAGTCGTGATTGTGGGCTGCATCGTCGTAGAGAAGGGCGCAAGTGTCGTAGAACATGTTGCTGATGTCGATGCTGAGGCGGTCGCCGTAAAGGGCGTTGCGGCGCTTGTTGTAGATGACGGTGCGCTGGTTGTTCATCACGTCGTCGTACTCGAGGAGTCGTTTACGCATGCCGAAGTTGTTTTCCTCCACTTTCTTCTGCGCCTTTTCAATCTGCTTGGTAATCATGGAGTGCTGAATGACTTCGCCCTCCTGGAGACCCATGCGGTCCATGACGCTGGCGATGCGGTCGGAGCCGAAGATGCGCATGAGGTCGTCTTCGAGAGAGACGAAGAAGAGGCTGCTGCCCGGGTCGCCCTGACGGCCGGCACGACCACGCAGCTGGCGGTCGACGCGGCGGGACTCGTGGCGTTCGGTGCCGATGATGGCAAGACCGCCTGCTTCGCGCACTCCACCTTTCAGCTTGATATCGGTACCACGACCAGCCATATTGGTGGCGATGGTGACGTGGCCGGGTTCACCGGCATGGGCAACGATTTCGGCCTCTTTCTGGTGTAACTTGGCGTTGAGGACGCTGTGCTCAATGTGTTTCATCTTGAGCATTTTGCTCAGCAGCTCGGAGGTCTCGACGCTGGTGGTACCCACCAGAACAGGACGGCCGATGCCGATGAGGCGTTCCACCTCGTCGATGACGGCTTTGTATTTCTCGCGCTTGGTTTTGTAAATCATGTCGTCCATATCGATACGCGCGATAGGACGGTTGGTCGGGATGACCACTACATCGAGCTTGTAGATGTCCCAGAATTCACCTGCTTCGGTTTCGGCGGTACCGGTCATACCAGCCAGCTTCTTGTACATACGGAAGTAGTTCTGGAGGGTGATGGTGGCATAGGTCTGAGTAGCGGCTTCGACCTTGGCGTTTTCCTTGGCCTCGACAGCTTGGTGCAGACCATCGCTCCAGCGGCGGCCTTCCATGATACGGCCTGTCTGCTCGTCGACAATCTTGACTTGACGGTTCTCGTCGACGATATAGTCGATATCCTTCTCGAAAAGGGTGTAGGCCTTGAGGAGCTGGTCGACTGTGTGGACGCGGTCGCTCTGGATTGCGAAATCGTTGTATATTTTCTCCTTGCGAGCGGCTTTCTCTTCAGGAGAGAGATTCTC
>ONQD01000034.1 GCA_900319865.1 uncultured Bacteroidales bacterium | reverse complement strand
AGGCATTGAGAAAGTGCCCAAACGCAGCACACTCTCGGATGCAAACGCCAGGCGATCGGAGAAGTTCTTCGAGGAGGTGTACCGGGACCTATATGAGCAAAACAAGGGCAGACTTTCATTAACCTCTATACTGAAGAAGAATTAAAGATGGGTTGGAAGAATAGTGAACTGTAAGCGGAGTTGGAGCCCAAATCAGTCGTTTGGCCGACGTGTATATTCTTTCCCGCTTATTCAGGTCTCTTTATCCCAAATTGAACATTAGCAGAAGAAAAAAAAAATACACACGTTGTAAGAAGCTGGAAATCAATAAACCATATTGCAGTTTTTATAATAACGGTCATTAGGAAAATGACACCATAAAGCATTGTATTCTTGTGTAATAGTCCATTTGCATCATATCTGATGACCGATTGGGGGTTACTGAAATGGAGGAACAGTCTGGCCTACACAAAAAAACTCCCGCACCAGAAGTGATGCGGGAGTAGAGATTATTTAAATCTCAACTAGTGTCTTATTCAACGATGGTGTTCCAGTTGTGGACATCTTCGTATTCGCCCAGCTGGATGGCACGCAGACGCTCATAAAGCTTCTTGCTCCAAGGACCGGGTTCTTTGCCAAAGTTATAGCTCTTGCCAGTCTCGGGATCGTCGAGACGTTCGATGGGGCTGATGACAGCAGCAGTGCCGCAAGCACCGGCTTCCTGGAACTCGGCAAGTTCATCAACAGCGATGGGGCGACGTTCCACCTTCATGCCCATATCCTCGGCCAACTGCATGAGGCTCTTGTTGGTGATGGAGGGCAGGATGGAAGTGCTCTTGGGAGTGACATAGGTGTCGTTCTTGATGCCGAAGAAGTTGGCTGCACCGGCTTCGTCAACATATTTCTTTTCTTTAGCGTCGAGATAGAACTCGCAAGCATACTGACCACCATGGCAGGCTTCGACATGGGCGCGGAGGGAAGCGGCATAGTTGCCACCCACCTTGAAGACACCGGTGCCGAGAGGAGCGGAACGGTCATATTTGCGGGTAATGACATAGGGGTTGGCCTTGAAACCGCCCTTGAAATAGGGACCTACAGGAGTGACGAAAATGAGGAAGAGGTATTCGTCGGCAGGTTTAACACCAACGGTAATACCGGTGCCGATGAGCAGAGGACGGAGGTAGAGGCTGGCGCCAGTGCCATAAGGAGGAATGAAACGCTCGTTGAGCTTGATGACCTTCTTGCACATCTCAACGAATTTCTCAGTGGAGAGTTCGGGCATCATGATGCCACGGCAGGTGCTCTGCAGGCGCTCGGCATTGGCTTCGGGACGGAACATACGGATTTTGCCATCCTTGCAGCGGTAAGCTTTCAAACCTTCAAAAGCCTCCTGACCATAGTGGAGACTGGAGGCAGCCATGTGTATGGGGAGATACTCTTCGGAAGAGATTTCAATTTCGCCCCACTGACCATTGCGATACCAGCAACGGACGTTATAATCGGTTTTCACGTAACCAAAAGGGAGGTTTTGCCAATCAATATTCATAGTACTAATTATATTTGATGTTTGATATTAAATTGTTTGATATTTCAAAAGATTAAAGTTTAAAATCTATCCTGTCACCCTATTGCGCAACTGCGATAACTTTAAACTTTAAGCTAAAAAAAGTGGTCCCACTTGGGCTCGAACCAAGGACCCACTGATTATGAGTCAGTTGCTCTAACCGACTGAGCTATGGGACCAGATCTCATACTTTCGAAATCGGCTGCAAAGATACACATTTTTTTTCATTCACCAAGAAAAAAAACTTTTTTCACCTAGATGGGTGATGATTAAAGCACAGAAGATAAAATCAAGTGTAGGTAGAAATAGCATAATATAAAATATTGTAATCAAGATAATAACAATAATATAAAGTATCACAATGGAATCGGAAAAACGGTTAATTGGATGGTTGATAAATCGGCAAGGAAAAAACATGCCAACATTAGTGGAAAACGGTCTCACTCAATATGAAAAAAGGTATTTTCGAAGTAAATGAGAGAAATGTAATTTATGGTTAGGAAGTAAAACACTGGATGAAAACAACTTAAAACCAAGAAACAACTTCATAGGTAAGTACGGGAGAAAAAGAGTAGTGTTACTTCAGGGAAAAAGGCTCAAAAAAGGGGGAAATGGGTTGCTCAGAAGACCAAAGAAAACCAGTTTGGGACAAAACAAGTGCATTCCAAAATAGTGGAAAAAAGTCCATTGGGAGAAAAATGTGTAATGTATCAAAAAAAATTAGTATTTTTGCAGTTTTGAAAAACAGATATCAGAATGGGTAGAATTCTTGCAATTGACTATGGTATAAAGCGTACAGGGATTGCTGTGAGTGATCCGGAGCGTATAATAGCGACAGGACTGACCACTGTTGCCACACCTACGTTGATGCAATTTTTGAAAGAGTACTGCCAGAAAGAGCCTGTAGACATCTTTGTGGTAGGGCAGCCCAAACACATGGACAACACCCCTTCGCAGTCGTCCAAAATCATAGAGCCATTTGTTCAGCAGCTGGCCCAGACCTTCCCCGAAAAAGAAATAGCCCGTATCGATGAGCGGTTTACCTCGAAGATGGCGTTTCAGGCCATGATAGATGGTAGGCTGAAAAAGAAACAACGTCAGGACAAAGGTATGGTGGACCAAGTGAGTGCGACCATTATGCTGCAGGACTATATGCGAACGCTGCAATGATATCGAAAAACCACATCAGAGAAACAATAATAACAACATATAACAGAAATGATTTATCCAATTATCGGCTTAGGCCATCCCACACTGCGCAAAATAGCTAAACCTATAGATAAGGATTATCCTGAACTGGAAAAATTGATAGCGGACATGTATGAGACCATGTATGCCGCCGACGGTGTGGGACTTGCAGCCCCCCAAATAGACCTCTCCATACGCTTGGTGGTGATTGGGTTCCGTCCTTACGACGAGAAAACCGACACCTATGGTCCCGTGGCAGAACAGCACACCCTGATTAATCCTGAAATACTGGAATATATAGGTGAGAAAGAGTATTTCAACGAAGGATGCCTTAGTATTCCCGACATCCACGAAGATGTGTTGAGAACCGAAGGTATCGTGATGCGTTGGTTTGACGAAAACTGGCAGATGCACGAAGATGAGATACACGGAATGTTTGCCCGCGTGGCCCAACATGAATATGACCACCTGGAAGGGAAAGTGTTTACCGACCACCTCAGCACCCTGCGCAAAACCATGCTCAAACGTAAGTTAAACGATGTGATTAGCGGGAAGGTGCGCACTTCTTACAGAATGAAAAGAAAATAAAGTCTATCTTGAAGATAATATATTTTATATTCAATAAATCAACTAATTGAACAAAACAACATCAATCATGAAGAATCTACAAAAGTATGCTTTGATATTCGTTGCGGCTGCCATGTTGGTTGCCTGTGGTCCCAGCAGGGAAGAACGAGTGGAACAAATAGAGGACTTCGAGGACTCACTTTTCGAATTGGCCATTGCCGCTGACCCAGCAACAGCCGATGAATTGACCGCGTTGTACGAATCGTTTGCATCCAAATATCCTGACGACCCGCTCACGCCCCAGTACCTAATGAAAGCCGCCGATGTGCAGAGCAATGTGCTTCACACCGAGAGAGCCATACAGTTGTATGATCGGGTAATCAACAACTACCCGGATTTTCAGGCCATTCCCGACTGCTATATGCTGAAAGGTCATACATACGAATTGAACAGTCAATACGAGGAAGCCCGCGAGGCTTACCAAATATTTGTGGACAAATTTCCCGACCACTATATGGCTGACCAAATCCGCATCACCATTCCGCGTGTGGGCATGAGCAACGAAGAGATGTTGGCCGATATTCTTGCCCACGCCAACGATACAATAATAGCCCAATCAGCCCCGGTTAAGTGAGCGATATTATCAACATACTGCCCGACAGTGTGGCCAACCAAATTGCTGCAGGCGAGGTGGTTGACCGCCCGGCTTCGGCTGTGAAAGAGTTGCTCGAAAATGCCATGGACGCTGGAGCGACCAAAATACAGCTGATAGTGAAAGATGCAGGGAGGTCGTTGATACAAGTAATTGATAACGGATGTGGCATGAGCGACAGCGATGCCCGTCTGTGTTTTGAACGCCACGCCACATCGAAGATTCATAAGGCCGACGACCTCTATGCAATCCATACGATGGGGTTCCGAGGCGAAGCCCTAGCATCGATAGCAGCCATCGCCCAGGTGGAGCTTAAAAGCAGAATGCACGACAGCGAATTGGGCACCCAAGTGATAATAGAGGGCAGCGATGTGAAAGAGCAGACACCCTGTGCCTGTCCTTTTGGAACATCGATAGCTGTAAAGAATCTATTCTACAATGTGCCTGCTAGAAGGAACTTCCTAAAAAAGGATAGTATCGAGTTGAGCCATATCGAGGAAATATTCAAACGAATAGCTCTAATAAACTGCGATATAGACTTTTCCTTTCATAGCAACGGCAGGATTCTATACGACCTTCATGGTGGCAATTTTGCAGAACGGATAAGCCAAGTGTTCGGCGAAAGCTATCGGGAACGGTTCTATCCAGTGAACGAGTCTACCGATATAGTAAAAATATCCGGGTATGTTTCAAAGCCTGAGTTTTCCCGCAAAAGCCGTGGGGAACAATACCTGTTTGTGAACCACCGATTCATAAAACACCCTGCCCTCAGTGCGGCCATCGAGAAAGCTTATACAGACATAATCCCGGAGCACTACTACCCTACTTATTTCATGCGTCTGGAGGTGGATCCCAGCCGTATCGATGTGAACATTCACCCCACCAAGACCGAGGTGAAGTTTATCGATGAAAGTGCCCTTTTCGCCATACTAAGGGCTGCCACAAAGAAAGCATTGGGACAATTCAGTTTGGGCAACGAGCTGTTGTTCAATCCCATTCAGGAAGTGGACATTCCTCCAGCTCCCAAAGGATACGTACCACCTCAACCACAGGTGCACTACAACCCAGACTACAATCCTTTCGAGATGAACGGCAAAGCCAAAACAGGCAATACAGTTTCATCAAAAGGCGTAACGAGCAGTTTTTTTCAGCCAACCGAACATCGTGAACCCGTTTCGTCGAAATGGACTTCATTTTTCGACATTGAAAAAGAAAAAACACCACCCCCCGATCCCGTTTTGAAGATGGATTCCGGGGACGAGAATGGCATCGACGACAAACGCGAGCAAGTGGTGCACAATCCTTGTATTCAGATAAAGAACAGCTTTATTGTCTGTTCAATGCCATCCGGCCTGCTGATAGTGGATCAACAGGCAGCACACGAACGGATACTCTTTGAGCGTTTCAATAGTGCCAGCGAACAAGTAGCTGCACAACATTTACTATTTCCTGTCAACTGCCAATTCTCTCCCGCCGATGCTGACATTTTCAACGAACTTTGCAGCGACTTGAAAGGTTACGGATTTGAAATAGGCTCGATAGGCCAGACCACTTTTGTGGTCACTGCCACCCCCCCCGATGTAAAAGAAAGCGAACTGCAACAATTATTTGACAAAATGATTTCTGACTACAAAGGCTCCATGTTGCAGAAGTTTTCAGACAGAAAACAATGTTTATGCCGTTCTTTGGCCCGACAGATGGCGGTGAAAAGCAATACTGTGCTCCAACAGACAGAAATGCAACAGATAATGGCAGACCTTTTTTGTTGTCAAGTGCCGCAAATCAGTCCTTCCGGCAAAAAAACCATGGCCATTGTACCTCCCGAGAAAATCCTAAATATCCAGTAGTGTTTTATTTATAAATACTGAAAACTAATATCTAATTAATAAAAGACATGTCAGAATACGCTCCCCAAGGGTTCAGAATGTTACCCCCCGTGGTGAAGAACCTGATTATTATCAACTTCATAGTGTTCCTCGCCACAATGGTGCTAGAGAAATACAACTATAATGGTATTACTACCATGTGTGCACTGAATGCAGCATGGACTGGCCGTTTCCGTATATGGCAGTTGCTCACATACATGTTCATGCATGGCAGTTGGAGCCACATATTTTTTAACATGTTTGCCTTATGGATGTTCGGCTACGTATTGGAGAATTACTGGGGTTCGCGCAGGTTTCTCTTTTACTATCTAGTTTGTGGCATAGGAGCTGGTTTGTGCAATCTTATCGTTCCAGGTTGGACTATTACCGTGGGGGCTTCCGGTGCCGTGTATGGAATACTGCTTGCATTCGGCATGATGTTCCCCAACGAACGCATTTACCTATACTTCATCATGCCCATCAAGGCCAAATGGTTTGTGATTGGTTATGCCGCTATCGAATTGCTGGACGGCTTGTTCATGACCTCCGACGGTATTGCTCACTTTGCGCACTTAGGCGGCATGCTGGTTGGTTTGATATTGATACTCTACTGGCGCAAACATCCCTTCTCCCGATTCTGAGTATGATAATAAAAGAGTGGGGATGCAGAACCAAATTCGGATGCATCCCCACTCTTTTTTTTTATTAATAGAGCAAATCCCTACTGAGGAATCTGCTGCGATAGGCAGTGGAAAGAGCCCAGCCCCCACACAATATCGGTGCTGTCGATTCCGATTATCTCCCTATCCGGGAAACAGGCTTCAAGTATATAGGCAGCCTCGTTATCGGAAAGACAACGATAGGTGGGGAAAATCACCTTGTCGTTGGCTATATAGAAATTGGCATAGCTTGCAGGCAACCGCTGGTTTTCATAAAAAACCATATCGGGCATTGGCAATTCCACAATCGTGGGTTGCTTGCCATTGGCAAGTCGGCAGGAATTGAGTTTCTTGAGATTTTTCTGCAACACTTCATAGTTTTCATCCCAACTGTCTTCTTCCACAGCTGTAATTATCGTATCCTCGGAGATGAAACGGCTGAGATCGTCCACATGTCCGTCGGTATCATCGCCCATAATTCCTTCTCCGAGCCAAATAATATTGTCCACACCATAATAGTCACGCAAATAGCCTTCTATCTGTTGCTGATTGAGGTGGGGATTGCGGTTCGGATTAAGTAGGCAGGAGGTTGTGGTAAGCAAATCCCCCACCCCATTCACATCAATACTGCCTCCCTCCATAACGATACCGGGCTCAAACAATTTGAGGTCGGGGTCTGACTGATGAAGGCAATTGTATATGTGCACCGGTATCTGGGTGTCCAATTCAAAGGGATATTTTCCTCCCCAAGCATTGTGGTTCCAATTCACTATGGCATGTTGCCCCGGATTATCTCTATTAAGCAGATAGGCGGGACCATGGTCTCGGCACCAGGCATCGTTGGTCGGAAACAGGTGGAAGAAAATACGATTCATGTCGGTTCCTATCACTTCGAGAGCCTGTGCCACATGTTGCCGCATAGCCTCGTTCTGAACGTTGATATGGACATCCTCGGCTTCTGCAAGTGTCTTAATGAAAATGTGATACGATGGGAATATAGTCTCTATCTTTCCAGGCCAGGAATCCTCGTTGTGGGGATAGCTGAGCCATGTTGCCTTATGTGTTGCCCATTCGGCAGGCATATAGTATCCGAGTTCTTTAGGGGTCATTGCAATATATCTATTTGTTAATTTCCAAGTATTTGTATCCATTGAGATGTATCAGATGGTCAGGGATTTCGGCAATCCAAACTTCTGTTTCCCAAGCAATATTTAAACAATATTTCTGGTACATTCTACGGCTGAGGAATGCGGTGAAAAACACAATATTGGCCGTGCAATCTGCAAGTTTTTTCTTCAGCCTTGCTACTCGCAGTTCGTCCATCGGGCCAGAACTGTGGACAACTTCTATAAGATACAACAAGTTCTTTTCTTTGCTATAAGCGACAATATCGGGTAATTCATCATGATCGATGGGAAAAAAGTGAAGAGATTCCAATGCTTTGTTGTCAAGAAACAGATATTTGTTGGATGTATCACCAACATATAATACACTTGCACCCATGCCCCATTTAGGTAGGAATTCTTCAATTATTTTCTTTTGAAGGAGATTGTGTTCGCCAGATGATAATTCCAAAGCAATGCCGGATGGTAGTGTGACCGGTATCTTGGCCATCATTCTTTTTTTCTCAAGTTCTTGCTTTACTTTCTGGCGCATTTCAATGAAGACAGACAGCCGCTCATCCCATTTTTTTGTGCCATACGCCTTTAGAAGATTGGCGAATTGTGCATCAAGTGAGTATCCACGGTTTGGATTGTTGGTGGCGGCTTGGTCTATGGATGAGGAATTAACAACAAGGCCTTCCTCTACAAGGATTTTCAAGTCTTTGCGGCGAATGTCGTCATAAGATCCTGGTGAGATATGTTCACCGTAATGCGTGTTTTCAAAACTAATTATATCACGTGTCTTAAGGAAAGAACCATTCATTACGGATTTTGCCTGTTTAAAAGATGATATGATTTGCCCAGTAGCAAGACACGCTCCTGCCATTTTCTCCCTTCTTCGATCGGAAGGCAAATCTTCTACCGGTATTCCGACCATGGATAGAATATCAAGCATGTCAGAATACAATCTTTTAATGGATTCTTCTTTTTCACCAGTGAATCTTATACGCATATAGAATCGAATAATGTTTGTTCTTGATACTTGTTGATGTATTCTATCTCAGGATATTGTCTAATAGTATTGTGATAAGCGTCTTTTACAGCTAGTGCAAGTTTGTATGCCAACAGCGGAGGCACGGCATTGCCTATTTGTGTGAATTGCTGAACCTCGTTGCCACTGAACTCAAACCAATCGGGGAAACTCTGTAGTCTTGCAGCTTCACGTGACGAAATTCGACGCCGACGTCCGTCAGGTAGTTTAACCCGCTGCATGTCACTCGTAGCGCCTGCCAGATTACGGCAGGTAATAGTTCGGGCAGGACGGTCTGGATACAAATCTCTAGGGTTGATACATGCGGACTTTTTCTCGTACTCTGCAATGTATTTATCCTGCGCTGGTGTCAAGAAATGACTGTCTGCAAATGCCTTGTTCATCGTTTCACCAATAGCCTCACCCACAGTAACCCTAACTGTTTCCTTTGGGGGAAAACGAAAAATTGACTTGTGTCCAATTACAAAGATACGTTCCCTGTTTTGGGGGACACCATAATCAACAGCATTCAAGCAACGGAACTCCACTAAATATCCTAATTCACGCAAGCTGTCCAATATCAAGTTGAGATACCACTTGTGCGAATAGGCTAAGTTGCGAACATTCTCAAACATAAATATCCGTGGATTGATTCGCCTTATTGCATCAATAAAAATAGGAAATCCATCACGGGCATCCTGCATTCCTTGTTGCTTGCCTCTTACACTAAACGGTTGGCAGGGGGGGCCTCCTATGACAATATCTGCTTGGGGGTAACTAAATCCCAACTCCAACTTAGACAAATTACACACTCCTTTCAGATTTTGATTATAAGTGTCAACTGCAGCTGGAATCATTTCATAACCGATAGTCTCAAACCCAGCAGCTTCAAAACCTAAAGACAGCCCACCACATCCAGCAAAAAGGTCAATAACCTTCACCGCCTCTGTGATGTGTGGTTGCAATGTGGAGTTTATGTAATCTGTATATTTTGACATTTTTTAATCAAGATAACGTTTCAGTATTGGTTCGTATGAATCAATGCGGCGGTCACGGTAATAGGGCCAGTGACGGCGATAGTGGTCAGTCTGGTCTAAATCCAGCTCTTCAACATGGAGCACCTCGTCGAGATGAGGTGCCTGATAAAGCACACGGCCAAAGGCATTGGTGATGAAACTTCCGCCCCAAAACTGCATGCCACCTTCGCGGCCGGTACGGTTGACGCTGATAACGGGGACACCGTTGGCCACAGCATGGCTTCGCTGTATGGTCTGCCATGCTTCATATTGTTCTCGGTTGTCGTCCTCATTTTGACGGACATCCCAGCCAATGGCGGTGGGGAAAAACAGCATTTGAGCACCCATCATGCTGGTAATGCGGGCTGCCTCCGGATACCACTGATCCCAGCAGATAAGCACTCCGAGTGTAGCATATTTTGTTTTGAAGACCTTGTATCCCAGGTCACCCGGTGTGAAATAAAACTTCTCGTAATAGCCAGGGTCATCGGGAATATGCATTTTTCTATATTTCCCCAAATAGGTTCCGTCGGCATCAATCACAGCTGTGGTGTTGTGATACAATCCTTCGGCTCTTTTCTCGAATAAGGAACAAACCATAACAATGTTCAGCTCTTTGGCAAGGGCCATGAAATGCTGGCATGTAGGACCCCCGGGGATTGGTTCGGCCAATGCGAAGTTCTGATAGCGCTCTTCATCACAGAAATAAAGCGAAGCAAACAACTCCTGTAGACATACTATCTGTGCTCCTTGTGCAGCTAGTTCCCGCACTTTTTCGGTGTAGCGGTCAATATTCGCCTGTTTGTCGGCCGAACATGCCATTTGGGCAATACCTACTTTGACTTTCATTGTAATAAGTTTTTTTCGAGTTCGAATTGATTTTGCAAAGATACACTTTTTTTTTCGATTTGCAGCATTCCGACCAATTATTCTATCTTTTTCCTTCAATAATGCATATCACCTACATGCATTAATACACATCACAAAACATATTATTCAGCGCTATTGCATTACACAACAAGCTTTCATCCAACTACTTCACATTTCACAGTATCGTCAAAAGCATTTTGTTCTAGTTTTTATTTCTTTAGTCTACTGACCACCACTGCTCATATTAATGGACCCCACCCTGTACGCAACAGAGTGGGGCCCAATGCATGGTAAACAGCGATACGCTATTTACGAATTAGTTCTGTGGTGCCATGCGAATTTTGCAGGGTAACTGTAACGGAATGTGTGCTGCCATTGCGATAATATTTCACATCCACATGGTCACCAGGAGTATAACGACCCAACTCTTCCATCATTTGGGCGAAGCTGTTGACCTCGGCTCCAGCTATGGAAAGCAGCAAATCGCCCTCTTTCAATCCTGCCTTGTCGGCAGCACAACCCGAAACCACTCTTGCCACCAACACACCCTTCACTTCTTTCAAACCCAACTTTTCGGCCATGTCGGCATTCATCTCAACCACATTCACTCCCAAATAGCCGCGTTGCACATACCCGTATTTTTTCAAGTCGTTCACCACTTTCTGGGCTAAATTGGAAGGTATGGCAAAACTATAACCAGTATAGTATCCGTCGGCCGATGCGATAGCTGTCACAATACCTATCAGCTGTGCATTGGCATCCACCAGGGCACCGCCCGAATTGCCAGGGTTGACTGCGGCATCAGTTTGGATAAACGACTCGATAGGGCTCTCCATGCCACGGTTATTGTCAATAATGCCCATATTGCGGGCCTTGGCACTAATGATACCGGCCGTTACAGTGGAGGTTAGGTTAAAGGGATTGCCAATAGCCAACACAGGTTGACCCACGCGGGCATTGTCCGAATTGCCAAAGGAAATGGATGTGAGACCTTTCAAGTCAACTTTCAGCAGTGCCAGATCGGTCGCGGGGTCGTTACCTATAAGTCGCGCCGACACCACCCTCTTGTCGTTGAGTGTCACACTGATTCGCTCGGCATCTTGAACCACATGGTTATTGGTAACAATATAGCCGTCATCCGAAATTATCACGCCCGAACCATAGGCACTGTATTCCTGACGTTGCATACCCTGATTGATGATGAATCCGAAAAATGACTGATACAAGGGCGTAAGGCGGGTTTGAATGGTACGGATATGTACCACTCCGTCAATGGTTTTTGAGGCCACATTACTGAAATCCGCATACATCGGTTTGGGAGTGTTATTCTCCACATACTGCTGGGTCTGCGCATGCTGACAGCCGCAAAACAAAATAGGCAATAACAAAAGAAGCTTTTTCATAGATGTCATTGTTTTAAAGATTACGATGTTTATTATTGTTAGATTTTGTATGTCTATGAAACAAAAATCGAGAAAAAATATTGTATGTTTAATATTTTTTGTACTTTTGCATTTTAGTGCTGCAACAATATGATTGCCGCATTTGTATTACTAATAGAATAATATTGTCATGAATATCATTATTGTAGGTACAGCTCATCCCTATCGAGGCGGACTAGCCGCTTTCAACGAACGTTTGGCCCTGCAATTCCAAAAAGAAGGCCACCATGTGGAGATGTACACTTTCACACTTCAATACCCCGGTTTCCTCTTCCCTGGCAAAACCCAGTTCACCAACGACCCTGCCCCTGCCGGTATTACCATAAGTCGCAAAATCAACTCTTGCAATCCATTCAACTGGATCAAAGTGGGCAATCAGATTCGTAATAAGAAGCCTGATATGGTTGTTTTCGCTTATTGGATGTCGTTCATGGCTCCCTGCTTCGGCACCATTGCCAAGCAAATACGCAAGAACCACAAAACTCGTTGCATCGGATTAATCCACAACATGATTCCTCACGAACCCAACGTTCTCGACAAGTACCTCCCCCCCTATTTTGTCAAACAGATGGACGGGTTCACCACACTCTCTCACGCAGTGATAAAAGACATTGATCAATTCGACAAACACAATAAACCCAAGAGCTGGGCTCCCCATCCCATCTACGACCACTATGGAGAATTGATTGACAAAATCGAGGCACGCAAACAACTGGGCCTTTCCGCCGATGGCAAGTATGTGCTCTTCTTCGGCTTCATCCGCGACTACAAGGGTCTTGACCTGCTAATCGACGCATTTGGCGACCTCCGCCTCCAAGACATGGGCGTCCGCCTCTTGGTGGCAGGCGAATTCTACGGCGACCCCCAACCCTACCTCAACCGCATCCGTTCCCTCGACATCAGCGATATCGTCATTCTCCACAACGACTATATCCCCGACAACAAGGTGAATCTCTATTTCCGTGCCTGTGACATCGTGGCTCAGCCCTATAAAACCGCTACCCAAAGTGGCGTCACCCAAGTGGCTTTCCACTTCGAGCGTCCCATGCTGGTGACCAATGTGGGCGGACTTCCCGAAATAGTACCCGACGGAAAAATAGGCTATGTGGTCAATCCCGACGCACAGGACATCGCCGATGCCTTGGTACGCTATTATAAAGAGAACAAAGAAGAAGAGTTCACCGTTGGTGTACGGGAGGAGAAACGAAAATATGGCTGGGACCGCATGACGGCCGCCGTTCTAAACAGCTATTCGCAAATCAAGTAGACTGTCACACCTAATTCATCCGCACCCTCGGGTCAAGCAGGCCATAAAGTATGTCTGTGAGTATATTGATTATTATCAATAACACACAGATAAACAATATAGAGCCCATCACAACGGGAAAGTCATATTTGTCCAACCCGTCCACTATCACTATGCCCATCCCTTTCCAGTCAAACACATATTCAACAAACACCGCACCCGCCAGCAGTCCCGCCAGCCATCCCGAAGCCGAAGTAACTACAGGGTTCATGGCATTGCGCAATGCGTGATGGAATATCACCCTACGGCGAGATAGGCCTTTGGCTCGCGCTGTTCGTATATAGTCCTGCGACAACACTTCGAGCATACTGTTCTTTGTCAGCTGGGTAAGTGTGGCCAACGGACGTATGCCCAATGTCAAAGCTGGCAGTATAAGGTTTTTCAAATCCAAATATTCACCTGTGCCATAATCATCTATGGTAAACAAGTTTCCGAACATGTTTAGATGTGTATAGTCCGCCAGCACATAGGCAAAAAACCACGCTATCAATATTGCTGCAAAGAACGATGGAAGCGACATGCCCAGCGTGGACAGCACCAACGTCAACCGGTCTATCCAACTGTCTTTATGCAATGCCGAAACAATGCCCAGCAACACTCCCAATATCAAGGCAAAGGTGAGCGAGACCACTGCAAGCAATGCCGTCTGTGGAAATGCCGAAGCGATAATCTCCGACACCTTGCGCTTCGACTGGTAGCTGCGCCTCAAGTAAGGGGCTTTGGCCACCACCGATGTGCTCCCCACTTTCAGAAGCGTGGTGTATGGGGCGTACTTCTCCGAATCAAGGTAGAAGTAGTCATCTACATTCTCGTTGTTGTGAACCGAAATAGGCAACAGGTCGTTGAGATAATTGAGATATTGTAGCGCGATAGGCTTGTCCCGTCCCAAATCGCGATTTATTATCCTGATGCTCTCTTCGTCGGCCCGTTGGCCCAGCATCATGCGCGCCGGGTCGCCCGGCAGGATATTGAACAGGAAAAATACCAGTGTCACCACGCCCAGCAACACCAGAATTCCATATAATAGCCTCTTTATTGTATATCTAAGCAACGCTACTGTTGTTATTATTTCATCTTCCGGATGCTGTTCTGTGTTAGTGCAGTCCCCTCACCACCGATTTCTTCGCCACAAAATCTTTCAGATAGTATGGTTCAAAATAGGCCACATCCTCCACCTGTCCCTTTTTCAGTTTCTCCAAAGCCACGGTGAGCATACCAGTCGCCGAAATGGCGAAATCGCCAGCATAGCGTGCATTGGGATGACTGCCTAATATATCACGGGTTTTCGCAGCCCCGTCACCCACAAACACCACTTCTCCCCTATCCAGATAGCTGTCGTATATGCCCGGCTCAATAATGTCGGCACTCACGGCTTTCAGCTCTTCGGCATTCGGGCCATAGATGGCGGTATAGCACTCCATGCGGCGGGCATCTATCATTGGACACACCATCCCCCGATACTCTGGATGCATGGCATAATATTGTGCCGCCATACCTTGAAGGGTAGGCACTGCCAGCAACGGCTTTCCCAGTGCGTAGCACAATCCCTTAGCTGTGCTTACACCTATGCGCAACCCCGTGTAGCTTCCAGGACCGGACGACACACACACGGCATCCAGCTGCGACACCTTTTTCCCGCACTGCTCAAATATCTGTTCTATGAAAGGCGACAGCTTCGACGAATGGGCATTGGGCTCTTCCGAATGCACTTCGGCCAGTATCTTGTTGTCGTTAGCCAGCGCCACCGAGCACACAGCTGTGGCAGTTTCTATCAGCAGTATCAGCATTCTTTCGCTTGTTAGTATTGTTAGTCAACCATTTCCTTGTCGGTAGCTTCGGTGTATACGCTATCGCATATCCACTTCCTCCACTTCGGGATGGCCTTTGGTGTCAAACACAAAGTCGCTTTCGTTGGCCTGCGCGTTCTTGAAGTTGCTTACTATAAACTCCCCTCTCGACGAATCATAGTTGTGCTGCTCCAGCTTTTTCAACACACCGGTCTTGGCATTGATAAACAGGCGTACTTTATGGTAGGAGTGGCTTTTCAGCGGCTGAAGGTCCACAATGGCGGTACCGTCTTCCTCTTCACGTATGAACTTGGCACGGTACGACTTGCTGTAGTTTGCCAGCAATCGTGCCGGATTGGTCAAAACGTCGTCCGAGTCTATCAAATTGGTCACAACCACCTCTTTGGCATTCTTGTTATATTGCCACACCGATTTCCCGTCGCAATATATCTCCAACGAGCCTGCCAGCACCCTGTATTTGGGCGACTGGTACAGAATATCGGCCTTCTGGCGGAAAGTCTCCTTCTTGTTGCTGTCGTAGTTCACCACGGTCACCGTGAACGACACCGAACCCGTCATCTTGGCTGCCGCCTTTTTGATTATCGAGTTCGCATTCTCGTCAACCGTACCGGTGGAAGTATGGGTAAGCTGTGCTTGGGCGCTCCAGCCAAACAGCATCACGGCCATCATGGCCAACAAAAACTTTTTCATCTTACTTATCAAGAATTTGTTATTATTAGTGTCTCTTCATTAATGCAGGTCCAAACCAATGATGTGCATAAACTCCTCGCGTGTCTTGGGGTCGTTCATAAAGGCACCCGTGAAGTCACTCGTGGTGGTCACCGAGTTCTGTTTCTGCACGCCACGCATCGACATGCACATGTGCTGTGCTTCAATCACTACCGCCACACCCAGCGGGTTGAGCACTTCCTGTATGCAGCTCTTAATCTGTTTGGTCAGCCTTTCCTGCACCTGCAGTCGACGGGCATAGGCATCCACCACACGTGGTATCTTGCTCAGTCCCACAATGGTCCCGTTGGGTATATACGCCACATGCGCCTTGCCCACAAATGGCACCATGTGGTGCTCACATAGCGAGTAGAGTTCAATGTCCTTCACCACAACCATCTGTTTGTAGTCCTCGTGGAACATGGCCGACTTCAGTATCTCTTTCGGGTCAAGGTCATAGCCATTAGTGAAGAACAGCATCGCTTTGGCAATGCGTTCCGGCGATTTCAACAAGCCCTCGCGCTCCGGGTCCTCACCCAGCAACCGCAGTATAGCCTTGTAGTGTCCGGCCATTTCACTAACACACTCTTCGTCGTATTTGTCTATTTTCTGGTATCCAAGTTCCATAGTCTTATTATTTTGTATTCATTAACGCAAAATTATTGATTAAAGTATATGTGTTTGCGTTTTTTTACTAATCGCAGTATTCAGAGGCCTAGTCGGCCTCGATGCCGGCCAGAGAGATGAGGTAGGTATAGAGTGCGTCGAACTTCCTGCCGGCCATGTTGGTAAAGTATGCCTTGAAGGTGTCGGCAGTGAGGATGCTGTCCCATTGGTTTCGTGCATTAGATGGCACAAAGTGGTGCTCTGGAAAAAAGTCCATAGCCTTCCACCGCTCACGGTGCTGCTGCGCCATCATAGCGGAGATGCCAAAGAATGTCAAAATCAAAAGGACTCCGATGCGTTTCATACTATTCTATTTCAAGCAGCAGCCCCTTCAGGTATTCCCCTTCGGGATGGTAAATGCTGACCGGGTGGTCCATGGCATGTGGCAACTGGCGAACTATGCGCACTTGCCTATGGGCGTTGGCGGCGGCGGTGAAGCACATGGTCTGGAAGTCGTCGCGGCTCACGGCCTGCGAGCAGCTAAAGGTCAGCAGCAGTCCGCCGCGTTGAATCTTTTCCATAGCCTTCTGGTTGATATTGCGGTAGCCCTTCAGCCCCTGTTGCAGGCTGCGGTGATTCTTGGCAAAGGCAGGAGGGTCGAGGATAATGATGTCGAACTGATTATCCACTTCATCCATGTATTTCAACACATCGGCAACCACGCCCTTGTGGGATGCCCCCTCGCCAAAGTTCAACAACACGTTACGGTTGCACAGTTCTATTGCTTTCTTGCTGATATCCACAGTCTCCACATAGCTGGCTCCTCCCCGCAAGGCTCCCAGACTGAACCCGCCCGTATAGCCGAAGCAGTTCAGCACACGCCTGCCTGCCGACAGGGTCTCCACCAGATGGCGGTTTTCCCGCTGGTCGACAAAGAAGCCCGTTTTCTGCCCTTCAAAGAAATTGATAAGCAGTCGGTTGCCATGCTCACTTATCTCCCACTCCGCAGGCTCCGCACCCCATACATAACCGTCTTCACATCCACCCGGCACCGTGGCACTGCTCTTGTCGAATACCGACTTGATTCCATGCTTTCCCAATAGGTCTACAAACAGCTCTGTGAACATGGGGAAAAGCCTGTGCATCCCCACGCTGTGTGCCTGCATCACCAACACTCCGTTATACCAGTCGCACACAAGCCCGGGCATAAAATCGCCCTCGGCATGCACCAGCCGGAATACATTGGTGTCCGCCTCAGCAAAGAAACCCATCCGCTCGCGGTAGGTAACGGCACTTTGCAGCCTCTCTCGGAAAAACGACTCGTCCACCTGCTGCGTGTCGAACGACAGCACTTTGCATATTATCGACTCGGACTGGTATTGCCCCACGGCCAGCCACCGCCCGTCGGCGGCAACCACATCCACCATGTCGCCTTCCTGCGGATTACCCTCTACACGTCGCACCGCACCCGAAAACAACCACGGATGGCGACGCATCACAGCCTTGTCTTTGCCGGGGGCAAGATGTAGCTTGGCTCTCACTGCTTCAGTAGTTTAATGGTTTCCTGCGGGTTGTCCGACTTGAACACGGCATTGCCAGCCACCAGCACGTCGGCCCCTGCATCGTACAGAAGAGGCGCGTTGGCGGTATTCACGCCGCCGTCCACCTCGATGAGGCATTGCGGATTCTTGCGGCTGCAAAGGTCGCGCAGTTGACGCACCTTGTTGTAGGTGTTCTCTATGAATTTCTGTCCGCCGAAACCGGGGTTCACCGACATCAGCAGCACCACGTCGCACAACTGAATGCTATCCTCAAGCAGCGCCACAGGTGTAGCCGGATTAAGCACAGCGCCGCATTTCAGCCCGGCATCCTTGATGGCGTGTAGCGTGCGGTCCAAATGGATGCAAGCCTCCTGATGCACCGTGATGATGTCGGACCCCACCTCCTTGAAGGCTTCAATATAGCGGCCGGGATCCATAATCATCAAGTGTACGTCCAGCGGCTTACGTGCAGCCTTTTTGATGTATTTTATCACCGGCATGCCGAAACTGATGTTAGGCACAAACATGCCGTCCATCACGTCCACGTGCAGCCAGTCGCACTCACTCTGGTTGAGCATTTCAATGTCGCGTTCCAGATGGCCGAAGTCGGCACTGAGTAATGAAGGAGATATTAGTTTCATGTCTATAAGTATATGTGAATGTGTTATTTTGTGAATGTATTATCGCGGTAATGTATCAATCGCTATCACTATTAGCCAATCAACACATTTGCGAATTGACACATCCGTTATTTATAGTTTCAGTTTCTCGAAGTTGCGTCCATACACGCCCGATGTTTTCGTCACCGAAATAAAGGCATTGCCGTCAATGCGGTGAATAATCTGCATCACATGGGGTTTATCTGTCTTGTGCACCATCACAATAAGCACCTGTTGGTTCTGATGGCTGTAGCAGCCCTCGGCATCCAGCAGGGTGGCTCCACGTCCCACCTCGGTGGTAATGGCCTCGCCTATCTCTTTGTTCTTGGGCGAGAAAATCATTATCTGGTATGACTGCTTGTTGCCGTCCAGCACCATGTCCAGCACATAAGTCATTGTCACCATGACGATATAGCCAAACACCACATTCTCTATCTTGTGCGACACAAAGAACGAGCTGCCCACAATGAAAATATCCAGATACAATATCACCTTGCCCGGCGAAATGTTATAGTACTTGCTCACTATCAAGGCTATGATGTCCGTGCCGCCGCTGTTTCCACCCATGGCGAAGGTCATGCCGATACCGCCGCCGCACAGCGCGCCACCGATAATGGCACACATAAAACCACCAAACTGGCTCACATCGAACAGTGTCTCCACATGCAGCACCTGCTGCCACAAGATGAAGCAAAGCGACGACATCACAATGCCGTAGATGGTGTTGGCTCCGAACTTCGACCCCAGCATCTTGAACCCTATCAATACCAATACAGCGTTGATTACCAGATTCATTATACCGATGGGAATGGGCAATCCCACTGCATAATAAAGCACCGACGAGATACCGCTCACGCCACCGCCCACAATCTTGGCAGGCAGCATCACCGCCGCCCATCCAAAAGTATAAATCAGAATACCCAGTGTAATCACCAGGTACGAAATAATAACATGCTGTTTCTTCTTAAAAATCTGCATATCTTGTCCTATTTTGATAATTGATACAAATCAACAATTTACCGATTCCCACTTAAACACATTAATGAACTCAATCATCATTCACCTTCACACCATAGTCTCTTGCCCCGAAGATAGTAGAGCCGATGCGCACCATTGTGCTCCCCTCCTCCATAGCAATGTCGTAATCGTGCGACATTCCCATCGATATCTCTCTAAACTCCTCATGACCCTTAAAATACTTCTCCGCCAGTTGGTCACGGTATTCGCGCAGTGTGCGGAACTCACGGCGCACCAGCTCGCGGTCTGTAGTGTTGGTGGCCATGCCCATCACACCCACTATCCGCACATGCTCCATAGCCGCATACTCGGGCGACTCCAGCAGCGCCCGCGCCTCGTCCATATTCAGGCCGAACTTGGTCTCCTCGGTGGCAATATGGAACTGCAACAGGCAGTCTATTACCCTGTCGTGCTTCCGCGCCTCCTTGTCCACCGCCTCCAACAGGTTCAAACTGTCAATGCTGTGTATCATCCGCACATAGGCAGCAATGTATTTGATTTTATTGGTCTGCAAATGGCCAATAAAATGCCATTCAATATCCTCTGGCAGCACGGCATGTTTGTCGCGCATTTCCAGAGCTTTATTTTCACCAAACAACCGCTGGCCCGCGTCATACGCCTCCTGCAGCATCTCCACAGGCTTCGTTTTCGACACGGCCACCAGCCGCACTCCGTCGGCAAGGGTCGAACGCACCTTAGCAAGATTTTCCTTAATCATAGTACATTTAATGTTGATATGTTGACACGTTGATATGATGTGAGCCGTATAAACTTATCTACTTATCAACGGACAACAATCAATAACGCAAAATATATAATAATATTATTGCCGAACAATTTATTTTCTCGCCAAAGAACATCTTAGTTTACAGTTTTCATCTGCTCCTATCCCAAAATATGCTGGCTCAATATCTTGTCCAATTGTCCCACATAATAGAATGGTATGGATATCAACCGATAAGGCTTGTTATTGGGAGCAGGAGTGGTGGTGTCCTGAACCAGATACTCCCCACTCCACACCCTCACTGCCGTCACCTTTTTCTCAGCAGTGTTCACAAAACTGTGTATAGACCTCAGATGAGAATTGGTGCCTGCCTTCACCTCTATTGGTATCAGTTGTGAGTCTTGCTGCCACACATAATCCACTTCTGCCGTCGCTCCCTTCTTGTCCCGTATCCAATAATATTGATTGTCCTTATAATGCCTATCCAACACCACCCTAAGCTCTTGCGCTACAATCTGCTCTGCAGCCCGGCCTCGCCATGTGTCCAACAAGTCCTTGTTTTGTAAGTATTCCAGCTGTATCCCTGCCACAAAGTTGGCAATGCCTATATCCACCATTGCAAGCTTTGGAGCCCTCCTAACGGCAGGCAGAGCAGGTACTTCGGTAGAGGTGACTGGATAATTCAACGAAAGAATGTAGGCCCGTTGCAAGCAATCCATAGCTTCATGTATTTGCGTGCTCGTATAATCACTATTTCCAAAGCCAGCAAACGAAATTGCCTCACCCACCGAAAACCAAGCCACATTCAATATATGGCGAATTATCCTCACCTGCTCCTCATTCTTGGCATACCGCTCCACGTCTTCGCTATACCCTTTCATCAAAGAATTGAATACTGGCGACAATCTCTCCACATCGGCGTGTTCTATATAGGACTTCACCACCTCAGGCATTCCACCCACCAACGCATACCGATTAAAACACTTCATCATCTCCTCATGCACGATGGAGGACACCTGCAATTCCTCCACTTGCCGGGTCCACTCCTCCCCCTTTGCGGCAGCAAGGTACTCCATAAACGAAAAGGGGCGCAGACTCAAATACTCCACCCTCGACACCGGAAACGACACATGCGACTTTAACAAACTCTGCAACCTGCTACCTGCCGTTATCACATACAGCCATGGCATCTTCTCATAGAAATATCTCAACAGCCCCACCGCTCGGGGTTCTTCCTGTATCTCGTCAATAAACAAGAGCATCCGCTTCTCCTTATTGGATACAACGTGACTACGCAGACACAAGTAACGCCATATCTCCTCCACATCATCTGTTCTGCGAAACACTTCGGCATCCTCCGAGAGTTCCAAATTCACCTCCACAAACACATCAAACTCCTTACCGAATTCGCGTACAAGCGTACTCTTCCCCACCTGTCGTGCCCCTCTTATCACCAAAGGCTTGTGCTGATTGGCATTCTTCCATTCCCTCAACTGACTAATCAACAATCTACTATACATATTATACCCTTTCTATTTACACACTGCAAAGATACAACTATTTTCTAAAACATAGGCAACTTTCGCTCATTTTCTTTCTAAAACATAGGCAACTTTACTCCAAAATATTTCTAAAACATAGGCAACACTCCACCAAGAACCTTCCCCAGACTTGTACTAGCCTAACAAAGCAGAACTAACAAGGAGTATTTTTTTCAGGCGGTTACCATACTCCTTGGAAATGATTATCCCCAATCGGTCATTAGATATGATGCAAATGGGTTCAAACTCCGCTAACGGTTCACTATTCTTCCAACACATCTTTAATTCTTCTTCAGTATAGAGGTTAATAAAAGCTTACTAAGGGGTTGTGAAGAGGTGAAGAGGAAAAGGAGCGGGAAGGAGGATGGATGAAGCAAAAAGGGGAGATGGAGGTGGGATAAAAAGTGCTGACATCTATTGGAGTCTAATGACCGATTTGGAATTATCAGATATTTTCGTTCACCGATTGCTCAAAAAAAATTGAGCCGCTTCGCGGCTTTAAATCATTGCCTGTCTGGCTATCGCCAGAACAGGCAATGAAAATAATAGAATGTCTTACGATTGCGCGCGCAAGAGCGCAATCATTAATCTTGGACAAGCCGGACGGATTGACCGTTGCAACGACTGTAGTAGTCCACGCTCACTCCGCCGGAATTGAAGTAGAGGCTCCACGCGCCGCCTGAGTCCCAGGGCGTAGACGACCAATAGTTGCCGTCGGACCCCACGAAGGTGACACTTCCGCCGCAATAGCGGAAGCCCGAGGCGGGCAGCACAATGCTGTTACCGTTCGGCCCAGTAACCTTATATCCACTGCCGTTCCACTCCCATTTGCACTCCGATTTCAATTCCTCTAATTTCTCTTTACCTGGTAATTTGCTACCAAAACGGCTTACTGCCTCATCGTATGTGAAGAATCCGTTCTCATTCTTGTCCTTCCACAGCGTCCCGCTCGAAAGACCTAAATCTATATAACCTTCAGGAACAGCCTTGCCCTTCTCCTTGTCGGTCACCAACAACACGATGCCTGTTGTACTTTCTTTGGTCATATATTTCCCGTTTCCCAAATAATTGTTGGCACGCAACAGCGACAATTCCTCGTTGGTAGGCAAACGCCAACTGTTGTAATCATGCATAGCCTGCTTGTTGATTTGTGCTATTATAGTTTGGGGTTCACTCTGGAACTCACCTATCTCATTCGGGAATATCTTAAGGTAGCCATATAGAATCTCGACACTGCTGCGGGTACGGGGTGTCGAAGCTGCCTGAGTGGAAGGTTTGGCCTGTACCGTTTGTCCCGGCGTGATGGCAATCTTAGCAGCCAACTTTGTTGCCACACTTTGCATGCTGGCACGGTATGACGAAGTGGCAAATGTAGCACCTTCTGTAGCCGAAATAGTGCCTGTCTCCACATTGATAACACGGGCATCCACATTATACTGTCCCATCACCACATTAATATCGCCCACCACTATCTTCGACACATTAAGAATCTGACCCACTCTCACCATCTGAGCCTGTGTCATCTGCGAGCGCTGAAAGCCTTGCTCCTCGATGGCCTTGTCTATTTGGGTGCGCTCCACCATCGTGTAGCCCGCCGGGCGGAAATAGGTGATAAAGATAGCGGAAATGCCATCCACATCGTTCTGCGATATACCCACACCGGCCTTGAATTCCAACACTGCGCAACGCTGTGCCTGCATCGATAGTGCCATCAGGCACATCATACTCAAGAATAGCAATCTTTTCATAGTTCAATATACTTTTTTTTTCAATTCCTTGTGTACACACTACTATTAGTGCTTGCATATTTCAAATTCTGTAGATTGCTCCACTGTGGGATGTATCATGTAGTATGAATACAATCCAACAGGAGCATTCATCTTCCCTTTATTCCCTGTTTTCATCAGTGAAGTGTCCAGTTTCACGGTTTAGGAATAAGGCGAAAATGCGCTTTCTCAATTAATTGCAGACATTGTTCCTCTCTGCCTGCAAGTACAAAGATACAACTTTTCCCTAAAACATAAACAGTATTCTAACAAAAAAACATTTAGGACAACCACTAACATGCAGCCTGTATGGCTGCAACACCAACCATCGTCAGCTCTGATGTCGCAGCCCTACAGGCTGCCGGACGCTATCATCACCACTTTCGTATGGCGATGCCATACGCTATATCTGTCTGTGCCTTTCAGGCATTCCCGCCATCACTATATGCGAAACTTAAAACTGCCCAACAAATACACCCACACTGCGCCATAAGTCCATGAAAGGGACACAAGATTACAGGCGGGGGTGCCAACCCCCCGCACCAATTGTGCCATCATATTGAGCCCCGAAAGGGCGACACATGTTATCCTGTCGTCCCTTCAGGGTTCTGATTGTCCTTATCCTCTAAGCATGGGGCACACCCCTGCCCTTGTTCTATCGTCCCCGATGGGGACTTTTCTTCTTACCTGCGCAGTTCTTATTATCTTTTCGGAAGATATGCATCTTTGCAAATCCGTTATTTTATGTATCTTTGCAGTCCGGAAAAACATTTTCTCATGGACTACAACGAACTATACGACAAAGCTCTGCAGATTGCCGTTCGAGCACATAAGGGTCAGAAGGACAAGGCTGGACATGACTACATCCTGCACCCCATACGGGTATCTGAACGTTGCGACGACCCTCGTGCCAATATTGTGGCACTGCTACACGACACAATTGAGGACACCGATGTGACCGCCGACTACCTACGCGAGGAGGGGTTTACGGAGGAGATTGTCGAGGCGGTGCTGGCAGTGACCCGTCGCGAGGGGGAAGAGTACGATGACTATGTGCGCCGTGCCGCACAGAACGAGCTGGGACGTATGGTGAAACGCGCCGACCTGGAGGACAATATGGATATTCGGCGATTGCCTGAATTGACCGACCGCGACGTGGAACGCCTGCGGAAGTACCTGCGGGCGTGGCAGTACATTGTAGAGTAGAGAAGACCTCTTATTACCCCATAAAAAAACAATGATGGATTCAAGAAATTGATTGAACGAAAACCCCTACGGGGTATATTATTGTGGGGATAACGCAATTTGCTATTGAACGAAAAAACCTACGGGGTATCGGACGGGACTCGTTTTACACGTTATTGTCTGGCTATTTAGTTTTTGTATTATGTGCACAATAAAATGACGCTTTTTGCGTTATCGGGAATAATAACATCAAACAACCCATTCTTATGATTGACAACACTGGTACACCTTTTAACGCCATCAGCGGCGAAAAGCACTTAGGCATTATCCCCTCAATGGCTAACCGCCACGGCTTGATAGCCGGTGCCACGGGCACGGGCAAAACTTGTTCGTTACAGAATTTGGCAGAGACATTCAGCGCTATGGGTGTTCCGGTATTCGCCACCGACATCAAGGGCGACCTCACGGGAGTGAGCAAGGCCGGCGGCGGCAACGTGCATTTTGAGAAAAGCATCGCGGACAACCACCTGAAGGAGTGCGGCTTTGAATATAAGGCCTACCCCGTGTGCGTGTGGGACGTGTTTGGCAAGGAGGGACATCCGCTGCGCACCACGGTGAGCGATATGGGACCCATACTGCTGAGCCGTATTCTGGATTTGAACGACACTCAGAGCGACGTGCTCAACCTGGTGTTCCGCATTGCCGACGACCAGCAGCTGCTGTTGCTCGACTTGAAGGACCTACGCAAGATGCTGGAGGAGGTGGGCAACAACCGCGCACAGTATATCACCGCCTACGGCAATATCAGCACCGCCACCATTGGCGCCATACAACGTAGTCTGCTGAGTTTGGAGGACCAGGGGGGTGACCAGTTTTTCGGCGAACCCGCCATCGACATCTTCGACTTTATGCAAACCCGTCAGGGACGCGGCGTTATCAATATCCTGGCATCGGACAAAATTGTGAATTCGCCAAAGGTATACACTTCGTTCCTGCTCTACCTGCTGAGCGAGCTGTATGAACAGCTGCCGGAGGTGGGCGACTTGGACCGCCCGAAGCTAGTGTTTTTCTTCGACGAGGCCCACATGCTGTTCAACGGCATAGGCAAAGCACTGCTTGAGAAGATAGAACAGATAGTGCGCCTGATACGCTCGAAATGCGTAGGCGTATATTTCTGCACCCAGAATCCCGCCGACATCCCCGACACGGTGCTGGGGCAGCTGGGCAACCGCATACAGCACGCCCTTCGCGCCTATACCCCCAACGAGCAGAAGGCCGTGAAGGTGGCCGCGGGCTCGTTCCGCGCCAACCCCGAATTCGACACTGCCACAGTCATCACAGAAATGGCTGTGGGCGAAGCGTTGGTGAGTTTTCTCGATGCCAAAGGTATGCCCTCGATGGTGGAACGCGCCAAGGTGCTGCCTCCTGAAGGACAGGCAGGTGCTATCACCGAGGATGAACGGCAGCAGGTGATACGCAGCTCGATGGTGTTTGGCAAATACGACAGATTGATAGACCGTGAATCGGCATACGAGATACTGACCAACAAGCTGGCCCAAGAGCAGGAAGCCAGAGAGTTGGCCCTGCAGCAGAAAGAGGAAGAGAAACTGAGCAAAGAGGAGGAGAAGAGACAACGCGAAGAGGAACGCCTGCAAGCCGCCGAAGAGCGCAAACGCAAAGCCGAGGAACGGGAACGCAAGGCGGAAGAGCGTGAGCGGCAACGCGCCAAGGAGAAGAGCCTGGGCGGCAGCCTGCAGAAAATGGTGGTGACCAAAGCTAAGCGCGAACTGGTGAACGAGGCATTCAAACTGGGCCGCGGACTGCTGGGTTCCCTGCTGAAAGGGAAAAAATAGCGTCAGTGGTTGCTATATCATAAAAGATGCTGCCGCAATATCCCATCCAATCTGCCCACACAATAGAATGGTATGGATATTAAGCGGTAAGGCTTGTTATACGGGGCTGGTGTTGCCGTATCTTGAACAATAAACTCCCCACTCCAAAACCTCACGGAAGTCACACTGTTCTCATGCTGCAAATATACTACATTTATCTAAAACATAAGCAACCAATTGGAGAGCCATCTTGTGGTGTACCAGCCTAATTTGAGTTCATCCCCTTCATGGTTGTCGAAAAATCAGTCATATATCAAACTAGAGCCATTTATCCCAAATCGGTCATTAGTAGAGGAAAAACGCAATACCCACATTGTAAGAAGCAGGTAATCAACAAACTGTATTGCATATCTTCTAAATAATTATCCACAATTCAACGAAACGCCCCAACAGGGCAACGAGATAATAGCCCAAGGCATCGCCTTGGGTAAATGAGATGCAGACCTGTCGCCCTGAAAGGGCAAAAGCATTAACAGGGATTGTGCTTTTGCCCCTTCAGGGCGATATCTTAGATATCTTATGTTCCCAAGACCTACGGCGTTGCCGTAGGCTATCTGCTTTTGGCCTTTCAGGCCGTCTATCGGATACTTGAGGATAATCATTTTTCTAATGACCGTCATTAGAAAAATCACACTGTGAAGTATTGTATTATTGTGTAATAGTCTATTTGAATCATATCTAATGACCGATTTGGGTTTATCCCAAAAATAAAGGTGTCTCAATAGTTGAATCGAGACACCTTTATTTACTACTGGTAGGCTCAAAAATTGATTATGGAGAGTTCTATTTGTTTTCATTGTCGCGTCCCTTCGGGACGCAGTTCTCTAATGTCTGAGTGTCACAGCACCGCGCCTTCGGCTTGTACCATGTTATTGGTAGTCTCACCTCTCGTATATTTGCATCGTGAAATTATGAGTATCTTTGCAAAATAAAAATGGTGAAGGCAAGGGTGTGGCGACAAGCCAATTCGCCTCAATAGCAG
>ONQD01000021.1 GCA_900319865.1 uncultured Bacteroidales bacterium | reverse complement strand
CTCCATTGCATCTGCGAGACGTGCCGCCGCGCTCTCGCTGTGGGTCACCGCCAGCGTGCGCTTCCTCAGGTCGAAGTCGAGCGACGCGATGTCGTCGCCTAGCTCTGCCAGCTTCATACGGATAATGTTCTCCTCGCTCGGGCAGTCCATTTCCTTTACCTTGAAGATCGTTACCGTCATTTTCTTTTGATTGTCCATTTGTGTCTGTGTTTATTGTTTCTGTGCAATCTGTTGTTTCATTTCTGCATTTTCACCGCGTTATTTCTCGTAGAGCTCGATTGGCAGTCCGTCGGGGTCTTGAAGGAAGAGGAACCGGCGGTCGGTATATTCGTCCGTCCTGATTGCCTCGTGCGGAATGGAGAGACGGTCCAGCTCGTTCACCGCTGCATCGATGTCGTTGACCTCGAAGGCCAGATGGCGCAGCCCCGTGGCTTCGGGACGTGTCGGCCGCGGTGGTGGCGAGGGAAACGAGAACAACTCGACGACGTAATCCTCGCCCAGGGCCAGGTCGGTCTTGTACGATTGCCTTTCGGCGCGGTAGTGCTCGGCGAGGACGTGCAAGCCGAGGACACATGTGTAGAACTCGAGGCTCCGCCGATAGTCGGAGCAGATGATGGCGATGTGATGTACTTTGTTCAGTTGCAGCATTGTTTCTTGTGGTAATGAAAAGAATATTCGTGCATTTTCACCGCGCTCGTGAGCGGGGATTGAGTCACAACAGTTCCTCCGACCAGCCGTGACCGAGGTCCCAGTGATAGTCGACAACAAACTCGAAGTCCACGGGTAGGTTGAACTCATCCTCTATCAGTTCGTGCAGCTTCTCGGCATCCACTTCGTGGCCAGCTACGCCATCGTGCAGCCAACTACCGACGCAGACGTAGAAGCGGTCGGACTTCTCGTCGAGGAAGATGCGGCCTCGGGGAATAAGCGTGTAGTTGTGCTCTTGGTAGAAGATGGAGCGGGTGTCGCCCTTGGCTTCGGCACGGTGGTGCTGTTTCTGCCAGTAGGTCTTGTGCAACTTCCCTATGGTGGCGCGGCCGTTGACGAAGGTGGCCTGCTCGGCATCTATCTTCTCTACGCCGAAGAGCGACTGGTTGGCTACGTCGTACCAGAAGATGCCGAGCTTTGGCTTTCCGTTGTCGAGGAACGGCGACATCGAGTCGATGAGGCTCTTGTGCTCCTCACTGTTGGTGAGGTTGATTCCATTTCTGTCTTTAGTCATAATAATAACGATAGTGTTGATTCTTTATTATGTTTTGGCGGTAGCGACGAGCCGCAGAAGACTGCTATGTGTATAATGGTTAATTAACGACTCGTGGCAGCCTCTTTTATCTCTCTGAGTTTATTTGCGATTTCATCTACTTGTTTCCTTTTCCAGCCCAATCCACTTGTGAAAGTAAGTGTACGTCTGCGCCTAGTGTCAGATATCTGTATTACTGTTATAATGTAGAACAAGAAAGGTGCTAGAATATGAAAATCGCAATAATCCAAATCACACAGGGGTATCTCTTTTTGCTTTGGGCGAAAGAGCCAGTTGTAATGCCACAGTCTTAGAGCTTTGTTGTCATCGTCATACTCGATAGATGTAATTCGACTACCGCCGTACCACAATGTTAGCGGAAGTGCCATCACCCCAACATAGGGGAGGATTGAGGGTATTGCATATAGTATAATTTGTTTAATGGTAAGATGGTCCAAGAGTGTTGCACCAGCAAATACATCGACGACTAGAACGCATGCAATCGAGTACATTAAGTATCTAAAAATGATACTTATCCTACTTTTGGGATTTGTGTATTTCACCTCCGGGACGCTGTTTCTATGTTGCTTATTATCCCCACACTACGTGCGGGGTTATTGAGAGTGTGCCTCTTCGAGGCAATTAATAGAAGTCCCCTTATTACATATTGTCTTTGATGCTTTTGAACTTTTCCTCTGCGCCTTTACACCCTTTGAACATAGGGAAATCGCCAAGGAACTCTTCATAGTTCTCGTATTCAGCCAATGCAATGTCTATTGACATCAGGTCCATGAGGCTTATTAGTTTCTGGTCACCCACTTCGCTGGAGAAGTTCTTTTGTGCGTTTGTGAACAACTTGTTGGATTTGGGATATCCGCATAAGTAATTGAAGAGGTAGTTGCCTACACCCTCGCTGTGGCCTTTGTCTAATGTGGTATCGGTAAGTATGAACAGACAGTCATTCTCGTCCAGCGGGATTTCGTTAGCCAGTTTGTCCTCGATAGTTGCCCACGTTATTTCAACTGTTGTGGCGGAGTCGTTTGCTGTTCCGCTCATGCAGGCGGTCATCATTCCGAGGACGCACAGCATAGCGAGAGTAATGATTGCTTTCTTCATATACCTTTACATGGATTGTTATGCATCATTTTTTTTCTGTGGGGTTTTGTTGAGGCGCGGCGGCTTGCCGCCGCGCCTCAATGTAGCCCAGAGGGTTATTTCTTCTGCCAGCGCTTGAGCTGCGGGAAGTACTGGCGGAGCTGCTCGCGGTACTCGTCGGCAGTGAGGTGCTGGCCTGTGTTCTTGTTGAACTCGTCGACAAACTGGACACAGAAGTCTATCATCTGCTCCATGGTGCACTCCTGTGTGAACTTGCCGTCGGCGAAGCAGTACTTGCAGTAGTCGGGATTGTCGCTCGTGACCTCGTCGGTCAGCGGCATTCCGCAGCTCTGGCAGTAGCGCTGCTTGGGGGCACCGGACTTGCGCTGCAGGACGGCATAGACCTTGGCCATAATGTCGGTGGCGCGGAGGTGGTAGTTGGTGAGCATCTCGTCGGGCGTGCCGCTCTCGCCAAATTTGTCATCTACCGCCACATACTCCATCGGTGTGGGGCAGTGGAGGGCGAGGGTCTGGGCCACGCTGTCGCCGAGGCCGCCATTGAAGAGGTGCTCCTACTTCGCAGCTGATGCCGACCTTCTCGAGCATCTCGGCGGCCTGCAGGGCTTCCCACACAAGGTGGCCGCAGGCGAAGAGGGTCACGTCCGTGCCCTCGCTCAGCAGCTGGGCCTTGCCTATCTCGAACTTCTCCCCTTCGGGCAGGAAGCAGGGCATCTTCGAGCGGCCGAGGCGCAGATACACGGGTCCGACATGCTCGGCGGCGGCCAGTGTGGCGGCCTTTGCCTGGTTGAAGTCGGCAGGCACCAACACAGTCATATTGGGCAGCACCTTCATCAGGGCGATGTCCTCCATGGTTTGGTGCGTGGCGCCGTCCTCGCCGAGCGAGATACCGGCGTGCGAGCCGCAAATCTTCACGTTCTTGTTGCTGTAGCACAGCACTTGTCGTATCTGGTCGTAGACGCGGCCGGTGACGAACTCGGCGAAGCCCCCGATGAAGGGCACCTTGCCGCAGAGGCTCAGGCCGGCGGCGATGCCGACCATATTGGCCTCGGCGATGCCGCACTGCACAAAGCGCTCGGGGAATTCCTTGGCGAAGCCATCCATCTTGACGCTGCCTTTCACGTCGGCGCTCAGCGCGACGACATTCTCATTCTTGCGGCCAGCCTCAACAAGGCCTTCGCCCATACCGGCGCGCAACTCTTTCATTGATTGTTTTTCGTAGTGAGTCATAATATTAATGTTTTGTTGTTTATTCTTTTTTATTGGTCGGACTTGTCTGACTAGTCCGACTAGTCTGACCAGTCTGACAAGTCCGACCCGTCCGACTAAGTCCGACCACTCAGTTTACTCTGTGTTATTGTTCCTGTAGTTTATTCTTGCTCGGGTCATTTGTTCTCTTACGCCGCCTTCTTGTAGAAACTGCTGTTGCTGCTTCTCTATCAGTCGGCGGAGCATATATGTTGCTTGGTTAGTAAGTGTGATGCAGAGGTTTGCAAGTTCCTCGTCGTTCATCTTCTGCAATAGGGTCGGATACTCTGCATATATCCTTTCGCCTCGGGCGTACTCGCGCATGGGCTCGTATCGTGGGTGTCCGTTCTTCCATTGTGTCAAATTGTGCTGCCGCAAGTAGTCTTCATAATCCACCAACAACTCCTCCAAGCTGGCTTTGGCCACATTGGTCAGCTTTATCTCCGTCTCGCGCGAGGTGGTGGCAGCCTCACTACCCTCGGCGATATTCTGTTTGCCGCTCCTCGCTGCCTGCACCATCTGGTCTATGGTGCGGTCGCCCTTGTCGAGGTAGGTATGCGCAAAGTGATATGTGATGTCGCAGATCATCTCCGTCACCTTGTACACCCGCAGCTTGCGGTATCCGCCGAGCGTCTTCAAAAAAGGCTTAGGCTCATTGCTCATTGCTTGTGATATTTGTTTTTTGTTGTTTTAGTTGTTATTGTTGCTGCTGCTGTCTGTCGGACTAGTCCGACCAGTCTGACCAGTCTGACTCGTCCGACCAGTCCGACCAGTCTGACTAGTCCGACCAGTCCGACCACTATTCTCTCAAATAACTACTGTCGTTCTTGTAACTCTTCATGACAATATCCTTTACATGATGCCCCGCAGCCAGGCAAACAGCTCGTCCAGCGCATAGTCGCCGCTGTGCGGTCGGTTCCAGGCAAAAAGGAAGTTCACGTCGCATCCCGCCTCGTTCAGCTTCAGCGCCAGGTTCAGCGGCACGGGGAATCCCGTGTCGCGGTCTCTTGCCCCATGGCGGATATACCAGTGGGGGGCCACTTTGTGGCTGTTTTTGTCCTTCGAGTTTTTATTTTCCTTCCCGTCGATGCCGATAAAGTTCATCGGGTTCATCAGATAGACGTTGTCTATCACCTCCTTGGACAGGTCGGTGCCGTTCTTGAAAGCACTGAACACGGTGAAGTTCACACTGCTGCCGTCCTTTCCGCCAAACTCCTCGTTCTCCGCCGAGGCCAACTGTCCCAACACTCCCTTCGTGTCGAAAGCGGGTGCGGTCTTCAGCGGTTGTGTGCTGGCCACATAGTTCAGATACCGCTGCATGTCCAGCCCCACCACATATTCGCCCCGCTGGGGCTGCGGTGCACGCATGGCCGGCAAAGCCATCTTCTTTCCGCCGTTTATTGGGGGCATACCTCCCATCCGTTCTTCGTTGAACGAGAATCCCAGCGTGTCGCTGATGTCCGCGCCGGCGTTTTTGGCGGTCTGCGCCGAGCGTATCAGCTCGCTCCGCAGCAGGTCCATATAGTTGTCGGCCGTCACGGGGTTGCCGTTCCAGTCCTTCAGGTTCAGGCTGTTGATATATTGTGGGAATTGCTCTTTCAGTTGGTTGCTGATGGGCAGCAGCGTTGCGTTCTTTTGGCGGCTCGACGTTCCGTTGAACAGCCATTCATACGCCATGTCCGCGTGCTCGAGGTCGGTAATGGGGCAATAGCACACGGCGGCAAACACATCGTCCTTCTCCTTGGCGGCTCCCATGGCCTGCAGCATCTCCTCGTAGGCGGGATGGTTGCCTGTGGCTCCCACCAGGGCCGACATCGCGCCGCCTGCGCTGGTGCCGTCAACGATGATGCGCTCGGCGTTGCCCGGCATCACGCGGTCGAACAGACGCAAATAGCGTATGGCGGCCTTCAGGTCGAGCAATCCCTGCGGAGCCCGTCCGTTATACACGTTGTCCTGCACCGAGTTCCGTCCCCGTGCGCCGGGAATGGCCACCACATATCCCTCCAGCAGTGCCCGCCCTGAGGCGTCGCCCGCCTGTGGCGCACGCGCTTTGGCGGCCATATAACCACCTATGTAGGTGCGCAGCAGTATGGGGGCATCCTTGCCAGCCCCTTCGGGCACATAAACATTCATGTACTGATATGCGGTGTCCTCCACGTTTCTGACATACACAAGATGCTCGTAGGCTGTATATTTCACCACCCGGCCGTCGGGCATGGTGAGTTCGGCCTCGCGGCTGTTGTTGGGATTGAAACTGAGGCCTTGCCTGTTGTGCCCGCAGGCGGCTATTGCCAGGGTTGCAACCACAATAAGTAGTATTCTTCTTCTCATAGGCGTTTGTACTCAGGAGATTATTTTTTTTAATATTTGTTTCTATTTACTTTTTAACGCGGAATTGGCGGTTTTATTATTGCCGCGTTATTTATTTTTTCTCGCTGCTCCCTGCAACGGGGTTCGATGGTTCGTTGTAGGTTCGGTGTAGGTTCGCTCTTCCATGCTGCTTTTTTTGCGGTGCAGCACCGCTCTGATGCCTTTTCCGCCGTGTTGTGCTGTTGGTGGGGGTGTGGGTGGAATGCTTTGTAAGTGAACCTGATGCGAACATTGTCCCCGGCTTTGCCGAAAGAAAAGTGAAGTATATGATTGGCAATTGAGGAAAAAAATGTATATTTGCACCCGATTAAATAGCTACATTATGGTTGCAATAGATTATCGCAGAAAGCACTCGCGCCGCATTCCCCTTGTGGCGGCGATGGTGTTGCTGCTTGTGGGGCAGTTCCCCAAGGCGGCACAATGCCAGTCGCCTACGCCGGGAGTGGATATCTTTATGGGGTTGAATTTCAATTTCAGGGATGTTTACTACCAGCGTCAATACGATTTTTTGATAAACCTCACCCCGGGTTTCCGCTGGGACATGGGTAACAACTGGACCCTTACGGGACAGGTGTTCGTGCCTATCGTGAACCAGTATGGCGATTACGGCAATGGTTTCAAGTTCAATAATTTTGCCGTGAGCAAGGAGTTGCGGTTGGGCAGCCTCTACTGCAAGACAACTGCGGGTCTGTTCAGCATGGACCGCTATGGTCTGGATGTCAAACTTTTCTTGCCGCTGGCCGAATGGTTCGCCCTCGAGGCACAAGGCGGATATGTGGGTTGGCTGAACACTGACCACTTCTGGCGTATTACGGCACCCGACCGTTTTGTCGGGACCGTTGGCGGCGACATCTATCTCAGCAAGTGGAATACCCAGTTGCGCGGTGTGGTGGGCACCTATGTCTATAAGGATTTCGGCTGCGAGGCCGAGGCCATGCGCCACTTCCGCCATTCCACTGTGTCGGTCTACGGACATTGGAGCCACGACTTCGGCTATGATGCCGGCTTCAAGGTGGTGGTTATGCTGCCGCCCTATCACCGCACCCGCAGAGTGGTGAATTTCCGCCCCGCGTCCAACTTCAGGATAGCTTACAGCGTGATGACCAACACCACGGGCAACCGCATGTACAAGACCGACCCCGAAGAGAACGAACGTGACGGATGGTTCAGCCGCGAGCTGCTGCAATGGGGCAGCCACTCAATGTCACCCGACTTTATTATCAACGAAAAGAGCAAGACAGAATGAAATATCATGTGTTTTTCATAGCGCTGGCCGTCCTGTGGCTGTTGCCCGCACGCGGCTATGCCCAGCAATATACCGGCCTTTCGGGATTGATTCATGTGCCGTCGGCCGAGATGAACCACGAGGGCGACGCCTTCCTGGGTATCCATTATATGAACAAGGCAATGATTCCCGACACGGGCTTTCTGTTCAACGGCGCGAAATACGACACCTACGATTACTACCTGGCGCTGACCCCGTTCCGCTGGATCGAGTTCAGCTATGTGTGTACAAAACGCAAGAGCGCCGCCGACGAACAGCTGTGGAATTATCACCGTAAAGACCGTTCGGTATCGATAAAAATCAGACCCCTGGAGGAAGGACGCTACCACCCCGCGGTGGCCATCGGCTGTAACGATTTCGGCACGTCGGCCTTCAATAAAAACAGGAGCGACGTCCAGCTCTATTTCTTCAACTGGTATGTGGCCGCCACCAAACACTTTGTCTTTTCGGGCAACGAGCTTGGCGTTACGCTGGCCTACAGGCAGTTCTATCGCAAGTATAACGCCAAATGGAACGGGTTGGTGGGGGGCATTACCTTCCGTCCGGCTTTCTTCCCCCAAGCCAGGGCCATAGCCGAATATACGGGCAACGAATTCATCCTGGGGCTCGATGCCGTGCTTTGGCGGCATCTCAGACTTCAAGCCAGTTTGAAGGACTTCAAGTACCCCAACTTCGGCCTCTGCTTCCAGATGAATCTGCTGGGCGACAAGTATGATTATTGAATGGATTCACATTGACTGAAATACAGGCAATTGTATTTTTTAACACAAAAAAATATCAAAAAATCGTTACATGTAAGAAAAAATGTCTATCTTTGCAATGTTGAATGATGATGTACAAGACGGCAGAATATCGCTGTAGTGTACAAACATTCAATGATTTAGTTGAAAATAATAATAAAGTAAAAACGCATAAAAATTTAAAACAATGACGAAAAAGAGAATTCTTCTGCTCACTGTCGTAGCAGCAATCGTATTCGCAGCATCGTTTGGCATGAGCGCTTGCAAAAAGAATGTTGAAACCAACGGTATCCCCGTTGTGCGCGACACTCTGGTTCCTGGCAAGACTCCTACCTATACTGCTATTTGCCCTCACCATGATGCTTCCGATCCCGCTCGCGTTATGGTCATTGATGGTAGCGATCCCTATGCTATCGTTCACCACACCCACGAGTATATGGAAGGTGAACCCTGCAGAGTTTCTACCTGCGAATGGGCTGGTCACCACCACATCCACGAAGTTTATTTCTGGCGTGGTCACTACGAGGAAGATTGGGATCATCTGGGAGGTTGCTCCATCGACTAATCGTTACAAGTCATAAGTATTATCATCCAGAAGCCTTGCCTTTCGGCAAGGCTTCTGTGTTTTTATCTGTTCCTGTGGTCATGGTTTCGGTTCCGGGTTGCCTATAGATTGGCTCGGTGTTCGCTCTTGTTGCCTTTGAGTTGCTTTAGTGTCGACTCTGTGTTGTTTTTGAGTTGCTTTGGGTCTGACTCCGTAATGCCTTTGAGTTGGGTAAGTACCTACTTCCTATTGGCTCTGAACCGGTTTCGTGTTTAGATGTTCCGGCCTTTCGTCGTGAGTTCTTGCCTGTAATGGTCGCCTCACCATTCTTCCCCAAGCCGCTTGCCTCGCAATACGTTCTCTCATGGCTCCCAATTACATTCCGTTTCGTTCCCGTTTCGCTTATATTTTAGCCCTATCTCACTGCTTAATAAAGCCTTCTTCACCTTTCGGGTTAAGAAAAGCTTGATATTTGCTTACTAAGAGGTGAAGAGATAGCGAGGCTGAAAAGAGGCTCCGAGGTGAATGGATGGGATAGGGGAATGAGGCGGAAGGGGGCTTGGGAAAAGCTATTTGAAAGAGACGCCGGTTTGTTGGGCGGAGCGGATGGTGAAATGGGCGGTACGTACAGCGGTGTGGCGGGTTTGGTCGAGGGGGCGGAGTATGATTTGGTACTCGCCGGGCATGAGCACTATGCGTTCGTTGTTCGACGCTGGGTCTAAGTCGCACACGTGTTGTAGGCCGTCGGGTTGGCAGGCGAAGATGCTGCCGGTAGAGGGGGTGTTGGACTTGTCGAGAGCTAGTTGGCCGGGCAGGGGGATTTGGAGGTCGGTGTCGGCCCCGCTTTGTATTTTGATGTTGCGGAGGTGGATGGGAGGCAGGGAGAGTATGTCGATGTCGTATTGCCCGGAGAGATAGCTCTGCTTGGCGTTGAGGGGTTGTTGTGCTATGATTTCCGACTCGCCGTGGCGGCGCACCACCACGGTGTAGGCTGGCATCGGGAAGGCGGTGCGTTTGTTTTCGAGGTGCAGACGCAGGCTGCCCTGCGGGGCGGAGATTTCCAGGCGGTTGTGGCCGTGGGCGAAGTGGCGGTTGTTGAGCCGGATGGGGGGAGTGGTGAAGAATGTGATATTGTAGTTGGTGAAGGGGTCGACAACAAGGGTGTCGATGGGGTCGGTGGTGCCGTAGTGGTATAGGGTTGTGTAGCGTGGTGTGAGGGTGTGGCTGTCGTAGAACACCACCGGGACATCGGTCTCGTAGGGTTTCTTCTCGCTGTCGAGCAGGGCTATAGTGAGTTGGGCTTTCTGGTCGGAGAGCAGGAAGATGTGTTGAAGGTTTTCGTAGAATGGTTCTTCGTTGGGCAGTTGGGCGAATTGCACGGAGCAGTCGGGGCGGTGGGGGAAGTTGTCGGGGCTGCCGATACCGGTGATGAAAGTCTGGGCAACGGTGCCGGCCAGTTGCAGTTGTCGGGCTATGTCGCAGATGTTGTCTTCGCTGTCCGTGAGGCCGTCGGTGATGACGAGGATGATGTTGCGGGCGTGGTTGTCGGCGGGGAAGTCGTTGAGGGCGCTGGTCAAGGCCGAGGCGGCGGTGACGCCTCCATTGGGGACTAGGGTTTTGATTTTGTCCTGCAGTTTGTGGTAGTTATTTGCCTCGAAGGGTACTTCGAGACGGGAGGCGAACGATTCTTTGTTGAGGTGCCCGAACACACGGAGGGCCACTTCGATGTTGGGTTGCTGCTGCAGGCTGTCGAGGCAGCGCAGAAGTACTTGTTGGGTGATTTTGATTTTGGTGTTGCTCTGCCAGCGGTTCCACATGCTCTGCGAGCAGTCGAGAATGATAAGAATGCGGGTCTTGTCGGGTGCGGAAGTGGTTTTCTGTGCGTGGGCAATGCCTCCGCCGGCACCTAATGCAATCAAAAACAATAGTATGAACAGTCTGCGCATCATTTTATTCTCTGAATCAGTTTGCAAAGATACGAAAAATCACCCACATTGTAAAAATATTGTCGCGTGAAGCAGAAGGCAGGGTTGCCGTGAGTGTTATGGTGATAGGTGACTCCGCCTGACATAGGGTTCGGAATGTGTTGATGTTGATTTTGATTGAATACCCATTCTGTTTGTTTGGACAATACAACATGTGCAAATGCTACAGATAATCACCCCGGAGGGGTGAGATATGAATAACACCGTACGCAGTGCGGTGATTGTCTGAGGCAAAGGAATGCGTCCCGAAAGGGACGCGACACGAAAACAAAGATAAAGAACCCACCAATATCAGAAAAGATTCGATATATTAATTGTTAAAAGGGCAAAGAGGATTGATTTTTGACACCTATAAGCAACTGGTTTATCATAGCAAATCCACTGATTTGTGCATATTTAAATAAAAATCTTATGTAAAAAGACTTCTGTGTCGAAAAAAATGTGTATATTTGCAAGTTGAAATAAAACAATAGGAAAGAGAAGCGCATTATTGAGAATTTAATGACTAAATTAGTGCATCCTTCAAAATAGAGCAGAATTACAACATGTATAATTATATCGCTGGTCATAATAGTATTACACATGGAGAAGATATTAAAGTTGCGTATTCTAACTATGAATAGGAGCGGTTACGAAACATTAGACCAGTGTTAGATAAACAAGTAGAATATTATAATTTGAATTTTACCTATGATACAGAATCGTACATGGTTAGCCTTTGCCAATAGAAAAAGGTGTAGACATGCAGATGCAATACATAATCTTGGTTTCATCAGTTGGAAGATGGGGAGAGCTCGTTTTTCATTAGGAGATATAGTTTATCTGTTTATGTCCGATGAGCGACGTGTACGATTTAAGATGATTGTGACCGCAGAAAACTGCAAGCGTGAAGACCAAGCATATTGGGTAGAAACACCTCCCAATGATATTACTTACAAGTTAGAACTACTGGAAGAGTATGATGGAACAAAACTAAATGAGTCAGTTCTGTGTGGACATGGTTTTACTGGCGGTAAAAGTCTTGAAGGTCCTATTTATAAAAATAAGGAACTCTTGAACTATATAAAATCTATCTTTTAGCATTTGCTATTTGAACGTTGAAAAAATGATGAAATAATTGGTAAGACAGTAACGACATATTTGATAGACGGGGATCCGAAGGGGACACAGTATGTGTTTATTAGCAATAAGATATGCCAAATGTATGTAATACCTCGGTCAAGCTTGTCTATATTGAATGAGCGTCCGGAGTTGCAGACCCCTGCGTTTTATATTCTTCTTGGAGAAGATGAGGATACTAAGCCCAAGGCTTACATTGGTGAGACAGAGAACTTCCGTGAGCGAGTGAAAGACCATGACAGCAAGAAGACGTTTTGGCAAAAAGCACTTCTTTTTATTTCCAAAGATGCAGCAATGACAAAGGCCGATGTGCAATACCTGGAGCATCGGGCAATTGTAGAGGCGAAGGTGTCCAATACTTTCGTCTTGAACGAAAACAAGCAGACCCCAAAAGCACCTAATCTCCCTGAGTATAGAAAGGACGACATGGATGGATTCTTTGAGGATGTCAAGTTTCTCACTTCCTTTATCGGATGTAATATCTTTGATGTTGTCAAACAAAAAGAAGTACATCTGTTCTATACAAAAGGGCGTGGTTACGATGCAAAAGGATTTTATGATGTTAATGGATTCACAGTACTGAAGGGCAGCATCATTGCAAAGACAACAGTTCCATCGTTTAAATGGAAAGAGAAACGCGAAAAATTACTCAGGGAATACACTGTCAGCAATGGCGATAAGTTGGAATTGGAGTCAGACAAAACTTTCTCGAGTCCAAGCACTGCTGCCGACTTCTGCATTGGCAGCAGCAACAATGGCTGGCTTGTATGGAAAGACAAGGATGGTCAAACATTGGATGCTGTTTATAGAAAGCAGTTGTAATAGAACAATCTTACGAGAAAAAAATCCCGCAGGGGTTGTGTTGTAGGACACTCCTGCGGGATGTTGTTTTTGTGATTGTCTTGATTGACTGACGGGGGGCTGGTTTCTGAGGCGGTCAGGCCGTTTCCCTTCTTGCCGATAGGGTTGAGGGGAGGATTAGAAGTCGCCGAGCTCAGTTTCGGGCAATTGGGCAAGGGCACGGGGAAGGTCGTCGGCAGAGAGGACGGAGCCGTGGTATTTGTTGATGCCTTGCATGAAGTCGACACCGTAGCCCATCTCGGTGGTGAGGATGACGCACACTGGTTTGCCTTGGCCGGTAAGTGATTTGGCTTTGGCCATGCCGTCGATGACTTGCTGCATGTCGTTGCCGTTGTTGATGACAACTACCGTCCACATGAAGGCTTCGAACTTGGCTTTGAGGTCGCCGAGATCCATGACTTGCTGTGTGGTGCCATCGATTTGCTGGTGGTTGTAGTCGATGGTGGATATGAGGTTGTCGACGTGTTTGGCGCCGGCAAACATGACGGCTTCCCATATCTGGCCTTCCTGCAGCTCGCCGTCGCCGTGGAGGGTGTAGACGAGACATTTGTCGCCAGTCATTTTCTTGCCGAGTGCGGCGCCGATGCCGACGCTGAGTCCTTGTCCGAGGGAGCCGCTGGCCATACGGATGCCGGGCAGACCGTGTTCGGTGGAGGGGTGGCCTTGCAGACGTGTGCCGAACTGGCGGAAGGTTTTAAGCTCCTCGACGGGGAAGAAGCCGCGACGGGCCATGGTGCTGTAGATTACAGGGGTGATGTGGCCTTGCGAGACAAAGAGCATGTCCTGTCCGTTGCCGTCCATGGTGAAGTGGGCGGGGTCTTGGTTGAGGATGTTGAACTGCATGGCAGTCATCCAGTCGGCAGTGCCAAGCGAGCCGCCGGGGTGACCGGATTTGGCGGCAGTGGTCATTCGAAGGATATCGCGACGGACCTGTGTGGCGATAGTTTGGAGTTCCTGGATGGATTTCATTATGAATAGTTGAGTTTAGGGGTTGTTATCTAATTGTTTATTGATGTGCTGTTGCGGGGTGCATAGATATGATGCCGGGTGGCGGAGGTGAGGTGTGTCTATGCTGTGGGTTGGGGGAGAAGAGGGAGAGCGGGGTGCGTTAGAGGCGGAAGATGTACTGGCGGCTGTTCTGGTCGTAGCAGATGAGCTCTTCGCCTTTGCGGGTGCAGGTGACGGAGAGGGCGTTCTCGTGTTCGTCGGTCACGCTGCCGGTGCCCTTGTCGCCTTTCATGGTGATGTGTCCCCATACGCGGCCGTTGGCCCCGTGGCCAGAGATGTAGAGTACCTCTTGTTTGGCGGGTTCCTTGCGAGTGACGTTGCGGGTGACGGGTTTTGTTACGGGTGTTTCGATCACTTCAGGCTCAGGTTCCGGTTCGGGTTCGGGCTCCGGTTCGAGAACTATGGTATCAAAAACGGGTTCGGATGTGGACTGATTGTGGCTGCAACCAAAGAAAAGAACGGGTGTAACCATCAAGGAAATCAATGCGATACGTTTAAAAATGCTAATCATAAAACAATATTATTTGAGAATACAAAAATACACAATTCTTTTGAATAAAGAACGCTTTTCGAGAAAAATATTTTGGATATGAGAAAATAATCGTAAATTTGCAAACTCGCTGAATAGGCGATAATGAGTTTTAAAATAAAGAATAACAATTCAATATGAATAAAAAATCTATTATTGGTTTAGTACTAATATTTGCAATTTTTGTTGGATACATGTGGTGGGTGGCCCCCAGCAAGGAGGAGATTGCCGAGCGCCAGCGCGTGAATGATTCGATTCGCAAGGCGTATGCCGACAGCGTGGCGTATGCCGACAGTGTGGCTGCGGTGAAGGCTCACCTCGACAGCTTGGCCGCGCAGGGCGACACAACAGCAAAACGTCAGCTGCAGATGAACCAGCGTGGCGACATGGGTGTGTTTAACGGCAGTGCCTACGGCGACACAGTGAATGTGACGGTGAAGAATGAGTTGATGACGGTGAACTTCTCGAACATGGGAGCCCAGGTGCGCGAGGTGATACTGAGCAAGTATACTACCTACGACAGTTTGCCATTGCAGCTTATTACTCCGGCGGATGACAATATGAACCTCATATTCTCGACCGAGGATACGAGGGTGATAAACACCAAGGACTTGGTTTTCACCCCCTACAGAGAGTATGGCGGAAAACTGGTGTCGATAGCAGCAGACAGCGTTTATGAGGTTGCTTCGAACGAGGCGGTGAACTTGCACTTCCGTGCATACGTGGGCGACAGCAACGGCATGAGCGAAGAGAAATATATTGAATTCCACTATGTGGTTGTGGGTGATGAGTATGATGTGAATTTCGAAATCAATTTCCACGGGTTGAAGAATGTGGTGAGGGCCACCGACTATATGGATTTTGAGTGGCACAACCGGATGAACAGACAGGAGAAGGTGGACGCCAGCAGCCGCGGCAGCAAGAACCGCAATAAAGACCCGGAGAAGTTCTATTCGAGCATATACTACAAGGCTGCCAAGGATGATGTGGACGATGTGGGACGTGGCCGCGACGGAGAAAAGAACGTGAAGACCTCGGTGGAATGGGTGGCATTCAAACAGCAGTTCTTCTGCGCCATACTGGTGGCGGACAGCTCGTTTGAGAATGCATACTTGACACAGAATACCGATAAGAGCAACAAGGATGCACGCTATCTGTGCGACATGAGCAGCACTATAGGCTTGGCCTATAACAGCGGCAAGGATTGCAAGATGGGCATGCATTTCTATTTCGGCCCCACCAAATACCGCGACTTGCATGCCATGCACCGTGGATTCGAAAAGATGCTGCCTCTGGGATGGTGGATATTCTCGAAAGCGGTGAGCCGTTATTTGATTATCCCGGTGTTCAACTTCCTGGAGACATTCAACTGGAACTATGGTATCATCATCATAGTGTTCACAATACTGTTGAGACTTGTGCTCTTCCCGTTGACCTTCAAATCTTATCAGGGCTCGGCCATTATGCGCATACTGAAGCCTGAGATGGAGGCACTGAACAAGAAGTACCCCAATCCGGAGCAGGCCATGCAGAAGCAGCAGGAGATGACCCGGATGCAGAAGAAGGCGGGATACAGCCCCGTGGCAGGATGTTTGCCGGTGTTGATTCAGATGCCCATACTGACGGCTATGTTCATGTTCTATCCTGTGGCTATAGAGCTTCGCCAGAAATCGTTCCTGTGGTGCGATGACTTGTCCACATACGACAGCATTCTGGATTTAGGATTCAACATCCCGCTGTATGGCGACCACATCTCGTTGTTCTGCCTGCTGATGTTCGGTATGCAGTTCTTCTATACGTGGTACACCATGAAGGGACAAAATATGAATGCAGGCATGCCTGGCATGAAATTCATGATGTACTTTATGCCTTTCATGATGCTCTTTATGTTCAACAGCATGGCTGCAGGGTTGAACCTCTATTATTTCTGCTCGCTGAGCATCACCATGCTGCAGATGGTTCTCATCCGCAAGTTCACCAGCGAGAAGAAAGTGCGTGCCCGTATGGCTGCTTACGATGCCAAACATAAAAACACGCCCCAGAAGAAAAGCTCGTTCCAGAAGCGTCTTGAGGAGATGCAGCGCATGACCGAAGAGATGCAGAAACAGCAGCAGAAAAGAAAGTAATTAATCTATAACATACTCATTGTTACTTCTAAGATAATAAAACAAAACAATCAAAATCAAACATTTCAATTATTATGTTAGTAGCTATTGTTGCCACATTTGTGATAGGATATGCGTGTATCGCGCTGGAACACCCGCTGAAGGTGAATAAAACTGCAACGGCACTCCTTTTGGGAGTCTTGTTGTGGACGATGTATGCCTTGTCCCATGCACAGTTTGCCGGGCTGATACCCGAAGGGTCCACCTGGACCAACGAATTGACCCACCATCTGGGTTCCACCGCCGAGATAGTCTTCTTCCTCTTGGGAGCTATGACTATTGTCACCTTGGTTGATGAGTATCAGGGTTTCCGTATTATCACCGACCTGATTACTACACGCAGCAAGAAAAAGTTGCTCTGGACGCTGAGCATTATTACTTTCTTCCTCTCGGCTGTGCTCGACAATATGACTACTGCAATAGTGATGTGTGCTTTGCTCCGGAAACTGATTGCAGACCAGAAAGAGCGTTGGCTGTTTGCGGGTATGATAATTCTCGCCGCCAATGCGGGTGGTGCTTGGAGCCCCATCGGAGATGTGACCACCATCATGTTGTGGATTGGCGGACAGGTCACCACTGTCAATATTATGGTGAAGACCTTAGTTGCCTCGTTGGTGTGCATGGCAGTGCCCTGCCTGATATTGGGAGCCACACTGAAAGGGGATGTAGAATCGCCTGAAGATGTTGATGAGGGTGTCCATATCGATCAACGTTGGCAGCGCCTTATCTTCTTTGTGGGTATAGCTGCACTGGTGTTTGTGCCTATTTTCAAAACCATTACCCACCTGCCTCCCTATCTGGGTATGCTTTTAGGTCTTTCCGTATTGTGGATTCTTACCGAGATTATCAGCCGCAAGCATTCCAAAGAAGATTTTACACTGCCTACCGCAATGAAAACCCTGGAGCACGTCGATTCTCCCAGCATCCTCTTCTTTTTGGGTATATTGATGGCTGTGGCTTGCCTTGAGACATGTGGAGCTCTGGCCATGTTGGCCAGCGGCCTCAACAACACTTTTATTGACATGCATATGGGGGATGAGCCCATTGGATTCTTCCTGATAGACTTGATTATCGGTGTACTTTCGTCCATTGTTGACAATGTGCCTCTTGTGGCAGCCACCATGGGAATGTATCCTATTCATGGCGCCGAGGTGATGTTTGACCCCAACCATCCCTTCTGGGAGTTCCTGGCCTACTGTGCCGGTACTGGCGGAAGCCTCCTTATTATCGGATCGGCTGCCGGTGTGGCTGTGATGGGTATGGAGAAAATCGACTTTATTTGGTATCTTAAGAAAATCACCCCGCTGGCCTTTGCTGGATATATAGCCGGAGCTATCGTCTTTATATTGATGGACGTAACCTTATTTGAGAAAATTGCATGGCTTCGAGATTTGGCATAGCATTCCAAGAGTGGCGCAGCCATAGCTTGGGCAGAAAGATTTTTGACATAGTTGTATGGCTTTTTGCCCTGGCTGGATTTTCCATCATAATGGCGTGGGCTGTGTACCGTCTTGGGTTTACCAACAACTCGGGTTCGGTTGACCGCAATTCGCGCTTCATGCTTGAGGTGGACGAGATGGAGTCGATGAGCGATTCCACGGTCTCACAGCAACGGGTGCAGCAGCGTTGGATACAGCAGTATGTGAAATTGGCAGCATTCAGCAGGTTCTATCCCACCAATGCGCAGCTTATCACCCAAGCGGCACAATACGGGCACGACCCCATGTTGGTGGACCGAATGATTGCAGCATCTTCGCTATATGTAGAAGACCTCTCGGAATATAATCAGTTGCTATCCGAGGTGAACGCGGTGCTTGCCAAGTATCCCCAGAAGGAGTCGGGCAATGTGATACCGTGGATGACGGGGGTGGAATGGCCGGCATTGAAGGAGGCCATTATCCGCGACAAGGCACTCATAACCGAGGCTGGACGCCTCACGGGCGTTGAGCCACGACTGATTGTGGGATGCCTTATCGGAGAGCAGATTCGCCTATTCAATTCCAACCGCGAGAAAATCAAGAAATACCTGGGTCCGGTCAAGGTGCTAAATGTGCAGTCGCAGTTCTCGTATGGGGTTAACGGCATCAAACTCTCCACGGCAAAAGCCATCGAAGAGCACTTGAAAGATCCCACATCCGAATTCTATATGGGGTCGCGATATGAGAATTTATTGGACTATACAGTGAATGGTGACCGCCAAATTGATGAGCGATACAACCGCCTGGTTGATTACCGTAATCACCTTTATTCGTATCTCTACACGGCATGTATTCTGCATCAGACCATGATGCAGTGGAAGCGTGCGGGATATGACATCAGCAACCGTCCCGACATTCTGTTTACCTTGTTCAATGTGGGTTTTTCGCAGTCAGTGCCTAAGCCCAACCCTGTGTGTGGCGGTAGCCATATCACCATACATAACAAGGTGTATACATTCGGAGCTATAGGATTCGACTTCTACTATTCCGGCGAGTTGGCTGAGGACTTTCCTTTCTGGCGCGAGCGTTTTGTCCCCGGAGATAAGGACTTGACCGAAGAGGAAATAGCTTATATACAGGGCAGCGTGAGTAATTGCAAGAGGCCGCCGCGTGGTTGGGAGTATGCTAAGAAAGACAGTACAACCACCACGTTGAAGACCCCGGACTATGTAGCCACATTCGAAGAAGATGACGAGTACGCCGGCACTTATGCCAATGAATAGCCAATGCCGATGCCGGATGGAAAAGACTTTTGAATAGCTATTTTGTGTTGATGCAGAGGGATTTACATAATGATGGGCTTTTTGGTGTAGAAGGAGTGGGTGATTTTATGATTCGGTATCATTCAAAAAGGTGAAAAAGTGATTGGTTTTGGATGTTGGATGTGAAAAATGGAAATGTGTTTATTGTTGTGATTCAGTGTATTATTGCAAAATAGTATTTTTTTTTAATAGAAACGCTTGATATTTCAAAAAAAAGTAGTACTTTTGCAATCGCTTTTTAGAAAATCTCAGTGTGGATTGTTGATGCTCTTTCCCGGTGAGACAACAAGTAGAAAAAGGAATTGAACAAAGTTTTTTAAAGAAATGGCAAAGAAAAATAAAGACGCAAGAGTGCAGGTTATTCTGGAATGCACCGAGCAGAAAAATAGCGGTGTTCCCGGCATGAGCCGTTATATCACCACTAAGAATAAGAAGAACACCCCTGAGCGTTTGGAGCTCAAGAAGTACAACCCGTACTTGAAGAAAATGACTGTTCATAAAGAAATCAAATAATATAGGAGATAAAGAACTATGGCAAAGAAAGTTGTTGCAACCCTGAAAACCGCTACCGGAAAGAGCTATGCCAAGGTAATCCGTATGGTTCGCTCTCCCAAGACCAATGCTTACACCTTCCAGGAAGATATCGTCCTGTCTGACCAGGTGCAAGAGTTCCTCAAAAAGAAATAATTATTGAGTACAGTAATAATATTTTTTTTCATACGCTTTTGTTTTAGCCTCCGTTGTGAAACGGGGGTTTTTTTATGTTCGTTTCTTGAGGGTTTAATCAACACTGGTTCGATTTGCTGCTGGGTGATATGATGATGTTTACTATTGATGATGCTATAGTCGGTGTGGTGAGCATTTGTCTTATTATCCGCATATATGTAAACTATATTGCAATTTGATTGTGCAATATTCGGTTTTTTTTCATATCTTTGCAGACTAGATTCTTTGCATCTATTATGGTGCAAAGAGTTGTTTATGTGCAATTAAAGTGAAACAAAGAATATTTATATATTATAATTAATGAGCTACAAAGAGTACAAACAGCTTAACATGACCCAGATTGGCAAAGAAATCCGCAAGTTCTGGGAGGAGAATGAGACTTTTGAGAAAGGTCAGCAGTTGGCAGAAGGTCATCCGACGTTTGTGTTTTACGATGGACCTCCGTCGGCCAATGGAAAGCCCGGCATCCATCATGTATTGGCCAGAACCATCAAAGATGTTTTCTGCCGCTATAAGGCACAAAAGGGTTTCTTTGTTGACCGTAAAGCAGGATGGGATACCCATGGATTACCTGTAGAGTTGGGTGTGGAGAAAAGCCTTGGCATCACCAAGGAAGATATTGGTAAGAAAATAAGTGTTGACGAATACAACCGTGCCTGCCGCACCGAGGTGATGAAGTATAAAGACCTTTGGGACGAATTGACTCGTCAGATGGGTTATTGGGTTGATTTGAAGAATCCCTATATCACTTTCGAGAATGAGTATATCGAGACTTTGTGGTTCCTCTTAAAGAAACTGTATGACAAGGGTTTGTTATATAAGGGTTATACTATCCAGCCCTTCAGCCCTGCCGCAGGTACAGGCCTCTCCAGCCATGAATTGAACCTGCCGGGGTGCTACCGTGATGTGAAGGATACAACCTGTGTGGCCATGTTCAGACTTGAAAACGAAGGCAAAACCGTTGAGCAGGCATTTGGCGTAGACCAAACTGATGCTCCGGCTTATGCCATTGCATGGACTACCACACCGTGGACTCTTCCTTCAAATACGGCACTTTGCGTTGGCCCATCTATTGATTATGTATTGCTTGATACTACTCACCCCTATTCTGGCCAGAGATGCCTTATTGTTATGGCAAAGGCCTTGATGGGCAACTTCTTTACCGAGGCAGAGCCCGACGAGAAATCTAAATTGCAACACTGCCAGGTATTGGCCGAGTGCAAGGGCACCGCTCTCGAAGGTATTGCCTACCAGCAGCTCATCCCCTGGGTGAAACCCACGGTGGTGAATTCTGCTGAACAGACCCACCGCACTGCCGTCAAGGGAGAAGCATTCCGCATCATTCTGGGCGACTATGTCACCACCGAGGACGGTACCGGTATTGTGCATATTGCTCCTACCTTTGGTGCCGACGATGCCCGTGTGGCCAAGAAGGCCGGAATCAGCGACCTCCTTATGTACGACCGCGACGGCAAACAGGCTCCGATGGTTGACCGAACAGGCAAGTTCTGGAAACTTGAGGACCTCGATGCAGAGTGGGCCAAAGATAATGTGGACACTGCTCTCTATTCCCAGTATGCAGGCAAGTTTGTGAAGAACGCTTACGACCCCGCCAAGACTGAGAAGGATATGAGTTTGGATGTGGAATTGGTGGTGATGCTCAAGGAACAGGGCAAACTGTTCAAAAGCGAGAAACACACTCACAGCTACCCCCACTGTTGGCGTACAGACAAACCTGTGCTTTACTATCCTTTGGACAGTTGGTTCATCCGCACTACCGCTTTGCGCGACCGCATGATAGAGTTGAATAAAACGATTAACTGGAAACCTGAAGCCACCGGCACGGGCCGTTTCGGCAATTGGCTGGAGAATATTGTTGACTGGAATCTGAGCCGCAGCCGCTATTGGGGTACACCCCTGCCCATCTGGCGCACCGAAGACGGCAAAGAGGAAATCTGTATCGGCAGCGTCGACCAACTCCGTCAGGAAATCGACAAGGCAGTTGCCCAAGGTTTCATGAAGGATAACCCCTATAGTAATCCCGATTTCGACCTCCATCGTCCATACATCGACAATGTGGTGCTGGTTTCTCCCAGTGGTAAACCCATGATGCGTGAACCGGACCTTATCGATGTCTGGTTTGACAGTGGCGCCATGCCCTATGCCCAGTTTCACTATATGGGCGAGCCCCTCACTGCCGACCGCTTCCCTGCCGATTTCATCGCCGAAGGCGTAGACCAGACACGAGGCTGGTTCTACACCCTCCATGCCATCGCCACCATGTGCTTCGACAGTGTTGCTTTCAAGAATGTTATCAGCAACGGTCTGGTGTTGGACAAAAACGGCAATAAGATGTCCAAGCGTTTGGGCAATGCCGTCGATCCTTTTGAAACTATTGAGGCACAGGGTCCAGATGCCACCCGTTGGTATATGATAACTAACAGCCAGCCCTGGGACAACCTTAAGTTCGATGTCGAGGGTGTGGCTGAGGTACGCCGCAAATTATTCGGCACTCTTTACAACACTTATAGTTTCTTCGCTCTCTATGCCAATATCGATGGCTTTGAGTATAAGGAACCCGATATCCCCATAGCTGAACGTCCCGAAATCGACCGTTGGATTCTGAGTGAACTGAACACTTTGGTCAAGACTGTTGACGAGGCTCTCGCCGACTATGAGCCCACCAAGGCAGGCCGTGCTATCCAGGAGTTTGTCGATGCCAATCTCAGCAACTGGTATGTCCGTCTTTGCCGTCGCCGTTTCTGGAAGGGTGATATGACCGCCGACAAGGTCTCCGCCTATCAAACTCTCTACACTTGCCTCGAAACGCTCGCACGTCTCATGTCTCCCATCGCTCCCTTCTTCAGCGAACGACTCTTCCTCGACCTCAATAGCGTCACCCACCGTTTGGATGCCGCTTCCGTGCACCATGTGCCCTTCCCCGAGTACCACTCCGATATGGTGGACAAGGGACTTGAAGAGCGCATGCAGCTGGCTCAGCAGATTTGCTCCATGGGCCTCTCTCTGCGCAAAAAGAGCAACATCCGCGTACGTCAGCCGCTTGCGAAGATTATGCTCCCTGTATCCAGCGACACTTTCCGTCATCAGGTGGAACAGGTGCAGCATCTCATCTGCTCCGAGCTCAATATAAAAAGCATCGAGTTCCTCTCTCCCGACAACGATATTCTTGTCAAGAGAATCAAGCCGAACTTCAAGACATTGGGCCCTCGCTATGGCAAAATCATGAAAGCAATCAGCGCTCAGATTATGCAGTTCTCTCAGCAGCAAATCAATGCTCTTGAGGCTCAAGGCAGTTGCGAACTCTCCATCGAAGGCCAGCCTGTGCAAATCCTCATCTCCGATGTCGAAATTGCCACTCAGGACATCCCCGGTTGGGTAGTTGCCAACGAAGGTAGTCTCACTGTCGCCCTCGATATCACCGTCACCCCCGAACTGCGTGACGAGGGCATTGCCCGTGAGCTGGTCAACCGCATCCAGAACATCCGTAAGGAAGGTTTTGATGTCACCGACCGTATCACCATCGACCTCCAAAGCGGTGAATGGGACAGCGCTGTCCAGAATCACATGGATTATATCTGCACCGAGACTCTCTGCACCCGTCTCCAGCTCCTTCCCGAGGTGGCCGGCGACAGTACTATTGAGATTATCGAGGGCATCCCTGCCCACATTGTTGTTAACAAGAGTAAATAGTTTTTCATAGAGTGAGGATTGTTCTTAATGCAGTAATCTGCGAGATTAACACTCTGTCACTCACTTATTATGGATAGTATTGTTGAAATAATTAAGGGCTATGCCCGTGAGTATAGCGCGGAGGTGATAGGTTGGCGCCGTCACCTTCACCGCCATCCAGAGCTCAGTCAGCAGGAGTTCGGCACTATGGCCTTTGTGGCCGACCGTCTCCGCGACATGGGGCTGCAACCCCAAACTGGCATAGGCAAAACGGGTGTCATGGCCATGATTCGGGGCGGCATCGACCCCGATGGCTATTGTGTGGCTCTCCGTGCCGACTATGATGCACTTCCCCTTACCGAAGCCACTGGCCTTCCTTTTGCTTCCGAGAACGAAGGCGTGATGCATGCCTGCGGACACGACATGCACACCTCATCCCTTTTGGGAGCCGCCAAAATCCTCACCACCATCCGCGAACGGCTCAAAGGCAGTGTTATGCTTATCTTCGAACCTTCTGAGGAAATGTACCCCGGCGGTGCCCGCATGATGATGGACGATGGTCTTTTCAATGCTGTCATGCCCAACGAGATTTATTCATTCCATTGCCTTCCCGAAATGGAGGTGGGGCGCATCGGAATGAAGAAAGGCCGTTATATGGCCTCCACCGACGAGCTCTACTGGACTGTCAAAGGCAAGGGCGGTCATGGAGCCACGCCCCACATGAGCGTCGACCCCATCCTTATCGCCTCCCATATCGTGGTGGCGTTGCAGCAGTTGGTCAGCCGCAATGCGCCGCCTATGATGCCCACTGTCCTCAGTTTCGGCAAGTTTATTGGCGAAGGCCGCACCAACATCATCCCCGACGAGGTTAAGATGGAAGGCATCATCCGCACTTTCGACCCCCAATGGCGACTCGACTGCCACGAGAAGATCCGCAAAATGAGTTGTGGTATTGCCGAAAGCATGGGTGGACAGTGCGACCTCTTCATCGATTTCGGTTATCCCCCTGTCATCAACGACGATGCATGCACCCAGCAGGTCCACGACAATGGCGTTGATTATCTCGGTGCCGACAATGTCGATTGGCTCGACCTCCGCATGACTGCCGAGGACTTTGCCTTCTTTGCCCAGAAAATACCCGCCTGCTATTTCCGTGTCGGCATCCATGTCCCCGGAACCCCCTATTGCAATCTCCATCGTCCCGACCTCCTTGTCGATGAACGCTCTATGGAGATTGCCAGCGGTTTCGAGGCTTACAATGCTTTCATGGCTCTGGAACGCAGAATAAAGCAGTAGTTACCTCTCCGTCCCATTTCATCAAGCACCTACCTTATGAGCGAAACAGTAGACACCACCAAGGAATTAGGCACCCGCCACATCGGTGCCCTTTTGTGGAAATATGCTCTCCCCGCGGTCATCACCCAGATTATTGCCACTGTCTACAATCTGGTCGACAGCATCTTCCTTGGTCATTCCTTTAACGGCCCCCTCAATCTTGCTGCTTTGGCCATTCTCCTCCCCATCATGAATATCATTCATGCCTTTGGCTCGTTGGTGGGTGCCGGAGCCTCTTCACGCATGAGTATTGTGCTGGGCCGCAAAGATGTCCGCTGGGCCGAGAAGATTTTGGGCAACAGTATGTTGCTCACATTCTTCTTTGGTTTTCTGTTTGTTTCGGCTGGCTATCTTTTCATGGACCCCATTTTGGCTTTGTTCGGTGCTTCGGAACTTACCATCTCTTTGGCCCACGACTATTTGGCCATTGTCCTCCCTGGCATGTTCCTGACCACCCTCACTTTCAACCTCTCGGGTCTTATCCGTGCATCGGGCTATGCCACCCGTTCTATGTGGATTCAAGTGAGCGGCGCACTGCTTAACATCATCCTCGATGCCATCTTCATTGTTGGCTTGGGGTGGGGCATCCGTGGCGGTGCATGGGCCACCACCATCTCAATGGCTTTCTCGGCAGTCTTGGCATTGCTGCATTTCATAAGTCCCAAATCGTTCATCCGTTTCAAACGTCACTGCTGGCAGCCCAAGATGTACATTGTCAAGAATATCCTTGCCATCGGCATCAGCCCCTTCTCGATGAATGTGGCAGCTTGTGCAGTGGTGGCATTGCTCAACAGTCAGCTGCTTCGCTATGGTGGCGATTTCGCTGTCAGTGCCTATGGCGTTGTCAACCGTGTTTCCATGATTGTCTTTATGGTGCTGCTGGGCATTTGTCAAGGCATGCAACCCATTGCCGGCTATAACTATGGTGCCCGTCTCAACGACCGTCTCAAACATGTGTTCATTCTCACCATGAAATGGAATGTGGGCATTGGCGTTGTGGGCATGCTCTTGGCGTTGATCATTCCTCGCCAGTTGGTCATGATGATGAGCGACGACCAACAGCTCTTCGACATTGCCATCCCAGCCATGCGCTACCTCATGGTCATGGCTCCTCTCATTGGCTTCACTGTCACCAACTCCCAATTCTTCCAGTCTATCGACAAACCATGGATTGCCATCGTCACCAGCCTCTCCAGGCAGGTCATTTTCCTCATTCCCCTCATGTACATAGTGCCAGTTGTATATATCGATCTGGGCGCCGACGGGCTTTCGGGCGTTTGGTGCAGCTACACCGTCAGCGATGTGCTGGGTGCTCTGCTCTCCGGCATTCTCCTTCTTTCCCAGCGCAAGGTGTTCAGCCCCGACTATGTCCCGCCCGTCCGCCGTCCCCGCAAGGAACGCGGCCCGAGCCCATCCGACCAGTCTTGACAGTATAATCAAACCAAGTAATAAATCATGAAAACTAAAATCCTATTCCTTGCAGTTGCCCTTTTGGCACTCTCCGCCAGCCTGCAGGCACAACCCAAGAAAGTACTCTTTATCGGCAACAGTTACACCGAAGTCAACAATTTGCCCCTGCTGGTACAGCAGGTGTCCGAAAGCGCCGGCGACCGCCTCGAGTATCAAAGCAACACCCCCGGCGGATGCCGTTTCCTCCAACACTGCACCAATCAATCCATGGACCTCATCACCCAAGGGGGCTGGGATGTTGTGGTATTGCAGGAACAGAGTCAGCTGCCCTCGTTTCCGCAATCTCAGGTCGAGGTGGAGTGTTTCCCCTATGCCCAGCGTTTGGTCGATTCCATCTATGCCCATAACCCCGACGGCGAGGCCATGTTCTATATGACATGGGGCCGTAAGAACGGTGACAGAGACAATGCACAGTCTTTCCCTGTCCTCGGCACCTATGAGGGCATGGACAGCATGCTTTACGAGCGTTATCTCTATATGGCCCGCACTTTCGACGCTTCGCTTTGCCCTGTGGGCCGTGTTTGGCGTTATCTCCGCACCACCAGCCCCGAAATCGAACTCTACAATTCCGACGGTAGCCATCCCTCCCTCATGGGCAGCTATGCGGCTGCATGTGCTTTCTACACGCTCATCTTCCACAATTCTCCCCGCAATATCAGTTTTAACCCAGGCATCGACGACCACTTTGCCGACATCATCCGCGAGGCCGTCCAGACCGTGGTGTTTGACACGCTCTCTTTCTGGCTCCGCCAAACGGCCGATACCACTCACACCGATACCATCCCGTCCGACACTACCCATGTCGACACTTCCCACACCGATACCACCGTTGTGGGCATCCGCTCGCTTTCGTCCTCCTCGCTGTTTACTCTCCGTCTTTCGCCCAATCCCGCTTCCCGTCAGGTACTTGTCACTGTCTCGCCCGCACTCTCCGATTGCCGTGCCATACTCTCCGACCTCAAAGGACGTCAGCTCCGCTCGGTTGCCCTCACCCACGGCTCGGCCCTCCTTCCCCTCCACAACCTGCCTGCGGGTGTCTACATTGTTTCTGTCCTCTCGCCTCAGGCGGTTTATAGTTCACGTATTGTTGTCCAATAATCTTTATTCACCGTGATAAAAAAAATCGTTCTTCTTACAGCGTTACTTCTTTGCATGTTCTTCGCCCAGGCACAGAACCCTGGCAACGCTGCCGCTTCCAAACTTCAGCGTCCCAAGGTGGGTCTTGCCCTCAGTGGCGGCGGCGCCAAAGGTGCTGCCCATATCGGTGTACTCATGTACTTGGAGGAAATCGGTTTCCCCATCGATTGTGTGGTGGGCACCAGTATGGGCTCTATCATCGGCGGTCTTTATGCCCTCGGCTACACTCCCCGGGAGCTTCAGGATCTTATCTCCCACATGGATTGGCAGCTCTATATGAGCAACCGTGTCGACCGTGCCTACCAATCCTCCGAAGGGCGTGAGCGCCGAAGCACCTATATCTTCTCGGTTCCGTTCGGAGCCGGCGATTTCGAAGAGAAGTCGGGCAGCATTCTCTCCACCCTCCCCAGCGGTATTATCAACGGTGCCAGTCTCATCAATCTCTTTAGCCGCCTCAGTGTGGGCTATAACGATTTCACTCAGTTCGACAAGCTTCCGCGTGCCTTTGCCTGTGTGGCTACCGACATCCTCACCGGCGATACTGTAGTGCTCCACAGCGGCAACTTTGCCAAAGCCATCCGCTCCAGCATGGCCATCCCCGGCGTGTTCTCGCCTGTCGAGTGGGGTGGTCGCCTCCTTGCCGACGGTGGCCTGGTCAACAATTTCCCCGTCGACGAATGTGTCAAGATGGGAGCCGACATCATCATCGGTGTGGAACTCGCAGGCGAGCTGGCCAGCACTCCCGAGGAGATGAAATCCCTTCCCCAGCAACTGACACAATATCTGAGTATAGCCGTGCAGGGCGATCGCAGCCAGAACCGCAATCTCTGCAATATTTATCTCCATCCCAATATTGATGGCTACAACATGTTGAGTTTCACCCCCAGTGCCATCGACACCTTGGTCCGTCGCGGCTACGAGTGTGCCAAGTCACACCACGACGAACTCATGCGTCTCAAACGCACCATGGAAATTCTGGGTCCATGCACCACTTCCTTGCAGGCCCCCCGTGCCAAAAAGCTCACTCCCACCGACACCTTCATCCTTGCCAATGTCGAGTACCGCGGCGTTTCCAGTGACGAACAGAAATGGCTCATCAAGCGCGACGGTTTGGAGAAAGGCATCCCCGTCACCATCAACGATATTGATAGGGCTGTTGGCATTATTGTCGGCACCGGTGCCTATGCCAGCATCACCTACAACATCCTTGAAACCGAGCAGGAATATTGGCTCACCAACAACGTCTATACCGACGCGCTTGGGCGCGACAGCTATAATCTTATCCTCTACATGGAACCCGCCGAACCCAATCTTTTCTCCATCGGTTTCCGCTACGACTCCGAGGAGAGTGCTTCCCTGCTTTTCCATGTAGGTTGGAATGAGCAGCGTCTTTCAGGTTTCAAGGCTGGACTCGATGTCAATCTCAACTACAATTTCCGCTTTGCCGCCAAGATGTCTTGGAGTGGCCTCGGTCTGGGCGACCTCAACCTGTCCTACAACTACCACAACAGCAATTTCAATGTCCTTCACTACAATAGCGACACCCGTGTGGGCTGGTTGGTCAACCGCCACAACCTGCGTTTATTCCTCTCCGAATTTCTGATGCGCGATTTCAGCTTCGCCTTTGGTATAGAGGAGGAGTTTTTCTCCAACCGCAATGGTTTCTCGCTCGACAATGCCCTGGCCAACGGTGTGTTCCACTTCGACCGTTCCAAAGGTTTCTTTGGACTTTTCATGCAGGGACGTTACGACAATCTCGACAATGCCTATTTCGCCACCCGTGGCCTCTATCTTGATGTGGACGGCAGTTGGCACAAGGACAACCACGATCTTTTCCTCCAATCCGACTCTAGCTTTGTGTCGGTGCGCGCCAGTGTGCAGACTTTCCTCTCGCCCTCGTCGCGGTTCACCTTCATCCCCCAGGCTCATGTGCGCCTGCTGGTGGGCAACGGCTCCTCGTGGTACACCAATTTTGTTGGCGGCACCCTCCCCGGGCGTTTCCTCGACCAGCAGCTCCCCTTCATAGGCTTTAACAACACTCTGCATGTGCACAACCTTGCCGGCATTCTGCGTCTTGACCTCCGCTATCGCTTTGCCAACAACTTCTATGCCTACCTCATGAGCAATTATATCCATTCGGTCGACCGTCTCAGCCTGCTCGGCACCCAGTCCCATGGCACCTTCGGTGTGGGGCTCCGTGTGGCCTACGACTCCCCCATCGGCCCTATCAGCGCCGACCTCCATTGGAACAATCTCAACCGCCGTGTGGGTGCTTACATGAACATTGGTTATGTCTTCTAATTTCATCACGTTATGATATACAACACTTTCGGTATCCCCGCTACCGCCGACCGCTTTATTGAGCTCCACACCCTCGACGACCTCCGGCAACTGCTCGACAGCAAGCTCCTGCAGCAGCATCCTTTCTTCGTTATCGGAGGTGGCAGCAACGTGGTTTTCACCCGTCATTTCCCGGGCACGATAATCCATCCCGCCAATCGCGGCATAGCTTTGGTCGACGGGCCTTCGGCCGATGGCTCGCTCCTGGTCGAGGCCGCTGCCGGCGAGGAGTGGGACGCCTTTGTGCGCCATTGCATCGCCCAAGGATGGCATGGTGCCGAAAACCTGGTTGCCATTCCGGGCACCGTCGGCGCCTCTCCCGTGCAGAATGTAGGTGCCTATGGTCTCGAGGCCAAGGACATTATCCATACGGTGCGTGCATTCAATATCTCCAATGGAGAAGAGCGGATTTTCACCAACGGCGAATGCCGCTTTGGCTATCGCAGCAGTATATTCAAAACCGACCTCAAAGACCAGTATATTGTTTGGTCGGTCACTTTTAGGCTCTATAAATCCTTCCAGCCCTGCCTGCAGTATCAGGCCCTCACCTCCGCCCTTCAGCGTCAAGGCATCGAAAACCCCACTCCTCAGCAATTGGCCGACACCATTGCATCCGTGCGTTGGAGCAAGCTGCCCCGCCCCGAGGAAACAGGCAGTGCAGGCAGTTTCTTCAAAAACCCTGTGGTCTCCCGGCAGCACTACGACCAGCTCATTGCCCGTTACCCCGACATGGTGGCCTACCCCGTGCCCGAAGGCTACAAGCTGGCCGCCGGATGGCTCATAGAACATGCCGGATGGAAAGGCCGCAATATGGGCCGTTGCGGCGTGTACGACAAACAGGCGCTTGTGCTCGTCAACCGGGGCGGTTGCTCCGGTGCCGAAGTGCTGGCTCTGGCCGATGCCGTCACGTCCGATGTGCAGCGCCTCTTTGGCGTAACCCTTGAGAAAGAAGCTATCATTATATAAAAATTACCATTCAAACATGAGCAATTCACCCGAACAATTTTGGAATTGGTTTGTCGCGCATAGCGAGAAACTGACCATGATGAACGACTTGGACCCGGCCGAGCGCCAGCTCCTCTTCGACCAGATGCAGCATCAACTCGACCAATACTGCCCCAACCTCGTTTTCGAGGTGGGCGACCAAACGGCCCAGGGCCGCACCCTCACCTTCAGTGCCGAGGGCGATTTCGACCTCTTCCGCTATGTGGTTGAGTTGGTCGACAACGCACCCGATGTCGACTGGTGGGAGTTCATCCCCTTCAAACAGCCCAAAGGCAAAGCCCTCAAGGTGATATTCGACCGCTACACTTTTGAAACCGCCAAGATGGCTTTCCAACAGCTCGAAAGCGAGGAGGAACCCGACGTCATCGGCCTGCGTGTGGCATTGCCCAACCTTCCGCATTCCTACAAACCCGATCCCGACAGCGATCGCGACGACGACCTTCTGGTGGGCGTGTACGTTACCATCGAGGCTCTGATTGGCGAGTTCGACTGCGCCACGCTCATCGGCTATGTGGAGCTCTGCCCCATGCCCGACGAACCCTTCAAGGCCGGTTTTCGTCCCATGGACGATTTGCCCGAATTTGTCGAATGGTTCAAGCGCTCCCGCGACAGGGAATAGATACCCACTTTCCCGACGCCACCGCTGTCGCAACCCTATCTGTCACCTAATCGCTCGCGGTCCGTTTCCTGACCCCTCCGCCGCCGTTGCAACTAAGCCCCGCCCTCGTTACCTCTTAAGCTCCTATTCACTATCTATAAAGCTTCTCTTCACCATAGGGGTGAAGAAAAACAAGGCATGGGCTGGAAACGGGGTGAAGGGGGAGCGGAGGCGAACGGAAAGCGAAGGAAGAGCGAAGGTAGAGCGAAGGGTGTGGGAGAGGGGGAGCGGGAGTTTGGCGGGGGGAAGGAACATTTTTTTCGTGGTAATTGAAAAAATAGTCGTATCTTTGCAAGCGATAAAAACAAAGAGTATTTATATAAGTAATATTATAATGAGCAAAGTAGATGTTCTGTTGGGGCTTCAGTGGGGAGACGAGGGCAAAGGGAAGATAGTGGATGTACTGACCCCTAACTATGATGTAATAGCCCGTTTCCAGGGTGGTCCGAATGCAGGCCACACATTGGAATTCAACGGTATAAAGCATGTGTTGCATATTATCCCGTCGGGTATTTTCCATGAGGATAAGCTGAACGTGATAGGCAACGGTGTTTTGATTGAGCCTAATATTTTTGAGAAGGAGGTTCAGGCGTTGCTGGAGAAGAATGTGGATGCCACAAAGAATCTCTATATTTCGAAGAAAGCGCACCTTATTCTCCCGTCGCACCGCATGCTTGATGCCGCCAACGAGAAGGCCAAGGGTAACAATAAGATTGGTTCCACGCTGAAAGGCATCGGCCCGGCCTATACCGACAAGATTGCACGCAGCGGCCTCCGTGTGGGTGACATCATGGAGTTTGACTTCAAGGAGAAGTATGAGTTGTTGAAGGTGCAGCACTTGCAGACGGCGCATACGCTGAATTTCGATGTGGCTGCTTTCCGCATTGACAATATGACGTTGGACGAGTATGAGAAACGCTGGCTTGCATCGTTGGAGACATTGAAGAAGTTCCATCTCATCAATAGTGAGTATTTCATCAATCACTGCCTTGACAAAGGCCAGAAAGTGCTTGCCGAAGGGGCGCAGGGGTCGATGCTTGATATCGATTTCGGCTCGTATCCTTTCGTCACATCTTCGAGCACGATTACTGCGGGTGTATGCTCGGGTCTGGGTGTGGCTCCATCGCGCATTGGCCGTGTGATGGGCATCAGCAAGGCTTATTGCACCCGTGTGGGTGCCGGTCCTTTCCCCACCGAGTTGTTCGACGAGACGGGAAGGGTGCTGTGCGAGCAGGGACACGAATATGGCGCCACTACGGGCCGTCCGCGTCGCTGCGGCTGGATTGACATTCCGGCATTACGCTATGCCTGCATGCTGAACGGTGTGACGCATCTCTTTGTCACCAAGCCCGATGTGATGAACAATTTTGATGAAATCAAGATGTGCACGAGCTATGAAATCAACGGAAAGGAGACTGACGAGATTCCGTTCGAGTTTAACGAGGTGGAGATAACACCGGTGCTTCGTTCATACGAGGGATGGAAACAGGAGTTGACGGGCATCACGGCCTATAAGGACCTTCCGCAGAATCTGCTGAACTATCTGGATGCGATGGAGAAGGTTACCGGCGTTCCGGTGCTGGCTGTTTCTATCAGTCCCGACCGTAAGGATGTTCTGTTTAAGTAGCATGCATGTTTTTTCGGAACGGATGGATGGTTGCGATTGAAAGTTTTTTGGTATATATAACACTTTTTTTTAACGTTTGAGACAATAAATTGTTATTTATCTCGTTTCATTGGGCAAAATATTTTACATCGATGAAGAAAATAGTGCTTTTGCTCCTTGTTGTGTTGCCGTTGGCTTCGATGGCACAGACCAAGATTAAAGAGACCCAGGTGCCCAAGTCGGTTTTGATAGCCCTGGACAAGAAGTATGATTCCTATAAGGTGAAAACGTGGTATCGTTCGCCGGGACAGTATGTTGCTGAGTTTGTTTATGACGGTCAGAACGGTCGCGTATACTTCACACATAACGGAGATTGGCAATACAGTTCTTTCCCGGTAAAGGAGGGCGACTGTCCTACCGCAATGAACAGTTATTTCTATGACAATTATCCCGGTTACCGTATCAAGTCTATCGACTATATAGAGCAGATGGACGGTGATGCATATTACCGTATGATGATTGTGAAGACCGGTGTGGGATATGAGCCGAATGAGTTGATATTCGACACCCGTGGACGTTTGCAGAAGAGCAATGCCCCCAATCCGGATGCGGTGAAGCGTGAGTACTATACGCTGAACAATCCCGACGAGGGCGATGTGTCGGACGACCATCTGCGCAACCTGAAGAGCAACAAGGGCGGCAAGCGCCCCGCTCCGGTAGAGGATGTGCCAGAGGTGATGGATATCGACACCAATGCCGAGATTACCGCACACTTCAACAAGATTAATCCCCCGTCGAAGGTGGTGGAAGGTCCCGAATGGGTGAACCGCGTGCCGGGTCAGGTGGTGGCATACTTCATTAACCGCCAGGGCGTTGAGATGGAGGATGTTTATGATGTGGAGCAGAGTAAGCATATCATGCAGGGTAAAGTGCTGGATAAGGATCATTATACCGCCGCTATTGTGAAATATCTGGCCGAGAAATTCAAAGGCGAGCAGTATAAGATTGAGCGCATGATTGTTTATACGTATGACACGAAATGGCGTGTTGACGGCAAGAAACCCAAGCCCTATACCTATGTGGTGGTGAGCCAGAAGGTGCGCGGATTGGGCAATAAGCTGAAATTCACCCGTATGGAGTTTGACGCTGGTGGCAATTTCACCGGTTTGCTTGCCCAGCCCATTGACAAGAACGACATTCAGTAAAGCAAGTTGTTTGGCACAAAATAGAAGGCTCCGTTATTGATGCGGGGCCTTTGTTTTAGACTTTAGAGACTATGGCAAAGGATAGTTTTCCCCCAATGTTGATGTATGGGCCTCCGGAAATGAGATTTGAGAGGAAGAAGAAGTGTGTGGTGGCGGCTGTTCTGAGAGACGGAGCATCGGTGCTTGCCACGCAGCGCGGGTATGGCGAGTGGAAAGGATGGTGGGAGTTTCCGGGAGGCAAGGTGCAGCAGGGAGAGACCAATGAGGAGGCACTGGCGCGAGAGATGCGGGAGGAGATGGAGGCGGAGATTGTGGTGGAACGCTTGTTGACTACGGTGCGTTATTCCTATCCGGATTTTGACCTGGAAATGTATTGCTATCTCTGCGAATTGGTTGACGGGAAATACACGTTGAAGGAACATCTAGATGCCCGTTGGCTTACGGCGGAGACGATACATACCGTACGTTGGCTGCCGGCCGATGAAGAATTGATTGAACATTTGTATGATATGATAGACGGAACGGCGCGGAGTTGAGGATGGGGATTATAGGTTTTGTGGATGTAATAATATGGATTGTATCGGCTTCGGCTTCTTGATGGAGGATAGAGGGACGTGAAGGTACGGGAGCTGCTTGTTGTGCTTGATTTCTCTTTGGAGGGGATTGGGACAACATGGCATCTGACTATATTTGGCAATGATGGTTTGATTGTAACGAAACGGAGGACGAGGGGAGAGATTGCTGATGCTGGAATAGAGGGATAGTATGATCGGGTGATGGTGTTGGTGAGAGAGGAGTGAGAGAGCCTTTTTTAGGCAAAAGGATATAAAAAGTGGCTAAATAAAAAAAAATGTGTATCTTTGCAAATGTTTTCAGAGAGGGGAATGAAGGTGCAAGAGATTGAAAATAATGCGGATATGGCGTAATTGGTAGCCGCGCTAGACTTAGGATCTAGTGGCGAAAGCCGTAACGGTTCGAGTCCGTTTATCCGCACAGTTCATAGGTCTTTAGTGTGAAGCATCATTGCAGTGTCGCAAATAACGATAGCTGCATGATGCTTTGTATTTTTTGAGGATTGAATCAAACGTGAATAGGATTCGAAATGGAATGAGGAAGTATGAGGGAGAGAAGATGCACGGGGATTGAAAGAACGAAGCGCGGTGACTAGATGTCTGAAGGAACTCTGCATGGGAGACGGAATAGGGGAATGATAAAAAAATGCAGCGGCATAAGTAGAGCTACACAATAATAATAGAACAATCTCGTTATTGAAAGTTGCATGAAAAAGGGACTGTTTATATTGGTATTATTTCTTTTGGCTTTGATTCCGACAAGGGCAAGCTATCTGCTTATCCCGATGGATGAGGTGCAGAAAAACCACCTGAAAGCCTACGGGGTGGCCTACTATGCTTTGCAGCGTGACGTGGAGGTGACTTGGCTTTTGAACTATCGGGGCGGAAGCTTCATGATGAAGTATGCCGACTTGCTGGAGAAAGAATGCCGACTGAGGGGTGTGACGTGCGAATCGATAGCCGACGGCCAATCGAGTGCTATTCTTTCAGAAATAGCCGACCCGGCGGTGAATATGGATGCGGTAAAGCTGCAGAAGGCTCCGCAGATAGCGGTTTATTCGCCCAAGAATAAACTGCCGTGGGATGATGCGGTGACGCTTGTGCTTACCTACGCTGAGATACCCTACGATGTGGTGTATGACGAGGAGGTGATAGCGGGCATATTGCCAAAGTACGACTGGCTGCACTTGCACCATGAGGATTTTACCGGCCAGTATGGTAAGTTTTGGGGCAACTATCGCAACCAGCAATGGTATATAGAAGATGTACGGGCGCAGGAGGCAACGGCACAGAAATTGGGATTCCGCAAGGTGAGCCAGCTGAAACTGGCAGTGGCTCACAAGATAAGGGATTTTGTGATGGGTGGCGGATTTCTTTTTGCCATGTGTTCCGCCCCCGACAGCTATGATGTGGCTTTGGCGGCTGAGAATGTGGACATCTGTGACGTGATGTTTGACGGGGACCCTATGCAGCCCGATGCCCAGCAGCAGCTTGATTATAGTAAGACATTTGCCTTTAAAGATTTCCGTATCAGTACAAATCCTAATGAATACGAGATATCGACCATAGATATTGACGACCGTATGCATCAGCGGGCGGTGAATGAGAAGAACGACTTCTTCACGCTCTTTGAGTTCTCTGCCAAATGGGACTGGGTGCCCACAATGCTCACTCAGAACCACACCCGAATAATACATGGTTTTATGGGGCAGACAACGGCTTTCCGCCGCGAACATGTGAAGTCGTCGGCAGTGATTTTGGCCGAGAACAAGGCACTGGGCGAGGTGCGTTATCTGCACGGAGAATACGGCAAGGGCACATGGACATTTCTGGGTGGACATGACCCCGAGGACTATCGGCACTATGTGGGAGACCCACCCACCGACCTCTCGCTATACCCCAACTCGCCCGGGTATAGGCTTATATTGAACAACATACTTTTCCCGGCTGCCAAAAAAGAAAAACACAAAACATGATTGCTGTGGTGGGGATGTGTGTCCGATGCATCATTCCTGTCAACAGAAAAGATTGAACAATGAACAAATACACAATATTACTGACATTTGCCATGTTCCTTGCTTCTGCCGCCCCGGCACAGAAGTGGACTAATTATACCATGAAGAACTCGGAAATCACGGGCAACAATATCCTGGCTGTGGCAACAGACAACAGGGGTACCCTTTGGGTGGGTACCACTCAGGGATTGAACAGCTATCGTGATGGCCGATGGGTTGACTATTCGGATTTCAACGAGAAACTGAAGAATCAATTTGTCAATTGTTTGACAGTGGAGGGTAACACATTGTGGATTGGCACTGACGACTATGGCGTGATAGAGTTTAACGATGACCGATGGTTTGAACATTCGGAGGAGACGCGCCGTTTGAATATGAAGTATATTCGCGACATTGCTGTGGATCATGTGGGAGAGAAGTGGATTGGTGTGACTTTGAGCGGGTTGGTGCAATACGACGGAGTGAACTGGAATAAACACACCGCCGCCGAAACGGGGCTGCTGAGCGACTTTATACTCTGTGTGGCAATCGACAAGCGCGACCGCAAATGGATAGGGACCAATGACGGGCTCTGTGTTTATGACGGGCGGCGTTGGCTGTCGTATACCACTAAGAATTCCAAGATACCGCATAATATCACTCTCTCTATTGCCATTGACAAGGACAATGTGAAATGGATTGGCACACTTGAAGGCCTGTGCCGTTTTGATGGCGACAATTGGCAGATATACAATATAGACAATTGCCCAATTCCAGGCAACCAGGTCAACGATTTGGCTTTCGACAAGGAGGGGCACCTGTGGATGGCTACGGACGGGGGAGTCGCGGTGTTCGACTGTAACGATAGGTGGGATACTTTCCGTGCAGGCGACAAATTGCCCAAATGTATGTACCAGAATGTGGTGGTGGACAGGAAAGGCGATATCTGGGTGGGCAGCGATGAGAAAGGGCTGTTCTGCCTTTCGGGCTACAAGATGCGTGAGCCTGAGGCCGAGGTGCCTAGCACTGATGCCGACGTGGCCGAAAACCAAGCCAACAGTCAGGGTGGTACTGAGAACGGCAAACCCGCCAAAACATCGAAAGGCGAGAACGGCCAAACCAAAGAGCCTGAGGCCGACGACCGAGTGAGGCTCACACCCTATCTGGAAGAGGGGTATATTACCATCACGATGAACAGTCCGATGGCTGAAGTGACGTTCCTGAATGCCAAGGGTGAGAAGGTGCGCACAGTGCCGCAATATCGCAATGGCAGCCATATCAACATCTCCAAGATGAAAAAAGGCTCCTACACCGTGAGGGTTAAAACTTCGAAAGGCACACGAACAGTAAAATTCACCTTGAAATAACAAACTGAGGAATCAAAACAGAAAAAAATACAAAATCTATCAATATGAAGAAAATCTTTACATTCCTGGCCCTCTTGAGCGTGGCATTGGTCAGCATGGGGCAGATTCTCGACCCGTCGAAGTGGTCGTTCAGTGTCAAGGACCTCTCCGAGAACGAGTCGGAGTTGGTCTTCACAGCCGTATTGCAGGACGGTTGGCATCTGTATTCGCAATATACTGACGATGCTGGCCCCATAGCTACTTATTTCCAATTCAACAAGAGTGATGACTATGCCCTTGTGGGTAAGGTTTCGGAGCCGAAACCCCATGAGGAGTTCGACAAGGATTTTGGCTGCACTGTGCGCTCTTTCAGCGGCAAGGTGGTGTTCAGACAGAAAATACGCCGCATTTCCACCAAGGATTTCAAGGTTACCGGTGTCTTCGGCTTTCAGATGTGCAACAATGGTTCGTGCATTGCTCCCGAGGATCGCGATTTTGAGTTTAAGGTGAAGGGTGCGGAGGCAGCTGCCGTAGCGGCAGTCGATGAAGCGGTGGTGGATGCCCAGCAAGCGGAAGAGACGGTGGACACTGCTGCGGCAGCTGTGGTCGCATCAACAGATGAAACCGTGGACTCTGAAAACGCTGCTGCCCCAAAGGAGAAGCGTTCACTTTTGGTGATATTCCTTGTTGCAGTGCTGGGCGGAGTGCTCACCATGTTCACTCCCTGCGTGTTCCCCATGATTCCCATGACGGTCAACTTCTTCATGCATAGTGGTGAAGACAAACGCAAAAATCGCCGTCAGGCATGGTTCTTCGGTTTCTCTATAGTGTTTATCTTTGCCGTTCTAGGAGCTGTGCTGGCCTTACTATTCGGCCCGGAAGCACTCTACTTTATCGGTACACACTGGATTCCCAATCTACTTTTCTTTATTATCTTCTTTGTCTTTGCGCTGAGTTTCTTCGGACTGTTCGAAATCAAGATGCCCGAGAAATGGATTAACAAGTCGGATGAGCAGGCCGACAAGGGCGGTTTGCTGGCACCCTTCTTCATTGCCTTGACCACTGTGCTGGTTTCGTTTAGCTGCACGGGTCCTATTCTGGGTGCCGCATTGGTGGGACTGACCACCAGCAGTACCGACCGTTGGGTCTCACTGGTCACCATGCTGGGATTTGGTATCGGATTTGCCCTGCCGTTCACACTTCTTGCTATGTTCCCTCAGGTGCTGAAAAACATGAAGAGCGGAAGTTGGCTCAACACAGTGAAGGTGAGTTTCGCATTCCTCGAACTGGCCTTTGGCTTGAAGTTCTTGCAGATGGCAGACCAGTATTGCAACTGGGGACTGTTGCCTCGAGACATCTATCTGGCTCTTTGGATTGTTATTTTTGCCATGCTCGGTTTCTACCTTTTGGGCAAGCTGCGTTTCAAAGGCGATGACGAGGTGAAAGAGATTGGCACCCTCCGGCTTTTCCTTGCTATTGCCGACCTGGCATTTGTGGTATGGATGATTCCTGGTCTCTGGGGCGCTCCGCTTAAGGGTCTCAGTGGATTCCTTCCCCCGATGGGAAGCCAAGAGTTCAATATCGAAAAAATCGTAGCCGAGAACACTCCTGCTGTCAGCGCGAACACGTTGCAGGTGGGTAAGCTTCCTGCCGACCGCAAGTATGCCGACAAATTGCATGTGCCGCTGGGATTTGAGGCTTTCTTTGACTTAGATGAGGCAAAGGCTTATGCTCGGGAGCAAGGCAAACCGGTTTTCATAGACTTCACAGGAAAGACTTGTGCCAATTGTCGTGAGATGGAACACTATGTGTGGACAGACCCAGAGGTGAAACGTCTTCTCAACGAAGAATTTGTTATGTGTTCGCTTTTTGCAGACGAGAATACAATTGAACTTCCCGAGAACGAATGGGTGACTGATGAGAAGGGCCGCACACTCAAGACCCTTGGCCGCAAGAATCTCAACTACCAGAAGACTGCTTTCAATATGAATGCTCAGCCTTACTATGTCATTGTTAATGCCGACGGCAAGGTGCTTACAAAAGAGAACTACAAATATGACCGCGATGTGCAGAAGTTTATTGACTATCTGAATGAAGGTCTGAACAATTTTAAATAATCTATTACGATTGTCGTGAGATGAAAAGATTGTTGTCGTTTTGCCTATGCCTGTTCCTTTTCGCTACCGTTGTATATGGACAAAAGACCAATAAGGTTGTACGGTTTATCAACGAGTATGAGGGTTTTGTGAACGAGGTATTGGACACTCCTTTCGAGGAGTTCCATGGCGACACGCTGAATCGGGTGAAAAAGATGCAACGCTCCTTCATGCGTCGTTACCGTTGGTATTACGACAATCGGATGTCGGAAGAGCAGCTCGAGTATTTCAATAAGCTGTGCGGCCGTTACCATAAGAAGATGGATCGGCTTCGTTCGCGTCGCCGCTGGGCAATAGTGCGAGGACGTGTGCAAGGCCGGTTTGAAGGACTCTTTCGCAAGGAAAAGGCAACTGAAGATACGCTCATTCTCGATACTGTCCCTTTGTCTGTGGCAAGGTAGTATTGTTGGCTCTTTTGTATTGCTATTCAGTAATATGTAATGATATTGCCCTACATGGGTTGGAATCGAAGCCCCAAAATGTCTTGATTTTAACAAATCAAGGCATTTTTGGGGCTCTGATTTTTACCAAAACCCCCATTCCTGTTGTGTTAAAGCTTGTCCGTAATTATTTGATAGCTATTGTGTGATTTGTTAATTAGGGGGATTTGGTGAGAAATAATTTTGTCATATCGTGGAAAAGTTGTAACTTTGCAGCCGATTTCCACAAAGGGAATAAGAGAGTGCGGGGTAGAGCAGAGGTAGCTCGTCGGGCTCATAACCCGGAGGTCGTTGGTTCGAATCCAGCCCCCGCTACCGAGTAGGACAAGTCATTAGGCTTGTCCTTTTTTTGTGTATTCAGACCGCAAATAATAATCAATAGAGTAACACATTCTCAAAAACGACATCCTTTTTGTCTTTTATACAAAAAACGAAGGTGTTCCAGATTTTGGTGACATTTCGGGTTAATGGACAAAAAGTAGGCTGAAATTGCTGTAGTATATATAACAATCAGAGCGTTGCGGCGTTCAAAGGTTATGAATAAAAAAAATGCGTTTTCTGTGGGAGCACAATTGTAAAGAAAAACGGAACCAAGAACGGTGTCCAGATGTACAAATGCCATGTCTGTGG
>ONQD01000048.1 GCA_900319865.1 uncultured Bacteroidales bacterium | reverse complement strand
GGCTCGCAGCTGTTCCGTATACCTAAAGTGGCCGACCTTCCGAGCATCACTCCGCGTCTGGCCAAACCCAACGACCCAAACTACCGTCCTTTCCGCCGCGACCCCGAGACATTCGCTCGCGAATGGGCTCTGCCCGGAATGGAAGGCTTGCGCCACCGTGTGGGCGGTCTTGAGAAATGCCCCGACGGTCCGTTGAGCACTGACCCCGAGAACCACGCCCTGATGACCTACAACCGTCAGGAGAAGGTGAACCGTGTGGCCAACTACATCCCCGAGCAGGAGGTGACAGGCAATCCCGACGCCGACCTTTTGGTTGTGGGTTGGGGCGGCACCGCAGGTGCTATCACCTTGGCTGTGGAAGAGCTGAACAATGAAGGCAAGAAGGTTGCTTACACTCATTTCAACTATATTTGCCCGCTGCCTAAGAACACCGGAGATATTCTGCGCAAGTACAAAAAGATTGTGGTTTGCGAACTGAACAACGGTCAGTTTGCCGGCTATCTGCGCACCCAGTTCCCCGAGTGCCCCATGCAGCAGTACAACAAGATAATGGGTCTGCCCTTCGAGGTTGGCGAGCTCAAAGAATGTTTCACCAAAATATTAGGAGAATAAGTCATGGCAAAGAGACATTTTGTTCCCAAAGCGGGAGTTGAATATACAAAGGCAGATTTCACCAGCGACCAGATGGTTAAATGGTGCCCCGGATGCGGCGACCACGCCATCCTTTCCTCTCTGTTGAGCACGTTCCCCAAAACCGGCCACAAGAAGGAGAATATCTGCATGGTTTCCGGTATCGGATGCTCTTCCCGTATTCCTTATTATGTGGACACATACGGTTTCCACAGCATCCACGGCCGTGCCTGCGCTATTGCAACAGGTGTGAAACTGGCCAACCCCGAGCTGAGTGTTTGGGTGAACATGGGCGACGGTGACAGTATGGCAATCGGTGGTAACCACCTGATTCATGCTGTGCGCCGCAACCAGGATTTCAACATCACTATCTTCAATAACGAGATTTACGGCTTGACCAAGGGTCAGTACAGCCCCACCACCAAGTTCGGCCAGGTGACCAAGACTTCGCCGTTCGGCACTATCGACTATCCTTTCAATCCGGGAGAGTTGGTGATGGGTGCCCAAGGCACTTTCTTTGCCCGTTCGCTCGACTGTGTTCCCGCCCTCACCAGCCAGGTGATGGAGGCCGCCGCCAAGCATGACGGCACCAGCGTGGTGGAAGTGCTGCAGAACTGCATGATCTTTAACGACAAGACCCATGCAGCCATTACCGACCGTGCAGTGCGCGACGACCGCACTATCGTGCTCGAGAACGGCAAGCCTATGATTTTCGGTAAGGAGAAAAACAAAGGTATCCGCTTCAACGGCCGTTGTCTGGAAGCTGTCACTATCGGCGAGAACGGCATCACTATCGATGATATTCTGGTACACCACGAGGACACCGAGGACACTGGCATCCACATGATGTTGGCCCGCATGAGCGGCAACCTGCCCGTGGCTCTGGGTGTTATCCGCAATGTCGACAAACCCTCATATACTGAATTGTACGAGGACCAGATGGATGAGTGCAAAGCCAACTGCAAATACAAATGCGTTGACGACCTGCTCAACTCTGGCGACACTTGGGAAGTGTAAATCAGATGCTTGAATGCTGAATTTCGAATTTCGAAAGTATCGACACGGGCGAGACTCCTGATGTCGGCTTTCGAAATTCGAATTTCAATGTAAACGAATAATATATTTTTTTCATCATTAAAACAAATAAAGAATAATGTCTCTTGACTCTCGTTTTGACCCCAGCACAGTTGAGGAGAAATGGTATTCCTACTGGGTAGAAAAGAAACTGTTCCATTCCGAACCCGACAACCGCAAGGCATATACTGTGGTTATTCCGCCGCCCAACGTGACGGGTGTGCTTCACATGGGCCACATGCTCAACAACACAATACAGGATGTATTGGTACGCCGTGCCCGGATGTTGGGGTTCAACGCCTGCTGGGTGCCCGGCACCGACCACGCTTCTATCGCCACCGAAGCCAAGGTAGTGAATATGCTGAAGGAACGGGGCATTGACAAGCGTGACTTGACCCGCGACGAGTTTATGAAATATGCGTGGGAGTGGAAAGAGGAACATGGAGGCATTATACTGAAACAGCTGCGCCGACTGGGTGCTTCGTGCGACTGGGACCGCACAGCTTTCACGATGGACGATATACGCTATGAGAGCGTAATCCGTGTGTTTGTGGACCTCTACAACAAGGGGCTTATCTATCGCGGCGTGCGCATGGTGAACTGGGACCCCAAGGCCCTCACCGCTGTGAGCGACGAGGAGGTGATATACAAGGAGAGCCACGGCAAGCTATATTACCTGAGATATTATTTGTCGGACGGGTCTGACTTGTCCGACTTGTCTGAACAGTCCGGCATCAAGCAGGATGAGAAGGGACAGTATATAGTGGTGGCCACCACTCGTCCCGAGACCATCCTTGGCGATACCGCCGTTTGCGTGCATCCCGAAGACCCACGCTATGCCGCTCTGAAAGGCATGAGTGTGGTTGTTCCCGGCGTGGGACGCAACGTGAAGATTATCATGGACGAGTATGTGGACCGCGAGTTCGGTACGGGTGCCTTGAAGATTACCCCCGCCCACGATATCAACGACTACAATCTGGGAATGAAATACGGCCTGGAGTCGATAGATATTTTCAACGACAACGGCACGCTCAACGACAAGGGCATGCAATATGCCGGTATGGACCGTTTTGCCTGCCGCAAGGCGATAATGAAGGACCTTGAGGAAGCCGGTTTGGTGGAGAAGGTAGAGGACTATACCAACAAGGTGGGTCACTCGGAGCGTACCGACGCAGTGATAGAACCGAAGCTGAGTGCCCAGTGGTTCCTGCGTATGACCGATTTGGCCAAGAAGGCCCTCGAGGTGGTTGAGGATGACACAATTCAGTTCCACCCCGCTAAATTTAAGAACACCTACCGCCACTGGCTGGAGAATATCAAGGACTGGTGCATCAGCCGCCAGCTGTGGTGGGGACACCGCATACCGGCCTACTACTATGAGGTGGACGGCAAGACAGAGGTGGTTGTGGCCACCAGCCGCGAGGAGGCTTTCCGCCTGGCTTGCGAGAAACATCCCGGTGCTGTGGCAAATGCCGAGGCACTGCGTCAGGACGAGGACGCTCTGGACACTTGGTTCAGCAGCTGGCTGTGGCCTATCAGCCTGTTTGACGGTATCCGCTACCCTGACAATGAAGAGATAAAATATTACTATCCCACCGATACGCTTATCACCGCACCCGATATTATCTTCTTCTGGGTGGCACGCATGATTATGGCTGGCGAAGAGTTCCGCCACGAGGTGCCTTTCCATCATGTGTATTTCACAGGCATTGTGCGTGACAAGTTGGGACGCAAGATGTCGAAGAGCCTCGGCAACAGCCCCGACCCCATTGGGTTGATAGACAAATACGGTGCCGACGGCGTGCGTATGGGTATGCTGCTTACCGCCCCGGCGGGCAACGACATTCCTTTCGACGAGAGCATCTGCGAACAGGGACGCAACTTCTCGAACAAGATTTGGAACGCCCTGCGTTTGGTGAAAGGCTGGGCAGTTTCGGACGGCTCCGACCAGTCGGACAAGTCAGACAGGTCAGACCAGTCGGACACCATCTACAACAACAATATCAGCGTACAGTGGATGGAGATGCGCATGGCGCAGGTGCTGGAGGAGATAGAGCACGACTTTGACGAGTTCCGCCTGAGCGAGGCCCTGATGAAGAGCTACAAACTGGTGTGGGACGATTTCTGCTCCTGGTATCTTGAGATGATTAAGCCCGCATACGGCACTCCTATCGACCGCGAGACCTACGAGGCTACTCTTGGTATCTTCGACCGCTTGATGCGCATGTTGCACCCCTTTATGCCTTTTGTGACCGAAGAGATATGGCACGCTCTGGCCGAACATCCCGAGGGCGCAAGTATCATGGTGCAGCACATGCCCCACAGCGTTTTCTACGACCAGCGTATGCTTGACGACTTCGAGATGACCCGCGAGATTATTGCCGGTGTGCGCAATCTGCGTAACAGCAAAGGTCTTTCGCCCAAGGAGGTGCTGGACCTCTATATTAAAGGCAACTGCCCCGCGATGTTCAACGGCATTATCTGCAAACTCGGCAATGTGGGCAAGATAGAGAGTGTTTCGGACAAGGTGGAAGGTACGCTGAGTTTCATGGTGGGCACAACAGAGTGTTTCGTGCCCGTCAGCCTCAATATCGACAAGGAGGCCGAGTTGAAGAAATTGAATGACGAACTGAAATATGCCGAAGGTTTCTTGGCCTCGGTCATGAAGAAACTGGGCAACGAGAAGTTCGTTAACGGCGCTCCCGAGAAGGTTGTCGCCGTAGAGCGTCAGAAGAAAGCCGACGCCGAAAGCAAGATAGCCGCCCTCAAAGCCCAGATAGAGGCCTTGGGTTGATGCTGTCTCTTATGATTAAAGAGGGTTTGCCGATGGTTGGGCAAGCCCTCTTTCTGTTAACAATGACATCCGTTCGTCCAGAAAAATGTAGTTTTTCTTCCAATATTCGTCCAAAAAAATGTATATTTGCATCGTGAATTCGTCCGAAAAAATGTGTTTTTTTGTTAAACTTCAATCTCCATAAAGTATTAATATCTATTAATGTATTTGAAATATAGCTATTTACTTGAGTATAACGATTGAGATGAAAAGGAGTATTGTTAAAATATACATTAATATCATAAAATATGCGTAATTTTGCAAATAAAAATATGCTATGAACTATTGGTTGATTAATCCTAAAAATGAAGGAACCAGTACTGATCTGTCAAATGAATCATTTGATTCAATCTATATGGGATGGTCGGCTGACCAATGTCCAAAATTTTATAATGATGTAAAAAAGGGCGATTACATCATTGTTGCAGAAGGTGCTCATACAAATACTAGATTGCACTGCATAGGGAAAGCTTTTTCTTTGGATTTGGACCAGCAATGCTGGCATTTAGAGCACTCCACAGATTTATTAAATGAAAAAGTGACAAAAATCATTAATAATAATCCAAATGATTTTGGTGGAGGAGCATCTAAGAACCCATGGGGACCTACAAAATCTATTATCCAGCTAACAAATAATCCCGCTGAAAAAGTTATTGAAGATTTGATAAACAAATATTTTGTGGGAATAGAATACAGTGAAAGAATAGGAGGAGTAAAGCGATTACTGGAATCAAATAACAATGTTATTCTCACTGGTGCTCCTGGTACTGGTAAAACATATTTGGCCAAGCAAATTGCGGCACAAATGATACTTGGGAAAAAGTACGACGAAAAAACTGCTACGGATGATGAAAAGAAAAAGATGAAGGAGCAGTGTGGTTTTGTTCAGTTTCATCCAAGTTATGATTATACGGATTTTGTTGAAGGGTTAAGACCTATTACTGACAATAATCGGAATGTCGGCTTCAAAAGATGTGACGGTGTATTCAAATCCTTTTGTAAAGATACTATTAAACATTCAACTACGCAGAGTAATGCTATAAAGATGCTTGAATGGTGTAAGAATAATTTTCCCAATCACCCTCTTAAATCTATTGGTTCAAACAAAGAGATTTCTTTTGAATTAAAAGACGGCCAGATATATGCAATAGCCTCCTCAGGTAATAAATATCCCGTAAATGATGACAGGATTATACTGTATCTTCAGACACGGGAATATGATCCACAACATGAGACGTATGTACCCACTGTTGGGAAATATATATTAGATAATTATCCTGATGATATTGAGAAGCCTCCGTATATCTTTATTATTGATGAAATCAATCGCGGTGAGATTTCTAAGATATTTGGAGAATTATTCTTCTCTATAGACCCGGGGTATCGTGGCACTGCCGGAAGAGTGAAAACACAATATCAGAATCTTGTTAAGAAAGATGATATATTCTACAATGGCTTCTATGTACCGGAGAATGTCTATATCATTGGCACAATGAATGATATTGACCGCAGCGTTGAAAGTATGGATTTTGCTTTCCGCCGCAGGTTCGCTTTCAAAGAGGTTACGGCCAAGGAAAGCCAGCAAATGCTTAAATCTGATTCGGCATTGAGCGAAAAAGTCGACGAAATAATAGGTCGCATGGACGCTTTGAATGAAGCAATATGCCCAAAAGACAATAATAATTCAGACAAAAAGGGTATAGAAGGACTATCCTCAGCATATCACATCGGTGCTAGCTACTTCTTGAAATTAGCGAATTACAAAAAGGATGATGGAACATTTGATTATGACAAACTTTGGGACTATCATTTGAAAGGCTTACTGTCTGAATATCTGCGTGGAATGCCAGATGCCGAAGAGAAACTAGATACATTGGGAAAAGCTTTTGGTATCAATTCGTCAGATAGTAACCCGTCATGAGCCGTCTACGTATCACTGATAATCACGAGGCAGTAGAGATCACTCAAGAGTGTAAACCAAGTGATTCAAGGTATTGGCATGATGTAATAGATGACACTACTCGAGAGGATTTGAAACTAATTGCCAATGTTCAAATAAAAAACCTCAAAAGTGATGAATGCCCGAATCTGTTGGTTTTTCCAAGAGACTTAGGCTACTATGGTGATGATGTAGGCGAAGGCCGGATTATCAGCTTTCATGATGACTGCATTTCTACAGGCAATATAATGGGATTTTTCGGGGTGAACGACACTCAAGTGGATATCATTTCCCGCTTCGCAAAAACAGATGGCGAAGACTACTTCCTGCACTATATGCTGCAGAGGGTGTTTGCTATCAATCTGTTCGACATTAAACACACATTGAGCCGACAGCCGATATTTGACTTCTTACTATATCTGTTTCCATTCTTTCTTAAGAAGGCACTTCGGCAAGGCATATATAAGAAATATAGGCGTTTCGAATATAATGACTCCAATATACGAGGGCCGATTGATATAAACCGGCATATTCGGGAAAACATCCCTTTCCGCGGAACAGTAGCATACTCGACACGTGAACACACATATGACAATGAGGTGACAGAGTTGATTCGACATACGATAGAATACATCAAAATTCACCCAATGGGTAATGGCGTATTAAACTGTGACCAAGAGACGAAGAACGCCGTCATGACTGTGATGCAAGCCACCCAGTCATACAATAGCAGAGAGCGAAACAGAATCGTCAACCTCAACTTACGTCCCGTCACCCATCCTTATTACTCTGAGTACACCGCATTGCAGAAAATATGCGTTCAGATACTCAGACACGAGACAATAAAGTACGGACGGGAGAAGAACAAGATATACGGGGTTCTGTTTGACGGGGCCTGGCTTTGGGAAGAATACCTGAATACCATATTCACCAAAGCGAAATTGGTTATTACACATGCAAAGAACAAGACTGGCGAAAACGGAATTCTTCTATATGAGAATAAAAGAAAAAGACTCTATCCAGATTTTTATAGAAAAACTGGCGATGCAAAGTTCTCGTTTGTGATGGATGCAAAATACAAACATTTAGGTCAAAATGAAGACGATATCAGCCGTGAGGATTTGTTCCAGATGATTTCCTATATGCATGTCCTACCTGCTCGGCATTGTGCATTGCTCTATCCAATAGAACTAAAGGAGTCAAACACCAGTGCCATTGTGCCATCCTCACCACTACAATTACAAGGAGATGGGGGCGAAATAATAGGTATAGGTATTCCAATTGTCAATGAAGCGGAGTTTTCTAAATACTGCGATTCTCAGGGAATAATAGAGAAACAATTGGTAGTCGAAATAAAGAAATGGATGTAAAATCCAACATGGGTACGTCTGTGCGATAATCTTACTATAAGGTGTGTCACCAGCTTTGTGTTCTGTTTTGAGAAATCGCAATATGTTGTGATTTTATTTTGCTGAATGAAAAAATAGTTGTACTTTTGCAACGGAAATCGCAATATAATGGTATTATGGCCTTGGAAGTGCCGAATATATGTCTGTTTTTTTTATAAACTATTTGTATGATTGATAAAGGTATCATTGCTATTGTTTGTCTGCTGTTGCTGCCTGTGATAGGGTGGGGGCAGAGCGAGGTGACACGGCGGGTTAGTGCCGCTGAGATGGGGTATCGCGGTAAGGTACATACTGTTCAGCTCACAGAGTTCTGCATGGACTCTGCCACCCGTTTCTTCACCACTACCGCAGAAGCATATAACGAACACGGACTTCGGACCGACATGTCGTCGGTTGCGGATTTCCTCTATCAGTCCAACTTCCACTATGAGTATGACGGCAACGGACGGCTGGTATATTATGTGGAAACCTACTCCGAAGGAGGAAAGGACAGCATTGTGTTCTTTTATGACAAGAACGGCTGCCTATTTGGTTATAAGGAATACGGAATCAATGCCGACCCGACCGAGGGCAACGATGTAACGGACTATCTTGTGACTTGCGACGCTCAATGCCGAGTTCTGACATGTGCCTCGGTGTGGGAAGACACTACATGGTATGAATACGACAACCAAGGCAGGCTGTTGAAGAAGACGCAGTCGTGGAAAACGGATAAGGCTCAAACATACGATTACACAAGGCATGGAAGGCTGGAGAGAGTGCGCATTGGCGATAAGTATTTCGAGGATACCCACTATAAATACGATGCCAACGGCGACACCATTGAGGTGTGGCACACCAATTGGGAGCATCTGGAAGGAGAAAACGGTCCACACCATGTTGGCCAGCATAGACATTATGCCTATACCCAGTACGACGACCACGGAAACTGGACCAAGGCCACTGTCACCGTCCAAGAGTCGGGAAAGACATACACCTCTACCATCATACGCACTTTTGGCTACTACGATTAATCAAGAATGCAAAAAAGAAAATTAACCGAATAATCTAATTATCAATGTTGAAACTCAAAACACAATACCGATTTGCGGTTCATATTACTCAATGTCTATTGCTATTCTTTGCCCTTATGCCGACCACAGAGGCTGTGGCACAGAGTGAAATTACCCACCGAGTGACTACAGGCGATGCGGGCTATCGCGGGCGGGTGCGCAGTGTTCAGATAATGCAAAGCTGCAACTCGCCGACTGAGCGTTGTTCGCGTGTACAGGAAGAAATGTTCAATGCCGAAGGGCTACGTACCTCCATTGTCACTATCGACTCGTTGGGGCGGTTCTACACCAAATGTCATTATGATGCCAATGGCCGCATGAGATACGTGCTAGAAGGTTTCCCTGCGGGGGCTGACAGCATTGTATTCCACTACGACCGGAAGGGGTGTATGATGGCAAGCAGTGTGACCCGATTCACGCACAAGGGGATAGATAAAGATATGTCGAACGTATTCCGCATAGAGTGTGATGACCATTGCCGCCCGTTGCTGTATATTCCGCCTTGGGGAGATACCTCCGAATACAGATACGACACGCTGGGGCGATTGGTATACCGAGCACTGCCGGGAGCCGAGGAGACCTACTATTATGATGCCAAAGGACACCTTGTGCGGCAACGGACGGGGAGTTCCCGATATGTGGACCAGCATTTCCGTTACGACCAGCACGGCGACCTGGTGGAGACTTGGCACACAGACTGGGAGACGGGAGAGGCGGTGATATCGACAACGTTTGAGCACTGTCGCTACAAGTACAAGAGCTATGACAAACACGGCAACTGGACCAAAGCGGAAGTGACGGTGAAACTGAACGGAAAAACCACAATACTCAATATAATACGCACTTTCAGCTATTACGACTGAATGGAGAGCTAGGAAGAAAGACTTGCCCAAGGAGGTGCGGGCGCAAGGGGGAGGGAGGGTGAACCTACACTGGACCTACAGCGAACCTACCTTGGGAAAACAGTTGGGTGAAGAGAAACACGAGGCCGACGGGCAACACGCTGTAATATAGGTTGAAGGGGAGGGGAGGGGAGATGTTTTTTGGATTGTGGATAAAAAAAATCGACTTAGTTGGGATTTTTTGTGTATCTTTGTAATATGGAAACTACGCCCCATACAGTTACAAGACGCAAAGAAAGAATGTCTTACGAACAGGCTTTCTCTATGAACGGTGGTAATAAGCCACCGCAGGCAGTGGAGTTGGAGGAAGCTGTACTGGGTGCACTGATGCTTGACCTCAACGCACTCAACACCGCAATAGAAATGTTGCACGAGGAATATTTCTACAAACCTGAGCACAGAGTGATATTCCGCGCGATATTCAAGCTGTTCGAGATGAACCAGCCGGTGGACATGATGACGGTGACAGAGCAGCTGCGCAAAGACGGCAACCTGGAGGCTGCGGGCGGAGCATGGCACATATCGGAACTGACCAGCCACGTGGTGAGCAGTGCACATATTGAATACTATGCCCGAGTGCTGAGTGAGAAATTTATTTCCCGGGAGCTGATACGCATCTCTACCCAGACTATCACCGACGCCTATGACGAGACCACAGATGTGGTGGATTTGCTCGACAAGACTGAAGGCCAGTTGATGGATATTAACGACAAGAATTTCAAGACAGACTTTCATGAGCTTGGCGACTTGGTGCATGCCGCCACCAACCAGATAGAAGAGGCCAAGAAAAGCAACGAGAGCGATAGCAAATATGTGGGAGTGCCGTCGGGATTCACTGAGTTGGACCGCATTACCGCTGGTTTCCACCCAGGAACGCTTATTATTCTGGCTGCCCGTCCGGCAATGGGTAAAACGGCATTTGCATTGTCGATGGCAAGGAATATGGCTGTGGATTTCAACAAGCCTGTGGCGTTCTTCTCGTTGGAAATGACCGGCGTGGAGCTGGCCATGCGTTTGATATCGGGCGAAGCGGAGATACCCGGCGACAAGCTGAAACGCGGCGAGCTGGAGGGCTGGGAGCAGCAACAATTGGAAACGCGTACCCAAGCCCTGAACGAGGCCAAGATATTTATTGACGACACGCCCCAGCTGACGATATACGAACTGAGGGCTAAATGCCGCCGACTGAAGCAGCACCATGATATTCAGATGGTGTTTATTGATTACCTGCAGCTGATGACTGCCGGCACCGACGTAATGTCGCGCAACGGCAACCGTGAGCAGGAAATCAGCACTATAAGCAGACAGCTTAAATCGCTATCGAAGGAGTTGGGAATACCGGTGCTGGCAATGTCGCAGTTGAGCCGTGCTGTGGAAACACGCGGCGGAACGAAGAAGCCTATGTTGAGCGACTTGCGCGAATCGGGCGCAATAGAACAGGATGCCGATATTGTGATGTTCATATATCGCCCCGAATACTATGGCATTACGGAGGACAACGGGTCCACCATCGGAATGGCAGACATTCTTGTGGCTAAACACCGTAGCGGTGCCACAGGTGAGGTCCGCCTGAAGTTCGAGGCCAAGTATGCCCGCTTCAAGAATCCCACATTCACATCGAATGCGGAGATTGCGAGTGCCCTGATGCAGCAAAACACCGATTTCGATAATGCGGGAAAGACCTCTATCTTGGTGGACTCAAAGATAAACAATCAAGGCAACGGCTCTTTAGATACTCCCGCCATACCTCCCTCAATACCACCACAGGACGAGGAGGTGCCATTTTGAGAAAAGACGAACTAAATCACTTCAATAAAGAATAATAGAAACAAAAAATAAAATAGCAAATGGAAAATCTTGACAATTTGACCAAGAAAGATCTCTTGAAAGAGACAATCAAACACATTGACATTAAGAAATACGATTCTACCGAGCTGATTGACGCCATGCGTAGTATGTCGTTCACCAGCCGCGATACCGCCCGCGCAGCCGACATATTGACCATGATGTGCAAGGAGAAGGATTGCACCAACATCCTCACTCTGGCTGGTTCTACAAGTGCTGCAGGATGCATGCAGGTGTATGTGGACATGGTGCGCAACAAAATGATTGACGCTGTGGTTTCGACTGGCGCCAGCATCATCGACATGGACCTTTTCGAGGCTCTGGGATTTAAACACTATGTGGGTACCAAAGAGAACGTCATTCCCGATACCAAGCTCCGCGAGCTTTATATCGACCGCATTTACGATACCTTTATCGACGAAGAGGAACTGCAGGCTTGCGACAATGCCACATACGAGTTGTCGAACATGCTGGAGGCCCGTCCCTACAGCTCGCGCGAATTCCTCTATGAGTTGGGCAAATGGCTGCACAATGGCCGCAGTGTGAAAAAGGACCAGCTCGGCCGGTTTCGGTATTGGCAAGCATCAGTGGGAACGCGCCCAGAAGGGTGAGAAGTATTTGAGCATCGACTCGGTGTGCGATTTCATAGAGCTGACCAAAATCAAGATGGCCGCACCTCAGACCGGCCTGTTTATGGTGGGTGGCGGTACTCCCAAGAATTTTGCCCAGGACACTGTGGTCTGTGCCGAAATTCTGGGTCATGAAGTGCCTATGCACAAGTATGCTATCCAAATCACCGTAGCCGATGTGCGCGACGGCGCTTGCAGCTCGTCCACGTTGTTGGAGGCCGGCAGCTGGGGCAAGGTGAGCGAAGAATTGCAGCAGATGGTGTATGCCGAAGGCACCACCGTGATTCCCGCCATTGTCTCCTATGCTTACCACAACAACTGTTGGAAAGACAGAGAGTATAAGAACTGGCAGAAGCTGTTCGAGAAATAAAAAACTGTTAGTATAAAAATTGAATGGACGATAGCCGTGCATTCATTCACAAATCCGTCCAATATGGAAGAAAGCATCCGTAAGCAGCTGCGCGAATTGCTGCAACAAGAAGTAGTGCTGGCAACGGGGTGTACCGAGCCCGGCGCTGTGGCGCTGTGTGTGGCCAAAGCCTGCGAAACCTTGGGACGTGAGCCCGAGAAGATAGAATTGCTGCTGAGCAAGAATGTCTTTAAGAACGCCATGGGTGTGGGAATACCCGGAACGGGCATGATAGGACTGCCCATAGCGGTGGCAATAGCTGTGGTGGCAGGCGATTCCAGTCGGCAGTTGGAAGTGCTCACCGTGCCGCAAGACAAGGTGGAGAAAGCCAAGCAGTGGCTTGCCAACAACGGTTCGCGCATCAATATTGGAGTGAAGGAGTCGGGCGACAAGCTGTACATAGAATGTATATGCAAGTCGGGGTCCGACACGGCTATCGCCATTATTTGCTATAAGCATACCCATTTTATCCATGTGTCGCTCAACGGCAAGGAGACCGAGGATTGCAGCGCTCAGCCGCTCAATGCAGCCAGCGAGGTGCCCGAGAGCCACGATAACTTCGATTTGCAGCTCACTGCCCGCATGGTGTATGACTATGCCACAACATCACCTATCGAGGAGCTGGAATTCATACGTGAGACGGTGAAATACAACGATGCCGCCGCAACTGAAGGGCTGAAAGGCTATGGGCTGAAGACCGGCAAGATACTGATGGAGAATGCCGCAGGAGATATAGTGCACACAGTGGTGGCCCGCACGGTGGCCGCATCGGATGCACGAATGGACGGCTGCACGTTTCCGGTGTATAGCAACAGCGGTAGCGGCAACCAAGGCATTGCCTGCACGCTCCCTGTATACAACTACGGCAAGGCGAAAAACTGCACAGACGAACAGATAACTCGAGCCCTGGTGCTGAACCACCTGATGTCTATTTATATCAAGCGAGGCATCGGACGCCTCAGTGCTCTATGCGGATTGGTTAATGCCAGCATTGGTGTGACCTGCGGCATTGTTTATCTGCACGGGGGATGCTTTGAACAGATGTGCTATGCAATCAAGAACATGATCAATACACTGGCCGGAATGGTGTGCGACGGGGCAAAGCCCAGTTGCGCACTCAAAATGAGCACCGGCCTCTATAGCGCTTTTGTCAGTGCCGAATTGGCATATCACGACTGTGTGGTGGATGCCACAGACGGCCTGAGCGAGAGTGATGTGGACTGCTCGATTCGGAATCTGGGCCGTTTGGGTCACGATGGTATGGATTTGGTGGACGATACAGTGCTTGATATATTGACACATAAACAATAGTAAAAGATATACAGAGTGGCTTTGGGACAAGCGGAAAAAGGACTCAAACAATGTATTGTTGATAACTTTCCCAAAAACACTATCTGTTAATGAAAAATAATTGATACTTTTGCAAACGAAAAAATAATTAGTGAAATGGAACACAGAAAGGAAGAATTGTATTCGCAGGTGATACCTGCTGGAAAGCGCCGCTACTTTTTCGACGTGAAGGAAACCCGTGGAGGTGACAAATTTATCACCATTACCGAAAGCCGTCGTATTTTCGACAACAACACTGGTGAGTTCTACTACGACAAAAATAAATTGTTCCTCTATAAGGAGGATTTTGAGAAATTCCAGAAAGGATTGGAGAATGCCCTTTCGTTTATCGAGACAGGTATTGAGCCCGAACCCGTGGTAGTGGATTCAGACTTTTCAGATAATTTCTCGTCCGACGATCAGCAAGAATCGAAGAATTTCGATATTGACGACATAGATTTTAAATTCTAACGACGCATCATGGGCAAGATTATCTCTATCGCCAATCAGAAAGGCGGAGTGGGCAAAACAACCACTGCCGTCAACCTCAGTGCCGCACTGGCGGTGATGGAGTATAAGGTTCTTCTCGTGGATGCCGACCCCCAGGCCAACGCTTCGTCGGGTCTGGGAATCAACTCTGATGAGTTGGAGAAGAGTGCATACGAATGTTTTCTGGGTCAAGCCGATATTCATGATTGTTTGGTGGAGACCGACACGCCCAATCTCTCAGTGTTGCCCACACGTATCGACTTGGTGGGTGCCGAGGTGGAATTGGTCAACGAGAAGAATCGTGAATACTATATTAAACGTGCGCTTGAACCCGTGAAAGACGATTTCGATTTCATCATCATCGACTGCAGCCCCTCGCTGGGTCTCATCACGGTGAACGCACTCACAGCCTCCGACTCGGTCATCATACCTATTCAAAGTGAGTATTTTGCTCTGGAAGGATTGGGCAAGTTGCTCAACACCGTGCGTATAGTTCAGACCCGGCTCAATCCCAGTCTGACTATCGAGGGCTTGCTGATAACTATGTACGACTCCCGTCTTCGATTGGCCCGTCAGGTGGTTGAAGATGTCAGGGCTCACTTCAAACGTTTGGTGTTCGACACACTTATTTATCGCAACACCAAACTGGCCGAGGCCCCAAGTTATGGCAAGTCTATTATCATGTACGATGCCACATGTGCCGGTGCAGTCAACTACCTCAATCTCGCCAACGAAATACTTAAACGTAACAAGCTTAAGCAAAGCACTAAATAATGGCAAGTAAGAAACCCTTAGTCCCAGGTCGCGGTCTTGACGCAATTCTGGGCAATATTGATGTAGAGTCTATCAACGACCATACGTCCGATGTCACTGCAGCTATCTCTTCGGTTGCTATAAGTGATATCGAGGCCAATCCGTTCCAGCCTCGCAAGGAATTCGACAACGAGGCTCTTGAAGAGTTGGCGCAGTCCATTCGCGAACAAGGAGTGATTACCCCCATCACCGTCCGCCGTATGCCAGACGGAAAATACCAGCTCATTGCTGGCGAACGCCGTCTGCGTGCATCCCAAATGGCCGGGCTCACCGAGTTGCCCGCTTATATCCGCATCGCCACCGACGGGCAGATGATGGAAATGGCTCTTGTTGAGAATATCCAGCGTGAGAATCTTAACGCTATGGAGATAGCTCTTTCCTACAATGCCCTTATCGAAGAGTGCCGTCTCACCCATGAACAGCTCAGTCAGCGTGTGGGCAAGGACCGCTCTACAATTACTAACTATCTTCGACTGCTCAACCTTCCTGCCGAAACTCAGTTGGCTCTCAGTTCCGGCCAAATCAGCATGGCTCATGCCCGTGCACTCATCAATGTTGAAGACCCTGAGGAGCATCTTGCCATCCTGCATGATATTATCAACCGGCATCTTTCGGTTCACCAAACCGAGCAGATGATAAAGGCAGGCAGACAAGAAGGTCGTAGCCATACAACCAGCAAGCCCGAACTGCCCACCACACACAGTGCTGCCCAATCCCAATTGCGTCAGGTGTTGCAGTCGGATGTTGAAATCAAACGTTCCCGCAGAGGGAAAGGTACTATGGTCATCCACTTCAACAGCGATGCCGACTTTGAGCGTATAATGAAACTGCTTCAACCATAAATAATCACCAACGGTATATTGTGCATAAACATCTGCTGATAATACTACTCCTGATGGTGGCTGTGGCAGCCCATGGCCAGCAAGAGGATGTTCGTCAGCAGTCATCCGACTCTGCCATCCTTCTACAAGCCCAACCGGCCAAGGTTGCAACAGTTCAAGGACATAATCCCACTAAGGCCCTGCTTCTTTCCCTTATTCCCGGAGCCGGTCAGATATACAATGGTCATGCTTGGAAAATTCCTATTATCTATGGTGCGTTGGGAGGTGTTGGCTATTTTGTCTACGACAATTACACCAACATGGTTGCTTTCAAAAAAGAATACCTTCAACGTGTAAACGAGGGTGTACGCAGCCTTGAGGGGTACACGAACTATCCAGACATGAGCATATATAATATGTACCAGTCGTACAATAAAAACTTCCAACTTTTCGTTATCATTACAGCTGCAGTCTATGGACTCAACCTCATCGATGCTTATGTGTTTGGACATCTATATGATTTTCAAATCGATGACGACCTGACTCTGCATCTTGGGCCTTCAGTGGCACCAATGCCTACTTTTGGAGGTTATGCCCCCTCACTGCAACTGACTTTGCGTTTTTAACTATATTAAACCGAATCAACGATTAAAAACAAATAATAAATGAACCCGATTCTGATGATTCAAGCCGACATGGCTAATGTAGAGACGGTAGTGGACACTGCCGCCGCTGTAGCTTCCACCGAACGTATCACCCTTTGGCAAATGGCTCTCAACGGAGGATGGATAATGCTTGTGCTTGCCATTCTTCTCGCTTTGGCTATATATATTTCTATAGAGCGCTATTTGGCTCTTCGCCAAGCTGTCAAAACCCAGGATGATGACCTCTTTATGAACAACATCCGTGACTACATCCACAAAGGCGATGTAGACGGGGCACGCTCACTGTCCAAACAAACCAACTCTCCTTTGGCCCGCATGGTCGACAAAGGTCTCTCCCGTCTGGGTCGCCCCCTGTCCGATATCCAGGCCGCTATCGAAAACGAAGGCAAACTTGAAGTGGCCCGCTTGGAGAAACGTGTATCCCTCGTTGCTACCGTCGCCTCTCTCGGACCCATGATTGGTTTCCTTGGCACTGTAACCGGTATGGTCACCTGTTTCCAGGATATGGCCTTTGCCGGCAACAACATCGAAATCAACACCCTTGCCACCGGTATGTATCAGGCTATGGTAACAACCATCGGCGGTCTTATCGTCGGCATCATCTGCTATTTTCTCTACAATGTCCTCGTCACCCGTATCAACAAGGTGGTTCTCGACATTGAGGTGCGCGCTACCGAATTCATGGACCTTCTCCACGAACCGGCTTAATCCCAACCCATTCTTTCACCAGTCACATGTTTCATCCTAAAGTAACAAGCCATGATAGAGACGAGAAACAAATTGTCGATTGAGCAAAACAGCTCCACCATGTCCGACCTCGTGTTCCTGCTGCTGGTGTTCTTCATGATGACCTCTACGCTCATCAGCCCCAACGCCGTCAAATTGCTTCTGCCCGAAAGCGGCAGCAAGACTATGGCCAAACAGAATGTAACGGTCTATATCGACGAGAATCATAATTTCCAAGTCAACAACACACCTACTGATATCGATGGCCTCCAGCCCCTCATTGCTTCGGGTATCGAGCCAGGCATCAGCGACGCGTGTGTTGTACTGCGTTCCGACAAGTCTGTCCCCGTTCAGTATGTTGTCAATGTCATAGATGCTGTCAACGCCATTAACGAGCAAACGGGTACCAAACACAAGGTAATTCTGGCAACATCTCCGAAGAAATAGCCATACAATTTACGTTTTAATACCCAAAGAACTATGTCAACCCCAAACAATAGCGAAAACCGGAACCGCATCATCTCGGGATTCATCACAGCCCTGTGCATGATATTGATTGTGGTGGTTTGTCTCGCCTTCGGTTATGATCCTCCCGACCCGCCTATCCCCGAAGAGGGTGTTGAGGTAAACTTGGGCAATAGCGACTTCGGTCTTGGCAACAATCCTATGCCTGCCGAGTCCCAGGCTTCCAGCGCCCCACGTCCACGGTCTGTGGCCGAGAATATAGCCACTCAGAGCACTGAGTCGTCTACTCCTATGACCACATCCGACAAACCTTCCACTTCCCAGAAAGATAATCCTGTCCCGACTACCACCAAACCCGAACCGCCCAAAGAGCCGGAAATCAACAAAAACGCACTCTTTAGCGGTAACCGTGGCAACAAGAACAACAATGCCAACAGTGGCAGCGAGGGCAACACCTATGGCAAAGGCAATATGGGCAAAGAGGACGGTGACCCCAACTCCAACCGCTACGACGGCACTCCCGGCAAAGGGGGTGCGGGCTTCAGCCTAAGCGGCCGTTCGGCCCGTGCGCTACCTTCCCCCAACACCAGTACGAACCGCGAAGGAAAGGTGGTGGTAAAAATATGGGTGGACCGTGCCGGTAACGTCACTCAAACCTCTGCTCCCGAAAAAGGATCCACTCTTACCGATGCCAGCTTGGTGAGCAAAGCCAAAGCTGCGGCCATGAAGGCCAAGTTCAGCCCCAAAGACGATGCTCCTGAAGTGCAGACGGGAACAATCACTTATGTTTTCCGCAACAATTAAGCAACTGCATTATGGAAGAACCTGTCCGTATCGATAAATACCTTTGGGCCGTCCGCCTCTACAAAACCCGCAGCCTCGCAACTGATGCCTGTCGATGTGGACATGTGCGTCTTAATGGTATGCCCGTAAAGCCCTCCCACGAGGTACATGAAGGCGAAGTATACGAGCTTTCTATCGAACAGCTGCACAAGGTAATCGAGGTCAAACAACTGCTTAACAACAGGGTAGGGGCCAAGCTTGTCGAAAACTATATGATTGACCGCACCCCACAAGAGGAATATGAGCGCATTCAAATGGTGCGACAATATGCGTTCGAGAAACGTGACCGCGGATCAGGCCGACCCACCAAACGCGAACGTCGCGACATTGAGGAATTCAAATACAAATAATCCAAAACTATGCTTCCCCGCCCTCCACGGGGAAGCTCTTGTATTTATATTTCAAAAAAAAGATTCATACTTTTGCAATAAACATTATTCATCTCATACATAATAACAGATTCGATAATGAACGAAGAAGAGGTAATTCGCGATATATTGGCAGGAAATGTCAATCGCTACGAGGAGATAGTTCGTGAGTATCAGTCAATCGTAGCCAACCTCTGTTTCAAAATGGGCGGCACACGCGTTGATGTCCCCGAATTGACACAGCAGGTGTTCGTCGAGCTCTATATGGCATTACCCCGCTTCCAGTTCAAATCGAAACTGAGTACTTTCATTTACCGCATCACTGTCAATGTTGTCTGCAAGGACCTTAAATACAACAGCCGCATACTCACTCCCACCGACGACTTCCCAATCCCTGATACTTCTTCCGACGAACGCAATGCCGAGCAGAACATCATCCGCGACGAACGTCATCGCCAACTCCACCAAGCCATTGGACGCCTTCATGCCGAACAACGCACCGCCTTGGTGCTCTACACTTTCAACGACTTCTCCTACAACGACATCGCTGACGTGATGCAATGTACAACTGCAAAAGTCGAGTCCCTCATTTTCCGGGCTCGTAAGAATTTGAAAAAGATGTTAGAAAAGATATGAATGATATGATGACCGATGAAGACATACTACAGCAACTACGCGAGCTAAACTACCCCGATAAAATCGATGTGGTTGATGCCGTCATGGCACAGGTTCGCAACAAACCTCTGTTGGTGCCACAGCCCAAACGTATCTCTTTCCAGCGTTGGGCTGTCGCTGTCGCCGCTTGTTTTGTACTGGCTGTAACTGTCAATGTATCCATCCTCTTCTTGCGCGACTTTAATGAACCCCAGCTGAGCAAAGATATTGCTATGGTATACAACTATACCGACGCCTACAACTCTATTTCTTCCGACGACTCCTATGACTTTGGATTGGTGGAATACCTCTACGATGAATGAACCCATTAAACAATAACCATAAAACATCAGTGCACAATGAAAAAGAAAATTGCAACCTACCTTGTGGCCATTTTAGCCTTCACAATGCTCTTTGCACAGTCTCCCAATGAATTCGGTCACGGCAAGAAACACCACAAACATGAACCTCCCAAGATTGAGGAGATGGTGAGCAATCTGTCTGCCATCCAGAAAAAGCGTCTCGAAACTATCACCCAGGAAAGCAAGAAACAGGTTGATAAAATGCAGGCCGAACTAAAGTCTATCAATAGTCAAATCCGCAAACTGCTTGATGCCGAAGGCGATCAAACCAATACCTTATTCCCTCTCTTTGAGCGTGAGGCACAACTTAAACTTGAAATCAACAAGGAAATGTACCGCACCCGTCAGCAAATCAACAATGTCCTCTCCAAGGAACAACTCAAGGAGCTTCGCGAGCGTATGAAAGCCGATCGCAAGAAGCATGAGCGTGAACACAAAAAGAATCCCCCTCAGAAGTAGTTTCTACTTTTGAGATTATAGTTTTTCATTTTTACAGTTTTCATGGAGTGCCCGATGTGATATCGGGCACTATTTTTATGTGTTGGTGTCTATCGCATGTATTGCAACAGTCGTTTATTTAACTCCTACAATCCGCACCATCAGCACAGAATTACTAACTGTTTTCCCTATGGCAAAAGTATGGATGAAATTCGACCATTAATTTTATCCATTAGAGAGCATATCCTCTAAAAAAAATCATTATTTTTGTCCATTATACCTACATTCCCGCCACAGACTTGCGGCAGTGAGAGTAAAAACAATTATTGGTTTGGTATTGATAACTATTATTTAGTCCTTTTTTTGATACCAATATTTTTATTTTATGTATGTTATATATATCTTTCTATCTTAGGGGATTTCTATTAATCACCCCAACGGGGTGAGATATGAATAACACCGTACGAAGTGCTGTGTCGCGACCGAATGGGAGCAACATTGTACATTGTGCAGTATGGTGATTATGAGTAGCAACGAAGTGCGTCCCGATAGGGCCGCGGCAATATAACAATATAAATAGACCCCTCATTTATAGAATAGAATCTATACGTTCCGAATGAGGGTCGAATTGATGTTGTTTCCATTTCTCTGTAGCCAATTCCTTCGAAGCGTTGGCGTAGCAGTATTCGCACTGATGCGGACAGGTGTTATACAGCCGGATGTCCTTTGTCCAGCATCCAAACATATCTCTTTGTACAGGCGCACTATTGTCTCACCGAGCTGATTCTTTCAGATCTTTCTTTGTGGGCAAATGTTATCTTATAGGTGTAAAGTAGATAAACACCATCCGTCCGTTTTCAATTTCAAAGTTTGTAAGTAGTTCAAGGCTTTTTACAAAGCCTACTGATTTCTCGTTAATAGTCTCTATCATTTCGGTATCGCCAGTGCCATCACTCTTTTCTGAGGTTCGGATAATAAGGTCGTTAGTGATGCTGCTGCCATTGAAGAAACGGCTTGCTTGTGACATTGCTTTTACCCCTGCCACACGGAACATGACGCTTTCGTTGGTGTATTTTGCCTTTTCAAGAGTCAGTACCGAGATAAGATACTGCTGCTCGTAGTCGTCTACAGCTCGCACTCCTTCAAATGGGGCGTTCTCGTACATTCGCACAAGAAAGTTGGTTAAGGCTGTTTTCTCTGTATTATAGCCTTGAGCCATTGTGCTTATTGAGACTGCGCACATAGTAATGACAATAAACAATTTCTTTACCATGATATGAAGTTGTTGTATGTAATAGTTCTAGGTTGATTGTTCGCGTATGCCAGGCCTATCTCTCGTGCGGCATCTATCATTTTATGTTGTGTTTTGATGTGATCATTGTATTGTTTTAGGGCAAACTCCCATTCCTGTTTACTTCGTTCTTCTGCCATGGCTTCGATGTTACGCAGGTGGGTGTTTATTTCACTAATAAGACTATTGGCATCCTTCTGTGCTTTCGATTGGGGCGCAATAGTGGCAAGAATTGCTAGTGACTCTTTTGCTGCTGAATAGTCTCTTGTTACCAACCATTTGTTTCTTGCTTGCTGGACTAATAAGGCTCCATTCTCATCAATCTTTTTTTGATACACTTCCACTGCTTTAGCCATACACTGATCATAGCACTCTTTGCACACTTTTGGAACTGCCATTAATTTGGCGATAGCGGCATCATATTTTTGCTGCTGTGCAAGAGTATTGGCTTCTGTGAGGATAAACTGGCAGTTGTTGGAGTAGTATTCTGCAATTTTCCGTTCGGCATTTTCTACAAAGACTTTCAATATGGGATTGGATGCCTTGATTTGGTTGAAAGCCTTTATCATACTTTGCGTTTCGCTCTGCCCGATGCCAGCCACATTGAGCACGACAGACTCATACACCTTGTTGTCTACCACGTCTCCAATAAACAGCGTTATCTCCATTTTTTGTGAAATTTTCACTGGTGTAGTAGTTGTCACATCTTTGCTTGTGACATTTACTTTGGCTGTCATTACAAAGCGGTCGGTTAAACCATTGGAGGCTAACCCATATTGTGTGGCTACCTGTTGCATTTTAGTTTCCAATGCCGTACGAGCCTCTTCTGGTATGTTGGGCATCTGTGGCACTACTACATTAATGGCAATTTGCCCATAGTTCTGAGCCATTGCTGTGGTCGCCAGTAGCATGGCAACAATTACTATTACTTTCTTTTTCATAGAGTCTCCTTATTTTTCTCCTAGAACCAATAATGCTTCACCCAATCCCCTTACAATCACCTTGGCGGTAATGTTGTAAGGCTCCTTGGCAAGATGTTTGCGCAATTGTGTGGCAAAAGCACGAGCATCCATAGCGTTGTTTTTTTCGTCATAGAACGGAATGCGTACCTGCTCAAACTGCAAGAAAAACTCCGTGCCGTCGCTGAGGTTGAACACGCCATCCACTGTATGTTCGCGTAACCATTGTTGTATGCAGTCGGTCAATTCTTCACCATTATACTCCTCTTCAAGGTCTTTATCCCAACTGTCCCAGCAACGCACGGTGAGGACAATCTCGCGTCCATGCTTCTTTAGGTCGCGGAAATAGTTGTCCATCTGCTTGTCGAAAGCCTTGATATGGGTGCCGATGGCACATTCTAGCAACTCGGGTGTAGAGAGGTTTGACGGCTCGCAGGTGCCTGTGGCGGTTGCGATGCGCTTGCTGGTGTAGCTGTCGAAGGCCTCTAATGTAAAGGTGATAATTCGACCCGTGGTCTCCTTACGGATAACCCAATCCACATTGATGATGATGTCGCTTTTTGTACGTCGCTTTAATTGGTCAAGAGGACTTTCCACTATTGAGGCACCGCTACTTTTGCTTATTGTCACGTTGTCCTCTGCCAGACGTGTGCTGATAGATTTTAGTTCCTGCTCACAATCTTTAAGGCTATAACCCATATCGGTTAGCAGTTGCCCTATCTTGGCAATGACGGGTTTGATTTCAATATCTTCTTGGAATGCCCGTTGGTAGTCTGGCACCCGAACCTTCGTTCCTTGGTTATTATAAGTGGTGGTGAAATAGCGCTGTGTGCACCAGTTGTCGCTGGGCACAATCATTAGTGTTGGCTTCTTCTCCTGTGCCGTAGCCACCATCGTCATAATGCATAAGAGAATGGTCGTTAGAAATCGTTTCATGGTCAATTGATTGTTATTTCACCTTTATTAATCCGATATAAGAAGTATTCAAGTTGTTCTGTACTTACATCTATCTCATTTGCAACATTGTTTATTTTCTCAATGATTGTAAAATAGTCAGTTCCGGCAACAAGGCAAGCGAGTTCTTCAAAATTTGAGAAGTGAGGTTTGATCTGTCCAGTTACTGCCACAGAATGGTTTCCTTCACATTTCAATTGAGAAAAGAAGAACAATACACTTGCAGTTGTCATTTTGATGTGTTTAATACTAACAAGAGCATTATACAAATCCTCATATTCACTTTTAGGAAGATCCTTACACCCTTTTATGTCCAATATCTTTACAATATCATTCAGATGGTTGAGTACAGGAAGTATATTTGCTAGATTAGGATTGTCTGCAAATGCCCACATCAAAGCCATGACAATCTGATGTTTTCCTTTGGCTTTGCGGACATCATTACGTGTTATTATATGTTTGCCCTGTTGAGTATGAAGTTCCTCGAGAATCTCATTCACAATAGAGTTGTTTAGATTCACCCATTTTGTAGGAGGCAAGGATAACTCTATGACTTGATGATATGGATTGCTATCCATTATCTCTTGTCTGAAATCTAATATATTTGTCATGATTATTATGCTTAGTATATCTAATTCTTCTTAATGGGTTCTTTATACCCCCTAGTATTTAATATTGTTATCATGATATATTCCGATACGCCTTGCTAGTTCACATAATGGTCGTTTATCAATAATGGATAACAACTCTGATGGATTGTTAAGAATTGATTCTGAATTGCAACGGGGTGTTTCAGATGTTCTATAGCAAGTTAGAGGACAATAGTTGTCACCGTATCTGGTAATGAGTTGGTCACCATTTATTAGGGCAAAAGTCATATATCCAGATTTGTTCAAATATATGTAATTTGTTCTGTCAGCCACGGTAGATTTGATTGATATTTTTGTTATTTTTTGAAGGTCATTTATTGGTATCATAAATGGAATCTCTTTCCAAATACAATAATCTTTCATCCATTCAATTGTGGATACAGATATTCCCCATCCGCCATCCCTCCGAGTTATTGAAGTCCTTTTTATTAACTCTGTGGGGAAATTAAATATGTATTCAGAGTTATTGTTATCAGTGATAGCGAAGTCATATTTTATATTGTACAACAATCCATACAATAAATCAGGAATATCATTATAGAAAAACAAAGATGTACTATCAACAATACATTCTACAAATTGAAATCCAGTTTGTATTAATCCACTAATCTCCTCTTTGGGCTTTCCTAGAGAGCGCAATGTGTTTAATAATATCTGCTTAAAGAGTTCTGATTTGTTGGTCTTTGAGCATGTTACAGATATTCTAATAGTAGCGTAATCTTCTTTTTTTACATTTTCATCCCAGATTTCTAAGAATTTGTCATTTATTATTGGGTCGGAAATAGTAATAGTGTAATCAAAAATTGGTCGCATTGCATTTAAGTGTTTTGTCATGTTCTCAATTGCAATTTGCTCATTTTTCTTATAAAACTGATATAACCGCATGTTTGCGCCAAATGTCGCCCCAGCAAACTCGCATTCAGACCCTTTGCTTTGAGCATAACTGACCAGTTTTGAAAGCGAAACAGTGACATTGAGGGTTACTGAAACATTTCCATTTGGTAGGGTGATGGTGGTGACTTCCGTGTATTTTTGAATGTTGCCACTCGAGACGGTTGCAATCTCTTCCTTAACAAGTTGGTCGTTCAGTATCTCAGTGTTGGCAGACACAAAAGTGCCAAATGTTTGCTCAATGGCTGACCTCAATGCATTGTTGACAGCTTCGGTCTTACTTTTACCGTCAGCAGAGACAACTAATGATACTTCCGATTGTATGCTATTGGCATTTTCATCTTTATTGATAGTGCTTGGGTCGGATTTAATTTCAGGAGTATTGCTAGACGATATATTTTGTCCACAATACTTTTTTATGTCGTTATTAATTTGCTTACATTCTTTTTTGTATTCTCCCTCTTTATCTAATTGAATACATTTCTGTATGGCATTACTTGCCACAACACACCAGTCCGGTGCTGATGCACTTTTTTGAGGATCATTCCCTATTTTTGAGTAAATTAATCCAGCATAGTACCATGTTTTAGCATCATTTTTTGTCTCTTCGTTATTACACGCTACGTCTATTAGTTTCCTTGCTTTATCTAAATATCCTCGGTTGCAAGCTTCGGCAGCAGACATTAACACTACAGTCTGTGCGGTTGCGAATAATCCCATTACTAGTAGCATTGAAAGAATAACTATCCTTTTCATTTTTATATTATTTTACTGGTCTATAATTATTATGTTTATTGTTCTTTGTATGGAAATCTTTTGTTCAATATTTCCAGTAGCCATAAAGCGGATTTTGTTACCTCTACAGCAACATCATACTCTTTTCTATCAGCAAAATTCGCTGCATTTTCCAGACGAAAGCTTGCAAGGTTTGCCATATTTATTTCCATTTCAGGAGTGATGACGAAGTTGGGATTCTCAATGTTCCCGAATTCCGTAAGGTCAAATGCTTTAATATCCTCAAAACCGCCTACAGGATAATAAACTTTGCTTTCTTTTTTCATTTCTATATATTTGGGTTAATATTCAGACAATAAAAAAGCCGTGAACCATTTCTGTTCAGTGCAGAGGTTCTCGACTACCTATCATTACGAACAAGAAAAGCCCACGGTACCGTGAGCGATTCCCTTTTCTTGCGTAATGATAGCTGAAATTGTCGAGATTTCTGCACTACTAATGAAAAGCGAATACGCTTTAATATGTCTTTTTATTTTCTATTTGTTACATAATCTGTTTGTTTTTAATTCACGATGCAAAAATACGAATAATATTTGATATAGCAAGTATTTTGATGAGGCCAGACTATTGGAGGAATTTTTTTGTCTATATATTAAGTCATTCGGACAGACAAATTGTGGTATACTTATCGGCGCGTTACAGTGTAACAGTTGTTTTGAGGGGGATGGATGCATTAATGGTATATACTAGCGTCACAGCAGCAGCGTCCCCTTTCAAAGGGGTGCCAAGTGAGTGGAGGGGTAAGTATCCGCTGGCGAAGCCAGCACAAATAACAAATCAACCTTTTCAGATGCAGATGTTTGTAGTTGGGATACCCTCATCCACAGATAATGAAAACAAGCAGTCAAAGACTTTATTGTAGGCGTATAGGTCAAATTGCAGGATGATTTTTTGTACTTTGTCACAATAGGTCAAATTGCAGGATGGCCGAATGAAAAAAGATTTGTATCTTTGCCGCGC
>ONQD01000050.1 GCA_900319865.1 uncultured Bacteroidales bacterium | reverse complement strand
GTCCCTTTGGGACGCAGTTCTCAGATGTCTGAATGTCACGGCACTGCGCCTTCGGCTTGTACCGTGTTAAGAATAGTCTCACCTCTCCGAGGTGATTAATAGAAGTCCCCTTAAGTAGTTCCATTGTAACGTATCACATTTTACAGGTGCAATTATAATGAAAAAATCACATTTTCGGCTAAAAATAACATCGGAAAATCACATTTTTTGCAATCTGGCTTATTGTTGCAGTGCTACAGTTGTTGCAGTTGGATATGTTGTTTCCGGATGTGGAAGGGGGATTGGGAACTGTAGCACTGTAGCAACTGTAGCGCGGCTATTAACCCCACACGGCACGTTGCTTCGTGTGGGGTTAATAAGATTACTTGCTTTCAGCACGTATATCGGATACTAAAAATTATCAAGCTAACCTTATTGACCGATTTGGGATATAGATAATTCGTCCATAAACTGCTGTCGGGTCGGGCCTGTCTTTCAGGTAAACAGTGGGTCCACCCAAGGCTCACAATTTCAACGGTACTTCAACGATAAATCAGGGCGAATCGGTGGCTAAGTTACACTGTGGCTGATGGGAGACGCCAACGGGGGAAGAGCGAGAGGAATAGGGTGAACTGATAATCCCAAATCGCACATGAAAAAGCGAGAAAGAAGGCAAAAGTCGTCCGAATGACCGATTGGGGTTAATAGAACCCACCTTGTGATTATTGCGGGATAATTCATGTTATGACCAACTGATGGCGATGATACGAAAAAAAGTGCCCGCTGTTCCGGGGACAGGCGGGCACCATTTAGGCGTTTGATATTTGCGAATGGGCTCTTATTGCTCTTCTATCTTGGCTTGATTGAACTCGTCGATGGGGGTTGCGGTGGCACTCTCTTCGATGTCGCGGAGGCGGTTCTCGATGCGTTTGAGCCCGAAGAAGGCCACAATGCGCACCACACCGTTGGCCAGTATGCCGAGACCGAGGAGGATGCCGAGGAATGTGCCTGTATATTCCGGCTCGCGCAGTGCCAGGAAGCCCAGGATGATGCTGCAAACGCCCAACAGGAGCATGAGCCACCAGCGGTCGTAGCCGCCTTTTTTATAGTCGATGGAAAGCACTGCAAGGGACACGCCCTCGAACAGCACCCACATCGAGAAGACGGCGATAAGGGCCACTTGGGAGACCAGGATGTTGGTGGCCAGCATCAGTCCGACGATGATTTGGAAGATGGCCAGCAGGGTGGTGGAGCCGGCGTTGGGCAGGAAGGCTTGGGCGCGGAGGCCGAAGATGAGCGACGACACGCCTGAAGCCAGAATAAAGAGCCCCATAATCCAGGCTGCCGAAGCGAAGCTGGCACCGGGATTCAAAATGCATACCACACCCAGGGCGATGAGCAGGAGGGCTGTGATAAGAAGGTAGATGTTTATTTTCTTCATGATGGTGTTTTTTAGAAAAGAAGGGTGAGGGACGAGACCCTGCACCCTTCGTGTAAAACATTGCGATTGTCAGTATTATTTGCCCTCGATTTCCTTGCGGACTTTCTTGAAGGCCTCGATGCACTTGTCGAGGTGTTCATGCTCGTGGGCGGCGCTGATTTGGACGCGGATACGGGCCTGGCCCTTCGGAACCACGGGATAGTAGAAACCGGTGACGAAGATGCCTTCTTCCTGCATCTTGGCAGCATACTGCTGGCTCTTGGCGGCGTCGTAGATCATGACGGCGCAGATGGCGCTCTCGCTGGGTTTGCAGTCGAAGCCCTCTTCCTTCATGCGGCGCAGGAAGTAGTCGGTGTTCTCGTGCAGCTTGTCCTGCAGGGCGTTGGTCTCGCTCATAAGCTCAAACATGCGGATGCCGGCAGCCACGAGACCGGGGGCCATGCTGTTGGAGAAGAGGTAGGGACGGCTGCGCTGACGGAGCATGTCGATAATCTCCTTGCGGCCGGTGGTGAAACCACCCATTGCGCCACCAAAGGCCTTGCCGAGGGTGCCGGTGAGGATTTCAATCTTGCCACGCAGGTTGTAGCGTTCGGTCACACCGCGGCCGGTTTTGCCAACCACGCCGGCGCTGTGGCTCTCGTCCACCATCACCATTGCGTCGTATTTCTGAGCCAGCTCGTAAATCTTGTCCAGCGGGCAGACGTTGCCGTCCATAGAGAAGACACCGTCGGTGACGATGATGCGGAAGCGGTTCTTCTGGGCAGCCTTCAGCTGTTCCTCGAGGTCGGCCATATCGGCGTTGGCATAGCGGTAACGCTGGGCCTTGCACAGACGCACGCCGTCGATGATAGAGGCGTGGTTGAGGGCGTCGCTGATAATGGCGTCTTCATCGGTCAGCAGGGGTTCGAAAACACCGCCGTTGGCGTCGAAACAGGCAGCGTAGAGGATAGTGTCCTCGGTGCCGAAGAACTCGGAGATTTTCTGCTCCAGTTTCTTGTGGAGGTCCTGGCAGCCGCAGATGAAGCGGACGGAGGCCATACCATAGCCGCGGGCATCCATACCCTCTTTGGCGGCCTTAATCAACTCGGGGTTGTCGGCCAGGCCGAGATAGTTATTGGCGCAGAAGTTGAGGCACTTTTTGCCTTTCACCATGATTTCGGCTCCCTGGGGGCTCTCGATGATGCGTTCGTGCTTGTAGAGACCGGCAGCTTCGATGTCGGCCAACTCTTTCTGAAGGTGTTCTTGAAACTTAGTATACATAATTACAATAATTTATATGTTTATTTATTTGTTTATCCAACCTACAAAGATACGTTTTTTTTTAGAAAAAGTAAAAAAATATCTCCTTTTCAACAAATAATGTATGTCGATGTCGGGCCGCGGGGCGGTTGGGCGGCGGTGCAACTATTTGGCAAGCCGGTTCCGGACAAGCTGGGCGATGTCGCGGTGGGTGATATGCGAACCATCGGGACGGAGCCAGCTGCGGGAGGGGTCGGCCAGATAGCGCGGAGGCACAGCGGCGGCCAGCCGCTCGATGGCGATGTCGGGGCGCAGCCGGCGCAGGAAGTCGGCCAGGAGAGCGATGTATTGGTCGAGCGTGAAAGGGGGTGGGATAGAGGCCGGGTTGGAGCGCCACTGCCGTTCCATCTCGGTGCCACGTAGCAGTTGCAGCTGGTGCAGTTTGAGGGTGCTGAGGGGCAGGGCGGAGAGGATGTCGGCTTCGGCCAGCATCTGCTCGCGGCTTTCGCCCGGGAGACCCAGGATGAGGTGACCGCCCACGTCGATGCCCCGTGCGGCGGTGGCCAGAATGGCTTGGCGGGTGCATTCGAAGGTGTGGCCCCTATGCACGGTGCGCAGCGTTTGGTCGTAGCAGCTTTCGATGCCGTATTCCACAGCCACATATTTTTGTTTGCCGAGGGTTCGCAGAAGGTCCAGTGTAGGTTCGCTCACACAATCGGGTCGGGTGCTTATCACGAGGCCTGACACACGGGGGTGGGCGAGGGCTTCCTCATAGCGGGCGCGCAGCACCTCCAACGGGGCGTAGGTGTTGCTGTACGACTGGAAGTAGGCCAGATAGAGGGATTTTTGGCGATGGCGACGGGTGTGGAACCGGATGCCCTCGTCTATTTGCTCCGTGATGCTTCCTGCAGTGCGGCAATAGGAGGGGGCAAAGGCTTCGCCGGCACAGAAAGAGCAGCCTCCGAGGCCAAGGGTGCCGTCGCGGTTGGGACAGGTGAAGCCGCCGTCCACTGCGATTTTCTGCACGGTGCCGCCGAAGCGTTTGCGGCAATAGTCGGCATAGGTGAGGTAGGAGGTGTGCATGGGGTTTGAGGCTGTGTTATTTCCTATTGCGTTTCAAGTGGCTCAGGGCCACCTTGCGGGCTTCTGCATAGTCGTCGATTTCGGGGTCGAGAGTTGCGGCTTGGTCGAAGTGGTCCAATGCCTGTGTGTATTGTTTCCGCTCCAAATAAAGCTCACCGAGGCTGAAATGGCACATAGCCTTCTCTTCATCGCTGTCGAATAATTCCAAAGCCTTCTTCATAGAGTTCTCCGCCTCGTCGAGATGCTTCAGTTTCTTCTCGCAAAGGGCTAATTGGAACCAGCAGGCGCTGTTGTCCGAGCCATCCTGAGAAGTATCCATCTGCAGCTTGTAGTAACGTATGGCCTCCTCGTACTGGTGCAGGTTCTTGTAGGCCACAGCCAGCCTGTAGGCTACCGAAAGACCTTCCTCCTTGGCCACAGGCAGCAGGGAAAGGAGGGGTTGCACCATCTCCTCATATCGATGGGTCATGTACATGCACAGAGTGGCTGCGAAGAGGTCTGTGGGTCGGTTGCCTATGCGGTAAGCTTTCAAGTACAGTTCCTCAGCCGTGTCGCATTGTTTGTACTTCAGATACACATCGGCCATATTGCGGAGGGCAAGCAGATAGTCCGGCTTCAGATTTAGAGCCTTTTGGTAGCAGTCCAACGCCTCGTCGTCGCGCTGCAAGTGGTGGAGGGCAACGCCCATGCAGTTCCAGAATTCATGATCGTCGTCAACCTCGCGGGTGACCACCTCATAGCAACGCAGGGCCTCTTCGTATCGTTCCAACAACAATAGGCAGTAGGCTTTGCTGCCCAGTGCCGACAGGGAATCCGGGTCCAGCTTTATGACCTTTTCGTATTGAGGCAAAGCCTTATCGGGGTGCCCTGTCTCCAACAACGCATCGCCAAGCATCTCATACCCGTCTGGGTTGTCGGGGCAAAGGCGAATTATCTTCCGCGCCGCCGTTATGAGCTGTTCGTATAGCCCCAACTGCAGGCAGCACCAGGCGTAGTTAGACCACGCCTTCCAGTTCTTCGGATTGCGGTGGGTAAGGGTCTCGGCTACTTCCAGGGCTTCCTCTGTCTTCTCCATCTTTATCAGTGTGTCACCTTGCTGCCAGAGGGCACCTTCGTTGTTGGGGTTGAGGCGATGTGCCTGTTCAAAACAGGCAAGGGCCTCCTCCCAACGGTACTGGTTGTAGTAGAATATGCCCCATTCTATATAGACCTCATCATCATCGGGATTCAGGATGCTGGCCATGCGGTAGGCTTCCTCGGCATCCTCTAGCTGTTTCATTTCGTCCAGACAGTTGCCCAGGTTTAGCCATGTCTCGGCCGATTCGGGTTCCACCGCCAACGACTGGCGGTAGTAGTGCACTGCCTCCTCTAGATGTTCCAAGCGGTGATGGATCAGCCCTAAGTAAAACAGCACCTCATCGTTGTCGGGCTGCAGGGCGTAGGCTGCCTGAAAGTATTGCAGAGCTTTCTCTGGATGGTCTTGGTCCAGTTGTTCTATTCCGAGTTCTATGTATTCGTCTGTCATCTTGTTATCGTTACAGATAGTGATTGTACATATTCTTGTTTATGCCTCTGTGTCCGCGAGTTCCGCGCCTTCTAGCTGCGTTATGTGGTGTCGGATATAGTCGGCCACCAGTGGCATCAGTGGTTCTGAATGGTAGGCCTGTGCAAGGGCATTGTCCTGCTTGTCGAACAAGTTGAGAGCAAGGAGCTGTTGGTATCCGTCATGTGTCACGCTTTTCACGCATCGTTCCACCTCGTCCTTGTGCTGCAAGTATATCTCTCTTGCTTCCAGCACGATGTCCGCATGGCGCGTGGCTCCTACGGCCATAAGGCTGCTGTAAAGGTCAATACCATCGTCGCTGTTAGGATTGTAGTTGACCTCATAGTAGTAGAACCATTCCATGTATCGCGGAGCCTCCTCGTAGTGCAGGATTGTGGCGTAGTATATCACCCGTTCGTAGATGTTGGTGATGTTCTCCGGTTCCTCGATGTCGTACCAGTGCAGCAGGTCGATGTCGTCCCATGTGGCAGCTATATCGGGGGTGAGATGTGGAGTTGGGGCATTGGATTTGGAGTGTTCGAACTTCTCCACAGCATCCGACTCTATTTTGGCAATCCAACCGTAAAAAGACAATGCAACAATGGGGACCCATATCACCGCCCCAACCGATGCCCCTGCATGCTGCAAAAGCATCATCACTGCCACGCTGCCCAGGATGAAAACCGAAAGAATGGCTATGGTGACCCAAGGCCCCCAAGTCCGCGGCCAAGCCCATGTGTAGGGCAGATGGACTTTCTTGCCGCAATGGGGGCAGTGCAGCTCGAGGAAGTCGCCCCGCTGGCGGCGCAGGTCATCGGCTGTGTCGTAATTTCCCTTCAGCCGGATGGGTTTACTGCAATGGCAAGTGATGTAAAGTCGCATGCAAATGGTGATTGGAAAAAGAAAGCCCCGAGGAGTGTGTCCTCCTTGGGGCTTACAATTGAGGACTATGAGAGCTTATTTCACGATAAGCTTTTTCATGTTGTTGCTTCCAAGGATGCCGTAGGCGTAGATGCCGGCGGGGAGGTCGTTGACCATAATGGAGCCGTTGCCTGTGACCTGCATTTGGCGTACGCTGCGGCCTTGCATGTCGACAATGGCAAGAGTGGAGGGCTGCTCAACGCTGTAGCGGATGTTGACATCGGTTTGGGCGGGGTTGGGGAAAGCGGTGAGGGAAGTGTTGGCCACGATGGGTTCGATGGCGGCACTGCGGACTGCCTTGAAGCGCACCACCACAGCGCAGTTCACGTCGCCGTTGGACACGCGGAGCGTGTAGACGCATGAGGGTTCGGGAAGGTTGGCATCGATGTCCATGTCGATATAGAATTCGTCATAAGGCACATTGGCAAAGATGGTGACGGGGTCGGTTTCGAGGCCGGGTTTGCACACCATACCGGTGCAAAGGGCATAGATATTGATGCCGTTCTCTTCGATAGATTCCATGCTGAAAACAATGCGCTGGAGGTCTTGGTCCGTTTGGTTGATGAAATGGATGCCGTGGCATTCGTGGTCGGTGACGAGCACGGTGACATTCAGGGTGTCACCACTCTGATAGACGTGGTCTTGATACTTGAAACCAATCTCGTTTTGAGCGCTAAGCAGTGCAAAGGCTCCTAAAAATAATGCAAGTGATAGAAATTTCTTCATTTTGTTTGACAATTAGAGGTTTATTATTATACTTCAATGATTAATTCAGTGCAAGCAGCTGGTCCACTACTTTCTTCACACCGGTGCCGGCTTTCTCCTGCACGATGGTGATGGGGCGGGAGATAGGGACGGCCTTGGGGTCGACGAGAAAACAGGGCGCACTGCGAGGAACATAGTGAATGAGTCCGGCGGCGGGGTAGACATTCATGGAAGTGCCTGCCACGATGAAATAGTCGGCCTGTTCGCACATCTCGGAGGCGGGTTCGATATTGGGTACCGCTTCGCCAAACCAGACGATATGGGGGCGCAATTGTGCCCCGTCGGGAGCTTTGTCGCCAAGGTGTATGTCGCGGTCGCCGATGTCGATGATGAGATTGTCGTTGCGGTCGCTGCGGGCTTTGGTCAGTTCGCCATGCAGATGGAGCACGTGGGTGGAGCCGGCCTGTTCATGGAGATTGTCGATGTTCTGGGTGATTATCTGGACATCGTATTTTTCTTCCAGACGCACCAGTTGGCGGTGACCTTCGTTGGGTTTGACTTGGAAGAGTTGGCGCCGCCGCTCGTTGTAGAAGTTCAGTACCAACTCTGGGTTGCGGAGGTAGGCTTCGTGGGTGGCAACATCCTCCACACGGTATTGTTCCCACAGACCGTCGCTGTCGCGGAAGGTACTGATGCCGCTCTCGGCACTGATGCCCGCACCTGTCAATACGACTACTTTCTTTTTCATGGCTTGCGAATGATTTGGGTTTATTATAGGAGTGTATTATTTTTCAATGATAGTAAACACGGTGCGGCGGTTTTGTCGACGGCCGTCGGCGGTGCTGTTGTCGGCCACGGGCTGGGTTTGGCCGTAGCCTTTATAGCTGAGACGACCGGCAGCGATGCCGTGTTGCACCAGATAGTCGTAAACGGCTTTGGCCCGCTGTTCGGACAGCTTCTGGTTGGCGGCAGCGTTGCCTACATTGTCGGTGTGTCCGCCAAGCTCGATGCGCAGGGTGGGGTGGTGCTGCATCATCTCCACAACCTTGTCCAGTTCCACGATAGAGATGTCCAGGAGTGTGTATTTGCCGGTTTGGAAGAAAACATTCTTAAGTGTGATGCTCTCGCCCACCTCCAGTTCGGGGGCAACCTCTGTGATTTCTTCTTTGTACACTACCGGTTCGCTCTGCACTTGCTCGGGGAGGGCGAAAGAATAAAGGTCGAGGCCGCCTTGACCGCCGAATTGGTCGCTTGAGAATATGGCCGTGCGGCCGTCGGGACTTACAATCAGCGAACTCTCATCACCGCGGGTATTGATGGGGTAGCCCAGATTTTGGGGTTCGCTCCAAGTGGAGTCGCCCGTGCGGCGGCACATAAACAGATCCATTCCGCCCATGCCCACATGGCCGTTGCTGGAGAAGTAGAGCGTTTGGTTGTCGAACGAGATGAAGGGGCTTTTCTCGTCGCCTTTGGTATTGATGGTGGGGCCCATGTTGACGGGTTGGCTCCAGCGGCCCTCGATGAGAGTGCTGCGCCAGATGTCCATGCCTCCGAGGCCGTCCTTGCGGTCGCTGACAAAGTAGAGGGTTTGGCCATCGATGCTGAGGCAGGGCTGCGATTCCCAGCCACCGGTGTTGACCACTGGGCCGAGGTTTTGGGGGGTGCTCCATCCGTTGCCTTTGCGGTAGGATATGTAAAGGTCGCAGCGGCCTTCGCCGTCGTCGCGTCCACAGGCGGTGAAGTAGAGTATGCGTCCATCTTGTGAGATGCATCCGGCACCTTCGTTTTCGTCGCTGTTCAGCGGCTCGGCCATGCGGATGGCTTTGCCCCAGTTGCCGTTGGCGAAGCGGCTATAGTAGAAATCCTCGCTCATGGCGGGGCGGTTGTAACGGGTGAAGAGCAGGGTGTGTCCGTCGGCGGTGAGGGTGGGGAGGTATTCGTCGTCGGGGCTGTTGACAGAAGCTCCCATATTCTCAGGAGTGAAGGGAACGGGGTTGGCTAAGGCCGAGCGGCGGAAAGCGATGCACTGCAGGTCGTACTCTGCACCGGCTCCCCAGCGTTTGTGTTTGCCCTTGTCTGTGCGGAGGAAGGTCTGCAGATGGTATTCGGCTAGGTCGAGGCTGTCGTGGTCCAGCAACCAAGCAGCCATTGTAAGGTGTACCTCGGCGAAGGAGGGAGCTGCCTTCAGCGCTTTCTCGAAATGCTCGAAAGCTTTGGAAGGGTTGCCGGAAAGAAGCGACTGGCCTTTCTCGAACTCGGAAACGGCCTTCTTGTTGTCGACTGTATATTGTGCCAGCACCATGGGTGCCAGCATCAGGAGCGTAGTGAGGGTAAAGATGCTTTTTATATTCATGACATGAATATAACGTGAAACCGGTTGGTTTATTGTTTGAAATGGAAATATGAATGAATATCGGGGAGGCTCTCGGGATTGAGCTCAGGGGTGACAAAATCTTTCAGACGCTTTATGGAATCGGCAGGGATAATGGATTCCACATCAGACTCTTCAAGGAATTTTTCCAGGTCCTTATCGGAGATATCCATCAATTTCATATTGATGGAATTGCATACACGTATTTTGTCGGCGAAATACATGTAATAGTCTGATCGGTTGTGGATATTCTGTAGGATTTTGCGGTATTCCTCGTTGTGTAGATATTTTGAATATAAGGAATTGCCGGAGTAATTTTCGGGGTGTTGATTTACTTCCCTAAGGGGTTGGAAGTAGGATTCGATATAATTGTTATAGTTATCTTCAACAACTTTTATGAGGGAGAAGCATCTTCCGACATTGTTGATAAATCCGAAGTTATCCATATCTTTCCAAGTCTCAATAGAGGAAGAGAAGGTGGCTTCTACGGTTTTGTCGAGACTGATCATGTCCGGGTGGCGCATAGCGGAGATGATGGGTAGGTTTTCGGGATTGTCGAGAGAGTCCATCGGAATACGTAACATATAGGTTGCTATGGTGTCGCGCCATTTCATCTGAGAGGCGATGTCTTCCATCTTTTGGGCACAGGATTCAATATGGCTAATCACCATCATGGCTGTCATACGGCGAGTCTGAGCCTGATGATGCATTTGCACCAAGGTACCGGAACCGAAAGTGAGCAGGATGGAGATGGTGGTGCCCAAGAAGGTGTAGATAAGGTTCTTCCAGAGGCTTGACGACTTGTCGACGGGTGCTGGGTCGTTGAAGTTGATGGGCTCTTTCATGAAGTTGGATGATAGTACAAAGGGTTTCCTTTTATAATGAATAGGAAACCCTTTGATGGATGTTCAACTAAAGTTATTTCACCAAGTTGTAGGTGTCGCTGGCAATGACATATTCCTCGTCGGTGGTGACCACGACGGTGGCAACCTTCGAGTCGGGGGTGCTGAGGATGACATCTTCGCCCATCACTTTGTCGTTGAGCTCGAGGTCGACCTTGATGCCGAGGCATTCGAGACCTTCGAGGATAGGACGGCGCATGAACCAAGCATTCTCGCCGATGCCACCAGTGAAGAGCAGGAGGTCGCAGCCACCCATCTCGGCCATGTAGCCGCCAATGTAACGTTTGACACGCTGGGCGAACATGTCGAAAGCATAGGTGCAACGCTCATCGCCTGCATCGCGTCCGGCACGGATATCGCGCATGTCCTGTTTGTCGCCGCTGATGCCAATGAGACCGCTCTGCTTGTAGAGCACCTTGGTCAGTTCCTTGGAGGTCATGCCCTGATCCATGAGGTAAAGCAGCACGCCGGGGTCTACATCGCCACAACGCGAACCCATCACCAATCCTTCAAGGGCGGTCATGCCCATAGTGGTGTCGAAGCTCTTGCCGTGATCGATGGCGGCGATAGAGGCACCGCTTCCCAAGTGGCAGGAGATAATCTTGAGGTCGTTCCAGTCGCGGCCAATCATCTTGGCAGCCTTCTCGGCCACAAATTTGTGGCTGGTACCGTGGAAACCATAACGGCGGATGCCGTATTTCTCATAGTACTCGTATGGGAGACCATACAGGAAAGATTTTGGCGGAAGGGTGCTGTGGAAGGCGGTGTCGAAAACAACGGCCTGGGGCACATTGGGCAGCACTTCGCGCATGGCATAGATACCGGCCAGGTTGCCGGGAGTGTGGAGGGGTGCAAGGTGTTCGAGGCTCTTGATTTGCTCAATCACCTTATCGGTAACCAGGGCACTCTGTTTGAATATTTCACCACCATGAGCCACACGGTTTCCGACGGCTCCCACTTCATTAATGTCCTTGATGACACCAATTTCGGGGTCGACCAAAGCGGCGAGGACCATCTTGATACCTTCGGTGTGGTTGGGTATGGGACGTTGCTCGTAGTGCTTCTGTCCACGATACTTGTGGGTGAATTCTCCCATTTCCAATCCGATACGCTCCAAAAGGCCTTTTGCCATCACTTCGGCATTGTTGTCCATATCAATAAGCTGATATTTGATAGACGAACTGCCGCAATTAAGAACTAATATTTTCATAAATGATATTTAAATGTTTGTTTATTATTGCATTGTGTTAATCGGAACCCGAAATTCCGATTTTCAAAGATACAAATAAATCTTCAATGTGAAATGTTAAAACTTGTCCTGCTGTTTCAACAGCTTGTATAATATCATATTATGAATAGGAATGCAAATTACTAAATGCAGACGCGTGGCTATGATGGTGAAGTCAGAGAGAAGAATGTATGAGAAAAGAGTTTTAATTTACAGCCACCGTGCAACACCGCCGTGATGGCTGCATGTCCCCCTTCGGCTTTGGCTGAAACTATATGACCCGTCCCTGCACAATGCTGTTGCGCCTGCCGGAGCTTTATTATAGCGGGTGGGGCTTTGTACCGTATTCCCATAGCTATTTGTGTAATGTCTGATAGGCTCCTGAGCCACTGCTGTCGTGGTGTTTGCTGGGATGCTCTTTGTAAGAAACTGGGCATTCACATAGCCACAGTAACCGTTATAGATTACATATACCCACGCACAATCACAATCCTCTTGGAGATAGACCTGTGTCCCCTGCGGGATAGTCAGGATGACTCGACTGTAAGTGCTTGCATCAACCCTCAGACTCAAATCAGTGGTGGTGGTTCTTACTACGCCTTTTGCAAAGGAAACAGAGGCAGCTAAAACGATTACGAGTATTAAAACAAACTTTTTCATATATAAAAACTTAGAACATTATTACCAATGACATCTGCAATCCACTGGCACTCCCCTCAAACATCTTATGCTCTCCAAACATCATCATATAGCGCGCATCTACCGATACGGTTCCCACGATATCCACTCCCATGCCTATGACCGACGAAAACATCTTGTAATCATCCAGTGAGCCTATCAGTTTATTGAATACAGGACCGGCAAATACCCTTGCATTGCTTCTGGCCTCTGTGCTGCCGAGTTTATAACCCAATAACATGGGAATCGTCAAATTGACAGACTTTGTCCATCCAGAAACCAAATCCGACACCGAAGCCTTGGCATCACCTTGGTTATTCCGCCAACTGTTGATTCCGAAGTACACTTCCGGCTGAAGATACAGCCTCCACACATTCACCCTTGCCATCACCCCAAAATCGCCGTTGTTGGTCAGTTCCGACCTCCAGTCGTACACATCCATCTGGGTGAGAAAACTGTTCAAACCATAATTAATCTTGACTCCTTTTTGCAGGATTTGTGCCTGGCAACCGAGTGCCGTCATCAATAAGAGTATTGTACAAAAACGTTTCATGGCTGTTACCTATTTTATGTCTAAATAGGCAGCAGCCATGAAAAATCTATCATTGACAGTGTAAAAAACTGTCGACTATTTCAACAAATGTATTGTTACTGTGGTTTTCTTACACTCAGGCATCGCCATTCCCACGGGTGCACCGATATAGGTAGGGTCACATACGATATAGCGGCCATCATCCAAGTCTAAGTAATCACCTTCCACCTTGGTCTTAAACTTCACTGCGGTGGCCAAATGTTGGGGAAACTCCAGCAATACCACATCCAACCCCAACAGCTCTCTCACCAATATGCTGTATAATATAGAACGGTCTTCACAATCGTTGGCGGGATAGTAGAAAGACTCGTCGGCATACAATGGGCGCTCATAGCCAAACTGGTCACCATCGGTGGCATATTGGAAGCAAGTCTGCACAAAGTTTAGCAACATATTGGCGGCTTCAATCTGACTCTTTCCACTAATCTGTTTCCTCAACATGGGATATAGCACATTCTTGGCTTCCTTACTGATGGATGTCTGGGAATAGGCATCCCAACTGGTGGTAATGGGGCAGTGGTTAAAAAAGTCAATCAGGTTCTTGTTCTCAGTTATTGACACCTTCATGGCGGGATATTTTTCTGAGGAAAACACTCTTGCTCTTGTTTTCTCCATACTCAATACAGGTACCTTCTTGAACCTCACATTCACACTTTCTGATTGTGGGAAGGGTTGCTGCAAGACTAAGAACGAGCTGGCATCCGTCTTGTCCAAGATGTAATAGTATGTCCCGTCAATATCCACATAGGGGTAATTATACACCGTCTCTGCCAGTGCGACCAATAGCACCAGTCTGCCACCTGCTTTTGCCAACGATGTCTTGGCTCCTAGCTGGGCCAAGAGGTAATCCGCAAGAAAAGTAGATTCAGACCCATCCCTACCCATGCATGCTGTGGAGGCTTTTCTTACCAAGTCCACCACTCCCCAATCATTCAGCGACATACTTTTGGCAGCCATGATAATATCCTCCAAAAGTGGGTCGTACTCCTCTGTTGAGAGCTTTGTCCATGCATCCGAAAGAGTCTTCTCGTTCAGGTCTTTCAGCTTGAAACGGTTATGCTCATCCCACCTCACCCTACAATCAGTGCCATAGAAAGAGAATCTGAATTGTTGTTTCGGCTTGGGCGTAATGGTCGGTGTGGGTTCCTCTTCCGGCTCATCCAGTGTGGGCAGAGGGGGCAGCTCATGTGACCGTGGTAAATCCCCAAGCGGCACAATTGTGTCGTAAGGCATAGGGTCTGCTGTAGGTATCTTGTCAGGAGGTACCACCACAGGGTGTGGAGGCTTAGGTATTTTGGGCATCGGTATGGCGGGTTCGATAGGCATCTGTTTCCAGCCGTCACGCATAAAGATGGCATACTCCTCGTTTGCCTTCTTCCTGAATTCCTCATACTTCTTGTGGGCATCCTCTTTGAATGCATCATAGCCAGCCCTTTGTTGCTGTTTCCATTGCTCATAATCCCTCTTAGGGTCCTGAGCGGATGCCGAAAGGCCT
>ONQD01000053.1 GCA_900319865.1 uncultured Bacteroidales bacterium | reverse complement strand
AATTCTCGAATCCTTTGTATTGCATCAACACTTGACCCAAGGACCCCACGCCGACAAGAACCGCCTCGTCGTAGCTGTCGTAACCCAGATGGCGTTTCAAGTCGATTAGGATAGAATCAACTTTGAACCCTCTGCGGGGACGGCCCGGCACGGAGCTGATGCTGGCCAAATCCTTGCGCACCTGTACCGGATTAATCGAGAGACTCTCCGCAATTGCTGTTGCGGAGATATATTCGACACCCAACGCTGCCTGCTCCTCAATATAGCAAAAATAGGATGGCAGACGGCTAAGAGTGGATTTCAAAATAATCAAAGAGTTTTTCTTATCAACCATTTATAACTGCATTTTTATCTTTTAACGAATGCAAAGATACATATTTTTTATAATACAATAAAAAAAAATTATCGCAGGCTATGGTAAAAAGTCACTGAAATATAGGAAAACAAAAGCATAAAAAAAATTTACAAAGGGACAGAAAAATATATTTCAATGTTTTACGTTACATAGAAAAAGGAGTATCCATTTGAAAAAATGAAACTAAAAAAAGAAAAAAGTTTCCACACTAAACACCAAAATAATTACAGCTATGAAAAAATACACTCACGCCTGGCTAGCATTTATGGCCATTAAACGATTGCAATACGCTGACATTCCGGAAGAAAACCGCGACGACGCCAAGAGTCTTGTGAAATGGTTTAACGACTACCGCGACTTCGTGATAGAAGGCTCATGGTACCCCGACGAGGTATTTAAGGACATGTCGACCAGTCACATAATCAAATACAAACCAGCACCCGGAGATGGCGAGCAGAAGTTTAAGAAACTGCCCAAAACCATGAAACTCTACACGCTGGGGCAGAAATCGGATATGTACAAAAAGCCCTTCGTCATAGAGAGCGGCAACTGCGCCGACCGTTGCGAGTCGATTTCGCACAGCATAGTGGATTGCTTCAAGATGCTCCGAACCGAAGAGCGCGGCTGCCCCATATCGCCCACAAGCAACCATATAGCGATGAGGTTCTTCATATTGAGTCACTATATAGCCGACTGCCACATGCCGCTGCATTGCGACTGCCGGTCGTTCTCGTCGGGCGACAACATACATGGGTTTATCGAGTCGGAATGGGACAAGCAGGTGCGTAAATCGTACCGCGTGGATGTGGACAACAACCGTTTCTATTACGACCCCGAAGGCTATCCACTCAAGGACAAGATGACACCGCTGATGAAGGCCGTGGAGGACGATTTGGTGAACCGCGAGTATCTCCACACCTGGGGCACCGGCAATAAAAACACGTGGGACTATATGAGTGCCATTTCTGAATACTCGTACCTCATGGCCTACCGCCTCATCCCTGCGGCGTTTGACGAAAAGAGCTTGACCAAGGAAATATACAAGTCGAGCGAGGCGTATGCCCAGCTGGAGGACTACAGCCGCGTGATACTCTGCGACGCAGTGGATTCGATAGCCCGTATCTGGCTGCACGTATGGGCCCGCTACCGCTCATGGGCCAAGGGACGCTAACGGGCTGCAATATGAGCAAAACGCACAGCGATGACAACGCTGTTTGCTGAAAGCGGCATGCTCCGATAGAGGATGTCCATCCGAGAGGGTGTAGGTAACGACTTGCCTACACACTCTTGCTATTACGTCTGTTAATAAACCCAAATAGGTCATTAGGGTTTATGACGAGCTTTTCAAAATACCTTCGGCAGCGTCCTGGTGACGCTTTTGGATATATGCTGCAAGAGCTTTGGGAGAAATCACCTTGACTCCAGGTCCGAAACCGAGCAGTTCTCGCATCAGTTCACGGTTGATGATGACATTGATGCTAAACAGGGTCTCTCCGTTATCATTCCGCATGATGACCTCCTGTGTGTGATGGATGGGCTTAGTGATAAAGTAGGGAGAGTCCATCGCTGACGCCCAGAACTTAACTGTTTGTGGTTTCTCGTTCTCATTGCGAGACACGCCCACCATCTCTGAGAAATACTTTTCGGCATTGAAATCGTTTGGTTTGAAATAAGGTTCATCGGGGAGTGAGCGAAGGGATTGTATACGGTCTAGTGCAAAAATATTTGTGAAACGAGATTTCGCCTTTTGACCTAAAACAAACCAACGATTATTGAACTCCTTGAGAACGTATGGGAAGAACACAAAAGTGGTAGGCCTTTGCGCTTTAAATGACTGGTATGTCATCTCCTGCGTACATCTGTTCTTTAGGGCATCATACAGGATGGGGACATATTCAAGCCCTTTAAGCTGGTCGTTGCGTTCCATCAGTATAAGGGGTTGTCGATTGCCTGCAGCCATGCTCACTTGCTCTTCCATTCGGCTCACGAGGTCCGACACTCCCGCCATAGCAGGAAAGACTGTCATCTGTTTCAGTACACCTACGGCTTCGACCAATTCAGTCATGTCGCGTTCTGTAAGAGGGCTATGAAGAATGCTGTAGTCGGGGTCTTCGTAAGTGTAATACTTGTTGTCGACTACAATTATAGGTGCGTTATATCCGAGACGATCGCTCCGCATGGTCTGGATGTCGAGTTGTATAGTACGGCGGCTGATACCTTTACGGATGCCCTCGTATTCATATAAAGCATCGGAGCAGGCCTCGATGAGGTCTTCTAGTGTCCACTGACGGTAGCGGTTGCAGAGGCAGTGGTCAATGGTCTTGTAGCGCAACAGCGCATTGCGGTTGACAGGCATATTGAGTATTTATAATTGAAATTGGGGTGCAAAGATACACAAAAAAACTATAATAATCACAATAATCAAGTCCACGATAGTATCATTTACAAGAAAATGTGAAAGATTTTTCATCACGAAAATTATTGTAATTCAGCATAATAAAAAATATTTGAAAAATATTTTCTTACTACGCAAAAAGATTGCGCACTTACTATAGTATCTTTGCATCGGAAAAAGAAAAGAGAGTACTTTGAAAGATTGAAACCGAAAGTTAAGGTAGGATTGCCGTAGCAAAGGGTTACTTCGTTAGCATGTGAGCAACGCACTGAGTGCGATACACTCGGGCGACATCTGCCTTTGCAGACTGTTATTCTGTTTCCCTGTCAGAAAGGGACATAAACGAATGATCTGCTATATCCGACTACATACATCCGGGACGTTGTCCTATGTTTTGAGGATAAATTAATGCACGCTTTATTTATTGCGTGCCAAACGTCCCTTTGCGCCTTGTCGCATCCTGCCTTATTTCTGAATCAGGTGGCGTTGCCGTAGTGGAGGATTACTTCGTTCTAGGCTCGTGAGGTAAAACTCACAGAGGGCATATTTGGTGCCTCCATGAATGTTGCATGTCACCTTATTTTGAAAAAAAGCAAGTGCCGTAGAAAAGAATTACTTCGTCAAGTGTCACTGGTTCGAGCCCAGTCTTGGAAATATCCATAGTAGCTTAGATGGTAGAGCATTGCGCGGTCTTTCCGCCTTGTCGCCTTGCTTGACAATGCGGAGTGGAGCAGTTGGTCAGCTCGCGAGTTTCATAAGCTCAAGGTCGCAGGTTCGAGTCCTGCCTCCGCAACAAATGCAGAATGCCGTAGGAACCGGTTACTTCATTAACGTCTCTTAAGGGGGAATTATTGACGACCCCCGACCGTTTTCCGCATGTCGCTTCTGCATTTTTTTTATACGGTTGCCGTAGTGTAGAGTTACTTCTTGCTATCCTGAGCACAACAATAAAAATGTTGACATTTGTCTCTCCACGCCTGTTGCACCGTTTCTTTTGAGAACAACAGTATAACAATAAATATTTTACGAAGATGATGTACAATTCGATTTTGAAGGAAGAAAAGAGCGTAAAGAACCATGAAGGAGCCACGGCATACGCCATGAGCCCCGAACTGGAACTATATACTGCTGTAGTGACTGCATCGCTTAGCGATACAAACTACGAAAAGCAGGATGTGCGGGTAGAACGAATTGCCAAACTTATTGGCAAGGTCTCGCCAGAGTTTGTGGCACGTCTCGCTATCTATACCCGTACCGAGATGCATCTTCGTAGTATCCCGTTGCTGCTATTGGTCGAGTTGGCAAAAAATCACAACGGCGATGATTTAGTAGCCCGTGCCGTTGAAAAGACAGTACTCCGTGCTGACGAGATTATGGAATTGCTGATGTGCTACCAATGGCGCAACCCGTCCTCCGACCCTCGCAAGAAACTGGGCAAGCTCTCGCGACAGATTCAGAATGGTCTCCAACATGCCTTCAACCGTTTCGACGAATACCAATTCGCCAAGTACGACCGGGACAACCTTGATGTAAAACTCCGGGACGCACTATTTCTAGTACACCCCAAAGCAAAGGATGTGCAACAGCAGGCCCTTTTCGACAAAATTGCAAGCCGACAACTGGAAACTCCCTATACTTGGGAAACCGAACTCTCGGCTCTCGGACAACAAAAATATGAGTCTGATGTGCAGAGAAAAAAGGCATTTGGTGAAAAATGGGAAGAGCTTATAGACAGTGGCAAATTGGGATATATGGCCATGATGCGCAACTTGCGCAATATGCTCCAATCGGACGTATCACTGCCACAGATGATGAAAGTTGCCAGCATTTTGTCCAACGCCGAGCAAGTGGAAAAGTCGAAACAATTGCCGTTCCGATATCTGTCGGCCTACAGAGAGATTGAGAAGATGGATAATGTTCATACGTCGATGTTATTGACCGCTTTGGAGAATGCAGTGAAAGTCTCTGTGCAGAATCTGGAAGGATTCGATGCCGACACCCGAGTGTTGCTTGCCGCCGACGTGTCGGGATCCATGCAATGTAGTGTATCGCCGAAAAGCACTGTTCAGAATTACGATATTGGAATCCTACTTTCTATGCTATTGAAGAGCAAGTGCAAGAGCGTTGTTAGTGGCTTTTTCGGCGACATTTGGAAAGTAATTAACCTCCCTCAAGACAATATACTTGCCAACACCCTTGAGATGCATCGACGCGAAGGTGAAGTAGGTTATAGCACCAATGGCTACAAAGTCATCGAGTGGTTGGTAAAGGAAAATATGCAGATGGACAAGGTGATGATCTTCACAGACTGCCAGATGTGGGACAGCAACTGCCGCCACAATAGATACCAAGAAAAGAAAATCAAAGATTATTGGCATACCTATAAGTCGATGTTCCCTGAAGCCAAACTCTACCTATTTGACCTTGCTGGATACGGACAGATGCCGTTGAACCTTGCAGAGAAAGATGTCTATCTAATTGCAGGATGGAGCGAAAGGATTTTTGATGTCCTTTCGGCCATCGACAAAGGAGAGGATGCCCTAAGTATTATTAACAAGATTGATGTTTAATTAAGATGGAAAAAGTAGAAAAGATAGGTACAACTGTAGTCAAAATGTGGCTCACCGATATTGAAGAAAATGCATACAATCAAGTTGTGAATCTGGCCTCATTGCCTTTCGTATATCACCACATTGCCCTTATGCCTGACTGCCACGCTGGAATGGGTATGCCTATCGGGGGAGTGCTGCCCACAAAGGATGTGGTTATCCCAAATGCTGTGGGTGTGGACATCGGCTGCGGTATGCGAGCTGTGAAGACCAATGTCCGTGCCGAAATAATTGAGGAGGACTTTCTTCGCAAAATCATCATGCGAGGCATCCGCGAGCGTATTCCTCTGGGCTTGGATCACCACGAGGAGATGCAGGATGAGAAATATTTGCCATCAGGCTTTAATATTGACAGGTTGCCTGTGGTAAAAAGGCAATATGTGTCCATCCATCGACAAGTGGGTACTCTCGGTGGTGGCAATCACTTCATCGAACTCCAAAAGGACGAGGATGGGTGGCTGTGGATTATGATTCATTCCGGTTCCCGTAATCTAGGCAAACAGGTGGGCAACCATTATAACGAAAGAGCCAAATGGTTCAACGAACTATACTATAGCAAAGTTGATTCGGAATTGCAGCTCCCTTTTCTCCCTTTGAAAACACCAGAGTTCAAGAACTATTGGGACGAAATGACCTACTGTGTTGCCTTCGCCAAGTGTAACCGAAGTCTGATGATGGAGCGTATCGAGGAGGTTATCTTCGACGCCTTGCCCGATGTTGAGTTTGAGGAGGCTATCGATATCGCCCATAACTATGCCGCCTGGGAGAACCATTTCGGGCACAACTGCATAGTTCACCGAAAGGGAGCCGTGCGTGCCAGAGAGGGAGAAATCGGCATCATCCCGGGTTCGATGGGTACCAGTTCCTATATCGTTGAGGGCCTTGGCAATTCTGACAGCTTCATGAGTTCCTCCCACGGTGCAGGTCGTGCAATGAGCCGCACTCAGGCCATTAATACTCTCAACCTGCAGGACGAAATAAAAAAGATGGATGACAAGGGCATTGTCCATGGTCTCCGCAACCAACGCGACTTAGACGAAGCCGCCAGTGCCTACAAGGACATCGACAAGGTGCTCGCCCTTGAAGCAGACCTGGTTAAGATAAAGACCAAACTAGTACCAATAGCTGTAATAAAAGGATAATAGCGGGTTATGTTAATCTGCTAGTGTGTCGCGTCCCTGTCGGGACGCATCAGTCAGCTTCTGATAATCACCGCACTGTGCCATGAACGACGTTGCTCCCGTTCGGTCGCGACATCGTTCATGGCTTGTACGGTGTTATTCATATCTCACCCCTTCGGGGTGATTTATGGAAGTCCCCTAATGTAATTTCAAGGATGTTCGAAAACAATAATATTCTCGTTGAATCAGCAACACACAATCGTTTCTGGAATTCGGATAGTCGGCTGTATCTATGTCCATTGGTTTAACCCAAACTGGGCACATGAGATGCATGGACCGGGAGCCAAAGCCGGGAGACGTGGGATGATATCAACGCTCGCGGCGTTCGATAATCTTGTTGAGGCGATAGCGGCTGCCGGTGGCGGGTCCGATGGCATCGATAAACTGCTGGTCGTAGCCAGGAGTGGCGTAGCGGCCACGAATCACCTGACCGTCCTGGACGGGACGCACAATCTGGTCGTTGTAACGGACAATGAGTAATTTGGCCAAACGGTCCCAACGGTTCATCATGCGGTCAGCATAAGCGATACTTTTGCGGTTGAGGAAAGCCTGACGGTCGGCGGGAGTCATTGAGCCGATGGCAGCCAGCACGCTGTCCTGGTCGGCGAAATAATAATCCTCCAGTTCGCGCTGAGCGTCGCGCAGGTCGCCAATCATCATGCTGTAGCGGGGATATACCATGTTGGCCACCCAGTTGTTCATCCAGAAGGCCGACTGGAAAGAGAACTCGTTGCGGGGATTGTTTTCGGGGCGAAAGGGGTCGGGTACTTGAGTGATACAGCAGTAGAGAGGCACATAGGCCACCATGGCGGCATCGTCGCAATTGAACCAGGTAACGCCGCCCACGTCGTCGGGGAGCCAAGAACGCATCTGGCAGGTCATAGTAAAGCCGCTCTGCTGGGTGGCAATGGGGCGTTCGCGGAAATAGGGGGTGCTGTCGGAAGCGCGGAACTGCATGGGCAGCGGTCTGATAGGCATGCCCCAGGGACCTGCGGTCATGTCGGCGGTCATGTCGAGAGGGGTGCCTTCAAAATGGTCGCGCATATCGGCCTGAACATCGCGCAGGGAAAGCGGTTTATCGGGCTTAATCCAAAGCGGGAGATGGTCGCACTTGTCGAAATCGCCATTGATATAGGGCAGGTATTTGTCCATTTCGGAGGGATTACAATGATGACGGAAGAAGCTCCACACACGGGCATCGGCATAGCGCACATTCTCGAAGTCGATGGGGCAATAGGCATCGCGGAATGAAAAATCGGCATCCGAGCCGTTGTAGAAGCCCTTTTCACGGGCAAAGGACACCACATCGTGGGCATAGACACACTCCACCTCGGGGCGATTTATCTGTTTGAGGTTGAGGCTGGAGATACTCTTATAGGAACGTTTCTGCTGCTGAGGGAACTGGCGGATACGACTCAAGTTGGCATGGGCGCAGATGCAGTCGTCGGGGATGCGGAGCGCCACCCACACGGCTCCCTTGCGGTCGGGACCCTTACCTATGATTTCCATAATCCAGGCCTCGTTGGGGTCGCACATAGTGATGCTCTCGCCGCTGCTGTTGTAGCCGTATTGCTCTACCAACTCGGCCATGCAGCGGATGGCTTCGCGGGCAGTTGTGGAACGCTGCAGCGCCAGACGCATAAGGCTGAAATAATCGAGCAAACCCGAATGATTGACCAACTCGAGACGGCCGTCGAAAGTGGTTTCGACAATAGTCACCTGTTTCTCATTCATCAACCCCACGACATTATAGGTATACTCCACTTGCTCCACATACATGCCCTCGTGCGAGGGACCCCATCCATGGATGGCTATTTTCTCTCCCGGAGTATGACGGCCGGAAGGACTGTAGAACAGAGACCCCGAAAAGCCAAAGCCATCGCAGTTGTAGCTGCACATAACACTACCGTCGGTGGAGGCTTTCTTGCCAACAATAAGATTGGTGCAGGCACTTGCCGACTGAAAGGCCATGAATAGCACCCATACAACGATAAACAATTTCTTGCCCATATAGAGTTGATATTACTATAATAATTTCTATTCCCTACTTGCAATGCCAGCATAGGGGGTACTGGCACAAACTTCAATTCACGTACTAAAGCACAATCATATCACATTCAACGATATAAAACCGTGGTTTAAATCCGTTCCGAAACACAAAAATACATATTTTTCTCGAACCCCAAACAATCAATAAGAGAAAAAATATCGCCGTGGTCTATAACATGACTACTTTTTTTTGAGGGCACTTGCCTCTGGCAATGCATATTTCGCAGACTTTTCACCCTCAAGGACTGCACATGGTTAAGTCCAGGAATTGGGACGGTATCGCCAAAAAAATGTTTTTCAGATGTCCAACGATGAGATTCGAGCCATAATTGACAGAGACGAAAAATGTATTTGTAGATAAGAAGAAAAAGTGTATATTTGCATGTTGAAACAGAAACAGATAAATAAATATAACATCATGAAAATACGATTATTCATTCTTTTTTGCCTCACGGTGATGACCGGATGGTACACCATGGGCGGCAACAAAACCACCACACCCCGAATGCCACAGGATGCGCTGACGCTAAGCAGTCCTGATGGACAAATGGTGTTGCGATTCGCGGTAGTGAACGGAGTGCCCCAGTATGCACTGGACCGTGCCGGGAAGGAAATAGTAAAACCCTCAAAACTGGGCTTCACGCTGGAATGGCGTGACAACATGGCGCAAGCCTTTGTGATGAAAGAGGTGGCAAGAAGTTCGAAGGACGAGACCTGGCAACCCGTGTGGGGAGAAGAAAAGAATGTGCGGAACCACTACAACGAGATGCTTGTGACGCTGGAACAGCCTGCGGGCAAGGTGGCGAGCATGGACCATTCGACCGACAAACGCCCCACAGTGATGCAGATACGCTTCCGCCTGTATGACGACGGGCTGGGATTCCGCTACGAGTTTCCATCGGTGGTGGGCAAACAACCCGACGGGACACCCCTGTACAATGCCTTGGTCTATTTCTGGATAAAGGAAGAGCTGACCGAATTTGCCATGGCGGGCGACCATCTGGCATGGTGGATACCGGGCGACTACGACACCCAGGAGTTCAACTATACCGAGTCACGACTGAGCGAGATACGCAGTCTGCATTCGGGTGCACAGGTGGGTGGCGGATGGCCGTGGAAGAGTTTTTCGGAAACAGGAGTGCAAACCGCACTACAAATGAAGACAGACGATGGCCTGTACATCAATATCCACGAGGCGGCAGTGCTGGACTACCCCACCGCCAACCTGGACTTGGACGACAAGACAATGACGTTCAGAATATGGCTAACTCCCGACGCTACGGGCTACGGGGCAAGGCTGCAGACCCCCTGCATGACCCCCTGGCGCACAGTGCAGGTGTGCGAAACGGCCACCGACGTGCTGCGTTCACGCCTGATACTGAACCTCAACGAACCTTGCGCATTGGAGGATGTGAGCTGGATTCACCCTGTGAAATACATGGGCGTGTGGTGGGAGATGATCAGCGACAAGAACTGCTGGAGCTACACCAACGATTTCACTTCGGTACGACTGCCGGGCAACCCGAGTGTGCCGCCCTCACTGCAAGGCTATGCCACCGACTGGACAAAAGCCAAACCCCACGGCCGCCATGCAGCCAACAACGAGAATGTGCGCCGTTACATTGACTTTGCCGCCAAGCACGGATTTGACGCCCTCCTTATTGAAGGCTGGAACATTGGCTGGGAAGACTGGTATGGCAAGGAGAAGGATTTTGTGTTCGACTTTGTTACCCCCTACCCCGACTTTGACTTGCCCGCGCTGAACCGTTATGCCCATGAGAAAGGCATCCGGCTGATAATGCATCACGAGAGTTCATCATCGGTGAGCAACTACGAGCGTTGGATGGATACTGCCTATAGCCTGATGAACCACTATGGATATGACGCCGTGAAAAGCGGATATGTCGGCAAGATTGTGCCCCACGGAGAGCACCACTACAGCCAACCCATCATCAACCACTATCACCGCGCCATAGTAGAGGCTGCCAAACGCCACATCATGGTCAACGCCCACGAGGCGGTACGCCCCACGGGTTTGTGCCGAACATGGCCCAACATGATAGGAAACGAGAGCGCCATGGGCACAGAATTCCGCGGTGGCATACGCCCAGGGCATACCACTATTCTGCCCTTCACACGGCTGCAGGGAGGCCCTATGGACTACACACCAGGCATATTTGAAACCGACATGGGGAACATCATCAGCTGGGGCAAGGGCAACCAGATGAAACACACCATCTGCAACCAGCTGGGCTTATATGTCACCTTCTACTCGCCCTTGCAGATGGCTGCGGACTTCCCCGAGCACTACGAGCCTTATATGGACGCATTCCAATTCATCAAAGATGTGGCAGTGGACTGGGACACCAGCCTTTACCTGATGGCAGAGCCGGGGGCCTACATCGTCACGGCACGCCACCCGAAGGTCTCCACCTTGAACAAGGCAGCTGAAGGCGTGGGAACGCTGCCCGACGGAAAAAAAGACATGCTGTCCGGCGCAGCCAGATATGTGTACGCACTGCCCCAAGAGGCTACGGCTGCCGACCTGAAGAACGCCACGGCACGCGACGTGTGGTATGTGGGCGGTGTGACTGACGAGAACGCCCGCGAAGTGACCGTAAATCTGGACTTTCTGAAACCGGGAGTGAAATACGAGGCCATTATATACTGCGACGGAAAAGATGCCAGCGGACTGACCGGCGAGGGCTACAATCCAAAGTCCTACACCATCAACAACAAGAAAGTGACCAGCAAGAGTAAGTTGAAGATAAGAATGGCACCATGTGGCGGATTTGCAATAAGCATGCGCGAAATCAGCAAATAGACCGCTTACCTCACGACAATCCAAACAACGGAAATGGCACTGATAAAAACTTATAAAGGGCATACGCCCCGATGGGGCAAAGAATGCTATTTCAGCGAGAACGCCACACTGGTGGGCGAAGTGACAATGGGTAACCAATGCTCGGTTTGGTTCAATGCTGTGGTGAGGGGCGATGTGGCTCCCATCACCATTGGCGACCGCACAAATGTGCAGGATGGCTCCTGTATCCATGTAACACACGATACCGGCCCCACCCGCATAGGCAGTGACGTGACCATTGGGCACAACGTGACGGTGCATGCGTGTACCATTCACGACGGCGCACTGATAGGCATGGGAGCCACACTGCTGGACGGATGCGAAGTGGGAGAAGGAGCCATCGTGGCCGCTGGAGCCTTGGTGCTGCAAGGCACAAAAATCCCTCCCCACGAGATATGGGGAGGTGTCCCGGCCCGATACATTAAGCCCACAAGTCCTGGACAGATTGACAATGCCGCCCAAGAACATCCCGAGATAGCGTGCTGCTGAGTCGATAGCATCCTTGGAATACTGACATCCGGCACGAGCCTTATCCCAGACGATCTTGGCGTTGATCTCTTCCGGCTTCACATCTGCATAACTTTTCGTTATATAGCCTTTCTTGATACCGTCTCGGACTCGCTCTATAATCGAAGTTGCCGATGCGTAAGACTCGATACAGCCTTTGTTGCCGCATGTGCATCGCTTGCCGTCAGGAACTGCTATAACATGACCTAACTCTCCGGCATAACCGTCTCGTCCTCGGTAAACTTTGTCATTGAGAATGAGACCACCGCCAATGCCGGTGCCGACAGTCACCATTAAGTAATCGGTATATTTGCGGCCTGCTCCGAAGATGTGCTCGCCGATAGCGGCACAAGTCGCATCGTTGTCAGCATAGACTGGAACAGGGAACTGCTGCTTCATGTATTCTACGAAAGGAGCATTGATCAGACCTGGGATGTTCTCACAATTGTGCAGACAGCCGGTGTTCTTGTTGAAAAATCCCGGTGCACCGAGTCCTATCCCGACAATATCGATCTTCTCATCAAACCACGCTCTAACCGGTCGGATAAACTCATCGATAATCTCATGCCAGTCTTGACTTTTTAGTGTTTGGACCTGTTCTTTTCGCTCGATCTCACCTTTCTCATTAACCAAACCAATCTTAGCGGATGTGCCGCCTACATCAATACCAACATAATACTTAGCCATTGCAGACTCCTTCACAGAAATATTTTTGTCATTATACAACTTTTTTTAATGTTTTTCAATATAAATTTTTGAATACAGATAAACCGGCAAATCTTCTTTTTCTGTGAGTTTTTTGCTCATTTCTTCTGAAAAATTTCAGTATATAACACATTTTGACGAAAATATGTCTATGAAAAAGTTTGTGCTTTTTATTAGTCTCACAATTGTGCAATTCGGTTTATTTGCTTGGGATGTGTCTGATATGACTTCGCGTGATTACATATTTCTGAAGTCTGACACCGGCTATGAACTGTATATCAAGAAATATGACAATGTAGGTTCGATACTGCTCACAGAGTCTCAGCGTGATCCTGAGAAGAAGAAGACTAAC
>ONQD01000068.1 GCA_900319865.1 uncultured Bacteroidales bacterium | reverse complement strand
TAGTATGAAACAGATGATGAAATATTTTGGACTTACCGCCATGGCCGTCATGGGCCTGTTGGCATGTACCCGCGCTCAAGTAGAGCAGCCGGTTCAAAAGACGATAACCCTTACTACCACCATCAATTTGGGTGAAGATGAAGACTCCAAGGCTTTGACGGCCCTGGGCGTGAAAACCTTCGCCGTGGGAGAACGGGTGGCTGTGATACATGATTGTACTAACAGCAATTATACAGGCAAGGTTGTGAGCGAGCCTCTGACGGATGTGGATATCTATCCCGGTGGCAAGAAAGCCAGATTTACAGTGACTTTACCAAGCGAAGGCCCCCTCGAGGCCCGCGGTTATTTTCGCATAATCTATCCCGCTTCAATGGCAGCGGATGGTGACCCTACAGTAATACATGGAGATGGCAATCTCAAACTGTCGGCTCTCGATACGCAGGATGGCACGCTTTCATCCTTGGCAGATTATCTGGACCTTGGCGTATATGACGGCTACTTAGAGACCATTAACAATAAGGCTGCATTCCCATCATCCATTTCGCTGACCAACCGGCTTGCCATTTGCGAGTTTAATGTGTTCGTGGGCGGCGTGGACAAAACCAACACGATTACAAAGTTGACGCTCACAAATGGTTCCAACACCTATACCATAAATAGGGCCGCTTCTGCCGGCCCCATCTATGTGGCCATGCAACCTGTGACAAGCGGGAATATAGAAATTACTGCTAACGATCTATATATGAAGACCATCTCCGGAAAAACCCTGGCTGCAGGCAAAATGTATCCCATTCGTTTGGGACTTCCGCCTACGGTTAATCTGGCAACGCTTGATAATCATTACGAAGCCAATGACGGAGAGACCCTTGCGGGAACGCTTAGCGGTGATTACTGGATTACCATTCCCGCTGGTGCCACGGTCACCCTGCAAAACGTAAGTATTAATGCCAATAAGAGTATGTCTTCTGCTTTCCCCGGCATAAAATGCCAGGGCTCTGCCACCCTGATCCTTGTTGGCAATAATGTCGTAAATGGCCGCTATGAGGACTATGCCGGCATCTATCCCGGCCCCGCGGGAAGCACACTGACTATCCAGGGAAGTGGTTCTCTGTCGGCCAGTAGCGGTGCGGCGCCAGGCATTGGCAGCAGCAGTGGCAATTCTTCCTTTACACAATGCGGAAATATCGTGATTGCAGGGGGGACAATAGTAGCTAGTGGTGGTGGCATGGCACCAGGGATTGGCAGTGGTGCAGGTATTGATATTTATAAATCAAGCTGTGGGAGCATTACTATTGCGAGTACGGTCACTCGGGTAACGGTCTCTAAAGGCGCAAATGCAACCTACAGCATCGGCCCGGGGCAAGGTGGCTCTACCTGTGGAAAGGTTACTATCGGAGGAAACGAGTTGGAGCCCATTACAACTAGTCCCTATATCTATCCCACGCCTTAACTGCAACCCTGAGGTTACTTTATGAAAAAACTTATACTAAAAAATAAAAAGATGAAGAAGTTGTTTTTAGTGCTTGTCGCCACTATAACCTGCGGCGCTTGCCTGTTTACATCGTGCAAGAAGAATGAAACCCCGACACCCAGCGAGCCTGAAGGAGAAGCGTATGTCGTGCCGGAGGAACCCACCACCGACCAGCTGGAGGTGAAGGTGACCGTACCCATGCCTACGGCCGCTCTCAGCAGTTTTGATGAGAACTCCATGGCCCGTGCCCTTTTAAAGCGTGTGTCCAGTACCACCAATGCCATCGGCAGTGATACCAAGATGGTCTTGTTTAAGGGCAGCGACATCCTGTCCATTAGCAACGACGTCTGGAGACAGATGGCCCGTGTTTACATGAATGACGGTTATATCGGCATAGAACGCGCCACCAATTCAGAGGTGCTCGCCTTCGCCATGGGTCTCGGTCTTGCCGTAGGTATTGTCCAGGATGAGTTGTTGGAGGAAAGCGGCATAGAGGTTTCGGGCAAAAATGCTTCCAATGCCTCAAGCGCATACGCCAACGAGCTGCAGCGCCGCGTAGCCAATGCCGGCGCCCTGACAAAGGCTGTGGCCGATGTGGAGGAGAATCCTGACAACATCGACTTTGAATTGTTCATCCTGACGCCGGCTAAGAGTTTCTCCCAGGCACCTTACAATGCCGAGGAGACCATTTCTTCTACATCCGTAGATGAGTCGGGCAAAGAAACGACTAGAGAGGTCCAGGTACAGCATCTGCAGAATGCTTATCACTATGGCCTGCTGGCCGACGGCGCTGCCGCCTTTGTGAATCAGCGGGAGAAGGAAAAGGAAGAGCCCGAGTCAAAGGCATTTGCCCTTACAAAAAGTGGTGGTGAGAAGGCTATGAACGATGTGTTGGGCTGCTCCGATGAGTTTGTTATCCACCACAGTCTTTCCGCCATTGACCCCACTGGTAAAGATGTAACACGTCAGAACATGGTCACCACCACGCTCAAGTCGTGGAGCGTGCATGATTTTGGCAGCAACCAGGACTTCTATTATGTGGATGAAAAGGTGGAGGCCCGGATGGGTGGACAGAATTCCGATTACAACAAGACACTTTATTGGGGACCCTATACAGAAAAATGGAAGTCGTCGAAACCTTTTGTGTACGATGGTCAACAATACAATTACTATTATGGCTCTTGGCTGAATCGAATCAAGCATAGTCTGGATCTGACGGGAGCCGGCACCGTCACCGTGGAGGCGAGCGTGCCCAGCACCGACAACAGCAGCGAAAGCAAGACGATCGCTGTGGGGACCTCAGATTCACAATCCTCAACGGAGGGATGGAACATTGGTTTCAGCGGCGGCGGTGACAGCAGCGGCAAATTATCCGGCAGTTTTAGTTTCGGCTATAGCTCTTCCACCACTACCTCACACAGCAACTCTTTCACCATGACCCACGGCTCCACCAACAAGGCTTTGAAGTTGGCAAGGAACACGAGGGGAACCGAGGTGACTTTTGATTATTCGGAAGGTGTTAGACCCGACTGGTCGTGGAAACCTTTCCAGATTGTTCACATGGCACCGGATATCCTGACCAATGACTGCGAGGTGAACAATATGGTGTGCTGGAGAGTGAAAAATCCGTCCGACAGTTATAAGCTAAAGATCTCTACGCGGCACGAAACATCGAGTATGTGTGTATTCTATATATACGATGGTTTTTCTAATAATACAGGTAGTTGGAGTGGTTATAATATGACCTGGAGTGACACCTATACCCTCAAGCAGCCCTGCCGCTATCTGGGTTCCTGGAACTGTGATATTGCCATAACCGGTAAGAATCATGTGGCCAATGCCTCTGAGCTATTCCGCAAATACTTGCAGGGTGTAATTGTTGAAGCTGCATTCAAGCATCAGTTTAATGTGGCTGAAATGGAGCAGGGCGAACTGGATGTGATGAAGAATCTGATGAGGAACGTCTCTCTCGCCATGAGCCAGCCTGAGGCAAAGCGCAAGATGATAGAAAATTACGCCAAGGAACTGGGCATTGAGTCATACATCATCACTTGGTTCTCTAACGATCCAACGGTAGAGGAGAAGTTCACGCTTTCCAGAGCCATCGAGTAATTAACTAAAATACGCGTGAGAATATGAAGAAACTGTTTATTGTGCTTGTCGCAGCATTTGCACTTGTCTGTATGGCCGTTTCCTGCCAGAAGCAGGGCGGTGGAAACGGCGTTTACGGTTGCTCTGTTTCCGGTGAGTCCACTACGGAACTGAGAGAACTGGCCGATGAAATGCACTCGGCCGTCAAGAGCGCAGTTGGCACCGTTTCCGAGCGCAGCAGCGCCAACGACGCCAAGGCCCTCACCGCCGCTCAGGCTGTGCTGGATGCCAAGAGTTCCAAACCCGAAGGAACGATTATCCTGTATTTCGCGCCCAGCACAAAGATCGGTGAGCCCGATGCCCAGAAAGTCATTTTAAAGACTTGGAATTTCTAAATTCCGTGCACTGAATAGAAAAACGAGGACGACGCAAAGTTGCCCTCGTTTTTTCTAAAAGCTTTGTAGCAGTTTATGCTTACTTCTCAAAGAATACATCTGTCTCCAAACAAATATTAGATAGTTAGGAAATGCAATTTTTGGGATATTTTTTGGGATATTTTTTATCAAAAATGCCTCCTACACTACTGTAGAAGGCATTTTGGCGGAGAGACCGAGATTCGAACTCGGGATACCCTTTTGGAGTATACACGCTTTCCAGGC
>ONQD01000072.1 GCA_900319865.1 uncultured Bacteroidales bacterium | reverse complement strand
GCATCACTAACAGAGGGAATGGAAACCGGATAGTTGCTTTCGTAGCATCCCAGGTCCACCGCCCCATTGCGGCAACGTACAGAATGGTTCATATCGCCTTCGCGCACGCTTTCCTGAATCTTCTCTCCGGCATCTATGCATATCGACCCTCTCTGCAGGCTCCAGTCCTCGTTGCCCGTATATCCTTCGGGTCCGCGCACGTTGCAAGGCTGGATAAATCTTGGGCCTTGCTCGTCATCGTTTGTTTCGGATAACTGGATGAGGGTGCTGTCGGCAAATGCAGTGTCGGACACTATGGCGTTGTACCTGATGCTGGTGTCACTCAGTTCCGAACGTATGCTGACCGATGAGTCGTTATTCCAGATGATATTGTTGGCTATCACGTTGCGCTGTCCATTCATTACCACTGCAGCACCTTGGTTGCACACAATGTCGCAGTTGATAATGCGCCCCGAGCCGTGCAGGCTTGTCGCGTTGCCGACATTGTTGCTCACTATGCTTTGTCTCAGTGCTCCGCTGCGTACAGCCACCGAAACCGGCGCGTGGTTAGAGTGGATAACTGAATAGTTCATCAGGCAATCGGATAGGGAAACCACCTCTCCGCTGTCGCTATGGCATTGGCGTATCTCGAAATTCATGGCCTTCACGTTGTTCAGGAGTTCCACGCAGCTGCCGTTCTCCGAATAGCCGTTCTGTATTGTCAGTCCGTTGAGAGTAAGCATCTTCGACGAGTTGTAATTGCAGAATCCATAGAGCACTTTCCGGCTGTTGCCACCGTCCAGAATGGTGGGGTGCAATTTCGCGTCACGTTCAGAGCTAGTGGTCTCGTTGCCGGCAAACCCACCCAGCACAGTCGCCTGGTTTATCAAGCGGAAGGCATATTCGTCGGTGGTGTCGCCGTAGTATATTCCCTCTTTCATCCAGATGTCGCGGGCCACCAGTTTATTCAGCTTCACTGCTGCCGCCAGGTTGCTGTTGGTCTTGTTCCAAGTGGTACCGTCGCCGGTGCCGTTGGGCGACACCAGGAAGTGGGTGAGGTGTCCGTCCCAGCCCGAAGGCTTGATGTTTATGACCATCTCGTGGTCGGACGAAAATCCCACCATGGTGCTCAGGGTATAGAAGCCGTCATAGCTGCCGCCCCATCCCCAGTTGAAGTGGAATTTATCGTTGTTGTTGTATCCGTCAAGCACAAAGGCGTGTCCGCCCTGGCTGCTCGACGTTCCGGCATATTCGATGGGTCGGCTGTTGTCTATTTCGTTGCGGATAAGGGCTTTCCATTTGTTGTCGTCGTTTACGTTGGCTCTTTTATAATATTCCGCATCGGTATATCCGAAATGTTTTAGTGCTTCGGGCACAAGATGAGTGAACGAACCGCTTCCCGACATGTGGTTCGGGTTTTGGTAACGCATTTCTACCACTATGCCGCAATGATAGCACAGCCGCGATACCATGTCTTTCTGTTGTGCGCTCGAGGAGTGTCTCACCCTGTCGGGCATAAGCGAATAGTCGTAGTCTGTTGTGTCGAAATCCACAGCCAGTATTCCGTATGTCTCGTGTCTGTACGACTTCGAGCCGAAGCCCCGTGTGGGGTATTGGTAATATCGGATTATCTGAGCCATAGCAGTGGCCACACAGCCCACCACCACAGGATTACCGTTCATTTTGGGACAATAATTGTTGTATCCATAGCCCTGCTCCCATGTGGATGTCAACAGGTATGAGTCGCTTTTGGGTCCGGGTGTCGTGGTCGGGGTGGCGTTCACCAGTTCGTTCCACTGTTTTAGAATCTCTTTGTTCACTGGGGCGTTTGCGGCAATGCCTTTGCCAATCTCTTCCGCATATCCGTCCAACCATGCCTCTACGCTCTCCGGCAGGCTGTTGCGGTCAAAGCATCCGTTCATTGAATAGCCCAGGATGGGGGTGCTGCGGTCGTCGGCACTTACCAGCACGAAACCTCTGTTGGCCAGATTGAAGACATAGAAACAGGTTGTCTGCTCACCTGCATTTTCGTTGGTGAACTCCGTATGCAGTGTCAGTGAGTCGTCGGCTTTCATCAATCCGCGCATTTGCAGATAGTGGGAACCTGCCTTGAGGGCGGTGGCTTTCTCGACTGGACCGGCATAAACCAATTGTCCGATTAACAGTAAACTAATAATGATTGCTATGGGGCGCATGTCTTTTTTTTTGTTTGATTTCTTGTTATTTATGTTTATCTCTGCAGGCTTGTGTCAACCCAGTGACCTTATATTTTAAAATGCAAAAGTACAATTTTTTTCTGACTTACATAAATGTGCAGAAAAGAATTGTACTTTTTTATGTTTGGCAATCATGCCGTGCACGCAGCAGAATGCGCTACATGCGTTTTGTATAGCTTAGTATGAACTATTGCCCGAGATATTGGTCCACATGGTCGAAGACTATATCGGCGCGGATGTCGAAAGCCTCGCGTGAGGCATAGCCCACATGAGGCAGGCAGATGCAGTTGGGCGCATTCAGCAACGGGTGCTGCAAGGGTAGGGGAGGCTCTTTCTCGTAAACGTCGATGCCCGCTCCGGCAATCTTGCCTTCGTTCAGGGCTGTGGCCAACGCCTCCATGTCTACCACGTTGCCACGTGCTGTGTTGATAAGGATGGCTGTGGGTTTCATCATGCCTATGCGCTCCTTGTTGATAAGGTGGTGTGTGTCGTTGGTCATCGGCACATGCAGGGTCACTATGTCGCTCTCTTTCATCAGGGTGTCGAGGTCGGTGTATTTCACCCCCATCGCCTTCACGTCGTCATGTTCGCTTCGGTTGTATGCCAACACTTTGCATCCAAAGGCCAGCAGCAGCTTCATGGTGGCTGTGCCAATGGCTCCGGTGCCTACCACTCCAACGGTTTTCCCGTGCAGTTCGCGTCCCAGGAAGTTGTTTCGTGTGCCTCTTTTGTGTGTGTCGGTATCCAGCCAAGTGATTCTTCTCAGCACATCGAGCATCAATCCGATGGCCAGTTCGCTCACCGCCACAGTGGAATATCCGGCTGCATTCTGCACCTTAATGTTATGTTCCTCGCAATAGGCCAGGTCTATGTGGTCCAATCCGGTGAACGCCACCGACAGGTATTGCAACTTGGGGCATTGCTGCAGCACTGCTGCGGGCAGCTTGATGTTCGAAATCACCGCCACCTCGGCCTCTTTCATCCTTTCGGACAGTGTGCTTTCGTCTTCTTTCCTGTCCAGATAATATTCAAACTGATGCCCTTTCTGGGCGTATTTTGCTTTCAGCTGTTCGAATCGCTCTTTGCTTATTCCCAAAGGCTCTACGCAAACTATTTTCATGGTACTTCTGATTAGGTTATGTCCGGCATTGCCCGAACGGTTATTTTGTCTTGTTTTTGTTTTTCTTCACACTGAATCCGAATCCGCCTATTTTTTCTCCCAGCCCGTAGTAT
>ONQD01000054.1 GCA_900319865.1 uncultured Bacteroidales bacterium | reverse complement strand
GCTCGACTACTACCACACCCTACCCCCCAGCCTGCAGGATGTGATGCCCTATACACTCAACCCACGCACCGAGCTCTACGCCCTCCTCTCCGCACAATAATCCTTTACAACACTATCTACCACTTTCCGGTTCCCCGTTCATGCCTATGACGCGAGGGATAGGGTTGCCACATGGGTGAAATAGTTTTTTACTATATAAATTATTTTTTGTATTTTTGCAGTTTGATTATACGGACACATCATGTCGAACAAATACAGTCATCGCAGTGGAATAGTGAAGATTATCTTCCTCGCCATCGGAGTCATTTTTGTGCTCCGACTCTCCATGTTGCAACTGTTCGACAAAGAATACAAAGAGAAAGCCAAGAACCAGTCCCTACGCAATATTACCCAATACCCTGCCCGCGGCCTGATGTATGACCGCAATGGCAAACTGCTGGTTTACAATGAAGCCGTCTACGACCTCATGGTCATACCACGTATGGTCAAGCAACTTGACACCGCTTTCTTCTGCCGCTCGGTGGGCATCACCAGAGAGGAATTCGACGAGCGCATGAAAAAAGCATACACCTATTCCCCCTATTCGGCTTCCATCTTCATGAAACAGATATCCAAAGAGGACTTCGGCCGGTGGGAGAATGTGCTTTATAAATTCAAGGGGTTCTATATATCCAAACGTACCCTGCGCATATACGACCGTCCCATAGCAGCCCACGTGCTGGGATATGTGGGCGAGGTGAACGAACACGACCTGGAAGAGAACCCCTACTACAAGCGGGGCGACTATATAGGCAAGAGCGGCCTTGAAGACTCATACGAACAGGTGCTTCGTGGAGTTAAAGGCAAGAAGATAATGCAGGTAGATGTCCACAATCGCGAGATTGGCTCCTATATGCATGGACAGCTCGACACCATGCCGATTGAGGGAATGAACCTCTACACCACTATTGACGCCGACCTTCAAGAGTATGCCGAGAAAGTGATGGCAAACAAACGTGGGTGTATCGTCGCAATTGAGCCCTCAACCGGAGAGGTGCTCACACTCCTTTCCGCCCCCTGCTACGACCCCAACCTGCTGGTGGGCCGCATTCGCGGACAGAATTTCGTTAAACTGAACAACGACATTGCCAAGCCACTCTTCAACCGCGCCCTGCAGGCACAATACCCTCCCGGATCCATCTTTAAAGTGGCACAGGCCATGATAGCCCTCCAGTTGGGGGTCATCACTCCCGGCACCGGCTTCGTATGCGACAAGGTTATTGGATGCCACGGCCATCCGAGCGCCCGCAGTGTGCAGGAAGCCATCAAGATGTCGTGCAACCCCTATTTCTACTACACCTATCGCCGCATCATCCAACAGGGCAAATACAAAAACATTTATAAGGACAGCCAATACGGTCTTACTATCTGGCAAGACTACATGAAACGGTTCGGCTTCGGGATACGCCTTCCCATCGACCTCCCCAATGTAAAGAAAGGCAACATACCCGACACTGCTTTCTACAACAAATGGTACGGCAAAGAGCGCTGGGCTTTCACCACCATCTACTCCAACAGCATAGGCCAAGGCGAAGTTGAGGTGGTGCCTGTCCAGATGGCCAACCTTGCCTGCATCGTCGCCAACCGCGGCTACTACTACACGCCCCATCTCGTGCGCTACTATGGCCCCGACTCCACCCGCAACGAAGAGTTCTACACCAAACATGAAACTGGCATCAAGCGGGAGTATTTCGACATTGCCGCCCGAGGCATGTACGATGTGGTGCACGGTGCAGGTGGTACCGCCCACAAGGCCGACATTCCCGACATCGCTGTTTGTGGCAAAACCGGCACCGCCGAAAACTACGGCAACGACCACTCTGTCTTCATCGCCTTCGCCCCTATGGAAAACCCCAAGATTGCTGTGGCAGTATATGTGGAGAATGCGCAAGGCGGTGGCGGCACATGGGCTGCACCTATTGCAAGTCTCATCATTGAGAAATATATACGTGGCGAAGTGAAACGCACCGATTTTGAGAACTACTACATCAACATCAACCCCTGCCAGAAACTACCTCTCACCCACCGGGTGAAGAAACCCAGAAAACGATAAACCCAGAGAACACACGAGCATGCCATACACTAACTTACAATCACCCGAGAAGAAACGGTACGACTGGATAGCGATAGGCCTCTATCTCTTCCTTGTCCTGTTTGGCTGGATTAACATCTATGCCGCCTGCTACGACGAGGACCATGCCGCCATTTTCGACTTCACCCGCCAACACGGCAAACAGCTGCTCTGGATGGGCATTGCCTTTATTCTGGCCATCAGTGTACTCCTCATCCATCCGCGTGTCTTCTCCAACGCCTCTTACATCATCTACGGGCTAGTACTCATACTACTGGTAATCACTCTTTTCATCGGCACTGTAACCAAAGGAGGCCAATCGTGGATTGACTTTGGAGCCTTCAAGCTGCAACCATCCGAATTTGCCAAATTTGCCACAGCCCTCATTCTGGCCAAATATGTGGGCACCATCGACACCGACCTCACACAGCCCCGAACCAAACTCAACCTGGCCCTGATGGTGCTTATCCCCGCCGGCCTCATCCTGCTGCAGCACGATACAGGCTCCGCCCTCGTCTTCACCTCATTCCTTCTGGCTTTCTATCGTGAAGGGCTATCCCACTACTTCCTCTTGGTGGTCGTCCTGGCCATTGCCCTGTTTGTGTCCGCCCTACTTATCAACAAGTTCATCCTTATGGGCATTCTTTTAGCCATCTGCCTACTCTACCTCTTTGTGTGGCTCTCTAAACGCAACTCCAAAAGCTACCGCAACACAGCCATTTTCTTTGTGGTATGCTGCCTCTTCACCCTCTCGGTCGACTTTACTTTCGAGCATATTCTCGAGGAGCACCAGCGCAACCGCATATACGTCCTTCTCGGTAAGGTCGAAGACCCTCAAGGGGTGGGCTATAACGTCGACCAAGCCAAAATAGCCATCGGCTCGGGCGGCATCATCGGCAAAGGTTTCCTCAACGGAACCATCACCAAAGCCGATTTCGTTCCCGAACAGGAAACCGACTTCATCTTCTGCACCGTGGGCGAGGAATGGGGATTCCTGGGGTGCATCATAGTCATTGCCGCCTATCTCGGACTGCTGGTACACCTCATCACCATGGCCGAGCGACAACGCTCCGTCATGGCCCGATTCTACGGCTACTGTGTCGCCTCCATCCTCTTCTTCCATTTCGCCATCAACATCGGCATGGTGCTGGGATTGGTACCCGTAATCGGCATACCTCTCCCCTACTTCAGCTATGGAGGCTCCTCACTCATTGCTTTTACGCTTCTACTCTTTGTCTTCATCCGCCAAGATGCAGACAAGAATGCTCTTATATAGTCCATATTCAATAACAATCAATACAACAGAACAATCCATCTACCCCAATGGCCAAAAACAACTCTTCCGAAAGAACATGTGCCTTCTGCGGTCGCCGCGAGTCCCAGACCAACCTACTGCTCACCGGCCTCAGCGGCAATATATGTGACGCCTGTGCCACCGAAGCCTACAATGTGGTTCAACGTTACGTCCATAACAATACCCCCTCTTCCAGCTATTCCCCCGACAAACCAATCCCCACTCCTCAAGAAATCAAGGACCACCTGGACCAATATGTTATTGGACAAGAAGATGCCAAACGTGTGCTCTCTGTGGCTGTCTACAACCACTACAAGCGCCTCAACTACTATGCCACCCAGCATGCTTCCAACGACGTGGAGATTGAAAAGTCCAACATCATCATCGTGGGCGAGACTGGCACCGGCAAAACCCTTATGGCCCGCACCATAGCACGTATTCTCGATGTTCCCTTCTGCATTGCCGACGCCACCACCCTCACCGAGGCCGGTTACGTGGGCGATGACGTGGAGAATGTGCTGGTACGCCTCCTTCAGGCCGCCAACTACGATGTGGCTGCCGCCGAACGCGGAATAGTCTTCATCGATGAAATCGACAAAATAGCCCGCAAAGGCGACAACCCCTCCATCACCCGCGACGTTTCGGGCGAGGGTGTCCAGCAGGCCATGCTCAAACTGCTCGAAGGGGCTGTGGTCAACGTTCCACCCAATGGCGGACGCAAGCACCCCGAGCAGCAGATGATACAGGTCAACACCCGCAACATACTCTTCATCGCCGGCGGTGCCTTCGACGGTGTGGAACGTGCCATTGCCTCCCGCCTCAAATCCAATGTCATCGGCTATAACGGTGCCAAGACCCGTGACGAAATCGACCGCCACAATTTGCTGCAATACATCCTCCCCATGGACCTCAAACACTTCGGACTCATCCCCGAACTCGTGGGCCGCTTCCCCATGCTCACATATCTCAACCCACTCGACGCCGACGCTCTACGCCGCATACTCACCGAGCCCAAAAACGCCCTTGTAAAGCAATACCAAGAGCTGTTCAAGATGGACAACGTATCGCTCAATTTCGACAAAGATGCCCTCGACACTATTGTCAGCACCGCTATCGACTACAAATTGGGTGCCCGCGGCCTGCGCTCCATCATGGAAACTGTCATGACCGACCTCATGTTCAACCTCCCAAGCCAACCCAAAGGCTCCAAAATAACGGTCACAAAAACCATGGTCCTCGATCGTATCAATAAATCCAATATCAATAACTCATTAAAATAATCGATCTATGAAGAAAATCCTTGTTTTCGCTCTCGCACTTGTGCTTCTCGTAGGCGCAGCCGAGGCTCAAAAGAAAAACACCAACAAGAAAACCTCGCGTGTTACTTCCTCTTCGGCCACTCAGGACAAGAACAACGATGGCACCGTCACCGCTCCCAACACCATTATGCTCCCCATATCCTATCACGGTCTCGACGCCTCCCTCCATCAGGCCCTGAAACATCGCGAGTCCATCCGTCAGCTCAGCAGCGAGGACATCCCCGAGGATATCCTCTCCAGCCTTCTCTGGGCCACTTACGGCTACAACCGCCCCGACCAGAAAAAACGTGTCGCCCCCTCTGCCGTCAATGCCCAAGAGTTCGACATTTATGTATTCACCCGCGACGGAATCTACATCTATGATGCCGAAAAAAACAGTCTGAACCCCGTGGCCGAAGGCGACCACCGTTCCGAAATCAGCGAGCAGAAACATTTTGTTGAAGCCCCCATCTCCATAGTACTTGTGGCCAACTTCGACCGTATGAAACGGTTCGGTAGCGACGAAGACCGCAACTTCTATGCTGCCGTCGACTGTGGCTATATCAGCCAAAACATCTATCTCTATTGTTCCGCCGCTGAACTCGGCACTGTGGCTTGCGGAGCCATCAACCGCGACCTCCTGCACAAACTGCTGGGCATCAAAAACGGCCGTGCCATGATTGCCCATCCCATAGGTCACAAAATGTAGTCCTTCCCGTTTGCGGTAAGATTGAACCCAAATCGGTCATTAGGCCGATTTGGGTTCTTTTCATCTCAGCATTCCCTTCAGCGTCCCTTACCTTTCACCTTGTATTAAGATTTTATTGTGGTGAGATGATTATTTTTTTAATCCTCACAGAACAATAATATACAACACGTTGTAATTATGTACACTACAAAATAAAGTTTAACATTTATTAGACATTCGACAGGTGGCACTAATAGTTGCTTATATATAGTGTGCGACCGTTGTAATAGGTGTTGTATTCATACAACATACAGGAAGTTCTGCTTCCTTCCAGTGGTGTGCCGTCGGTAAAGGTGCTGAAACGAGAGCCGCAACGAGGGCACTCCAGCACCATATTTCCGTATCCATCAGGGACATCCAATATCGCGCTGTCGAGTGGGCAGGAACGCTCGTATGCCACAAAATCGTTCCACGAAGTTCTTATCACTACAATTCCATTATATCCACCCACCAAATACTCAAACCCATCACAGTTGTTCAATCCGGGATACAAAGCCGAATTAGGGTCTATCTGACAAGTGGCGTTGCCTGTCGGCACTCGGCACATACGCTCCTTGTCACAGCCTATAGTCAAGACCAGTATTGCCACCATTGCGGCAATACCGGCCAAAACCTTTCTACTGTTATCAATAGCCCTGTGTAGCATCATCAGCTATCAGTTACGTTTTTCTCCATAATCACCATAGAGCGTTTTCTGCAACACTTTCCCTATCACCTCCAGACTCTTTTTATCCACATGCTGCATATTGTCGCCCATGGTGTGCCAATGCTTAAAGAAACTACAACCCACATTGTTCTGGACAATATCAATCATAGGTATGCCGCCCAAACGGTTCACATACAGATGGTCGTCCAATATGGGGTCAGTCTCGGTATTCACAAATATGTCGCCATAACCAATCGAAGCTGCCACCGTCCACACTTTATTCATTATGCCTGCAGCATACTGGCGACTAAATTGCTCCTTGGTGTAGCGTGGCTGCTCCGTACCCACCATATCCAGCAATATACCGAACGTGGCAGTATAGTACGGCGTATGGGGATGCAGGCTCCAATACTGTGAACCCTTACACCAACTGTCGTCAACATAGGTATCGGCCCATTCGGGAACTCCTTGGTCTTCCACATCGAAGAAGATAAAATCCACAGGCACCGTGAGTCGTTGTGTTGCAAGGGTACGAGCCAATTCCATCAATACTCCCACCCCACTCGCGCCGTCGTTAGCACCATCAAAAGGTTTGTGGTGGTTGGCCTTGTCGGCATCGTGGTCGGCCCACAGTCGGCTGTCCCAATGTGCGGCCAGCAGCACCCGCTGTCCTTCAGGACTTCCCGGCTGCGCACCCACTGTGGCTATAATATTCTTGCCTCTCACTTCTCGCCCGTCCCACAAGGTAGTGGGGAATTCTTGCACTATTACAGTGTCGCACCAGCGGCGCATCTGCGAGACAAGATAGTCGGCACATCTGCGCTGACCCTCACTGCCTGGGGTGCGGTAGCCAAACGACACCTGGTCTGACACAAAGCGATAAGCACTGTCGGCACTGAACTCGGGTGTCTTCACTGCTGAATAATCTATAGTAGCGACCGGTGTTGCACTCTTCTTATTTCCGCCATGGCATCCTGCCAACAGCACCACTGCCATTACAACGGCCATCCAATTTCTTTTCATCTTCTATATGTTGGTTCAACGGCAACCAGCGAACCCCGTGGCTCTTGGTCCGCCACCGTTCACTGGTTGCCGTCAATTGATTGTATGCTTATATTCTTTTATTTGATGCGCTCGGCATATTCGTTGGTGCGGGTATCCACCTTGATGCGCTCGCCCTCTTTGATAAACAGAGGCACACGAATCTGCACACCGGGTTCCACCGTAGCGTCCTTCATGGCGTTGGTAGCGGTGTTGCCAGCAAAACCGGGCTCGGTATATGTAACCACGGTCTCAATAAAGGGAGGCAGTTCGCAAATCAGCGGGGTCTCGGTATCAGCCTCAACGGTGATTTCCACATACTGACCGTCTTTCAAAAACTGAGGAGCATTGATAATAGCCTCGGGGATATAAATCTGCTCATAGGTCTCGGTATGCATAAACACATGCATATCACCCTCCTTATAAAGATAGGTGTAGGGACGACGTTCCACACGCACCACATCAATCTTGGCACCGCTGGGGAAAGTGTTCTCCAACACTCGGCCAGTCTTCACACTGCGCATCTTCGTACGCACAAAAGCGGCTCCCTTGCCGGGCTTCACATGCAGAAACTCTACAATAGTGTAAATGTCATTGTTGAAATTGATACATAAACCATTCTTAATATCAGTGGTAGTTGCCATAAAAAATAAGTATTTATAAATTAATATTTTCCGTTATAACCATTCAATTCTCATCTCCCTCCCCGTCCACTTTTGCGCCATAGGAGGGCACCCTCACGGGCCTATGCCTTCTGCTCGTTCTTTTTCTTTTCCTCGGCGTATAGCTGAGTCAGCCGGCGCATATCCTCTCTCAGCTCATCTATCTCAGCATCGGCTGCCAAACGGCGTGTGCGTTCCATCATCAGGCGGCTGAACACTGCCAGCACCAGTATGCACAATGTCACATTGAGCGACCACGCTCCCTGATTACGGAATATAAAGTACACCGCTGTGGCTCCTATTATAAGTATATACGAAATCCATTCGTAAATTCTTAACGTTCTTTGGTAATTCATAGGCGTTTAAATATATCTTTAAATAAATTTTCGCTCTGCAAAGGTACAAAAAATCTCAAAAAGTTTGCCTATCTGAAGAAAATTTTGTTATTTTGTAGTCGCGAAAAGGTGCCCGCACCCACCCGCAAAACGCTTTTTACAATCAGATTATCAATACAATAAAGAACAATATCAACAACATGAAAAAGTATTCAAAGCATCTTCTCTCCCTTGTCATGGTTATGGCCATAATCATGCTCTGTGGCGTTACTGCAGGATGCAAATCTTCCAAATCGGCCACCATGTATCCCAACAAGAAATATAAATCCAGCAAGGTAGTTAAATCCAACATCTCTGTCCGTGGCACTAACAAAGAGAATGGTTCTACATATCGTTCCTACTAAAATGCGATTCCTCCTGCTGGGGTGGCTCCTGCTTCTCCCGGCAGTCGTGATGGCCCAAAACTTCGAAATCAGTGGTGAAAGCAGTCTCACTGGCTCTTTCACCCTCACTGTCTTCGACGGTGACTCTACCTCCCATACCTATACCGCCAAAGCCAACAAAGGACTCTTCCTCTTCTCTGGCCGTGTCGCCAACCCCGTGCTGGCATCCATCCAGCATCCCGCCATGCAGGCCCCCCTCTATTTCTACCTCGAAAACTCCCCGATGAGCATCAAGCTCAACGCCACTCGCCCCGACGCCTCTCTCATCAAAGGCTCACGCACCAACAGCGAATACCGCTACCTTATGGAGCGTTTTCTCTCCGCTCCCGAGCCCGCCACATTCCTCAAGCAATACGCACGCGAGAACAGCGCCTCTATCTTCACCCCCTTCATCCTTCACCGGCAAATGTCGCGTCTCGACGACGGAGCCGTCCGGCAAATCATCGGCCTCATCTCAGGCGAAGCCACACACACCTATCACTACACCCTCTTGCGCCGCTGGATTCACGACACCCCTGCCGTGTCCGAAGGCAGCGAGATGCCCGATTTCGCCTACCTCGACTCACAGAAAAAACGTCACCTCTTCTCCGAAACCCGGAATCTCGACGGTGCCACACTCATCTTCTTTGGCGCCAACTGGTGCGACCGCTGCAAAACACAATACACCCAGGCCTCCCGTCTCGCCGAATCAAAACAAGTATCACTCATCCCCATCAACATCGACGATAACCCCAACGGCTGGGATGCCAACTACCTCAAACAACTTGCCATCGACCACATCCCGTTCATGATTCTCGTCAACGCCGACGGCATTGTCACCGCTCGCGACATCCGCATCTGGGAACTCAAACAAGCGCTCTAATCCCAATCATCAATCCCCACATATCCAAATCCTCACCCATGGAAACCCCTCTCTATCCATTCAAATTCCTCCCCCTCTTCAAAAACAAAGTATGGGGCGGCAACAAAATCAAATCCCTCGGCTTCAACTACGCCCCCCTGCCCAACTGCGGTGAACTCTGGGCTCTCTCCAGTCTCCCGGGCAACGAATCGGTCATCGCCAACGGCTTCCTCGCCGAAAACACCATCAACGAGGCTTTGGAAATATACATGAGCGAAATCCTCGGTGAGAAAAACTTCGACCACTTCGGCACCGACTTCCCCCTTCTCTTCAAAATCATCGATGCCAACGATGACCTCTCCATCCAAGTCCACCCCGACGACCATCTGGCCCAGCAACGCGGCATGCCCTTCGGCAAAACCGAAATGTGGTACGTCATCGAATCCGACCCGGGAGCCACCATCGTCGACGGCTTCTCCCGCCAAACCACTCCCGAGCAATACCAGCAACACCTCGAACAAGGCAACCTCGAGCAATTACTCCACCTCGAAAACACCCAGGCAGGCGACACCTTTTTCATCCCCGCCGGCCGCGTTCACGCCATTGGCAAAGGCAATCTTTTTGCCGAGATACAACAGAGCAGTGACTGCACCTACCGCATATACGACTACAACCGCCCCGACACCAACGGGCAACTGCGTCAACTCCACATCGCCGAGGCCCTCGACGCCATAGACTTCTCCCCCACCGCCGACGGCAAAACCCACTACCAATACTCCCCAAACAGCACCACCCAGCTGGCTCAATGCCCCTACTTCACCACCAACCTCATCGCACTCGACAAACCCCTGCGCAAAAACTTCTCCTCTCTCGACTCCTTTGTCGTCTACCTTTGCGTCGACGGCATTGCTGCCGTCAAGAGCCTCGAAACCATCGTCCCCCTCCACATGGGCGAATGCGCTCTCGTCCCCGCTGTGGCCGACACCGTCGAACTCTTCTCCGAGGGTCCCGCCAAACTGCTCGAAGTCTACATCGACCCCGCCCTCTGGGTCGACAACGGACAGAGCCACTCTCACGACTACGACTGGCTAGCACAATTTGTGGGCAGCACAGCCAACTTTGTGGACTGATTTCTTGACAAATCACCTCATCTATAAATCAAAAATCATTCTTTCACCAGTATGAATGCACTCCATCTTGGCGACATTTGGACCTTCTCCGAAGGTCTTGCTGCTGTCAAACAAAATGACATGTGGGGCTTTATCAACCGAGAAGGCCGTTTCGCCATTCAGCCCCGATTCCACGATGTATTTGGCTTCACCGAAGGTCTGGCCGTCGTCGAAATAGACAAAAAGTACGGCTACATCGACAAGAACGGCAACACTGTCATTGCACCCAAATACGATTGGGCTATGCCTTTCGGCGAAGGCGTGGCCTCCGTCTTGCTGGGCAGCTCCACCATCATCATCGACAAGCAAGGCAACAGCCTGTTCACCATGGCCGACGAAAATGCCGAGGTGAATATATTCTCAGATGGTCTGGCCGTTGTCGATACAGACTTGAAAGAAGGCTATATCAATCACGAAGGCAAAATAGTCATCACACCCCAGTTCGACTATGCGGCACCTTTCGTTGACGGCATTGCAGTAGTGAACATTGGCGAGAAATGGGGTTTCATCAATACTGAGGGAGAATATATACTGCCACTACAGTTCGACCAAGCCGAAAGCTTTTCTGAAGGGGTCGCACCTGTCTGCCAGGACGGCCAATGGCGTTTCATCGACTGCCACGGCGAGACCGTAGCCACGCTCGGCAACCAATACACCACCGTCTTCAGTCTATCCGAGGGCCGCGCCATAGTAGAAAAAGCAGGCAAATATGGTGCTGTCGACAAAGCAGGCAATCTGATTATCGACACCCGTTTCGACCATCTGATGAACTTTTCCGAGGGCCTTGCCTACGCCCGAATGGGCAACACCCAAGGCTTCATCACCCCAACAGGAACCTTCGATATACAACGTCCCATACCCAAACGCACCCTCCTCGACCGCCTTCTGGGGCGCAAGAAATTTCTGGAGTGGTAGTTATTTACTCACGCTCAATAAACATCAGTCTCAGAGTGTCGCGTTCCCTCGTCTCGGGGTAATAGAGTTCTATAAACCCATCCATTCCCTCATCAGTTGGGACTATCCAATAGAGCGGGGACTTGGGCAGAAAGGGGTCGGTGGCACAGTTCACCGTACTGCTATCGCCTGACGGAAAGAGGAATGTAAACCACCGAAGTCCACTATTCTCGTCTATGCTGGTGAGACAATGGACACCCTTGATGCCATGGTCGAGAAGCGCTATCTCGAAGAACCGGCTTCCTGCCGAGCCGGATGAAAGTGTGTCGCCTGTTTCGAGATTGACCACACGGCTGAAAGTAGAATCAGTATAGGCGAAAGGAAGACCATATTCATTCAGTATGTGATTGTTTTTTTCGGGTGATAGGCTGGTACAGGTTTCATGGGACGAAAGCACCTTGACCCGATCTATTTCGACCGTCTGCCACAGGAGGTCGGTGAAATAGCCGTTGCGCTCCGACTCACGGCTACAAGCACAGCACGCTTTTACCGGACGGTCGGGATACATGCAGCGGTACAATTCTAACCGCTCATCCAACTGCAAACCGCCAAGGGGGTCTTTCCCGCCGTTCAACCTCATGCCCAACACCAAGGCGGGGTCGTGCAGTGGCGGGCGCCAGCCATCGTAAATGCAGAAACTGGTGTGATACAGGAAATGCATTCCCGCAATACGTTCCGTCATCGGATTGCCATCGGGCACCTTGCCCTGCCCGTATGCCTTGCAGGAGGCGGCGTATGCCAGCCCACTGCCTGCTGCAAAAAGAGCACAAAGCAGAATCCCTGTGACATACCACCACCGGACACTCCCATGCACCGGGTGCACCACATTGCACCACAACAGCAACAACAGGAACCACACGGGAACCGGCATCACTATCACCCATGCCCCCAGAAAGAGGCACCAATAAACATACACTCCTGTGCTGACACCACAAATCAGCGCATTGAGGCCATACAGCCGGGAGCGTTCCATCCATGTAAATGTAATAACGTTAAGGAAACTGACTCCCTGCACTACAGCAGCCCACAACACCGGACGACAGAAACCCGCATTGCTCACGCTGTTGCCCCAAATGCATATCACCACCAGCACCAAATTAACAACTGGCAGCACCCCCCTCCGGGACGCTGTTTCTATGTTGCTTATTATCCCCACACTACGTGCGGGGTTATTGAGAGTGTGCCTCTTCGAGGCAATTAATAGAAGTCCCCTTAACATACTCATACACTTGAATCAAATATACAAATCCACGTAATTCAACATCCATAACTATCGTTACAACCCACCTGTCCCCTTTCTGTGTTTGCCTCATCCTTCCAGCTCCGCCATCATTTCAGTCGTATCTCATCCCTTACATGGTCTCTATCCACCCGCATGGTTAAGAAAAGCTTAATTTGTGCTTACTAAGAGGTGAAGAGTTAGCGAAGCGGAAAGGAAATCAAGTTGTGCGGACTGAAAAGTTGGTAAAGGATAACAAGCGATGAATCAATTGGAAAAAGATGATGTCAATTGGAATTTCATCGAGTGTGGGTTGAACGCTGACAGACGTGGGGACGGACGGAAAGGTAGTGAGTTGTGGCGGGGGAGGTTGAAGGGGATGATATGCGAATAAGATAAATGGATGGAGCAGGTATGAGTGGACGGACGCTAAGGTTGGGAGTGGTGAAGGGTGAGGGCGGTGGGGACGGCTATGCGGAATGGAAGAGTTGGAGGACTTGGGCGACTTTGGTGTCGAGGGGTTGGGGACCGTCAATCCAGTGGATGGTGATGCCTTGGCGCTCCATGCGGCGGAACCATGTCATTTGGCGTTTGGAGAAGCGGCGGATGTCGGTGTAAAGGTGTTCGTACATCTCGTCGTAGGTGCATTCACCACGCAGGTAGCGGGTGACATGGCGGTATTCCAGACCATAGCGCAGCAGGCGTTCCTCGGGCACGCCTTGGTCGAGCAGAGACTGTACCTCGTCGATCATGCCGTTTTGGAGGCGCTCGCGGAGGCGGATGCCGATGCGCTCGATGACCTGCTCACGGGGGTATCGCACACCGACGATGATATGCTCCATATCGGGCATGTGGGGGTAGGCGTCGGGGTGCTGGAGGTGGTATTCCTGTATTTCGAGTGCACGGAGCAGGCGGTCGCGCGACTCGGTGTCGGTGTGGTTGTGAAGCTTGATGTAGGAGGCGAGCCGGGCGGTGAGTTCCTCATCGGTGTAGGCTTCCATGCGTTGGCGGAAGTCGGGGTCGATGGGTGCGTCGGCCAGTTGGTAGCCTTTGACAACAGCTTCGATGTACATGCCGGTGCCGCCACAGAGGATGGGCTGCCGGCCACGCGAGACGATGTCGCCAAAGGCGCGGATAAAGTCGTTCTGGAACTGGTAGACGTTGTATTCGTAGCCGGCATCGTGGATGTCGATGAGGTGATAGGGGATGTCGGTGTTGTGGATGTGGTAGTCGGCCAGGTCTTTGCCTGAGCCAATGTCCATACCGCGGAACACCTGACGGGAGTCGGCACTGATAATCTCACCGCCGAGCTGGAAGGCCAGTTCGGCGGCGAGGCTTGTTTTGCCACAGGCGGTAGGGCCTGTTATGGTGAGCAATTTGTGTGCCATAGTGAGTGCGCGCGGGCGCGGGGGATATGGGTGGATATTGTGGCCGCCCGGCGGATGCCGGGCGGCCACAGTAATGGGTTAATCTTCGAAGAAGTAGAGCTTGCCGCGCTGTTTGTCGAACTCGTATTCGCCAAAGTCGCCCAAGGCGGAACGGTTGATGATAAACTTGTAGTCGATGCCTTTGACCACGATGGCTTCTACATTATACTTATGTATCTGACCAATCTGTATCTCTTTGAACACCACTTTGGCACGGTCGAGGATGTTGCCCTCGGGGTCGAAAGCGTTGTCGCGGTCGGGGAAGTCTTCCTTGTTGATGCGGCGCTGATAGAGCATATTCATGGCCTGTTCCCAAGAGATGGCCACAGGTTCCTTGTAGCGTTCGTCGATGAGCATGGGCAGCTGTACGCCATTGATGATGGCCTGCACCTCGCCTTTCTGTGTGTTGATCATGGTGACGGGGATGGTGCCTTCGTCATGGATGATGACAGCCACATCGCGGGAGTTGCTGTCGACGGGTGCGTTGACAAGGTCGATATAGGTGCCGTCATCGTTCTGCTTGATGAGGGCAGAGTCGGAGGCCAAGTTGTTGACCACACGTTTGGACACATAGTCGGAACGGAGGATAAGGAATTCGATGCGGCGGTTGAGCTGGTGGGCGGCTTCCTGATGCTCCTTGGTGGGGAGGTCGGCGATGTAGTCGCAGTCGAGGGTGGTGCCGGCCGAGAAGATGAAGGGTTTGCCACCTACTTCGATATAAACATCGCGGTCGAGGGTGCGGGGCACACGCTCGGCATAGCCTTTGGCCACCATGCGGTCGCGCTCGATGCCGCGGCTGGCAAGGTAGTCAACCACGCTCTGGGCACGGCGCTGCGAGAGGGTGTCGTTGGTGAGGCCTATGAAGGGACGGCAGTCGGTATGGGCACGGATTTCGACAACGATGCCGGGGTTGTTGACCATGACGAGATAGAGATCCATAAGGGAGTCCATGAACTCCTCTTTGAGGTCCCATTTGGAGAGGTCGTAGCGTATTTCGGGCAGAACAACTGGCTGCTGGGGCACAGGTTCCATGCGGAAATCGTGGACAATGCCTTTGTCGACGTTGTAGCCCATGGTGCTTTCGGAGCCTTCGAGGCTGAAATAGTCAACTTTGGAGAGGTACATTTTGTAGACCACCTGTCCGTGGACTTGGCTGGTATTGAATTTATAGAAACCTTTCTTGTCGGTGTAGGTCTCGGCCTCAGAACCATCGGAGCCCACAATCTTGACCTTACAGCCTTTGATGAGCTGCATGGATTTCTCATCGCGCACAGTTCCCTCGATGGTGTAGAGCAGCGGGGGAAGCTCGAATTTGAAGAGGTTGAGAGTGGGGAGGGGTATTTTCTTTCCCTTCTTGTCAGTATCCTTGTTGAAGGGGTCGTCGAAAGGACGGTTGGACGAAAAGTAGCCGCGCTCGAGCATGGGGTTGTCCTCGCTGCCGGGATAGTAGATGATGGTCATCTCGTCGTAGGAGGAGTTGATGGGCACTCCGAGGTTCTGCGGACGGGAGCAGATGCGCTTGCCGATGATGGTTTTGAAGATGTCGTAGCCGCCGATGCCGGGCAGACCGTTGGAGGAGAAGTAGAGGGTGGAGTCGCCACGAAGGACGGGGAATGCCTCACGGCCGGGGGTGTTGACCACGGGGCCCATATTGACAGGTTTGCCAAAGTCGTCGGCCAGAGAGGCGCGGGTGGATTTCCAAAGGTCGTAGTCGCCTTCGCCACCGGGCATATCGGATGAGAAGTAGAGGGTAAGACCATCGCTGGAGATGGCAGGATAGAGGTAGTTATAGCTGGTGTCTCCCAAGTTGATGGCCACAGGAGTAGCCCACTCGCCGGGGGCAAGTTCCTCGGCGGGAGCAGCCTGCTCGGGTTCTTCTTCGGTCTTGGAGCCCTTGCCTTTCTTCTTGGTGGTTTTCTTGGAGGGAGTGTTCTTGCTCTTCTTGGCGGCCTTGGCTTTCTTCTTGTCGACCTGGGCAGCCTTGGTGGAGGTATAGATGGCGCAGCCGTGGGTTTCGTGTTCTACCACTTTGCATCGAGAGAAGTAGATGGTATTGCCGTCGGGCGAGAAGCAGGCTTCACCTTCGTTGGACGAGGTGTTGATTTTGCCGGACTGGTCGAAGGGGACGGGGACGTTGGTCCACTGCTCGTTGCGGTCTTTGAAAACGGAGTAGAGGGATGAGAAGTTCTGACCGGTCCAGACGTCGGTGGCACCCTCATCGCCAGAGCCGAAACGGGAGCTGGTGAAGACCAATGTGTTGGTGTCGTCGCCCATGAAACGGGGTGACCAGTCGTTGTATTCGGTGCTCCAGTCTTCGAGTTTGGTGATGACATGGCGACTGCGGTCGGCAGCCCAGCGGGTGACATCGATGAGCGATTTTTGGCGGGAGAGGCCCAGTTTGTCGTTGGGCACCAGCTCGAGGAACTTGGCGTAGTAGTCGGCAGCCTCGTTGAACTTGCCATTGAAACGGCACATTTCGGCCATGTAGAAATAGAGTTTGGGCTCCACAGTATAGTAGCCGGACTGGATAAGGCGGAGGTAGGTGTGCTCGGCCTTGGGGTAGTTATACATGAGGCGGTAGCATTCACCCATCTGGAAATAGATGCGGTTTTTCTCGGCCCTATTGCTGGACACACGGTCGTAGGCTTTCTGATAACTCTCAAGAGCGAGGGTGTATTGCCGGTTCTTGAATTGTTGGTCGGCCTGGGCAGCGACGCTGTTCTGCGCAGAGGCGGAACCGATGAAAAGAATGGCAACAACCAGTAGTGCGAAACCTTTTTTTATCATTTTCATATATATAAAGCAATTATTATCCGAATAACGTAAATATGTTAGTTTAAGTATGTTGCACAGCAAAAAAGTGCAGATGCAACACACTATATTAATGTGCTAAATTACACATTTTTTTTGACATGAATAAAAAAATATTCGGGAAACATCAATATGGGGTCCGAGAGAATGGGACATCAGGGTAGATGAGGTACTGGCTGCGGACGGTTTTAAAGTGTTGCAAGGCGGGTTGCCATGTGGCCCGTATCTCCTCTTCACTGATGCCCTCCATTATCTGCTTGCGGAGTTCACCTGTCCCTGCAAGCTTCTCGAAGAAGTTGTTCCCCAGGAAGAAGAGATTCCTGTTGGCAACCACGTTGTACATCATTATCAGGTAGGAGAGGTCGAACTTCGATGGCACCTGTATCTCGCGCAGGTCGAATCCATAACAGGGTTTCCCTCCCTTGGGGGTGAACGAGAAAAGGAGTACCTTCTGCCCATCGGCTAGGGTATAGGTGGCATTCCATTCCACACGACTGGGGTGCGGAGTGCCCACCACCTCGAAAGGCCAGTCGGTGCCACGTCCCACACTGACCGTGGTGCCCTCAAAGAGACAGAGGCTGGGATAGAGCGCAATGGCATGGGCGTTGCGCAGGTTGGGCGACGGCGGCACAGGCAGTTCGTAGCCGACGCTGTCGCGACGGTAGCCTTGCATGGGGACAACAGTGAGGTTGCATTCCTTGCCGCCCGACAGCCAATGCTCGCCATTGATCATGCAGGCGTATTCGCCGATGGTCATGCCGTAGACGATAGGCACGGGGTGCATGCCTACAAAGGAGCGGTACTTAGACGTGTCCAGCACGGGGCCGTCGATGTAATGCCCATTAGGGTTGGGGCGGTCGAGTACGATGAGCGGAATGCCCCTCTCGGCACAAGCCTCCATCACATAGTGCAACGTCGAAAGGTAGGTGTAGAAACGGCAGCCCACATCCTGCAGGTCGAAGACGACTGCATCAAGGTCTTTCATCTGTTCGGGCGTAGGCTTCTTGTTCTTGCCGTAGAGAGAGATGATGGGGAGACCTGTCTGCGGGTCTTTGCTGTCGGACACTTTAGCCCCCGCCGCCACTGTGCCGCGGAAGCCGTGTTCGGGGCAGAATATCTTGGTGACACGAACGCCTTGGGAAAGAAGGGTGTCCACTAAATGGGTGTTGCCCACGAGAGAGGTTTGGTTGGCCACCACAGCGACATTCCCGGCATAAAAATACTTTTCGGCAAAAACACACGCTCCACTATCCCGGTATCTGGAAATACAATCCATCATCATCTCAGAACCTGTATAGAAAGGTTCGACGGGATGATAATGCACGAAACCGGCCACTTGGGAACCCGGCTGTGCGTGGCATGAAGAGAACA
>ONQD01000077.1 GCA_900319865.1 uncultured Bacteroidales bacterium | reverse complement strand
AGTTATCTAAATAAGAAAAAAATGTATATTTGCACTCTGTAATTGTGTCACAATTATTAGAAACGTCTTTTTATAAATGAAAGATTATGAACAAGTAAAGTATACTATTGTGTGTTATTGGCACTCTCATTAACTAATCATTACTCCCCCTGTCGACACGAAAGAAAACAATTATTAACAACTTAATATCTATTTACAAATGAAAAAATTATTCACGATTCTCACGACGGTTCTCTTCTGCGGAGCCCTGATGGTTTCCTGCAATAAGGAGAACAAAGAAGACAACACCAAACTCCCCACCAAAGCCGATCTCGTTGGCACATGGGAGGGTTCTTACTCTGGTACTGCAACCCTTGAAGAGAAACAGAGTGTGAGCTACACCATTGTCTGGACACTCACCATGAATCCCGAAAATGCAGCCACTTTTGGTTCGTTGTCTTACAAACTGAACATTACTGGCTATGAAGAGTTGGTTCGCACTGTAGGTATCACCGGCTACGGCGTTCGCCAGAATACCGACCACGGTTATGTCAATATCGCTGCCGGTGGTCCTCAGGCTGGTATTCTTGATCCTTCAATCGACTTTAGCATCGACCTCAAGGCCAAGACCCTCACTGGCACCTTCCAAGCCCAAACCAGCGAAATTATCGACCTTGGTGGCGAGACCACACTCCACAAGAAATAATCTTCCACAGGTGTTGCGAGACACCAAGGATAGTATTATGCAGATAGAAAGAATGCTCCCATTGCGGAGCATTTTTTTGTTATATTAGTAGTTCGCCTTTGGCCAAGGTGTACCAACGTCCTCCTACGTATACTTGACCGTCGGGAGTGAGGGATGTCTCCACCACTGACGGGCGTCCCATCTTCTCGCCCTGCATAAAAGAGTAGTCATTGCCGGGGACTATCATGCCCCGGTGTTGGAGGTAGTGTGTCAGTGCGGCATTGGCAGTACCTGTGGCGGACTCCTCGTCGACCCCATAGAGTGGGGCAAAATTGCGGACATGGGCCGTGAACTGGTCGCCGACTGCGGCGAAGGCATGCACCCCCACCACTTCCAGCTCTCGGCTCAACAGGGTCAGCGCCTCCATGTCGGGATGCAAGGCCTCCAGTTCAGCGAGGGAGCTAACGGGCAGGATGATGTCCGGCAGTCCTGTGGAGACAATCTCCACAGGCATGTCAGGTACACGGCATCCCATTAGGTGGCATAGTCGCTCTACGTCCACCTCTCGTTCCACCACCCGAGGTGTCGCCATCTCCATCATCACGCTGTCGCCCACACGCACTGTTAAGTCACCTGCCAGCGTATGGTTCAGGCAAGTGGCCCCTCCTTGTACGATACCCTCCTGTTTCAACAAACCGAAGGTAGCTATCGTGGCGTGCCCGCAGAGGTCCACCTCGCTTTTGGGGGTGAAATAGCGCACGGTGAACTCATTTGCGCCATTCCTCTGCACAAAGGCAGTCTCCGAATAGCGCAATTCGGCTGCCACCTGTTGCATCAAGCTGTCTGCAGGGAAATCTTTATCCAACAGCACCACCCCGGCAGGGTTGCCGCCAAAGGGTCTGTCGGTAAAAGCATCAACGATATAGTATTGCATGTCTTTATTAATGTGTTAATTCGTTAATGTGTTAATTCGTTAATCGGTTGTCTACCTATGAATGTGTTAAATCGTTAATGTGTTAATTCGTTAGTCGAATGTGTACTTTTGTATGTGTTAATTCGTTATCTCTTTAGTCAGTTGTCGGACTGTGAAAGTGCCTACCTGTTTATTAGTTCATTCGTGAATTTGACTTTCGCATTAACACGATAACACATTCACACGTTCAAATTCACGGTATCCGCGATTTTGTCCACGTTCATGCTTCGGGCGGAGGCATCGAAAATCTCCTTGTACAATCCCCCTTGTTGATACACCTCTGTTGGCGTGCCGTGCTGCACAGCGTGCCCCTTATCCAGCACATACAACGCGTCGGAGTCGATAATCTGTCCGATATTGTGGCTGATGACAATGACTGTGCGGCCCTGCTTGATGGCATCGATAGAGGACTTTATCTGCTCCGTGGCGATAGCGTCGAGACTGGCGGTGGGTTCGTCGAGGAAGATAATGGGCGGATTCTTCAGGAACATGCGGGCAATGGCAATCCGCTGCTGCTGGCCGCCGCTCAGCTGAAGGGCATTGGCCTCGAACCCGCCGGGCAGTGCCACAATCTGGTCATAGATATACGCCTGCCGTGCGGCTTGTTCCACCTCCTCGCGGGTTGCCGACGGGTTACCGTAGCGAATATTCTCTTCGATGGTGCCGCTGAAGATATGGTTCTTCTGCAACACCAGCCCGATGTTGTCGCGCAGCACCTGGGTGTCCCATTCCTTCAGTGGCACCCCATCGAGGGTGATACTCCCGCTGTCGGGGGCATAGAACTTGTCCAGCAGGTTGACAATGGTAGTTTTTCCCGCACCGCTCAACCCCACCAGGGCGGTGGTCTTGCCCGGCTCGATGGTCATGCTGAGGTTGCGGATGGCATGGGTGCCGTTGCTGTAGGTGAACTCCACGTTTTTTAATTCAAAAGCACCCCTCACCACAGCGGGGCGATGGCTGCCGGTCGGCTCCACCTCTCCCTCGGCTTCCAGAATGCCGAAGAAGCCTTCGGCGTATATCAGTGCGTCGTTGAGGTCGTCGTAGATGCGGTGCAACTGACGTATT
>ONQD01000056.1 GCA_900319865.1 uncultured Bacteroidales bacterium | reverse complement strand
AGATTTTATCCTGCAATTTGACCTATTGGCGATTTTTATTTGTTAAAATTTGTCCCAAGCACCTTGATTCACGAAACCGCCAATAAACACTAGCGTTTCTGGAGATTTTATCCTGCAATTTGACCTATAGACCTTCTTTTTTGCCACAGCAAATAGCTTTTAAGCGGTTTCAATTCCTTTTCGATTTGCTCTTGTCGCACTTTCGGATTGGGTTGTATCCAGGTTTGCTTGCCTTTTAGCTTGAATTCAGTACATTATGAAGTTTTCTTTACCGAGTAGGTTAAGATGAGCTTAAGAAGAGCTTAATGTGAGCTTCAGGGTAAGCGAAGTTGGGTCGTTGATGGAGGGTTTTGTGTTTTCCTGAAATCGCTTGACAGATTTTTGCTGGTTAAACTGATTGGCTTGTCAATAACAAGGGATGGTTTGGGGCGGAGTGAGCGAGGTTTTTTGGGTTGGTGTGATGATTGCGGTTGGACTTGGGATAATAAAGGTGGGTTCTATTTATTTGTTTTCATTGTCGTTTTTTCTTCTCCGCTGACGCTATCGAAGTGCCACTGGCACTTCTTCACTTCGGGACGCATTTCTCTGATGTCTGAGTGTCACGGCACTGCGCAATATACCATGTTGCTCCCATTCGGTCGCGACACCGTACATTGCTTGTACCGTGTTATTAATAGTCTCACCTCGAGGTGGTTTATAGAAGTCCCCTAAATAAATCATGGGGGCAGTGGGATAGGCTTAGTGGGTTGTGGGGGAGATGTTTGGGATTATGGGATGGGCTAATCTGGGTTGAAATATGGACTAATGTGGGGAGGATGCGGATTGGAGGTTTGGCAATATAGAGTGATGGGGAAGGGCGGTGCGGGGATGGGAGAATGGCGGTGGTTGAGGGACGAGAAGAGGAGTGGAGTGGGAAGGTTAGGATGATAGATGGGACGTTGCTTTGGGAGGCAGAGGCGAAGAAATGGTCATGGTTTGGGGAGGCTGAGGGGAAGAAGGGTGCGTGGTTTTGGGAGGTTGGGGAGAGGGATGGGACGCGGGGGTGGTGGAGTATGGTTGTGAGGAAAGAGAAAGGGACCGGTGGGCAGGGTTGGGTTGACTGCCGGTCCGGTCCCTGTATGGGTGCTAACCCTGTGGGTATTTGGGCTTAATCGTTGTAGATTTCGTTGAGTTCTATCTCGTAAATCATGGGTGTGAAGGGGGGGACGCCGTTGGCGTTGCCAATGAGGTTGAAGGGGAAGTAGAAGCGGTATTTGCTGCCGGCGTTCATCAGCTGCATGGCGTAGATGAGGCCTTGGAACATGGGTTTGCCCAGGTTGTGGGTGATGGAGCCTTGACGGCCGTAGGATTTGTCAACAACTTCGCCGGTGTACATGTTGGTGTTGGTGAAGTCGAAGTTGATACGTTTGCCGACGGTGGCTTTGGGGCCGTGGCCTTCGCGGAGCACTTCGTAGTAGTAGCCTTCGGGGGCTTTCTTGATGTTGGGGTTTTGGGCCAGGAGTTTTTCGAAGGCTTCTTTCTGTTTCGCCTCCGAATTGGTTTGCTGCTGGGTGTTCAGTTCCCTGTCGTGTTTGGCGACGAGAAAAGCGATGTATTGGCATGCTTCGTTGTAGGCTTTTTCGTCGAGGGGTTGTTTTTCGCCTTTGAGGGTGCTTTGGAAGGCTTTCAGTACGATTTGGTTGTTGAAGTCGTATATGCCGTTTTTGGCGGTTTGGGCAAGACTCATGCCCATGGCCCAGCTGAGGCTGTCGGTTTTGTTGGCAAGAGTTGTGTTTTCGGCCTTGTTGCTGCACGATGCGGATGCAAGAATCATTGCTCCGGCGAGGAGTGCGATGCCGAGGTGTTTTGTAAGGGATAAATTTTTTTTCATTGGATATTTCTATTAATTGTTTTGCTTTGTTGTGACGGGAGGGGCGGGGGCGTTATTTGCCGCGTCCCTGGAAGATGATTCCGACGGTGTAGATGAGTATTTTGAGGTCGGTGGTGATGGACATGTTTTCGAGGTAGAGAAGGTCGTATTTGAGGCGTTCGCACATTTCGTCGACGCTGCTGGCATAGCCGTATTTTACTTGGCCCCAGGAGGTGATGCCGGGTTTGATGCGTTGAAGCAGGAGGTATTCGGGGCACCGTTTTACGATTTGGTCGATGTAGAATTGGCGTTCGGGGCGGTAGCCGACGATGGACATGGTGCCTTTGAGGACGTTGTAGAACTGGGGTATCTCGTCGAGGCGCACTTTGCGCATGAAGCGTCCGAAGGGGGTGATGCGTGGGTCATCGTCGCGCGAGAGGGCGGGGCCGCAGGCTTCGGCATCGATATACATGCTGCGGAACTTGTGCATTTTGAAGGGGCGGCCGCGGTAGCCGATGCGTTCCTGTGCGAAGAATATGGGGCCGGGGCTGGTGCATTTCACTATGATGGCAGTGATGAGGAAGACGGGGGAGAGGATGACGAGCGCCAGGACGGAGAGGACGATGTCGAAGAGCCGTTTGACGCTGTATTGCCATTCTTCCATGAGACGGGTGTTGATGGTGATGAGAGGGGAGTGGAAGATGCTGTCGACATGCACCATGCCGAAGATGATGTCGCGGGCGTCGGGGGTGATTTTGATGATGACTTCGCCACACCCGTCGAGTGTGCGGAGTATTTGTTGTATTTGTGTCTGCTCGTTGTTTTCGACTGCGATGATGACTTCTTCGATGTGGTGGGTGTTGATGAGTTGTTTCACGTCGCGGGTGGTGCCGAGGTTGGGCATGACGGCGGTGAGACGGGTTTCGGAGGGGGTGGGGGTTTCGCTGTCGACCGACACGAAACCGACGAAGATGTTGCCCGAGTAGGTCTCTTGGTTTTCGAGGTCGAGGTAGGTTTGGTAGGCTTTGTTGTGGCTGCCGATGAGGAGGGTGGGGAATCCGATTTGGCGGTTGTGCACCTTGTGGACGATGGAGGATGTTTGGATGAGGCGGCAGGTGTAGGTGAGGCTGAAATGGATGATGAGGATGAAGAGGAAGGAGAGGTAGTAGTTGTTGTAGGTGCCCACTTGGTCGTCGAGCATGAGCACGAAGAAGAGAACCACGACGCCGATGATGCTGGCGATGGCGGTTTGTTGGAGTTCCTTGAGGCGGGATTTTCGGAGCACGTTTTTGTAGGAGCCCTGCATGGCATAGAGGACAAGCCAGCCCAGGGGGACAAAGACGATGCCCAGCCAGAAGTTGGGGTCGGAGACGATGAGCCCGAGGTCGTCGAAGGTGGTGTTCTCAAATCCTATCTTGCGGAATACGAAGAGGAATGCCCACGCAAGCATGGCACTGAGAATGTCGAAGAAGATATATCGTAAGGTGACTTTTTTTGCTTTCATGAGTTTGAGGGTGTAGGGGGGTGATGTGAGTGTGTGGAAGGGGGCCTGTGTGGGATGGGGCCGAGGTGGAGTTTATGAATATGTTGCTAATGCAGAGTTGTGTTCGGATTGATGTGTGTGAGTGGTAAGTATATAACGATTATTTCATAGAAATAACCTTAACGTTGTCGATATAAACGTTGCCTCCCACTCCTTGGGGGTTGGAGGCCTGGAAGAAGAGCGTGAGCGGGACGTTGTAGTTGAACCAGCTCCATGTCTTGCCGAGGTTGATGTATACTTTGTGCCACTCGTCGGTGGGGTAGAGGGTCATGACGGATTTGACGACGGCGGTGGTGCCCAGGTATTCAAAGCCGAGGAGTTGGACCCAGAGTTCGAGGTCGGACTTGTAGTCGATTTCGAGATAGAAGGTATTGCGCGTTTCCGGGGAGAGTTCTTTGGTGCAGGTGAATGTTTTGGTGGACTCGGAGTCGGCCACATGCAGCATGGCATAGCCTTGGCCGGTGCAGGCGTTTTCGGGGTCGTTCTTGACCCAGGTGAGAACGGTGTCGAAGTTGGTGGAGAAGGTGGTGGGTTCGAAGTAGTCCTCGCTGAGAACGTCCATCATGTCGCGGGTTTGATAGTTTGCGTTGAGGGTCCACTTCTGGCTGTCGGGGTTGAGGGTGCCGAGGTTGGTGACGCTGTCGGGCGAGAGGGTAATGTTGTAGAGCGTGGTGGGCTGGTAGAAGGTGTAGTAGACGCGGAAGGCGGCTTGGCCACTTTGTTTGATAACGGGGTAGACACGGAGATACTTGAGGGTGCCGTGGCGGAGGACCGGTGTGGTGAAGGGGAGCTGGAAAGAGCCGAAGTCGGTTTCTTCCTTGTCGCCTTCAAAATAACCTATGAGTTGGACGGCATCGACGACGGAGGTGTAGAAACCGGGTTCCACCGAGGGTGCGTTTTGTGCCTGTGGCACGATGTCAATATGGTCCAAATGGATGTAGGCGGGCACAGTGGTGTCGCCATCGAAAGACTTGCAGGCGCTGAGAGTCAGCAGGGTTAGGGTGCCGGCAAGCAGTAAGCGGAAATTATTTTTCGAAAAAATCATACATCTATGTAACGCTTTAGTGATTTTTTTAGTATCTTTGCAACGAAAAAAACTGACAACCGGCAGCGACTGAATGCGTGAAACGCTTTGCTGTACATGGTTTAATGATATTTGGAGGAAAAAGATGAAAGAATTGTCAATGCATGTATATGACCTGATGGAGAATTCGACAGCCGCCAATTCTACCGAGGTTAAACTGACTATCAAGGACAGTTTGAAGGAAAATGTGTTCCATTTTCTGATAGAAGACAACGGGAAGGGCATGTCGCCCGAGTTTTTGGCCAAGGTGACCGATCCCTACACCACTTCGCGCACCACACGCAAGGTGGGTTTGGGGCTGCCGTTGATAAAGATGAATACTGAGAATTGCGGAGGCGGAATGAAGTTGACCAGCGAGCTGGGCAAGGGTACGCGGCTGGAGTTCTGGTTTGTTCACAACCATTGGGACCGTCCGCCGATGGGCGATTTGACCGGGACACTGGTGATGCTGGTGTCGCAGCATGAGGATATCCATTTCATCATTACTTATATCACCGACGAAGGGGAGTTTGTGTTCGACACCGACGAGGTCAAGGAGGCTTTGGGCGGAATGAGCATGAACGATTTGTCGATTATTAAGTATTTGAAGGAGTTTGTGCAGGAGAACCTGGACGAAATACATGCCAACGACTGAGATGGTGCGGATAGGGGTGCTTTCGGATACACACGGAACGGTGCCAGAGCAGGTGTTTTCGTTTTTCAAGGACTGCGACGAGTTGTGGCATGCAGGCGATATAGGGCGTGGGGTGCTGGAACGGCTGAGAGCGTTTAAGCCCGTGAGGGCTGTATATGGCAATATGGACGATTACAGCATGCGCTATGATGTGCCGGAAACGGCATTGTTCGTTTGCGGGGGATTGAAGGTGCTGATGACACATATAGGTGGATGGCCAGGCCATTATCAGCAGAACATATTGAAGATTATAGAGCAGGACCGTCCTGATATCTTTGTGTGCGGTCACAGCCATATACTCAAAGTGATGTACGACCAGGAGCACCGACTGCTGCATATCAACCCCGGTGCCGCGGGACGGCAGGGGTTTCACAAGGTGGGCACGCTGGTAAGGTTTACCATTGACGGGGTGCCCAAGGATTTGGAAATATTGGATTTCCCCAAGTTTGGCAACGCTAAATGATGTTGCCGAGGCGTGTGGAGGCTGTGGACGGGGGGGATGTGATTCTTTTAAACTGGGTTATATAAATTCTGTATATGTATCGCGTCCCTTCGGGACGCAGTTTACAGATGTCTTAGCGTCACGGCACTGCGCCTTCGGCTTGTACCGTGTTATTCATTTCTCACCCTTTCAGGGTGATTAATAGAAGCCCCCTATTTCCACGCGAGGGGTGAGATTTTATTGAGTGGAGCGGTGGATGTCAACAACGGGAGATGCAGCGTCCCGTAGGGACGCGACAATGGTTAAAAGAAAAGAGTATGTGACGAATAGAGTTTCCGGACGAGGATTACTGTACGGACGAATTGTTTGTCGGCGAGGTGTCGTTGCAGGACGATTTGTTTTGGGAGGAATGCTGGGGCTGTAGTTGTGCGAGGATGACGCCAATCACCACGATGACTATGCCGATGGGTTTTGACCATGTGAGCTGCTCCTGCCCGATGAGGATGGCGGCGATGAGCGAGAAGACGGGGATGACGTTGGTGAAAATGCAGGACGAGGTGGCTCCCAGATGGGAGATGCCAATGTTGTAGAAGGCATAGGCCAGGGTGCTGCAGAAGACGCCGAGGATGAGGAGCAGGACAATCATTTTGGGCGAGTAGGAGAGGAGGGGCAAATTGCTGCCGTCGACAAGCAGCATGCAGGGGAGGAAGTAGAGGCAGCCAAAAAGGTTTTGGTAGGCAGTGATGGTGATGGGACGGTAATGGTCGACGAGTTTAACAATAATGATTGTGAACACCACGGCAATGAGGACGGCACCAGCCAGCCAAGCCAGGCCGATGGGGTTGGTGTCGAGGTTGCCTTCGCCGCCGAAGAGAAGCATGACCGAGAGGCCGATGAGCGAGAGAACGATGCCCACGAGTGTGATGCCTTTGATTTTCTCCTTGTAGGCCAAGGCCATGCCAAAGGGGACGAAGAGGGGGATGGTGGCCACGATGATGGAGGCCATGCTGCCACTGACCAGTTGCACTCCGCTGGTTTCGCAGATGCTGTAGATGAAAGGTTCGCACAGGGCCAGTAAGAGGAACCACTTGAGGTCGCCTTTGCGGATGGGCTCCAGACGTTTTGTGATGAGAAGCACGGGAATGGTGACGGCGGTGGCAAGCAGGAGACGGAAGGTGAGAATGATGAAAACGGTGATGTGGGGTTCGGAAACAAAGAGTTCCTTGGTCATGATGAAGCTAATGCCCCAAATGATGGAGGCGAGAGCCAGAAAGATGTAGACAAGAGATTTTTTCACGATGAGGGTTGTGTGATTCGGGTTTTAGAGGGTAAATGTGTAAATGCCTTGTTGGGGTTGCCCGTTGTAGAGGGTGAGAGTGCGCAGATGGGTGCCGCGAGGCAGCTGGAGGGGGTTGTGGTAGACGGGCGACTCGGGAGTCGGGGTGGTTCCGTCGGTGGTGTAGTAGACATAGGCATTGTCCACCTCGGTAGTGATGACAACCTGGAGGGTTTTGGAGTTGATGGGGGTGGAGGTGACGATGGGTTTGAAAGACCCTTTGCAGCAGTTGTAGCCGTTGTTTGCAAGTCGGGTTTTGTGGTATTCTATTTTCTGTTGGAATAGAGGCCAGTCCTTGCGGTCGGGTTGAGTCCAGAAACACTCGGCCAAAGCACATAGACGTGGCAGCAGCATGTATTCGGCTAGTGAATAGGTGCTGCAATAGTCTGTCCATAATTGGCATTGGCTGCCCCAGAAAAGAGGTTGCAGCTGGGGGTGGATGCCGTGTGGCAGTGGGTCGAACTGGTAGGCCTTGAACAGGGTGAGGTATTGAGGGTAGGCGGTGGGGTGGAAGGCGGAGTCGGCTTGATAGTATTGGAGGTCGCAGTATTCGGGAGGGGAGGTGATGACGGGATGGCCCAGGGTGGCATCGGCGATGGCGTTCTTGTCGCCACGGTTGGCAATGAGGAGTGCTTCGGGGGTAATGCCTGTGCAGTCGGTCATCTCGTCGTAGGCTATAATCCGCTTGCCTTTGCGCAGCAGGTGTTGCTCTATCTGTCCGATGAGCCAGCCTTGCAGCTGCTCCTCGGAGTTGAAATGCTGGCTGTGTTTAAGGGCCTGGCATTTGGGACAGGTTTCCCAATTGTCCTTGGGACAGTTGCCTCCACCCACATGGAAGTATTCGCTTGGGAAGAGTTCCACGATTTCGTCGATGATGTCGAGGAGGAAAACGAGGGTCTGCTCGTTGCCGGCACAGAGTACGGCATTTGGCGACCAGCATGGGCCGAGGGCAACTTGTTGCGGTTGGCCGGTGCAAGAAAGCTGTGGTTTGGCGGCCAGGATGGCGCTGCAGTGACAGGGTAGCTCTATGTGGGGGATAATCTGTATGTTGCGTTCGGCGGCGTATTGCACAAGGTGGGATATTTCCTCTTTGGTGTAGTAGCCTCCATAGTTGGCCTCTTCGCCGGGGCGGGGAGGCTCGGCACTGCCCCAGGGGGAGTCGGAACGGTCGACACGGAAGGAGGCAATATCGTTCAGTTCAGGGTATTTGGATGACTCTATGCGCCAGCCCTGGTCGTCGGAGAGGGTGAGGACGAAACGGTTGAGCTTGTAGGTGGCCATGAGGTCCAGATGCTTCTCAATCTGCTTGACGGTAAAGAAGTGGCGGCAGACATCGAGGTGACTTCCGCGCCAGGGGAAGCGTGGGTAGTCGAGGATGGTGCATTCCTGGAGGGTGATGCGGCGGTAGGAGGTGTTGAGAATGTCGACAGGGAGCATCTGCACGAAGGTTTGGAAGGCGTAGAAAAGCCCTGCCTCGGTGTTGGCACTGATGAAGATGCCTTGAGGCTTGACCTGCAGCAGGTAGCCTTCATCGCCCAGTTGGGGGTTGATGGAGTCGTTGATGGTGAAGAGGATGCAGTCGGAAGTGGGGGAGCCGGTAAAGGAGGGACGCACATGCATTTTGCGCAGGGAGTTGGCTATGTATTTGGCCGTGGGGGTGTTTTGCCCCAGATTTTGGAAGCAGAGGCGAGTGGAAGAGGAAAGGGTGAAGGAGCGACCTTTGAGTACGCTGTAAACCGGTTCGGGGATGATATTGTAGTCTGAGACTTGTGTTTTTTTGCCGCACGAAACCAGCATTGCCAACAACAATAGCATAACGGCTGAGCAGAGGCGCAGAAGGGTGTGTTGCAATGAGAATGTGTGTTTGTGCGGCATCGTGAAATAGGGATATTTCTTCTTTTCAAAATGCAAAGATACGAAAAATAATCAGTGTAGTGACCTGTTGAGATAGCAGTTAAGATTATTTAGGAGATAGTTGTATGACTCGGAATGATGACTATGTCGGTGTGCAGTATGGGAGGAAGGAGGGTGGACGCATGTATTTGACACGAGGATGGATGATTGTAATAACGTTGGCAAATGGATGGCACAATCACACAATAATAATATTATTTATACGTTATAGGGAATATCTACATGGTTTGGGTGGATTGTTCCATCCGGATGTAATTGGATAATAACACTTTAATATGAAAGAAACAGATACGTCCACACTTCAGACATCTCCTTCGGCAAGGGCGTCAACGAATGCTCCCAACCCGAGTGCCAATTCTTTGAAAAGACTCTTTTCGGACACCATGATTTATGGCCTAAGCAGTATTGTGGGCCGTTTTCTAAACTATTTGCTTGTACCTCTCTACACCTACAAGATTGCCGCCACATCGGGAGGCTATGGCGTGGTTACGGAGATCTACGCCTATACGGCCTTGTTGCTGGTGATTCTCACTTTTGGTATGGAAACCACATTCTTCTTCTTTGCCAACCAGTATAAGGACCGAGCGGACAAGGTGTTTTCTACGGCTGCCTTGGCAGTGGGTGGGGTGTCGGCTTTGTTTGTGCTGCTTGTGGTGTTGTTCGAAGGACCGGTGACATCGCTTATGGGCTATTCCGCCCATCCCGAATTTGTAGTGATGATGGCAGTGGTGGTTGCGGTGGATGCCTTTCAGGCCATATTCTTTGCCTTGCTGCGGTTTCAAGGCAGGGCTTGGAAGTTTGCCATCATGAAGTTGCTCTTCATTGTGCTCAGCATGGGCATGAATCTGTTCATCTTTCTGCTTGCCCCGGGGCTCTATGAGTCGCACCCGTCACTGATGGGTTGGTACAATCCCGACTACCAGGTGGGATATATCTTTGTGGTGAACCTGATATGCACAACAGGCATGACGTTGGGTTTCCTGCCCGAATTGCGCAAGCTGCGTTGGGGAGTGGACCGCAAGTTGTTGGGGGAGATGCTGCGTTACACCTGGCCGTTGTTGTTGCTGGGCATTGTGGGCATGTTGAACCAGGTGGCAGACAAAATATGCTACAACCACCTTGTGCCCGGCGAGGAAGGACGTGTGCAATTGGGCATATATGGGGCCTGTTTCAAGATTGCCATGATTATGGGCATGATTACCCAGGCGTTCCGTTATGCCTACGAGCCGTTTGTGTTTGGTGGGGCACGCGAGTCGAACAGCCGCGAAAGCCAGGCGCAGGTGATGAAATATTTCATCATTTTCGCCCTGCTGGCATTCTTGGTGGTGATGGCCTATCTTGATATTCTGAAATATATTATCAGCCCGGGCTATTGGGAAGGACTGCGTGTGGTCCCCATTGTGATGATGGGCGAGATATTGATGAGCATCTATTTTAACCTCTCGTTCTGGTACAAACTCACCAAAAAGACTTGGTGGGGGGCTGTGTTTTCTGCCATAGGGTGTGCGGTACTGCTGGCCGTCAATATAATATTTGTTCCCAAGGTGGGGTATATGGCCTGTGCATGGGGCAGCGTGGCGGGATATGGCGTATGCGTGTTGCTCTCCTATTTTGTGGGTCGAAGCAAATACCCCGTCCCGTATCCGCTTAAGGCCATTGCCGGCTACTTTGTTTTGGCATTGGGCCTGTATGCATTGAGCGTTTGGCTGCGTCCTGCCAGCACGGGTTGGTCGCTGGTGCTCAACACAGGGCTCCTGCTGGTTTATGTGGCCGTTGTGGTATACAACGAGCGGGAATTGCTACGCCCGATGCTGTCAAAGCTGAGAAGCCTTGTTTCCCATCGATAGAATTACACTAATAATCACTATAAAATGAAGCATCCTGCCATAATACGCTGTCTTGTCCTGTCGTTGTTGATTCCAATGACGACATCGGTGGCGCAAGCCCAAGAGTATCCGCCCGTCATACCGTTTGTGACACAGGGCACTGACTTTTGGGTGGCATTTCCTTGGCTCAGTGTGGAAGGATATGACAATACCCATTTCTGCCTTTATGTGGTTTCCGAACGTGATTGTGAAGTCACAGTCAGCAACGAGGCCATGGATTATCATCAAACATATCAGATAGAACGACGCTATATGGCTGGACCGGAAACCAATTACTTTGAGATTCCACGAAACGTAGCTTACTCGTCCGACGAGTACGTCCCCGGGCTTCCACCCGAACAGCAACCCGCCAACCAGCCATCCTATCGCTGTTTTCACATCACTTCCACCGACACCATCGCCCTCTATGCCCAATTGTTCCACCACTACCACAACCATTTTTCCCCTACAAACATACTACCCACCGAGATGCTGCGCGACGAATATGTATTGCAGATGGTGCCCCACACTCCCTACAACTGCCACCAGAAGTATGCGATAGTTGCAACCGAAGACAGTACTGTGGTTGATATTGTCCTCTCGGACATCCCTCCCAAACTAAGGTATCCCCACCACATTATGGGTGCCACAATCCAGCCGCTATTGGCTCAACATATAGATAAATACGACCTATCGGGTACCTTGGTCAAGGCTCGTGACTGCAAGCGTGTGGCCGTCTTTGCCGGTACGGGTACCAATGTTTGGGTCCCGGACTACGTATCACAGAAACGTAGAACTATTACCAATTTTCCTATTGCCATCTATAAACAGCTTGCACCTACCCGCTTTGGCGGTTTTGAACATGTGGTCTTCCCTATCTATCCTGCCGCTTTATATCTAGATAGTGCCTTTGTCCGGATTACTGCCCTTTACGACAATACTGTGGTTCGCTACGAGGGTCGTAATGTGGTCACTCTCAATGCCCGGGAAACCTATTGGGGTGTTTTCCCCACATATCTCAGACCGAGTATCATCCATACTTCCCGTCCGGCCATGTGTTACTACTATGGGTGGGGCGATGGCACCTTCAACCATGTGCGACCTACAGAGTATTGGCTCAACTCCTGGGGCAATTTCTGCACCTTTTGTTGGCATGATGAATCCAATAATCGTTATTTTAGACGATTCGAAACACATATAATAATCCAAAGTGACCAAACTGCAAATGTGAGACTTGACGCATATCCTCTCGACGACACGTCTTTCCATCCCATCCCGGGGACATCCTATTCGTATGCCAATTATGACTTCTGGCCGCAAGTTGAAAGCGACCATGGCCAAGGCACCCACCAGTGGCGTTCGTTGGGTGGGGCACCCTATATGGCTATGATATCGCATGATTTTTTACCCATCTATGTCGCGCAGTATCAGCCCGGCAATAGTTATTTCTATTTTGGTGATGTCCTTGTCGACAGCATGCCCCAAGGCTATGGGCAGTGCCGATACGACTCTGTCGCCATGCGGGTTTACGCCGAGCATCCCGCCGATAGTATTGTTTGGGACTTTGGCGATGGCACTCCCCAAGTGGCTGGCCCCTATGCGGAGAATACCTCCTGCACCCATCTCTACGACACTGCGGGACACTTCACCATCCGGGCTATTGTCATTTTCCCCTACGAAGGTTGTTTCACACGCCCCTACGACACCCTCTCCTGGGACATCGAAATCTATGGCCCTGTCGATTCTAATATCTATGTCAACCAATGCATAGGAGCCTACACTTTCCGCGACCAGACATACGAAACCAATGGTGTATACTCTTATTACGCTCCCCGCCACGGGCTGGAGTGCGACACTATGTTCCACATCTATTTCACCACCTGTCCCCACTGCTCTTACCATTCCGACACCATTTCACCCGACCAACTGCCGTATACCTATAACAACGTTGTTTTTACCCAAGAAACCCACAACACCTTTATCCATCTCGACATTGGTGACGAGTGCGACAGCATCATCAACTACAGCCTTATCGTCATTCCCAATTGGGGCGAAAAACCCATCGACAGCGTTTTTATCCTAGCCCCCAACGTTTTCACTCCAAGCCTCTCCTCCAACAATATCTTCCAACTCTACTGCAGTCCCCATATCCTCCAGGCGCAAGTGTCCGTTTACGACCGCCGTGGCTCCTTCATCGCCCGTTTCGACGGTCTTTCCGACCATTGGGACGGCACCGCCCACGGCCAGCCCTGCCCCCAGGGCACATACGTTTATTATGTACGCTACATTGACACTCACGACCATTCCTGGAAGACATTCTGTGGAACCGTCACTTTAATCCGTTAAACACTAAACAACCGATTATATGCAACCCTCTCAAGTTAAATACACATTGTTTTTGCTTCTGCTTCTGCTCTCAAATGTAGCGGCTCGGGGGCAGTCCAACCCATTCGACCACCGGGGTGTACAATATGCCACTCAAGGCACCGACTTTTGGCTCTGTTTTCCCCCTACCCATACTGGGTTTGGACATCATTATTCCCGGCTCTATGTTGTGGCCGAACGCGAATGCGATGTCACTGTCACCAACGAGCAGATGCACTACTCTTTCACCGAACACGTTATAGACCGGCTTCATGCCACTCCCTCACAAAACTATATTGAAATCCCCAACAACATCAATAGCTACATCGACACTATCTTCCGCGATGATAGCTACAACCCGATTCCTTTCTCCCAGCAGCCCGGTCGGTTGCCACAGGCGCGGGGCATCCATGTCACCAGCACCGACACCATCTCTCTCTATCTCTTTGTCTATGCTGTTGGTTTCTCCGATGCCTGCAATGTTCTGCCTACCGAACTGCTTCGTGACGAATATGTCATTTCGGTTTACCCACGGGTGGAAGATCAATATTCCAACTCTCCTTACCGTTCGGCTTTCACCGTTGTTGCAACTGAGGATAGTACCATGGTCGATATCGTCCTTGCCGACAATGATTGGCTTGGCCGTCATCCCGGCGACACTGTTACCGTCACGCTCAACATGGGGGAGTTGTATTATGTTGGCTGTGCCGAAGCACCCGTCAATTTTCCAATTCCTGCACCATTTGAAGATCCTTTTCTCATTTACAATCATGCTTTCAACACCAAGCATGTTTACTGCAACACTCCCGTCGACCTTACCGGAACCCGTGTCAAAGCCCGCGACTGCAAACGTATAGCTGTTTTCGAAAGCAATCAAGACATCTTGTTACCTCATCATTATCCGGGTCTTTTTAATCCTCCACTTTCTTATGGCTCAAGCGACTATGCTCTCGAGCAGTCCCTCCCGCTTTCATTCACCGGAACCATGTTCCTGCTCCCCAATCTCCAGTATTCCGATACCGATTATATGCGTGTTGTGGCCCTTGAGGACAGCACTGTTGTCATCATTACCGACGCCTCCCGCTCCACCAACAACACGCGAAGACTCTTGATTGACGCCTATCAAGTTGATTGGTTCCAGATGAATATAGGTGAGGGACCCTTCTATGTCACGGCATCTCATCCCGTATTTGTCAAATACTATTCTATGGGTTGCAACGACTTTGTCGACAATAATTCCGGTCTCCACTCTTGGGGCGACCCTGCCGTCCTCAACATCATGCCTGTTGAATGGTGGCATGGTGGCGTTTCCCACCACGGCACAGTTACCGATGTCGACCAGGACAATAACCGCCGCACCCACCGCCCCTATCTGCACATCTTCACCCGCACGGCCGATGTTCCTTCCATCCGGGTGGACCATTACAGCATCGACACCGCCTTCCAGTCCATAAGCGGCACCCCCTACAGCTATGCCCTTTTCAATCGCTACAGCCAGTTCAACACCGAGGGCACTCATACCATCCGTTCCACCACCGGCGCCCCCTTCTATGCCATCTTCGATTCCCCCGCCTATGCCGAACGTCTCATGTTCAATACCGCTCAACGGCAACCCGGCAACAGTTTCCTCTATGTCAATGACATCTCCGCCGATTCGCTCAACCCCGACAGCATCATGTGCATGTACGACCCCATCACTTTCCGTGCCCTGTGCGAACGCCCTGCCGATAGCGTGTGGTGGGATTTCGGCGACGGCACCACCTGTGCCTTCTCCCATCTCGACAGCCAGTTCTCACAACCCCAAGTACACACCTATCAGGACACCGGCCGTTTCTTCATCACCTGCGTCTTCACTTTCGACTACGACAGCTGTTTCACCATCCCGCCCGACACCTTGCGTACCTCCGTCCTCCTGCACAATCACTACGACTCGGCTTTTTCTGTCCGCCTTTGCGAAGGGGCTTTCACCTTCCGTAATCATGTGTTCGATTATACCGACACCCACTATCTCACCACCTACTGGACCCCCTCCGGTTGCGACACCCTCTGGCAAATCGATCTCGTCACCTGTCCCCACTGCTCCTACGACTCCGACACCATTCCCCCCGACCAGCTGCCCTTTACCTACAACAACGTCATCTTCACCCATGAGGTGCACAGCGAATTTGTCCACATCGACATCGGCGACGACTGCGACAGCATCATCAACTACACGCTTATCGTCATCCCCTATTGGGGCGAACCACCCATCGACAGCGTTTTCATCCTTGCCCCCAATGTGTTCTCGCCCAATCTCTCCAACAACAACATTTTCCAACTCTATTGCACACCCCATATCCAGGAGGCTCAAGTAACGGTCTACAACCGTTTAGGCAACATTGTGGCTCGCTTCGACGGCCTCACCGGGCATTGGGACGGCACCGCCAATGGCCAACCCTGTCCACAAGGCACCTATGTCTATTTTGTCAAGTATATTGATACCAAAGACCATTCCTGGAAGACTATCCACGGCACTGTTTCAATAGTCTATTAACAAAACAATCGGGCATCGGAAATACTTGTCCCGATGCCCGATGTTAGTGTGTTTCTCCAAACTAATAGGTCCACTCGCAGAGCGAGTAGTATTGTGCGGCCAGTCCTTCAAGGTATATCATCTGGGCACAGCTTTTGCCACGCTGCGATAACTCTTCGGGGGTGTAGTAGTCCGAGGTGGAGTCATACTTGATGCAGCGGCACCGTTTGTTGCACGATGTCAACACTATGCAAGCCAGTGCCAGCAGCATTGGCAGCCAAATCCATTTTCTTTTCATTGTTGGTGTTGGGGTATAAATTCTACAATGCGTTTCTCCTCGATGTTGCGCGAATGGCATGTCCCTACCACTTTGCCGTCCTCCACCAGAAACACAATGGGGCGTTGCCCGTATGTAATCAGGGCGAAGGTCATAGTGGGTATCTTGTAGCATGGGCGCAAAAACATAGCGGTGTCCAGCGTGAGGGGCGCCACCGTGCTGTCGTTCTCCGGGGTGAGGAATATCAGGGCGGCCGAGTCGAGGTTGTTGCGGCGGCAGATGTGCGTCAGTTTGGTGTCGGTCATCTGGCACAGCGGGCATCCGGGGGTCATGAATGCCAACACATGGTGGCCTTGGTCCAGATGCAACGCCTCCAAATCGCCGCCTGTGCCTATCGCGTGGGCAAATTCCTCGGCATTATAAAGCTCATCTTCCGCCCCGAAAAGCCAGTTGTCGGGCGCCGAAACGGTAAACACCACCACAAAGGGTGCCAGCACCGGCCATAACCACACATACCAACGTGGTTTCCAGTTCCACGGCCGTGCCTTCATGGCCCATAGCAGTAGCACTATCAGTAGGGCGTTCTTGACTATCGATTTTACGGGGTCCAATTCTATCAGCGAACCCATGCAGTGACAGCTGTCGGTGCGTCCACTCAGTGCGGAGTAGCCCAAAAAGAGTGTAAACACCACCAGCATCGCCATCGTGCAGGTGTCAACCATCCGTTTCCAGATGTTGGTCAGCAGTCCTATGCCGCACAGCATCTCGGCCACTATCACCAGCCGCGCTGCCAGAAACGAGAGGGTGAGGGGCAGCAGGTGGTATGAAAATATGTAGAGTTCAAACGTGTCAATCTCGACCAGCTTGGCCACTGCCGACACTATAAAGAGCACTCCCAGCAACATGCGTGTTGCCAAGGCCGACCATTGCAAGTATTTGTTGCCAAACGGCGTCACCTGCTATTCCTCCACGCAGGTCACCTCCTGCATCTCGCGCACCAACTTGCCGTCTATCTGGCGTTCAATGCCCAGACGGGTTATCTTTTTACAGGGAAATCCTATTGTGGCGTCAACGTGAGTCACTATGGCACGGCCTCGGTCGTCCGTTGCCGTTGTGGTGGTGCATTTGCATTTAGTGTTTTTCGAACAGCCGCATACGCACAGCAAGGCCACTGCCGCCATTATTATGGTAATCTTCTTCATTTTGTTCATCGTTTTTTTTGTGTGATACCCTATACTATTCTTCCTCCTCGTGGTTGGGATATACCACCAGCGAGTCAGCCTCGAAGGGGTAGTCGGTGCAGAACACCGTGTCGTAATACATCGTGTCCAATGCATCGTAATGTCTCACGTAGTATATGTTTTTGCAACTGCCGCCTTTTAGGGTGATAATGCGCACCAATTGGCTGCCTTTCACCGAGCAACGGCAATTCTTCTCCTTTGTGCAGGATGTCACTACCATCAATCCCGCTACAAGCATAAGGAACATTATTTTCTTCATAGTAGGTCGTAATATTTCAAATTGCAAAAATACAACTTTTTTTCCATATACAATTTTTTTTTGTGCATTATTGTACATATTCTTCCTTCTGCGCCATTCTGTCTTTGTTCTCTTGCTGCTGTCGAAGGCGTTTTTTTCCATTGCCCCGCTGGTGTGCCGCGGTTCGTCCCCCTGCTGCCTCCCATTCCATTTAGGGGACTTCTATTAATTGCCTCGAAGAGGCACACTCTCAATAACCCCGCACGTAGCTCTCAATAACCCCGCACGTAGTGTGGGGATAATAAGCAACATAGAAACAGCGTCCCGGAGGGACGCGCTCTCAAAAGAGAATTTCTAGAAGTTGCCTTTATTTATTATGGCACTCGTTCCATCGAGGTCCCTTTTTTTATAATACTTCTTTTTTTTTACTTTAACTTTCATATTTACAAATAAATATACGTAAACCTCGCTTTCACGCTCCTACAACTCCCCCAAAATGCATTTTTTTGCCTCATATTTGTACTTTTTTTTATTTCGGTTTTTCTCTTCCCGGTTAAAAATTCTCTTATTTATTTTATCCTCTCCAATCTTCTGAAATGTATATTATATCTCATGTTTCATCGTTTTCTCTTTTATTGTATCCTTGATTCAGTTGTTTATTTTAATTTTTTTATATCGATATATGGAAAAAAAGTAGTACTTTTGCATTCCCTTAGTAGAAAAAATACAGAACATTTTTATAGTAAATACATCTATATTTTTTTATCAGTTTAACAATTTGTAGTGATAATAATCAAACAAAAAAATCAATAGTAATGATGAAGAAAAACAGAAACACCTATTTGGCACCCAGTGTCAAAGTTGTAAAGTTTGTGGTTGAGCGTGGCTTTGGAGACAGCGTCGCTACCACAACAAATTCCGATGTCTTTGGCGAGAACCTTATGGGCCAGTATCAGGAGAAACAAAGTTGGACAGGTTCTTTCACCACCAACGGACAAAACACAAACCATTTTTAATAGTAGGAGGTTATTGAACATGAAAAGATTTGTTTTAGCTATTACTTTGCTGGCTGTTGTGTTGATGACCGCTGGCTGCAAAAAAGATAAGGTTTACACTAACGGCATTCCGGCCACTATCACCCATTACAATGGTGGCAAGGATGCAAAAGTATATATCGATGCCGCCAACTATTCCGTGTGGCACAATCGCGACGCTGTAAAGATTAACGGCTATAATGAAACGGTTACCGACCCTGAGGGTAATAACCATTATATCGCCTCTATTACTCATGAACAGTCTGGCACCCACTATGCCATTTTCCCTGCTTCGGCTGCATCCAGTACCTACTCTGAATCGTCTACTCCTGTCACCTTGCCTGACGTGCAGACCTATACTGTAGATGTTAACGGCAATCAGGTTGTGAATGCCCTTATGGCCGCCAAAGGCACCAAAAGCTTGAAGTTCTATAACCTCTGTGCCCTGCTTCGTGTGGAAGTCCCTGCCAACACCTATGTCAACTATATTGCCGTGAGCACTGTCGAGGGTGACGCCCCCATGTGCGGCAGTGGCTCCGTGAGTTTCAGCAGCGCTGTCCCTGTGCTGACCATGGGCAGTAATACCTCCACCGTTGTGAAACTCAATGTTGAGGCCAGCCGTGCCGATGGCAAATTCTATGTTGCCGTTCCCGCCACCAGTGGCAAGAAATTTAAAGTTTCTGTCTATTATCGCAGCACCGAGAACGACATTAACCACTACTTGGCAAAAACCGTTTGGCAATCCACTGCCCTCGGCATTGCTGCCAACGAAATTGGCCCCGTGAATATGGGCAATTTCGAAAACTGCCGCGAATATGTTCCCGGCCAGTATTCTGTCTCCTCCACCAAGAAAGTGATGTTCTCCAGAGGCAACCTGAAATATCTGGGAGGTACTTACACTAACGAGTCCAGCTGGACATTCAACCAGAACCAGTACGATGTGGGACAGTACAACAGGACTGGCAATTCCAATTATTTCGCGCAATATACTAATGCAGTTAGCAATCCAGCCGTATTGTCAAACCATGTTAATGGTACTTCTCTTGACTGGGGTACGCTTTTCGACAGAAACGATAATAGGCATTGGTTCACTATGACTGAGGCTGAATGGCAGTATCTGCTCTTCTCCCGTGTGGGTGCCGGCCTAGTGACCCATTCCTACACACGTGGTACCGTTGCAGGAGTACATGGTTTGATTCTGTTCCCCGACGGGTTCAATTTCAGCAATTTCCCCACTGCTGCCGGTAATGCACCGACCGCTTATGACGCTCAAGCTACAAGCTATACAACTTGCAGTTACACCGCTGCGCAGTGGAGCTGGTTGGAGAAAGAGGGCTGTGTGTTCCTCCCTGCAGGTGGATGGGTGAATCACAACGAGGGTACAGGTCCCGCTCAACATAATAATAATGCTGACGGCTGGTATCGTACCATGACCCCTGCAGTAATTGGTGACAACCATGCTCAAGCCCTTCATTTCACTGAAGGTGATGTGGACACTGAAAGAGAACATACTGGTTATGGTTTTTATGTACGTCTGGTCTATGCCATCGAAGCTATTGCCAAATAGTTAACCCCACCGATACAAACCACATAAGGGCAGCGCACCGCGTTGCCCTTTTCTTATTTTTATTTTGCCCTTTCCCCTATTTCACCCTTATGGCCAATTTGTGTAAAAACTGTCCTATCATTAATCACGATGCACATTTCCCATTCGTCCGTTGCGTCTCCATTTCGCCTACCAACCCATCAAAAGCCTTATCCCATTCCGCCGCCTCTCTCGTCCGGCGCAGCTTCTCTGTAGCTTCGCTATATATTAAGCCATTATCCACATTCTCTTCACCTCTTCTTAACCGCAGTGGTGAAAATCTAATTGTTAAGGAGTTGCTACACCGTGAAGGGAAAGCTGAACGGGAACAAACTGGGGGATATAATCAATAAAAGTGGGAACAGGGTTGGGACAAAGCTACGCTGAATTGTGGGGCTATCCCGGTTGATGCTGTTGCAGGGAAAAGATGACGCACAATTTATGTGGCATACAAGTTGTAGTATTCCTGCTGAAGGGCTGTGGCTTATTTTATTCGGCACAGCATGATTCCATCCCTTATGGGGAGCAGGATGTTGTCCACACGCGGGTCGTCGGTGATAATGGTGTTGAGGTTTTGTATTACGCGTGTTTCACGCTCGCAGCGCAGGCTGCCACTTTCTGTCTCGGGGCTGAGGAGCACACGGCCGTACCATAGCATGTTGTCGAATAGCATTATGCCGCCTTTTTTCATTTTAGGCAGCAGGAGAGAATAATAGAGGGGGTAGTTTTCTTTGTCGGCATCGACAAAAGCCAGGCCTATGCCTGTGGGCAGGGTGGGGATAACCTGTATGGCCGGGGCGATGTGGAGCTGTATGTTTTCGCCCATGCCTGCCATGAGGAGGTGTTTGCGGATAAGGGGCTCGTATTCCTCGTTCGATTCGATGAGGTGCAATGTTCCGTGGCCGTCCATTCCGCGAGCCAGGCACACCGAGCCGAAGCCCGCATGCGAGCCTACCTCAACGACTATTTCGGGCTGTACTATCGAGGCCAGCATTTGGAGCAGCACTCCTTGATAGGGCGATGACGCCATGTTGGGGTTGGCGGTATGGAGCGCCACAGAGCGGAATACCTGGTATATGCCATCGTCGGGCATTGAGGTGTGGGCGGCGCAGTATTCCTCGATAGGCGTCATGATAACGATTATGGGGTGGATAGGTGTTAGAGGCTGCGGAGCAACTCTTCGAGCTGGACTTCGTCGTGCACCAGCACTTCGCGTGCTTTAGAGCCGTTGTAGGGCCCCACAATGCCGGCGGCTTCAAGCTGGTCGATGATGCGTCCCGCGCGGTTGTAGCCCAGTTGCAGCTTGCGTTGCAGCAGCGAGGTGGAACCGAACTGGCTGGCCACCACCAGGCGGGCGGCGTCGTTGAAGAATTCGTCTTTCTGTTTGGGGTCGAAGTCTTTGTTGGGCTCTTCGTTCTCGTCGAGATATTCGGGCAGGAGGAACCCGTCGGGATAGCCGCGCTGCGAACCTATGAAGTCGGCCAGTTCCTCAATTTCCTCGGTCTCGATCAGTGCGCACTGCAGTCGCACCAGGTCGGAGCCGGAGAGCGAGATGAGCATGTCGCCACGCCCAATGAGGCGTTGGGCGCCGCTGCAGTCGAGGATGGTGCGGGAGTCGATGCCGCTGGTTACCTTGAAGGCGATGCGTGCGGGGAAGTTGGCTTTGATTGTTCCAGTGATGATGTTGGTGGTGGGGCGTTGGGTGGCTATGATGAGGTGGATGCCCACGGCACGTGCCAGCTGGGCGAGACGGCAGATGGGAAGCTCAACCTCCTTGCCTGCGGTCATGATGAGGTCGGCAAACTCGTCGATTACCAACACGATGTAGGGGAGGAAGCGGTGGTTGTTTTCGGGGTTGAGTTGACGATGGATGAATTTGTCGTTATACTCGGTAATCTTTCTGACGCCTGCACTCCGAAGCAGTTCGTAGCGTTGGTCCATCTCGATGCAGAGAGAGTTGAGGGTGCGGACCACTTTCTTCACGTCGGTGATGATGGCTTCGTCGCTGTCGGGCAGTTTGGCGAGGTAGTGCCGTTCTATTTTATTGTATAGCGAGAGTTCAACCTTTTTGGGGTCGACCATGACGAATTTGAGTTCGGAGGGGTGCTTTTTGAACAGAAGGGATGCAATGACGGCGTTGAGGCCTACCGATTTACCCGTGCCGGTGGCACCTGCCATGAGGAGGTGGGGCATTTTGGCGAGGTCGGTAACAAAGGGTTCGTTGCTGATGGTTTTGCCAAATGCTATGGGCAGCTCCATTTTGTTGCTGTTGCGGAATGCGTCGCATTCAAGCATGTTTTTCATGGACACTATCTGTGGCCGTGCATTGGGTACCTCTATGCCCACAGAACCCTTCCCGGGTATGGGGGCGATGATGCGGATGCCGAGGGCCGAGAGGCTGAGGGCGATGTCGTCCTCGAGTCCCTTGATTTTGGAGATGCGTATGCCGGGGGCGGGCTTTATTTCGTAGAGTGTGACGGTGGGTCCCGGCGAGGCGGTGATTTCGGTGATTTCGATGTTGTAGTTGCGCAGTGTCTCTACAATGCGGTCCTTGTTGCTCACCAGTTCCTCTTTGGTTACTTTCACGTTGCGGGTTTCCCAGTCGGTGAGCAGGTCGGTGGAGGGCATTTGGTATTGCTTCAGGTCGAGGTGGGGGTCGTATAGCTCGTCCACGGTGTAGTGATGGCTGGTGTGCACTGTTTCGAACTCAGAGTAGTGCGCCTGTTCTTCCTCCTGTGGGGCATCGGGCAGATGCGACTGGGTGTCCTCGATGTTGAAAGTGATGTCCGAACTGGGCGGTGCCTCGGGGATGTCCTTCTTGGACGATTGTGCCCGTTGGTTGATGCGGGCAAACTCGTCGTCGATGGAGAAGGTGACCTTCTCGAGAGTTTCCGGAGCGGGTGTCTGTTGGGTTCGCTGTGGGTTCGGTGTGGGTTCTGCTGGTGTGGGAACCTCCGCTTCGGTTGGCTCGGCCTCTTGGCTTTCCTTGGGCTTGGGGGCGGGGATAATGGATTTGATTTTGTCGAGGTCGATGTTGACTTTGGGAGGATGTATTTTCACCTTGTGGATGAAAATCAGTACCACTATGGCAAGGAAACCAAACAATACAAGGGTTCCCCACTTGATGAGATGGTCGCACGATTCGGCAATGAAGTTGCCGGTAACGCCCACATAGTTTCCTATGGTTGGCGAGTGGGTTAAAAATTTTTCTGCTATGTATCCTAATACCGTAGAGAACCAGACCATCCAGAAGAGGGTGACCCAGGAGGTGCGTTTCAGGGGTAAGGGGTTGACTTTCCATAGGTGCAACCCGAAGAGGAAGAGCAGGAACGAGAAACCAAACGAGGCAATGCCGAAGGTGTTCTGCACCAATAGTGCCGACAGGTGGTAGCCCACGGTGCCCAATACGTTCTCGTGTGAGGGCCATTTCACAAAAAAGGAGACCATGGCCACAGCCATGAATACGGCGAACAGCATATAGCATGCTCCCCTCAGGCGGCGGCATCGTTCGGTGCGCCAGAACTCTTTGAATTTGCCTGTGGGACGTACTTTTTTCTTCTTCTTTTGTGATTTGGTGGACTTGGACATTTTGCTTTTGTTGATTGTGGGCGTTAGCCTGGGGTGTATTGAACGGAGTTGTATTTTCTTGGGGTTGCGAGTGTGGATTTAATAGTAAAATGCCATAGTAACCTTGTTCGGGTAGCCACTATGGCATTTTATTATTGCAGGGGGGAAGGATTATTAGTCTTCCAACAACTCGATGGCATCTTTCAGCTCACGCTGGAAGGTCTCGAACTCTTCGCCACTGGCATCTTTGTAGCCGGCGGGGAGAAGCATATCCACTTCTTTCACCTTGCCTTTGATGATTTCGGTAGCGGTATAGGTGATGGCACGGCCTTCGCCAGCTTCCTGGGTGAACACCAGCGGGAAACCTTTGATAGAACCCAGGAGGATGCAGTATTCAGGACCAATCTCGGTGGTGTACCAGCAGATGGCGGGGTTGTCGTTGCCCTCTTCGTCGTAGCGGTGCATGATGAGTTTCTTGGCGGTGTAGCCGAGAATTTCCTTGGTCTCGTCGGCATTCTCGTAGTAGTAGTGACCGGGCTCGGTGTCGACTATATAGCCGCTGTCGAGTTTCTCTTTGGAGGTTTCGTCGCGGATAAGGAATTTGCCGTCGCCGGTGTAGGTCTCCAAATCAATGCCATTGGCGGCAAGGTAGGAGATGTAGGGGCTGAAGTCGGCGGCTTGGGCGACTTTGAAACCGTTCTGTGTGGTTTGGCCTAAGCGGATTTGGTTGTCGTATACTTTTACCTCTACTATTGATTGTTCTGCAGGTATTTTGACATCGACTTTACCAGTGCTTTCAAGCTGGTATTTCACAATGCCACGGAATGAGTTCTGAGCGCTTGCGGCACCCATGGTAAGCAGCATGACGCTGACTGCAATTAATAACTTCTTCATTTTGGGTGTTGTGTTTTTGTATTTATTTCCCGTATAACGTTAAA
>ONQD01000058.1 GCA_900319865.1 uncultured Bacteroidales bacterium | reverse complement strand
CCGTGATGGTGTAAGCCGGATTAGGGATATGGCCTAAATATTGTAAACCAATTCAGTTTAACCGTCCCAAATCTGTCAACCAATTCTAGGGAAAGTCATCGGGACGAATCGCCAGTTTTCTACTATTTTGCTGAGTGCCTATTCTACTTACTTTTTGGGAATTAATTCCGTAAAAGTTATGACTTTTTTGGAATAGATTCCAAAAAAGTTGTATCTTTGCAAGGTGAAAAGTAATGGATTATGGTTGAGCGATTGCTATATAAAACAATTGAGAACAAGCTGTTTGTAGGTAAGGTTATCATCCTTACTGGGGCGCGTCAGGTGGGGAAAACCACTCTTTTGAAACAATTATTGCGACAGAAAGAGGGTGTATTGTGGTTGAATTTGCCAATGCTTCGGCAGACCGTCTGCTGTCGGAATTCAGCAATTCAAAGATTGTAATCCTTGATGAGGCACAGCGTATAGAGAACATTGGCCTAAGATTGAAACTGATTGCAGATTCGGACAGTGAGGTTCAAGTGATTGCCACAGGCAGTTCTGCTTTTGAATTGGCTAACAAAGTGAACGAGCCACTGACTGGCCGAAAATGGGAGTATCAGATGTTCCCGTTGTCGTTTGGCGAGATGGTGGCGCATCACGGAAAACTGAAAGAGATGCGGATGCTTCCAAGGCGTATCACGAGGTGGAGATACTCAAACTGCTGACCGATGCCTATCTGTATAAGGACATTCTCTCGTGGGAGAGTATCAAGCATCCCGACAAACTGCAAACCCTGTTGAGGGCATTGGCCTATCAGGTGGGGTCGCAAGTGTCGTATAATGAATTGAGCCAGATGTGTTCAATGGACAGCAAGACGGTGGAACGCTACATCAACCTGCTGGAGCAGTGCTATATCATCTTTCGCCTACCCTCGTTCTCGCGCAACCTGCGCCACGAGCTCAAGTCCAGCCGCAAGATATACTTTTATGACAATGGCATACGGAATGCTTTGATAGCCGACTATAGAGCCCCAGAGGTGAGGCAGGATATAGGAGCGTTGTGGGAGAATTTCGTCATTGCCGAAAGGATGAAGAGCAATTCTGGCGGACCAAACAGCAACAGGAGATAGACTATCTGGAAGAGTCGGGAGGTAAACTGCATGCCTATGAGATGAAATGGAATCCGCGAGCAAAAGCATCCATTACCAAGACTTTCACCGAGGCCTACCCTAATTCCGAATTTCAGGTTATCACGCCTGACAACATTGCGGACTTCTTGCTGCCCGACCCAAAAGGAGATTGATGAAGGGTGGAGGAACCATCATGCACTCTTTTGGTGGGTTTACTCGTTTTGTGTCGCGTCCCTATCGGGACGCTGGGCTATCATGGCACTGTGAGGACTCCGTCCTCTTGTGCCGTGTTATGCAAGGTCGCGTCCCTGACAGGACGAATCGCCATTATTCATTTGTTATTAACTCTACTGTTAGTAGATTTTATGGTTCCAGAGTTCTTGTAGGAAATGGGTTGCCGGCATTACTTCGACATTGTTGAGAGTACGAGGTGCAACATCGAGGGAAACGATGATGAGGCGGGCATTGGGGTGTTCTTCGCCAAACGCTTTTAGGCCGCGCAGGTGGCGGGATTGTACTTCTTGGCAGGATTTGATTTCGATGGCTACATTGGCATCTCCGAGGACGGCATCGACTTCGTATCCTGTATGGGTGTGCCAGTAGGAGAGGGCATTTTCGTAGTCGTGATAGCCGAGGTAGGCGACGATTTCCTGTATTATCAGATGTTCAAAAGCATGGCCGAAATCATCGCTTCCTGGCAGCATGTTGCGGCGGTGTAGGAGGTAGTTGGGTATTGAAACATCGAAGTAGTAGAATTTGGGAGCCTGATTGAGTCGACGTTTCACTACACGGGAAAAGGCTGGAATCATGTATCCAATGAGCGTTTCCTCCAGTATGGCAAAGTATTCTTTGACAGTCTTTGCGTCGATGCCGCAGTCTTGGGCGATGTTGTTGTAATTGACTATTTCTCCATCGGTGAGAGCTGCTACTTCCATAAAGCGGTTGAAGGATGCGAGTTTGCGCACTAATGCTTCGGCTGCAATTTCCTCTTTCAGATAGACGGAGATGTAGGCCTGCATACGTTTCTCTAACTGGCGGTCGCTGGTGCTCAGATAGTGGGTGGGCAGCATGCCGCTGTTGGCAGCCTTCACTACATCGAAATTGTCCACTTCCGCACTGACGAGTGGGTACAACACATTCCTGACGGCACGGCCACCAAGAGTGTTGACACCTCTGCGTTTCAATTTCCGAGCACTGGAGCCGCTCAGGATGAAGTGAATGTTTTGTCGTGTGATAAGCCAATGTACTTCATTCAACAGTTCCGGGATTAGCTGTATCTCGTCTATGATGACTATATCGCCACTTTGAGCGGTGGCCAGTTCCTGGCGCAGTAAGGAGGGATTTCTTCTTGGACGTTCGTAGGTATCGGATTCAATCAGGTCGTAGTATTTATTGTTCGGAAATAGTTTAAGCAGTAATGTTGTCTTTCCCGTTTGGCGAGCACCAAAAAGGAATACACTTTCATCTTCTGCATCTTTGATTTTGAGTATTCTATCTAGCATAGTGCCATGAATTAGATTCTTTGAATATGTGGAGTTGTACTCCGTATTATCATGTAAAATCAGGAGTTGTACTCCGTAAATTTACGATGCAAAAGTGCGAAATAAATTGTAAATAGCAATAATAATAATGCAGAGATGCATTTTTTTTTCGACTGGGATGCCAATTTCTATTTGTCAGAACCGAAGGGGACTGAGGAAGGGTTGAAGAACCATCACAGACACTTAATTGGATTTATTTTATTCGTTTTGTGTCGCGTCCCTGACGGGACGCTAGTCTATTGGTAGTATTCTCACGGCACTGCGAGGACTCCGTTCTCTTGTACCGTGTTATGCAAGGTCGCGTCCCTGTCAGGACTCGGGTGCGTCTATGGTATCAAGGGGTGCTTATTCCCCATTACGAACAATCGGGTATCCTGTATCAGGTTACCCGATTAGGGGAAGTTCTATCCCATAATGCTGTGCCAATGTTTGGAATAGACACGCGGAACTCCGCACCATCATTATTGCGTCATTGTCAGGTTGCTTTTCTGCGGAAGCGGGCGGTGATGTCAATAAAGTTGCCGTCGGGCTGCCGTTTTAGCATGTGCTGGTTGCAGAGAGACGACTGCAAGGGGCCGAGGTGTGCGATATAGGGTCCCACCTTGATATAGTCGAACTGCTGCTTGTCCACATTGTGGGGAATATACTGCCGTCCGCTGTACCAAGCCACTTTGTGGCGAGGGTAACGCCGATGGACGTATGCTGCCAAATCGGCCACCTCGTGGGGAGCCGCATCCCCTCCCATAAAGCAGATGCATGTAACGCCATCGCCATGTAGGCCCATCAGACCGTCGATGGCCTCGGCATCAAGGGGGCGACCGGTGTCCGCCCACAGATAGGGACTGTGGCATCCCGGACAACGGCAGGGGCACCCCGTGATGTTGATGGCCAGCGAGGTCTCGTCGGGCACCTCCTGGAAAACAATATCGGTGTTCAGGTATTTAAGCATCGTGGTAATAGCGGCGTTGCGCCTCTTCTTGACGGCCTTGTGAGAAGTTACTGATACGCTTGAGGTAGCCGATAATGCGGGTCATGTAATCCACATTCTTGCTATGGCACACGGGACACTCTTTCAGGTAGCGTTTGTCGATATGGCCACAGTCGTTGCAAATAGTGTTGGGAATGTTGAAGGTAAAGTAGTTGCATCCTTCGGTGGCGGCCACGCGAAGCAGTTGGCGGTACTGCTCTTTCGACAGGTGCTCGTCCAGATTGAGATGCAGTGCACTGCCGCCGGTGAGGTGCTGGATGTAGGGTGCACCGTGCAGACGGAACTTGTCGAGAATGGTGAGCGAGTCGTCCTCTACGATGTAGAAATAGCTGTTGTAGCAGTCGCGGGGAACGAAATACCCGTCCTCCTTGTCCCATTTGGCGTGCTTGATGCCCACATTCTCGGCCGGTATCATCTCGCAGTTGAACATCAGTTCGTTGCTGCGGTACTGCTTGTTGTATTTCTCCACCACGCCCAGAACCGACTGCACATATTCCCGATATTGGTCGTTGTCGTTGATGGGTATGCCGAGGAACTCGGCCCCTTCCACCAGTCCGTTGACCCCGATGGTGAGGTATTGGCGGCTCATGTTGATATAACCGGCGTCGAACAGGGGCAGCATCCCGTGGCTTTGTAGCTCTTTGAGGTTCTCGTTGTAGGCGGTTTGAACCTTGTGGCACAGGTCCACTATGTCAGCCAGGTATTTGAGATAGGGGATGTTGTTGTTTACAGCATACTGGATGCATCGGTTCAGGTTGACGGTCAGCACGCTTTTGGAGCCCGTAGAGACACCGCCGGCGCCGAGGGTGTAGCTGAACTCGTTGTCGGTTATTTCGTTGCGCAAACGGCAGCACGACGACAGCGAGTCGGCATTGTCGCTCAGGTAGGTGAAAAAGGAATGCCCCTCGGCGTACATCTCGGCCGTGAAGTCTGCCCACTCGCTGTCGCGGCACTCGCCGTTCTCGGTCAGCAGTGCCATCGTCTCCACCGGGAAGGTGAGCAGCGACTTGGTGCGTTCCTGGTTGAACCATTTCATGAATCGCTTCTGAAGCCACGAGAGGCTGTCCCAGTCGGGCCTGCTGCCGTCCGGAAAGTAGAAATCGCCAAACAGGCTCTCAAAATAGTAGCGGTCGTAATAGGAGATGTTCCAGAACACGGCCTGATAGTTGCGGGCTCCGGTGGGCTGGTTGAGGGTGTATACTATCTGTTCGAAACAATCGGTAATCATCTTGTCGATGGTGCGCCGTTTCACCGAGAGGTCAACCACCCGGTTGGTGTCTTTCCAGTAGTCTTTGCCGTATTCTATTCCGATAAAGTAATTCAGGTACATCAGGAATTCGGGTGTGGCGCAAGCTCCGCTCAGCATGCTCGACACCATGAACACCATATTCACAAATCCGCCACAGAAACTCTTCAAATTGGTGGGCGCTTTGGAGTTGCCTCCTATCGATGCGGTGCCGCCAATAAGCCAGGGATACATGGTGATGCTGGCACAGTAGTTGGCCAGCGAGGTCTCATCGTTTTTGTAGATAAAATGGTGGGTCAGCAAGTCGAGGTATTGTGTGGCCAGCTCTTTCCCATACATCTTCTTGATGCGGTCGGTGAGCAGTCGGCGGTTCAGGCGGATAAAACCTGCCTTCGGCAACTCGCCAATCAGCGTGGCTATATTCTTGTGTTCCACATTGGCGTTGGCGTCATATTTGCTGCCCGAGGCGGCGTTTCCGGCTTTGCAATAATCCACCAGGAAGTTCAGTTTCTCCAAGGTCTCACGGTCTTCGGTATGCTTTTGGCGATAGAGCATGAACGACTTGGCCACACTGTAGTAGCCCTCTTTCATCAACGATATTTCCACCTGGTTCTGTATGTCTTCCACCGTAATGTTGTCGTGTATGTCCAGATGGGTAAGTATGTTGCTCAATGCCGAGAGGTTCACCGGCTCATTTACCGACTGGAATGCCTTGATGATGGCATTCATTATTTTGTCTAATGAGAAACGCACTTGTTGGCCGTCTCGTTTTGTAATACTGAATGGGACGTTTTCCATTATCCTTGTTCCGTTTTTGTGTTTACTCTATTTCCTGTTTGTCTGTCTTTTCGAAAAAGAAGCGGCCACTCGCTTAGAGCGGCCGCTCTGCATTGATAATTGATAATGAGTGTAGTTATTGTATGTCGGCAGATTCCCTGCCTATTGATTAGTGTTTCACTATCAGTTTCATCACTTCGCTACCCAGTCTGAGCATGTACACTCCGTTTGCCAAAGTGGAAGTGTTCAACTCAATGCCTGTCGCACCGGCCTCTACGGTGTAGGCTACCACCTTGCGTCCTGTAACGTCATACAGCACTGCTTCGTTGCGGTTGGCCTGCGGGGCAATAGTCAAGCGTGCTTTATTGTTGGCCGGGTTGGGATAGAGCTTCATGCTGCTTTCGCTAACCTCTTCTATGCCTGTGATATTCTGGTTCAACACGCATACGCCTTCCAGGTCGAAACCGCCGCTACGTGATACAGTGGGGAAGGGGTCGTTGACGAGGTGTCCGAAGGCATCGTATGAGCCGTACTGCGGGTCGATGCTGCCCACCACATCTATTATGCGTACATGGGTGATGTTGTTGATATCCAGGTTGGCGCTGTCGCGAAGTTCCTCCAAATCGAACGGGGTGCCCCAACCCACACGGTATTTTCCTGCCAGGTTGTTGATAAAGGTGGCGTCCACCTGTCCGATGCTGCCTATCTGGGTGTGTGTCTGTGTCAGCGATGTGGCGGGGAAGCGGACAAAGGTCTCACCGTCCGAGCTCACCTCCACAAATGCCAGCTCCAAGAAGTAATCGTCAAACGAGTTTTCGTAAACCGCAAAGTCATATCCTTCTCCGTTGGTGATGGGATATTCGAATGTCACTGTGGCCATTCCGCCGTCACCAAGACTTACGGCATTCATCGTGTTGTCCGAGGCGGGTCCGACTCCGGCATCCTCCGTACCGTAGTCCACAGGTGCTGCATCTGGGTCGCTCACATTTCTTGAGCCGCGCACCACCGTGCATCCCGTAGCCCAGGCCTTGATGCGGTTGTCGGTATAGTTTATGGCTTCGCAACCCTCAGTACCCACAATGCCGCAGAAGGGACCTTCTGTGTTGGGGTCGCTCACGGAATGGATGCGTTGAGGATAGACGTAGGTGTAAAACCAGCCCCATCCGTCATAGTAGAAGCTGTCCACAGCAATGCCGGCAGCGGGGTCGGCCCAGCGGCTGAAATCGCCGTTGTGCATCCACTGGCTCATTCCAATCGACGAGTAGCCGTTCAACAGGTGTTCCCACCAGTTGCCGGGAGTGATTGCCAGCGTGTCGCCTTCTTCCACAAAATAGATGTCGTCCACCATTCCGCTGCCTCTGTAGCTGAATCGCGGGTCGGCCTCTGCGATGTCGTCCATCACATTGCCCAGCATCACGCTGTCGTCAGCAAAGCGGTAGCCCCAGGCCAAGGCGGTGTCGGCCCAGTTCACCACAAACACCAGCTGGTTCTCGCCTTCGCCAATCCAGTATTCAATCTCGTCGGCAGTAATGGTAGCGTTAACCGGTGCAGGCTCGCTTACGGGATAGATAGTCTGGGGGTAAACATAGATGCGTTCCCACCAGCCGCCCCAGTCTTCGTGGTAGACGCTGTCCACCAACACGCCGACAGCGGGGTCGGCCCAGCGGCTGAAGTCGTCATTGTGCATCCATTGCATCATACCGGCCGACGTAGTGCCGTTCAGATAATGGCTCCACCAGTTGCCGGGAGTGATGCCCAGAGTGTCGCCATTCGTGACAAAATTAATGTCGCTCACCATGCCGGTACCCGTGTATCTGAAGCGGGGGTCGACTTCGGCAATATGGTCCATTACGGTACTCAGCAGCACGCTGTCAGCGTTGAAGCGGTAGCCCCAAGCCAAGGCGGTGTCGGCCCAGTTCACCACAAAGGTCAGCTTGTTGGCTCCGGTGCCAACCCAATACAGTATGTCGTTGGTGTCGATGGTGGCATCCACCACGGGGTCGTCGCTAGAGGGTATGGAAACGGGGTAGATAGTGGCGGGATAGGCGTAGGTGTAGAACCAGCCCCAGCCATCATAGTAGAAACTGTCCACTGCCACACCGCCAGCGGGGTCGGCCCAGCGGCTGAAATCGCCGTTGTGCATCGTTGTGCCCATTCCGGCCGACATGTTGCCATTCAAGGAATGCTCCCAATAGTTTCCGGGAGTGATTTTCAGGGTGTCGTTGCCTTCCACAAACCAGATGTCGTTAAGCATTCCCGTGGCTCCGAAAGTCAGTCGGGGGTCGGCGGCAGCCAAGTCATTGAGAACAGTGGGCATGGAAACACTTTCAGTGTTGAAGCGGTAGCCCCAGGCCAAGGCGGTATCTGCCCAGTTCACCACAAAGGTCAGATTGTTGCTGCCGGTACCTACCCAATAGAGGATGTCGGCGGTGTCGATAGTGGCATCTACAATAGTAGTAGTATCGGTGGGGGTGGGGAGAGGGGCGGGAGTGGGAGTCTTCGGCCAGGCACGCTCCAAGAAATAGGTTCCCATGGGGTCCCAGCCAATGCCCACACTGTAATCGCCATACTTGAACACGTCGCCGTTGTGCAGCGACTCTCCAGAACCACTGCCGGCGCTGACTCCGTTGAGGTTGGCCCACCAGAAATTGTATCCATCTGCTGTGGACGGACCAGGTATCAATCCCAGCGTGTCGCCATTGTTAAGAATGTAGTGGATGTCTCCGTTATACGAAGGTGTCCCCACCGTCCAGAAACGGGGATCGGCGGCGGCAATACTGTCCACCATGGTTTGGGCGGTAACGGTGCCGTTGAAACGGAATCCCCAAGCGAAAGCGGTATCAGGGTTACCCCAGTTCACAATCAACACGGCTCTGTTAGTGCCGTTTCCAACCCAAAAGACAATGTCCGAAGTGTCAATCGTGGCATCCACCGTGTCGGTTGTGCCCGTCGGCGAGGGGTCGGTGACCGCTGTGGCGGAGTTCAGGCTGAAAAGGCAGCTGCTGCTCATCTCAATCACGTCTCCGTTGGCCATTGGCTGGTTGGGCCATGCGTACATGCCCCAACTGCCGTTGTGGTAATAGCACCATCCGTTCATGCTCGAACCAGGATTAATTGTGCCGTCGTTGAATGACATATCCGTCATCAACGAACCACTCAGTGTGTAGTTGAAGCGCGTGTCGTATGCAGCAATGGTGTCCAACAATGTCGTTGCCGTAGCGGTGCCGTTCCAACGAACGCCCCACACCAAAGCGGTGTCGTTGCCGCTGGGGTCATCGTCCCAACCAAGGATATAGGTGGCCTGGTTTGACCCAGTACCGGTCCAGAACTGAATGTCAGATGCAGGAAATGAGATGCCCTTGGCATTGCCATCCTTGGCACCTCCATGCATCTCGTTGTTGCCCGTTTTGGCAGCAAGACCCGCTGTTATAAGCAGGCCCAATGCAAAAGTTGTAATTTTTTTAAATACCATATAGCTACTATTTTGTTAGTTTCCACAAAACAGCTTTCTACATGAAACAAGTGAAAAGGGACCGTACACCTTGAGATTATCTTGTGTACCATCAATTTTCAGCTCTTTCCTCGAAAGCCTTAAATTCTCAACTTGGCAGGTCTTCTGACTCGCTCTCCGCGCCCGGCCTTCCCATGCGACTTTCGCGCCGCACAGTGGCCTTTATCTTGGGGGCTGCGGTCTTTCTGAGCTCACAGCAGCGGGACTGTTCAGGATTTCCACCTGATTCCCTTTTAACGCTTAATAAGTTTGTTCTCAATGGGCTATTTGCCCTTCGCTACAATCTTTTCAGCGACCAAATCAATTGCAAAAGTACAACTTTATTTCAATATGGCAAATATTTTTTATTCACCGCCGTTTTATATCTTCTCCTCCGTTCACCAACCCACTGATCGATTGCCCTTTACGTGCCAAGTCCGCCAGAAACTTCACACCGGCCTGATATCCATATTCAAAAAAAGTGTCTATCTTGTCAAAATCCATCTTCCCCAGCCCATGCACTTTTATCGCCACACTGTGGGTGCAGAGGGGTAGGTGGTCGGTCGTGCAGAGGTCGGAGTTCACATTCATCGCCCGCGAGGCAATAATGGCCGGGTTGTCTATTCGCTCCATCACCGTATCGTGCTCTATATATAGTCCCAACCTCACGTTGCATCCCTCTTCCACCAGCGGTTCCACGGGCAGGTTGTTCATTACAAAACCGTCCACATAATACACGCTGTCTATCATCACCGGTGCAAACACCCCCGGTATCGATGCCGACGCCGTAACGTATTCCTTCAGCAGGTCCCCTTTCGACACATACACAGGCCTCAGATGGTTAATATCCGTCACGCAACAATAAAAAGGTATTAGCAGCGAGTCGAAACTATTATGGGGGATATACTTCGCTATTATGTGCCTCATTCGGCCAAAGTCTGCTAGTCCCCCATCCTTTTTCATGTTAAAACGGAATATTTTGCCTCTTTTCACCATCTGCTCCTGCTTGATGATGCGCACAATTTGCCGCGGAGAATAGCCGGCAGCGTAGAACATACCCACAATCGCCCCCATCGACGTGCCGCTAATGCAGTCAATCTTCACATCTGCATCCTGGAGCGCCTGCAGGAACCCCAGATGGGCATAGCCCGTCGCCGATCCCCCGCATAGCGCCACACCTACCTTCACTCCTTCCGGCTTCGCAATTTCTTCAGATTCTCTTAAGCTCGTATTAAGTTCTTGTCCACGTGCCGGCATGAGAGAAGCTGCCGAGAGGATGAGCAGGAGGACGAAACCAATCGGACGCGGGACGGTTCCGCATGCATGCCGAAAACAATTTTGTATTACCATATATATTATAGTATTTTGTTCTTATAGAACCTTGCTGTGTTTCCCCTGAAAACGGATGCAAAGATACACCATTTTTTCGATATAACCGGTTTTCATCACGCGGCGGTGTGCCCGTGAATGCCCACCAAGCGGCCACCGACCCGTATCGGAATGCCCCCCAACCCGTGGTGTTGTGTACGGGGATGCGCACGTGAGGCGTGCCGGACAACAGGTTTTCCCGTATGCGGACAAAATAATCCATTTCCCTTACTTTCGACAAATATCGGTACAATGCACTGCAAAACAGAGTGATAACGTATTCTTTCGTTTTGTTGCCATAGTATTTGAAAGCATTTAAACCACACATAGACAACGATATACAGAGATATTCGCGAAAAATCACCCTGCGAGACCCCGAAAACGTGTGGAAAAAAGGATTTTTTTCGTCTTTTGCGGGGCGATTTTTGAGGATTTGGTGGTTTCTGCGAAAAAAAAATTATTGACGCAACGCGCTGGTTGTCCGCCCGGTGGTGGGGTGGGTCAAAAAATAATTGAAAAAAAATTTTGGCGGTTTGGAAAAAGGTTGTATCTTTGCACCCGCTTTCAAGGAAAACGCCGCCTGTCGGCAGCTGACCTGGAAACGAGAGAACATAGAAATTTTGGGACATCGAGATAGCGTGTGTCCGGTGCCTGTCCCGAGGGGGCAGGGGGGACACGAGACGAGTCAAAGGTAAAATAAACAAGCAATTCTTACAATGAAGAGTTTGATCCTGGCTCAGGATGAACGC
>ONQD01000059.1 GCA_900319865.1 uncultured Bacteroidales bacterium | reverse complement strand
CGATTATCCTTGTTTTATGTTTGGTGACTGCAAAGATAATCAAATGGGCTGACATGACTTACATGCCAGCCCTATTTTTTTTGTACGCTCTAATTTTTAGCGGACAGTAATAAAAAAAAATATCGATTTAACCCAAATCGATATTTAGAAAGGAAGTATCGACTGGATGGGAGTCAAACAACCTATTGGGATATAAAAAAAAGGAGCACCCGAGTGGATGCTCCCTTTATATTATTTGCTCTGCCCATGCCGGGATTAGCGGGCATCGGGGGTTCGGGTTCCTTGATGTCGCACATCACGCACTCGGTAGTCAGCAGCATGCCGGCAATGCTGGCAGCGTTGTAAATATATCGAAAAAAACTAAGACGACTCATGTCCATATTTTTATTAGGGACGAGTAACGTCAGCGTTTCTTAAAAAAACCTTTGAGTTTCTCAATTACGGATTTGGAGTTGGATCGTTCTTTGTTTTCAGAAAGTGTTAAATTGTCTGTTCTGATCTGTGACGCAGAGGATGCTTCGAGTTTCAATATCCGAGATTTTATAGAACCTTCATTTCGACCGAATTTTTCCATCATCTCGTTGATACTGGCACCATCCCGATGCATCTGTAAAAGTGTATCGTCATCTTCAGTAGTCCATTTGGAATATGCGTTTATGTGCAATTTTTTTTGAATATCCATATAGGATTTCACAACAGTCTCTCTTTTGCAATATCGTACACGCATGATGTCATCGGTACCTCCTTTGCAGAGTGTCAATATTTGAAGGTCGGCAAGGTCAACGTTCTCACCGACACCAATCTCGCTGTCAGATGTTAAAGGAAAATAGCATTGCCCACCCCCTTTCATGTAGAAACATACTGATTTCCCAAATTGATTTGCAACAACAACAGCATCCATGACTGCTTCTGTCTCTTCATCCGTAAAAGAGCGTTCTTCTTTTACAATCCACCCGCTTTGTGTCGATTTAAGAATTGTTTTTTCTTCTGCTATCGATTGTTGAATGTTGTAGAATACAGCAGCTATTAATTTGTGATGCCATCCTCCATAATCAAGTCCTAACGATAATGTCAAAAAGATGTTTTCAGCTTTCTGCAATATGCATGGATTTGCCCGATAGTCATCAAGAAATACAGGGTCTGTTACGGGAAAATCGTATGTCACACCACAATGGGTTATTTTCATACGAATCTTTGGCTTTTCCCAATTATTATCAGTATATGTACTGACGTTCGCTGGACGAATAAGCATCAAAGAATATGCATCAGAGAAGGTTATATCTGATGGAATTGCCTTTCCATGATTGAAAAAAATAGTGTTATGAACACAATCAACAAATTTAGAAAGTAAGTCTATCGAAGGTTTGATTTGTCCGCACACCACCATATTGAAATAATGAACGTCTTCAATATGTATTACTTTGGGGCATGGGGTTACATCTGAAAGTTTGACGATTGAAAAGTATTTAATTTTGGATGCTATATAGTTGGGGATTTCTCCATAAGCCGTATTTGCAATGGGTCTAATCCATTTGGGAGATCCATTCTCATCTTGTAAAATGGACCAATTATTTGGAGAATTGAATAATACCTCGATTCCTGCAATGCATCTACCGCCTCGTTTGTACGAATTGGCAAGACAAATGAAGTACTTATCCATGGTTAAATCAAGTGAATTATTGTAACATCCTCTTTGCTGTGTTTTTGCATATATTCTACCAACAGTCTTCGATGGCAATTCTCAGGGGTGTCCTCGCTACAGAGGAAACTGGCACAGTCGAATTTCTTTATTCCGTACTTCTGGAGAATATTCCTCTCTGTTAGCATTTTCGTGTATATCTTCTCATATTCAATCCATGACACTTCGTTTTTATGCCATTTATCGAGCAATTCCTTGGTAGGAGCAAAATCGACAATATGAGTGTAAGGAATATGGCATATTTCTTTTGCGAAAAATGCGAGATCGCTACCTTTGGCAAAACCTGCCAACTGGCTACTATTACTTATTCTAACATCCACCAACTGTTTTACATTGTTGCTTCGAAGTAAATTAAAAAACTTCTCCGCACTCTTTTTGGTAAAACCAATAGTATAAAGGGTAATCATGGTTAGTCAATTTCTATCAACTCATTTTGTGGCTTATATCCAATTTCTTTGTTTTTCAACCGGTATGCATCTTTCCTTTGGTCCTCTTCTGTGTATGAACCAAACATCAAGTCGACTTCTGGCAAGTGATATTTCTTTGAATGCATATATGTTTTAATCATCACCTTTTCAAGTGATTCATGGGATGCAAGTTTGGCATCTTTTAATATATGTTGTACGTCAACACCAGTGTCATAAAAATATCGAGATACTAAGGCGAAACGATGACATTCCAATGGGTCCGCTTCGGAACACATAAAAGCTATTCGATAACCTTGTTCCTGTCCGCGGAGGATGCGTAGTACACCAGCTGTAAAGGATGGAGTTTTTGCAGCCAATTCAAAATCAACTTGACCATTTTCTCCAATACTATCTATGCGTCGAGCTCCAAACTCTGCACCAAAATGAAGATATTGGATATTGTTTTCTAGCAGAAAACTTTTTAGGTTTTCTTGGTTGAATTGAGGTGAGTATTTGCTGGCGGGAACACTGCGCACATCAACTATACAATTTATGCCATAAACCATTATCAATGCTAGAAATTCTTCTAGTGTTTGATTCGAGTGACCAACGCTATATAATGTTTTCTGCATTTTTATTTTTTTTGCAAAGATACAACTATTTCTTTATATGACAAAAAAAATGAGGGTGTCTCAAAAGGCACCCTCTGACTTTTTATAACTAATAGGTTTGGCATCAGGAAGTCGCTATGGTGACCGTGAAGCTTTTTGAATAAGTGGTGGTGCAAATGCAGAAAAGTCGACAAAGTCGCTCGAAAAGGCTCTCATGAAGCCATTTTATGCCAGTTATGATGGTACGGAGGCCACCCCGTATCATTTTCTGGAGGTTGAATGCAATGAAGAATAGTCCAAGGTCCATGTGGACTTTCGCTTTGCCGAAGTGGCGAAAGCGTTTGTATTGTTTGTCGTATTTCATCTGTCCGAAGACGGCCTCTGGCTCTATCGGTCGGCGACTTCGTCGGAGCAGTCCTTCTTCGGAGGTGAGCAGCTCGCGGGCGTATGCCTTGTGGCGGCGTAGGTTGTGGTTGACTTCCACCTCGCGGTCGCCTTTGCCTTTGAAGCATCGGGGGTGGAGAGGGCAGGTGTCGCAGTGTGATGCGCGGTAGGTGGTTATAGTGTGGCGGTTGCCCGAGGGGTCGGTGGCGAGATGTTCCCCTACGCGGTGCATGTGTTGTCCGCTGGGGCATACGAGGTAGTCTTCTTCTTCGTTGTAGTGGAGGTTCTCCTGGCGGTAGGGGTCGTCGCTGAAAGCGCGCTTCTGCTCTTTGTGGAAGTAGTTGTACTTGACGTATGGAAGGATGCCGCAGGCCTCGAGGTAGTCGTAGTTGGCCTCGCTGCCATAGCCGGCATCTGCCGTGCAGCTTTCAGGGTGGGTGCCAGTGAGCTCCCTGCCGTGGTCAAGGAAAGAAGGGAGCGTGAGGGTGTCGTTGGGGTTGGGGTATAGGGCATAGTTGGTGACGAACTGGTTTTCCGTGCCTATCTGGAGGTTGTATCCCGGCTTGAGCTGTCCGTTGCACATCGCATCCTCTTTCATCCGCATGAAAGTGGCGTCGTGGTCTGTCTTGGAGTATGAGTTGCGATCGCCCATGATGGACAGGCTCTCCTCGTACTCCTGCATCTTGGGAAGCATCTTCTCCTCCAGTTCCTTCAGCATCTTCCGTTCTTCCTTGCTGCGCTCTTCCCGCTTGGTCTTGTTCAGCTCGTCTATCCGCTCCTTAAGCCGCTTGCTGTCCATCGGAGCGCTTGCACTCTCCTCGGCAGTTTCATCATCCGCAATCCCCTTCTCTATATCCGCCAATACAGCCTTTATCTTCTTCTCCAATTTCGCCTTGCTCTTCTCCACCGTGCCACGCCACACAAAGCGGTATTTGTTTGACTTCGACTCAATCTTCGTCCCGTCCACATATTGCTCCCGCAGGCTTATGTACCCCTCCTCCACCAACAACATCACCACCTGCGAGAAGAGATTGTCAATGGTGTCTTTCAGATGCTTTGAGCGGAAGGTGTTGACGGTATGGAAATCGGGATGCTGGTCACCCGAAAGCCACATGTACTGGATGTTCTCATCCATCAACTTCTCTATCCTCCTGCATGAATAAACATTGTTCATGTATGCAAAGAACAGCACCTTCAGCAGCATCCTTGGCGAGTAGCAACTACAGCCACCTCCTTTGTATGTCGCCATCACCTCCGTCAGGTCCAAGCGGTCGACAACGTAATTCACCACTCTCACCGGCGCATCTTCCGCTATGCGCTCGTCAAGCGACTGTGGGAAGAGGGTTGTCTGCCCTTGGGTGTATTCCTTTATGGCAATCTTAGTCATTGATTATATCTTTGATTTTCATTTGCAAAGATACGAAATTTTTATGACATGGCCAAATAGAAATGCATGCCCATGCCGGGATTAGCGGGCATCGGGGGTTCGGGTTCCTTGATGTCGCACATCACGCACTCGGTAGTCAGCAGCATGCCGGCAATGCTGGCAGCGTTCTGCAGGGCCACGCGGGTCACCTTGGCGGGATCAATAACACCGCTCTGGAAGAGGTTCTCGTACTTCTCGGTGCGGGCATTGTAGCCGTAGTCGCCCTTACCATTCTTCACCTCGTTGACAATCACAGAACCTTCAAGGCCAGCGTTCTCGACAATCATGCGCAGAGGCTCCTCGATGGCGCGGTGGATAATATCGATACCGAGTTTTTCGTCCTCGTTGGCGGGAGTGAGGCTCTCCAGTTTCTGAGCGGCGCGGATAAATGCCGTACCACCACCGGGGATAATACCCTCTTCAACAGCAGCACGGGTAGCGTGCAAAGCATCGTCAAAGCGGTCTTTTTTCTCCTTCATTTCCACCTCCGAAGCAGCACCAACGTAAATCACTGCCACACCGCCGGCCAGCTTGGCGAGACGCTCTTGCAGTTTCTCGCGGTCGTAGTCGCTGGTGGTCTTTTCGATTTGGGCCTTAATCTGGTTCACGCGGCTCTTAATCATCTCGCTGTTGCCTGCACCATTGACGATAGTGGTGTTGTCCTTGTCGATAGTGATTTTCTCGCAAGTGCCGAGCATATCCATAGTGGCCTCTTCAAGTTTGTAACCTTTCTCCTCGCTGATAACCACACCACCGGTGAGGATAGCGATATCTTCGAGCATCTCCTTGCGACGGTCGCCAAAGCCGGGAGCCTTCACGGCAACCACCTTCAGACCGCCACGCAGACGGTTGACAACGAGGGTAGCCATAGCTTCGGTCTCAACATCTTCGGCGATGATAAGCAGTGCACGGCCACTCTTTGCCACCTGTTCCAGGATAGGCAGAAGGGTTTGCAGGGTGCTGATTTTCTTATCATAGATAAGGATGAGGGGGCTGTCGTAGGTGCATTCCATCTTGTCGGTGTCGGTCACAAAGTAGGGGCTGATATAGCCGCGGTCGAACTGCATACCTTCAACCACCTTCACGCTGGTCTCAATACCCTTGGCCTCTTCGATGGTGATAACGCCATCCTTTGACACTTTTTCCATTGCCTCGGCAATAATGTCACCAATCTGGCTGTCGTTGTTTGCACTGATGGTAGCAACCTGACGAATCTTCTCGATGTCGCCACCCACTTCCTGCGACTGGGCCTTGATGTCCTCGACGATAGCTGCCACAGCCTTGTCAATACCGCGTTTCAGGTCCATGGGGTTGGCACCGGCGGTAACGTTCTTCAACCCGGTGTTCACTATAGCCTGGGCCAGAACTGTAGCGGTGGTGGTACCGTCACCAGCCTGGTCGTTGGTCTTGCTGGCAACCTCTTTCACCATCTGGGCACCCATATTCTCTATGCCGTTCTCCAGTTCTATCTCTTTGGCCACGGTCACGCCGTCCTTAGTAACCTGAGGGGCACCGAATTTCTTGTCAATAACCACATTGCGACCTTTGGGGCCGAGGGTTACCTTCACTGCATTTGCCAATGCGTCAACACCTTTGCGGAGCTGTTCGCGGGCATCATTATTGAAAACTATTTCTTTTGCCATAACTTTTTTCGAATTTGTAAATTTGTTAAATCCTTTTTTTTAAATCTTTTTGATTGGTTCGATGTGCAAATATGTCCGATTGTGCCAACATGACCCTCTCATTCACACATTTGCGCACTTACCGCATTAGATGATTGCGTAGATGTCGCTCTCTTTCATTATCATATATTTCTCACCGTCTATTTCCACCTCGGTGCCGCTATACTTGCCATAGAGGACGTTGTCGCCCACCTTGACGGTCATTTCGTGGTCCTTAGTGCCTTTGCCCACTGCGAGTACTTTGCCTCTTTGGGGTTTCTCTTTTGCGGTGTCTGGGATAATGATTCCCGATGCTGTTTTTTGTTCGGCCTCGGCGGGCTGAATCAGAACTCGATCTGCTAAAGGTTGAATGTTCATAGTTAATGTATTTTTTTGTTATTATTTTCGACAGAAATAGAAATAGCATAAACCGTGCCAATGGGTGACGGACGGCAGTAAAGTATGACAACTTGGCAGAAACGTCAGACATTTCCGCAATCTCAAAAATGCTTGCCCCCTCCACACAATAAAAATGCACTAAAAACGTTACCAGCATTAAATGAAAACAATTCAACTATGAACATCGGTACCCTCGTATCCTATCTTGATTCGGAAACCCACCCCGAATATCAAGAAAAATATGACAATGCCGGCTTCCTTGTGGGCGACCCACAAACGGAATGCACCGGAGCCCTCGTCGCGCTGGATTTGACAGACGACGTAGTCGACGAAGCCATCGACCATAACGCCAACCTCATTGTCACCCACCACCCTTTAATATTCGGCGGCGTGAAGCGCATCACCCCTGCCGATGCCACCGGCCGTCTGATAATTAAACTGATTCGTAACAACATAGCCCTCTATGCCGCCCACACCAATCTCGACAACCTCCAACACGGTGTAAACGGAATCCTGTCGTTCCATCTCGGACTGACAGATTGTCACATTCTGCACCCCATCGACGACAAGAACCTGCCACATGTCGGTGCCGGAATGATTGGCTCGCTCCCCTACCCTATCCCCACCAACGCCTTTCTCGAACAGGTCAAACTCAGCCTCGGCCTCCCCTTGCTCCGCACCAGCGACATCGTTTCCCCCGTCGTGAGCCGCGTGGCCATCTGCGGAGGCTCCGGCAATTTCCTCATCAACGACGCCATCGACCAAAAAGCCGACATCTACCTCACCGGCGACCTCAAATACCACGATTTCCAGCATGCCGAAGGCCGCATCACCCTCGTCGATATCGGCCATTTCGAAAGCGAACAATTCACCAAAGAATTAATTTATTCTATTATATCAAAAAAATTTAGTAATTTTGCATGTTTTATCTCCCAGCGAGGTAGAAGCTTCGTCAATTATATTTAGTTGTAAAATAAGAAAATAAACAAATACTTAGATTTAATACAATGCCGAAGAAAGTTACAACCCCCGAAGTAGCAGAGCAAGCCAACGTCGAGCCCGCTCCTCAAATGTTAGATGTGGATGTCGCCATCGAGCGCCGTCTTGTTGCATTATACACACTACAACTGCTCGATTCGGAAATCGATAAGATTAAAATCGTCCGCGGTGAACTGCCACAAGCCATTCAGGACTTGGAAGACGAGATTGCAGGACTCCAGACACGTATCGACAACTTCAGGGCCAACATCAACGAACAGGAGGACACCATCCAAAAACGCAACTCCGAAGTCGAAGACCACAAGGCCATGATCAAGAAATACGAGAAACAGCAGGACAACGTGCGCAACAACCGCGAATTCGAGGCCATCAACAAAGAAATCGAATTCCAAAACCTCGAAATCCAGCTCTGCGAACGCCGCAACCGTGACTCGAAGAACAAAATCAACGACCTCGAACACCATATCGAAGCCGCCGAGCTCCTTATCAAAAACCGTCAGGCCGACCTCGAATCCAAGCAAGAAGAGCTGAACAGCATCATTCAGGACACCCAGAAAGAGGAAGCCGAATACCTCGAGAAATCCAAAGAGCAGGAACAATTCATCGACGAGCGCTACCTCACCGCCTACAAGCGCATCCGCAAACAGGCCCGCAACGGCCTCGCCGTTGTCACCTTCGACCGCGAAGCCTGCGGCGGCTGCTTCAGCAAAATCCCCCCACAGCGCCAAAGCGAAATCAAGATGCACAAGAAAGTCATCGTCTGCGAGCATTGCGGCCGCATCCTGGTCGACGACGACATCGCCCAGAAAGCCCACGAGCTGATCAAAAAATAAGCATCCCACCCACATCCGCCCAACCCCGATAACACAATAATAAAGATTAGATTATGATTCATTATATCAATCCCGACGAACGCCTCACTATCGCCAAAGTGAAGGAGATTGTTGACAACAAAATGACCTTGGCCCTCAGCGACGAGGCCAAACGCCGCATCCAGAAATGCCGCGACTATCTCAACAAGAAGATGGAAACCCAGAAAGAACCCATCTACGGTGTCACCACCGGTTTCGGCTCCCTCTGCAACATCAGCATCAGCAAAGAGCAGCTCAGCCAGCTCCAGAAAAACCTCGTCATGAGCCACGCCTGCGGCGTAGGCGACGAAGTGCCCCAAGAGGTGGTCCGCCTCATGCTCCTGCTCAAAGCCCAGAACTTCTGCTTCGGCTACAGCGGTGCTCAGCTCCAAACCGTCCAACGCCTCATCGACTGCTACAACAACGACGTTCTCCCCATCGTCTACCAGCAAGGCAGCCTCGGTGCCAGCGGCGACCTCTGCCCGTTGGCCAACCTCATGCTCCCCGCCATCCTCGGCTTGGGCGATGTCTACTACAAAGGCCGTCGTTGCGATGTCAAAGAAGTCTACGCCCAACTCGGCTGGCAGCCCATCGAGCTGCAAAGCAAAGAAGGTCTCGCCCTGCTCAACGGCACACAGTTCATGAGCAGCTACGCCACCTGGTGCATCCTCAAAGCCCAGCGTCTCAGCAAACAGGCCGACATGCTGCTCGCCCTCAGCCTCGACGCTTTCGACGGCCGCATCGAACCCTTCTTCGAAAGCCTCCACATGGTGCGCCCCCACAAAGGCCAGCTCGAAACCGCCGCAGCCGTCCGCAAATACACCGACGGCAGCCAGATTATCCGCCGCCACAAAGAGCACGTCCAAGACCCCTACAGCTTCCGTTGCGCTCCCCAGGTCCACGGCGCCGCCAAGGACACCATCGCCTACGTCGCCTCAGTCATCGAAACTGAAATCAACTCCACCACCGACAACCCCATCGTCATCCCCGACGAAGACCTCGTCATCAGCGGTGGTCACTTCCACGGCGAACCCATGGCTATGGTGCTCGACTTCCTCGCCATCGCCGTTGCCGAACTTGGCAGCATCAGCGAACGCCGCACCTATCAGCTCATCGACGCCAAACGCGGCCTCCCCAGCTTCCTCGTGGCCAAGCCCGGCCTCAACAGCGGTTTCATGATTCCCCAATACGCTGCCGCATCCATCGTCAGCCAAAGCAAACAGCTCTGCTCCCCCTGCAGCGTCGACAGCATCCCCTCCAGCCAGAACCAGGAGGACCTCGTCAGCATGGGCGGCAACGCTGCCACCAAATGCTACCGCGTAATGGAAAACACCGAGCGTGTCCTCGCCATCGAGCTCTTCGATGCAGCCCAGGCCCTCGACTTCCGTCATCAGGAAGGCCTCAAGAGCAGCCCCTTCATCGAAAACCTCGTGGCCGACTACCGCAAATGCGTCAACTTTGTCGACATCGACCAGATTATGTACAAGCACATCCACGCCAGCGTCCGTTTCCTCCAAGAGATGAAACTCGACTAAAATTGCAAGTGCTGACACTCATATCGAGGCATCCCCAACCAAGGGGATGCCTCTTTTTTTGTATTATAATCATTTTGCAGGCTGTGACATGCCGAAAAGCGAGATATTTTGTATCTTCTGTTCGGACTCTCTTTTGTTCATTTCAACTTCCATTTTGGGCAGTTGGGATAGATATCCCCGTCCCACTCTTGATAATGTATGTACTTTTGCATCATCAAAAAAAGTACGACATGATACGCAAAACATTGACATTATTAACCTTGTGTTTTATTCCGGTGCTTCTCTCGGCACAACAGTGCGTCACTTTGGAAGAGTGTCGCCAACGTGCCCTTGAGGCCAACAAAGGATTAAAACGAGCCGAAATCAAACGTACCGAAACCGCGGCCCTGGAAAAAGTGGCGCTTTGGCAAATGCTCCCAAAAGTGAGTGCCAACGGTACATATTCCTGGATGCAGAAAGAGGTCAACCTACTCAGCAAAGAGCAGCGTGACGAAATCAACTCTATGGGAACCAGTGTCCAAAGCAATATCAACCAAGCCATCACCGACGAACTAACCAACCTCGGCTTGAACAGTGATGTTGTGGGTCCTGCAGTCGACAACATCTTGCACAACACCCGCATCGAGAATGCGCTGAATAATGCCGGACAACGAATCACTGATGCACTTGAACTTAACACCCACACCGTAGCTCTTGGCACGGTTACCGTCTCCCAGCCCCTCTTTATGGGTGGCAAACTGTTGGCACTTTATCGCACCGCAAGGTTGACAAACAGCCTCTCGGGCGTTGCATACGACCAGCAGCGCGAGGCAACCCTTGTCGCTGTCGACGAAGCCTATTGGCAGGTGGTTTCAGTTCAGCATAAAAAAGAGGTGGCAGAGAAATATGCCGCCCTCCTGCAGACGCTTTACAATAACGTTGACGAGATGGTCAAGGCAGATGTCGCCACAGAGGGAGACCTCACCCGTGTCCGTGTGAAACTCAACGAGGCTCAGATGAATCTCACCAAAGCCACCAATGGCCTGCTCCTTGCAAAAATGTTGCTGGCCCAACGCTGTGGCATGCCCCTCGACACCGTCTTCACGGTAGCCGACGAGGGTCTCTCCTCTTTTGCCGAAGGGTCGTCTGTCCCCGAAAACATCAACTTGGACAACATCTACAGCCGTCGCAGCGAAATGAAGATGCTTCACATTAGCGATAGTATTGCGCAGCAAAGTGTTCGAATTGCCCGCTCCACGTTGATGCCCAATATCGGACTGACTGCTGGCTATCTCTTCTCTAACCCCAACATCTTCGATGGTTTCAAAAACGAATTCAACGGCTCCTTCATGGCCGGCTTGGCGGTCAACATCCCCATAGCCCACCCAGGCAGTTTCTATGCGCTCAAGGCCGCCAAGGCCAAACGCTGCGAAGTGGCATACCAGATTGAAGAAGCTCAGGATTTGATAGAACTGCAGGTAAACAAACTCAACTACGAACTGACCTTGGCTTATAAGAAACTGACCCAAGCGCAAAGTAACCTCGACAATGCCGAGGAGAACCTCAAACTTGCCAACGAGAGTTTTCAGGCTGGTGTGTGCAGCAGTAGCGACCTTATGGCCGCCCAAACTGCTTGGCTGTCCGCTCAAAGCGAGGTCGTCGACGCTCAAATAGAGATAGCCATGAGCCGTGTCTATCTTCGTCAAGCCATGGGAATTAACCAATAACAAATCAATACTCTATATGAAAGAAACAAACAAATCCCTTCTCTCCGGCCTCGCAGTCATCCTCGGGCTGGTAGTAATTGTAGCACTGGCTGGATTGGTGGCCATCCATCCACAGAAAGAAATACTCATGGGCGAAGTCGATGCTTCCGAATACCGTGTCAGCAACAAGGTCCCAGGCCGTATTGACCAAATCTATGTCCAAGAGGGCGACAAGGTGAAAGCTGGCGATACTCTCGCCCACATCTACAGTCCCCAGATCGATGCCAAGATGATGCAAGCCACTGCAGTCCGCAGTGCCGCATCTGCACAAAGTCAGAAAGCCCAGCACGGTGCCCGCGAACAGCAAATCCAGATGGCCTACCAAGTGTGGCAGAAAGCCAAGGCTGCCGTCGATGTCTACGGCAAATCCTACGACAGGGTGAAAGGCCTTTATGAAAAAGGTGTCGTCTCTGCACAGAAATTCGACGAGGTCGATGCCAAATACAAAGTGGCACAAGCCGACTGCGCCGCCGCCGAGCAGCAGTATCTCATGGCCAAGGAAGGCGCTCAGCGCGAGGACATCGATGCTGCCGCCGCTCTTGTCAATCAGGCTGGCGGTGCCGTGGCCGAGGTTCAGAGCTACAAGAACGACAGCTACCTCATCGCTCCGTGCGATGGTGAAGTGGTCGAGGTCTATGCCAAAATGGGCGACCTCATCGGCACCGGCTCCCCGGTGGTCTCCATCCTCGATATGAGCGACATGTGGATGACATTCGCCGTGCGCGAAGACCTTCTTAAGGACATCCACAGCGGCGCCACCATCGAAGTGAACATCCCCGCTCTCGGCGAGCAGACCTACACTTGCAATGTCCGTAAAGTCCAAGCGATGGCAAGCTACGCCACTTGGCGTGCCACCAAGACCAATGGCCAATACGATGTCAAGAGTTTCGATGTCAAAGCCGTCCCCCAAGAAAAAATCGAAGGCCTCCGTCCCGGCATGACAGCCATCATCAGCGACACCAAGCATTAATTCTTGTCTTTCAACACCCTTGGCACCATGCAGAACAAAGCAAATAACCCCACATTAAGAGTGATGCTACGCGAACTGCGCCGCATCCAGCTCAACCCCCGCTACCTCATCATCCTCACCCTCGGTATCGTCTTTTCCTTCATCTTTTTCGCCACCATGATGCAGGAAGGGCTGCCTCAACGGATGCCTATAGGTGTGGTGGATATGGACCACAGCTACCTCTCGCGCCGTCTCTGCCATGAACTCAATGCCACACAGGGTGTTCATGTCGAAGCCGTCTACGACAACCATGCCGAGGCCCGAAAATCCATGCAGCGAGGTGAGATTTTCGCCTTCTACGAAATCCCTCCCGACACGTACAACGAACTTCTCCAGTTCCACGCGCCGCATTTCGGTCTTTACTCCAACAACGCTTACCTCCTTGCAGGAACGCTCAGCTACAAGCAACTGGCCACTATGGGCATGCTGGCTTCCGGCGCCGTACAGCGCGAGATTCTCCGCAAAAAGGGCTATGATGAGGAGCAGATCATGGGACTCATTATGCCTGTCGAACTCGACACCCATCCCATCGGCAACCCCTGGACCAACTACCGCA
>ONQD01000060.1 GCA_900319865.1 uncultured Bacteroidales bacterium | reverse complement strand
CACCACCGTCGTCCCGTCGGCCAACACTTTGTAGTATCGCCAGCAAGGCTCTTCGGCATCCCCAGAGGGGTAATCCTCAAAGTCCAGTGTGTAGGGCATATCGGCATAGGTCAGTGGTGCACACATCGTGCGGAACGTGCATGATACCGCTGCGGTCAATGTGCTGTCGGCACATAAGGCACTGACAGCCACCGTGTATTCGGTGGAGGGCATCAAGCCCGAAAGCGTTAAGGTGCTTGTGCCCAAATGGGTGATTGTTTGAATGGTGTCGCCACTGGTAAGGATTATCCGATAGGTTTCTCCCGTAACGGTGTCGCTGATAATCAGGTCCGCGGTGTCGGCACCTATGTGCACCACGGCGACAGCCTGCGGAACGGGGCATTGCTGCACGGCGTGCACCTCAATGTCGTCGATATACCATTCGAAGGCGATGTCGCCCATAGGGATACGCAGTGCGATACGGGCGTTAGCGGGTGCACCGTCAAAGGCAACTGTCTCGGTTCGTGGCACCACATTGTAGCTTACCACATAGTCCGCTGCATTGATGCTGTACAGGGGGTGGAAACTGGCAGTGTCGTCGGCTGTCTGAGTGTAGCCCACCTGCAATATATGGTCGGTGGAATTATAGGGATAGCTGGGTGTGCTGGTGAAACTCATTTCCATATTGGCCAGATTGCCTTGAAGTTCGGGAAGCACCACGACATTATTGCGGTTGTACGAGCCCAGCTCCAACTCTAGTCGGTTGTTGGTTGTGCCGTATACTTTGTTTATGGTGCTCGAACCGTTCCCGCAACGGGTCCAGCAGGGCAGTGCGTCGGTCAGTGGCTCTCCGTACAAGTGGTTGGCAATGCTCACTGCGTCGAAGTTCTCGCTCCAGGGCAGCGGCATGGGTGAGCAGATGTCTGTGCGGAACTGCACCATTGTGCTGGCCGTGAGGCTGCTGTCGGCACAGATGGAACTGACGCCCACGGTGTACAGGCTGTCGTTGGCAAGACCGGTAAGCGTGCATACACTGCTGAATATTTCCAAGTTGTAGCTGCCTGCATAAACCATATAGTGCGGCACAGCCATCGGCGAGGTGATATGCAGTGTGGCCCGGTCTCCATGTATGTCGGTCACCCGGATGCCTGTGGGTTGGGCACAGGTGTCGGCAAACGTGTCGGTCAATGCCTCTACGGTGATGTTGTCGACAAAGGTGTGTGCCGTTTCCGATACGTTCTGCACGCCGAGGAACCGCAAAGCAACACGCCCCGATGTGTGGCCGGGGAAGGTGATGTTGTAGTGCTCCCAGGTCCAGAAGCTGGAGGGAATGCATGTGGACATTGGCATGAATGTCGAAGCATCGGCGGTGTCGGCCAGTATGCCCACCTCCACCCCCGAGGCCGAGTCGGAGCCGTGGGTGTAGCGCATCACCTCAAGGCCCAGCAGCAGGCTGTCGGGCTGCATGTCGAATTCGGGCAGCACCACCTGCAGCTCCGGTGTATGCAGGCTGTAGCCTGTCAGCGACCGCATCCCCGAGCCGTATCCCACAGCGGTGGCAATGGAATAGGGGTTGGATTGGCCGTTTATTGTTTTCCAACATTCGGGAATGGTGGTTCCGATGTTCTCGAACGATTCGCTCCAAGGCAGCTGCATCGGAGCGCACAAGGTGTGGAATGTTGCTGTGAGGGGCAGATGCCCAGTGTTGTCGGCGCAGTGCTTCCTCACGCTGACGGTATAGTCGGTTGTGGGGTTGAGGGCGGTAAGCGTCAGGGTAGTGCCAGTAAAGGTTGCCGTGCGAGTGGTCCCGCCACCTGTGAGGGTCACAGCGTAGGTGACCCCGGTGGTGTCGTTATCGTGCACCACGATGTCGGCCGAGGTCGCGGTAATATGGGTTACTTCTATTCCCTGCGCCGGGTTGCATGTAGGGATGCTGTTAATCGCTATGTCGTCAATCTCTATCCAACATCCTGTCACCGTCGGTGCCATACCGGCGCGGAAGGCGATATGTCCCGTATTGCTGGCATAGTAGGGGAAAATCACCTCCATATTCTGCCACACATTCGCCGTCATCACCGTATCGAATGCCGCCACAGGCGTGAAAGTCAGCGTATCTGTGGGGTCGGTCATCACACCCACCTGCATGTTGGCTATACAGTAGCTGTTGCGCATCCTGAAGGTGAGGTGCATGCCCCGTATTCCCTGCATTTCGGGCAGTACGGCAAACTGCGGGGTGCTGTTGTTTTGTGGACAAAAACTGAATACCTTGTTGCCATCTGTGTTGCTCTCCACGCGCAACATGTTCTCGCGGCTGTAGGCAAGGAGGGTCCAGCACCTTATGCCGTGGAAGTTACTCATGGTGGGATAATCCTCGAAATCCTCCACAAACGGAAGGTCGAACGGTGTGATTATATCGCACAGGGTGGTAAACGTCCGCTGTACGGTGACGCTTCGGCTGTCCGAGTCGCACACGGTCCGCATCCTGAAAATATAGTCCGTGGCTTGGCTGAGTGTGTTGAAAACTAGTGTATTGTTGGTTGTAAATCCGCTGTCGGCTAATAGCCCTTCGGCATACAGCTCCCACTCATACCCCAAGGCCCCGCTCACTGTGTCCCAACTCAGAGAAGCGACATACGGTCCCACACTGTCTACCGTTACCTCCAACGGGCGGTGACAGTCGCCCACGGCATTGGGCGTGTATACAAATGTGGCCGACGGCAGCCTCTGCGGGGCATAAAACCAGCTGTTGATTACATGCTGCGCGTTGGCGTTGCGGCAGTTTATCGAGTAGTAGTCTGTTGCGTACGAGCAGAAAATATTTTCGTTGGTGTAGAAGCCCCCGTCCTGCCCCGTGCAGAGGAACGAAAGCAGAAGGTTGCCGCCCATGTAGGGGAAAGCGGTGTCGAGGGTGATGGTCCACAGGCTGTCGCGGATAGTGGCCGAACCAGTCCATACCAGCCGCATGGCATCGCTGTGAACCCACGAAAGGGGCTGTGTGGCGCTGTCCGCCACCTCCTCCATGCGCAGCATGAAAGTCTCGTTGAAATCCAACGAGTCGCGTACGGCATAGAAGGTAATCTGCGTTATCGCTCCACCCGCCATTTCTCCCACACGCGAGGCGGGGTAGATAAACTCGTTCTCGAAGCCCCAGTCGGCGTAGTTGGCATTGATGGGTACTACATTCTGCACATGGTTCCACGGCAGACACACATCCAGTGTGTCCGCCCATGCGGCGGTCATTACCATCATCAGTAAGGCGGTCAGTGTCAGTCTTTTCTTCATTTCAGTCTGTTGTTTTTTAATTGCTCTAGTTTTAATACGACTGTTTTTTTACAGCCTCGAAAAGGCTGTATATCAATAACACCGTACAAGCAATAAACGGTGTCGCGACCGGAAGGGAGCAACATCGTATATTGCGCAGTGCGGTGACAGAATAAACTCACTCCCAGCGTCCCGAAGGGACGCGACAATGAGAATATTTTGCAATAATCAGTCATACGTTGTACTATAGCGTCTTTAATAATGCGCCTACTCTTTTATACAGTTCTCGGCTTTCCTGTGTGCTGTGGCGACAGCTTTCCTATATAACACACAAACCCTGAAAATGTGACCTGTTTTTAACATACATTAACCTTTTCCTTGCATTCGGCCAAGCGTAATGGGCTGAACAAGTGTTCTTTTCCCCTGTGCGGAGTATTGTCGAAAAGGACTTTTCATTTCAGTCACATAGTTATATGAGTAGTTCGTTTTCAATGTGCAAAAATACAACTTTCTTTTAAACCGACAAGTTTTTTTCAGAAAGTCTGCCAACTAAACCCCGTCCTCGCCTCCCACCGTTAAAGGGGAATTCAATAAATCACCTCAAAGAGGTGGGACTATTAAGGGGACTACTATAAATCACCCCGTAGGGGTGAGATATGAATAACACCGTACAAGCCGAAGGCGCAGTGCGGTGATTGTCAGTAGCTACTGATGCGTCCCGATAGGGACGCGACAATGAAAACTAATAAATAGAACCTACAAAGAAGGTCCACCGACAAAACCCCGCCTTCGCCTCCCACCATTCACCCCCGAAAGATACATGCCAATCCGCTGTGGCTCCGCTATTTATTCGCCACACAGTCACTACTTTCACACCACTTTAACGTCATTTCAACACTCTAAAAGTGTCGAAATAGTGTCGAAATACCGTTGAAATAGCGAACCTTCAGAAACCCCACAGCGAAGGTGCAATTTGTATGTGTTTTCCTGAAATCGCTTGACGGATTTTTGCTGGTTAAACTGATTAGTTTGTCAAGACAAAGGTGCAATTTGTATGTATATGAAAATGTGTGCCGCGCCATAGTATTACATTGACATTGGAAGTGGATTCTTGGATATGCTATCCCCGTTTCATGTCATTCTGCCGTTTTTCAAGGTGCTGGATTCCTTACATTTGAAAAGAACTTTATCCCAAAGGCATCGTGTATCAAAAAAAATGTGTATATTTGCAGCCGATTTGGACGCGAGTATGTCTAATCGGTGCAAAAAAGCATTTGTAAAAGGTCACTCTTGAAATTTGCCCATTTTCAATTTTGATTGAAAACCGTGATACTGATGCCTTTGCTTATTCGGTATGTTAACGCCCTTGTGCGTCAGCATATTTATAGCATGGGATAAAGTTCAAAGGTTTCATTCAATCAGGTCGGGCAAAACCTCAAGAGTTGAAACTGGCAACATTGTCTCCATGCTTTTTTATTTAGGTTTCACCGCCAATCCGGGAGACAGAACGGCGAAAAAAAGGAATAGCGGATGGACTATATCTCGGAAGCTGAACGACTGAAGCTCTACTACAAAGGGCTGAACGAGGCAGGCAGTAGCAAACACATTGCCACAGCCCATCCTGACCTTATGTCCGACAAGGATGAGCCCGACACCGATCCGGCCTTGCTTGAAAACGATGATTTATATCTTCAAATCTTGCTCCCGCTCTACTACAAGTTGGCCTATGTCTACAACAATCGATTCATCCACGAAGACATTTCGCTCTACAATCCTGCCCCGCAGCGGGTATTGACGGCCAAAGAGATATACGATGTATTTCAGGTCTTTGCGCCATACGCTGTCCCTGAGATTATACGCACTATCGGTAGCTCCTCCGCCACAATGACGCTGTTGCGGCAAGCCTTCTATGCGCAGGACGAGGATGCTTTTGTCCGCATCATAGATACGTCGGACTGTGACCTTTTGCTTACAAGCTGCATCTGTGAAGATGTCTGGCCAAAGATTGTTTATCACACTGACCCGTCTGATGAAGATATTGCCAATAGTCTGGATGTTGTGGCAAGTATATTCAGGAACGAGGAACACCTCATCCGACGCTCGTCTAAGGAGTTGAGCGAGGCTGCTGATTCTTTATCCGAGGATGGCGACGAGGAATCGTATTTGCGGAAGTACGAGCGGTATAATCAAGACTTGTTCGACTATATGTGCCAGTTCTACCGCGACAACTACGACCGTTTCAAGCCCAAAGAACGCAAGCAGATTGAACCCATTATCCTGCAAGGTGGCGGCTATATTGACACAGAGTTCTGCTTGCCCGACGACTATTTTTCATTCCACAATGAGGCGGGCGACACCAAGGAGTACTTCGGGCTGCATCCAGAAGTCATCAAGGCGGGAGTCGAGCCGTTTGTGCAGCTGGTGGACTATCTTGCAGAGGCGGGCTATATCGACGAATCCGCTGCCACCAAGCAACTCTTTGCCTACCGTTTCTCAGGCCGTATGCGTCCCGAGAAGCTTGAGACTATTGAGTGGCATGGGAAAAACGGCAACTCCTACGAGCTCATCTACCTGGTCCGCAACCTGACGGAGCGAGCCAACTACCGCAAGATGCGTAACTTCTTCACCGGCCCCAAGTGGGTCAAAGACCGCGACAGCAGCTACGCCCGCGGAGCCGACTACCACCTCAAGGCCTACCTCCACCAACTCTACCCCACCCTGCCCGACCAACTATAAATTTATCTATAATTGTCTATAATCAGAAATAAAAAAGAAAGAAATAGTAATTTTGCAGAAATAATAACCCTAAATAAGCATACCTTATGTTATACAGAGTAACCGTCAAAAACAGCAAAAACAGCAACGGCATCCGCGTGGAACGCGGCATGAGCGTTGAAGTGGTGACCAACAACATCACCAACCCCGTAACCACCAACGGTGGTCAAGCCGTAGCCGACGCCTTTATGCGCATCTACGGCATAGACATCCGCAAGGCCGGCGCGTTAAACATGGTATATTTGGACGTTCAAAGAATAGGATAAATCATTATTAAATTAATATGGGATTATTAGGAGATATTATTGATGATATTTTCTTCAATGACGATGATTTGAATACGGAAATAGAAACGGAAATAGAAAAAATTAATAACAATTATTATGCCGAAGTATGGGGAAAGTATTCAACATTGTACGATGACGAGTCTGACCTGTCGGAGAAAATATCTATAATGAAAAAAGTCATTGCAGAATGTGATGATGAAGCATGGCCAGTTGGACTTGCTCTTGATAACATTTCTTATTGTTATTACGAGCTGGAGGATTATGACAAAGCATTAGAATACAACATAAGAGCAATTAAGTCAGACTCCGTTGAAGAGGGTTCTAAATTGTACGGGAATTTGTTTCATTTCAATTTAATGCTAAAAGAGCTTATTTATGAGAATGCTTATGATGATATTGAAGCCATCTCAAACTTAAGAAGCATTGCGTTGACAGCGTATAACTATTCAGATGACGAGGAATTGTTTATTACTACACAAGATGGGCAAGAACTCACAAGAAAACAAGACGCTTGGAATGAATTCAAAATACTTAACAGTTGCTATACTGATCACTTTCTTGATTTACAATATAAGGATAGAAAAGCTTTGCTAATAGTAGATTCTTTTGTTGATCTATCGCAAGACCATTTTACCACTCTACATATTGAC
>ONQD01000062.1 GCA_900319865.1 uncultured Bacteroidales bacterium | reverse complement strand
TAGATGTGTTGCCAGCTTCAATGCTGAGTCATTGGCCGACCATCTCAACCTCTTCCGCCTCGGTTTCAACTACCATTTCTAATCTCTCCGTTCTAGCCCCCCTAGGCCTCCACATGGCCTAAGGGACTTTCATACATGGCAACAGGGGGCGGCGACACTCATCGCATTTATCCCGCCAGCCCCTTTCCACACTCTCACACTGGGCAGAATGGCCTCAACCCATTCTGCCCAGTGTTTTTAATCCCATTGGGCGGTATGTACAGTTCCTTCTTAGTAATTAAGGGGACTTCTATGTCTCACCCCGAAGGGGTGAGATATGAATATCACCGCACTGCGCAATATACGATGTTGCTCCCGTTCGGTCGCGACACCGTTTATTGCTTGTACGGTGTTATTGATATTCAGCCTCTTCGATGCTGTAAAAAGAAACAATCTTGTTTTAAACTAGAGCCAATCGTTTTATGTTTCCCTGACCCATTTCCTTTGTCTGTCAAGCGATTTCAGGAAAACACATTTTTTCCCTCCGACCCCTTGCCTTTATCTCCGCCTTCGTTATCTCTTAAGCCCTTAATCACCTCTTAGTAAGTTTCTCATAACCTGTAGGGTGATTAACGATTAAAGATGTAATTAGGGGATGGTGGAGTGGGAATGGAGTTGCAAAGGAGTGGGAGGGAAAACGGATGGGAAATGCTTGGAATGGAGTGATTCGAAATGACGGTTGCAGAAATGATGCGGACGGTTTGAGGGATGTTGTGGCACCGGCGGGACGGAAAAGGGGTGTGTTGCCGGCAGGGTGTGATAGAGGTGTGGGGAGTGGAAGAAATGGGAATAATAGTGGAAGGTGGGTTCTATCGGAATGTTTTCAATGTCGCGTCCCTTCGGGATGCTTTACTGTATGTGTTGATTGTCACGGCACTGCGCCTAACGGCTTGTACCGTATTATTCTCTTCGAGGTGAATATATAGAAGACCCGAGAAAAGAACAGGAATGAAAAGGAAAGGAAATGGAAAGTGAAGGGGTTGGCCCGGGAGAGGGGATATCGATTGGCCGGAGTGGTGGGGCGACCGTGTAGGTGGAAGGGGAGGAAAAGAATAAAAGAAAAGCCCCATCGGGCGGTGGCCACTGAGGGTGGTTGGGGCCGGATGGGGCGAGGGGGTTATTTCTTCTTTTTACGGTAGTCGAAATAGAGCATCCCTATGGTCCAGAGGGCGGCACAGATGAGTGCCCATATCACTCCGTTCATAGTGTGAAGAGGAGTTCTTTATGGCTGTTCCAGTCGACCATCATTTGGCGGAAGTCGTTGTATTCCGACTTGGAGATGACCGCTTTGCGGAGGCGGAGGCTGCGGGTGATGAGTATGCGTTTGCCTTTCTGCTTGATGATGATGCTGAGGCTGCCAATGTTGGGCTTGGTGTATTCGATGTTGACGTCGCCGCCAATCAGTTTTACGCCTTTGGGGAGTTCGAGTGAGTAGTGGTAGAACTCGCTGGCGTTGCTGGCCTGGAGGTCGGTGAGACGCTTGGAGGAGAGGAGCGAGGGGTTGATTTTCAGTCCGCGGGGTTCGTCGGGCAGGGTGATGCGGGCATAGCCGTCAACAATGGTGTCGGGTTTCCATTCGAGGGAGCGGTCGATGTAGACGGGCGAGGAGGCTACGGCCTGGGCATCGGCTTTCTCGTTCTGGGTGAGGATGGGGGTTTTCTGAGTGGCGGAGAGGAGGTATTTCTGTCCGAGTATGGTGACTTCCACTTCGAGGGGGCGGTCGCCGAAGACATTAAGAGAGTTGTCGACAATGGAGGCGGAGAAGCCGGCTTGGTTGAGCATGGCGGCGAGGAGGCCAGTCTTGTCGAGGTAGGTGCCGCAGTTGGAGGCAAAGACTTCGGCGGCGGGGGTGATGGCGTAGTTGACGCGTGCGAGGTCTATGTTGTTGAGGTGCACGTAGTCGACCACCCAGTCGCGGATGGCGGTCACAAAGTCTTTATCGTTGTCCTTGCGGAGGCTGTTGATCAGTGAGGCGGCGGCGGGGAGGGTGGTTTCGGCGGTGAAGACGGGGCGGTTGCCCAGCTGGAATTCCACGTCATAGCCTTTGGGGGCTACCATGTAGGGCTCGTTGATGGTTTGGGGCAGGTTGGTGAAGAGGTCGGTGTGGCCGTCGGCATAGCGTATTTCGTAGCGTTTGACGGGGCAGTCCTGGTTGAGGTTGAAGCGTTCGGCGAGGAGGGTGGTGTTGCGATGGAGGGTGTAGTCGAGCACGATGGTGCAGTTGTATTCCAGGCCGGTGTGGACAATGGCCATTTCGCGAATGTCGTTGAGGCGGCCGCAGTCGGTGCATTCGCCGGGCAGCTGGAGGACGAAGGCGTTTTGCGGAGTGACTACTTTCTGGCCTTTGGCATCAATGGTGTAGCACTCGTTGATGGTGAGGCTTTCGAAAGCGGGGTTGTAGGTGATGAAGGTTTCGCCTTTGTCGGCATAGGCGGTGATGGCGCGGTTGCGCAGGAGGGTGATTTCCTTGCGGAAGCGGATGTCCATAGAGCCGTCGTTGTTGACGCGGTAGCTGCGACGTATGAGGTTATATTCGGCGTCGGGGCTCTGGGCGATGGCGGCGAAGGCCATCAGGAGGGTTATCGATGTGAGGATTGCTTTTTTCATTTGTTTTGCTGATTTGTGGTTGTATGACAAGTGTTAATACAATGTTATGTTACTGTATGGGTGTTTATTTGGTGAGGATGACGGGAGTGGTGGCCAGGAGTTGCTGGTTGGCAACGGTTTGGCGGAAGCTGGGCCAGTCGGAGGCGTTGTAGACGCGTTTGCCAAAGAGAGCGCTTTCGGCAAAGGTGAGTTTGTTGCCTTCCATCCAGTATTGGCAGCCGAAGCTGGCGGCGGGGTCGGCCACACCGTTGACAAAGGGGAAGTGGAGTTTTTTGTATTGGTCGGGGAGGGTGATGGTTTCCTTGATTTCGACCAGACGTGAGCAGGCATCGGCGAAGGGTTGGGTGCGGGTGGCCTCGGAGGTGTTGAAGAAGAGGTGCGACATGGCGTTCTTGTAGAAGTTGCGGGCAGAGAGAGGTATGAAGATGAGGGTGTTCTTGTCGACAGTGGCGAACTTGGGAATGGTGACCCGGTAGGTGATGGTGACGGGTTGTTTGAGGTATTGGTCGTTGCTGGTGTGGGTGATTTTCTCGATGTGGGCCTGAGGGGCTATTTTGAGCAGTTCGACTTCCAGATTGCGGTTCCACTCGGCGGTGCGGCAGTTGAACACAGAGCGTACGGCGCGGTCGCTCTGGCCTTCGGCAGTGATGGTGAGGGTGGAGGAGAGGGTGCCGAATTGGTCGAGGAAGCTTTCGGCGTTGATGCGGATGTAGTGGTTTTCGGGAGCGGAGAGGGGAGTGTATTGGAGGTCGGCACCATCGGGCAGGCCAATGAGGTAGCCTTGCTGTTGTTCGGCGCTGGACCAGAGTTCGCGCACGTTGGGCACCCAAGTGGGGTCGAGCATTTCGAACGAGCCGTCGCGGTGCTGCACAGCGCAGACGCTGTGGTTGAACTGGTCGGCGGGGATGCGGTCGATGCGTTCGTGGGCCATGGTCATGGCGGCATAGGCCTTAAAGCCGGCGGCACGGAGCATGGTGACGAGCATACCGGCTTTGTCCTTGCAGACACCGCAGCGGTCGGTGAAGTTCATCTGGGCGTTGTGGAGGGTGAAGCCTTCGCCGGGGCCCATGCTGATGCCGGCATAGCGGATATTGTCGGCCACCCAGTGGGTGAGGATGGCAATGGAATCGTGTTCAGACTGTGCGGGGAGGAGCAGCTCGTTGACTTTGGCCTGCACCTCGGGGGTGGGCACAAAGGAGCCGTAGTCCTCGTTGACGCCATAGAACCAAATGGACTTGGCCTGCCAGCTGGGGCTGGTGCTGAGAAGGAGTTTGCACTGGATGTCGTTGTTGGCGAGGGCGCGGGGTTCGCGTTTGAGGGGAGTGATGTAGTTCTTGGTGAAGGTGTAGATGGTGCGGTCGTTGTCGATGGTGCTGTCGATGTGGACAGGGCTGTCGGCTGGGCAGTTGTAGAGTTCGAAACGGAGGTTTTTGGCGGTGAGCACGCTGACGCGGTAGACTTTCTGGTTGACGGGGTCGTTGGACCAGAAGGGGACAATGTCGTAGAAGTGGCCGCGCATGGGAGGTATGTATTTGCTGTCGTCGTCGTTGTCGGCGAGGAGGGCATAGGTGAACCCTTTGCGGTAGGTGACGAATTCTATTTCATCGCCGGGGTCGATATGGCCTATTTGGACCATTTTCTGGCTGGCGCCCCAGTAGATGAGGCGAGCCGGAGCCACGTAGTCGTATACACGTAGCAGTACATCCTCGGAGGTGCCGTCGGGGTGGTGGAGCAATACTTGTTGGAATTCGACATAGGCCGAGAGGGGGTCGTAGTCGATTTTGATGGTGGCAAGACTGCTGCAACCGGCATAGTCGTTGGCACGGATGCGTTGGTGGTTGATGACATGGCTCAATCCGGACTCTTCCATGACAACAGAGGTGCTGTCGTAGAGTACGGTTTTGTGCTGTGCAACAGCGGGAAGAGCCGTGGCAACAAGGAAAATGGTGGTGAGTAGTGTTTTGTACGTCATATTGATAAGTTTATTATTTTATTTTTAAAATGCAAAAATACACTTTTTTTGTGAATTGAGTGGAGAGAAATGCATAATAGAAGAAAAAAATGTATTTTTGCAAATCTATGAAGGGAAAGAAAATTAGATATATTATACTGTTGTTAAGTTTGTTTGCCAGTGCTTCCGCCTATGGGCAGGTGGAGAAAGACCTGCTGTCGGCCCAAATGATAAATCAAAAAGGTGTGATAGGTGACTCGATTATGGCAAAAATGAAAGGGAAAGAAAAAAAGCCGCCGTTTGTGGTGAGGCTTTGGAATAAATTCAGTAGCTGGCGTGCCAGGGCACAGGTGGCGGGATATGATCCGGGATATGTGACATACCCGAAGCACCCGTGGCTGGTGGATGTGGAGACCAAAATGTCGATTACCGGACAGATGATGTACCTGCCCAATATGGTGAACGACGATTATTGCAGAATAGTGAATACCACAGGATTATCGAGCCGGATGGGTGTAGGGGGTTACTACCGCGGATGGGGTTTGTCGTTCGGGCCGAAGTTGAGTAACGGGTCGGAGTTTTATTTTGAGTTCTCATCGTATGGAAGGGCGTTTGGTTTCGACTTGAAGATAGACAACCAGACTAATATGTACAGCACGATAGAGTGGATGACGAATGATTTGCCCTCGCCCTCGATGGGGAAGCATCCCGGATTGACGGGGCCGGAACTGGTATTGCTGGACCTTAATACCTACTATGTGTTCAACAACAAGAAATTCTCGTATGCGTCGGCGCTGAGCCAGACATCGTGGCAGACGAAAAGTGCCGGGAGTCTGATTGCGGGCATGTCGTATATGGCCACCTACACGGGGTATGACAGCGCTTTCTTTTTGCAGTTGCCATTTACAAACCGATTCCATGCCGACACGTTCCATGTTTTGTCGCATAATTTGCTGATGGGTGTAGGGTATGCGTACAACTGGGTGTGGGGAAAAGGGAAATGGCTGTTGCATGCTTCGGTGCTGCCCATGGCAAGGTGGTCGTTTTACAGAGATGTGATGGTGAAACCGTACGGCGATTTGGATACATGGCCAGAGGAATACAGCTCATATTACAAAATCAAGGAGCAGGAGTTGCAGGAAAACTTCCATCAACGGCGATGGGGTTTTGCGGCCATGATGAGGCTGGCTTTTTTCTGGAACATCACAGACCGTTGGGCGTTGGGATTGGTGAGCTCGTATGCCAATTTTCTGGACGGACGGAAAGACGGTATCAAGTTGACCACCGATGATTTGAAACTCTATGCCTACGTGGGGCTGAGACTGTGACAAGGGAGAGGGGTAAGCCCGTTTTTGTGAAAAAAGGGCGGAATGCCCCATGTGCTGAATTACCCACCTGTCGTACGGCCTGAAAGGCCAAAAGCAGATAGCCTACGGCAACGCCGTAGGTCATGGGAATATAAGATGTCGCCCTGAAAGGGTAAAAGCACAATCACTGTTTTTGCTTTTGCCCTTTCAGGGCGATTGGTCTGCATCTCATTTACCCAAGGCGATGCCTTGGGCTATTATCTCGTTGCCCCTTTGGGGCGTTTTGGTGAATTGATGATTAATATTTAAGGGGAATTCTATAAATCACCTCGAAGAGGTGAGACTATTAATAACACGGTACAAGCCGAAGGCGCAGTGCCGTGACACTCAGACATCAGAGAACTGCGTCCCGAA
>ONQD01000064.1 GCA_900319865.1 uncultured Bacteroidales bacterium | reverse complement strand
AACAACCAACAGCCCATTTGCAAGCGACTACTCATGGCAGCTTGACTACTCCCTCTATATGGACAACCACATTGCGGCAGGCTTTGGTGTTGAATGGGGTGGAAATATGTATCGTTTTGCCACTCCGCTGATAACGGGAGGATACCAAGACGGCGACTACATCATACAAGTCGGTTCCTCCGAACTCCCTGGTGCATGGAAAACCAGCGCCAACACCATGTATCTCGCTCTTCCTCTTCACTTCGTTTTCTATCCCGATGCCAGAAATCACTCCTTCAATTTCCGACTCGACCTCATTCCGAGATTCAATATCGAAAGCAAACTGGTGCAAGAATATATAAACTCAAGTGACGATGTAACCGAAACACGTCAATACTACAGAAGCATGCCGTTCAACTTGTTCGACCTCAACGCTCGTCTCAGTGCCAACTTAAGTCTACTTGGAGTATATGCCGAAATGGGAGTCACACCGATATTCCACAATGTGAAGAAAGCCGACGGTTCGTCCTTCAACCCATTCCACTTGTCGATAGGCGTTGTCTTTAACTTATTCGACCTCTAACTGACCACATTATAATAAAGGCGGCAGGGGAATAAAACACCTGTCGCCTTTTCTTTTTTTTCTCAACAAAAGAACTTCACTGACGCATCAACTTAAAAAACTCCCACAGCACGATAGCTGCGGCACAACTCACATTCAGCGAATGCTTCGTTCCCTGCTGCGGTATCTCGATGCTGCCGTCGCACAAGGGCAATAGCTCCTCCTGAACTCCCTCCACCTCGTTGCCGAAAATAATGGCCACCTTCTCTCCAAGCCGTTCCGGAAGGGCATCCAGTTTCATGCTGTCGTCTACCTGCTCTATGGCATAGACTTTATATCCCTGTTCTTTCAACTCCTGCACACAGTCCTTGCTCTCCTCGTAGTACTTCCATTCCACGCTGTCTTCCGCCCCCAAGGCAGTCTTGTGTATATCGCGATGAGGCGGCGTAGAGCAGATACCACACAAGCAGATGCGCTCTACACGGAAAGCATCCCCCGTGCGGAACACCGAGCCAATATTATTCTGGCTGCGCACATTGTCCAACACCACAGTGAGAGGCAGTTTCTCAGCCTCCTTAAACTCCTGCACCGAAATGCGGTGCAACTCTTCCATAGATAGTTTGTGTGCCATTTATTAACAACTATTAGAAATGCAAAAATACAACTTTTTCACCATATATTGCCATATGATACATAAAAGTTTTACCGTGTAAAAAAAAAGTTGTATCTTTGCAATCGTAAAAATCCATCATTCGCAACACGATATGCAAACAATAGACACCCTTAATCCTGCACAAATCGAAGTGCTAAACATGATGTCTTTTATCAATACCGAAAGCTCATGGGAGCATCTAAAGGAGGCTCTTGCCAAATACTTTACCCAACAATTGGAAGACGAGATTGACAGCCTTTGGGAAGATGGAACTCTGACAGAAAAGAAAGTTGAGGGGTTTCGCACATTACATGAACGAACCCCTTATGACAAGTAATCTTTTATGAACATCGTCCTCGACACCAACTGTCTGTTAATAGCAATCTCCGACCGTTCGCGTTTCCATCGTGTATGGCAAGCGTTCACTCATGGAGATTATACCCTATGTGTGACCAACGAGATAATTGAGGAATACGCTGAGGTAATAAGCCGCAACATCAATGAAAGGGTTGCTCAGACTGTAATATATCTGATCATGACCCTATCTAATGTCAAATACATCGACCCCCATTTCCGTTTTCATCTTATTACCGCCGACCCTGACGACAACAAATTCGTCGACTGTGCAATTGCTGCCAACGCAAAATTCATCGTTTCAGAAGACCATCATTTCGATGTATTAAAGGAGATTCCTTTCCCTCACATAGAAGTCATTTCCATTGAGCAATTCCTATCGGAAATCACCATCTAAGCCTATCAGCCAAAGGCGGCTAACCGTCATCCAACAGACCCTTCCAGCGAGATGCTCAGCAGCTTCTGAGCCTCAACCGCAAACTCCATAGGCAGCTTCTTCAGCACATCCTTGGCGTAGCCGTTCACTATCAGTCCCACGGCACTCTCTGCCGAGATACCGCGCTGCTGGCAGTAATACAGTTGGTCTTCCGAAATCTTCGACGTGGTTGCCTCATGCTCCAATATGGCCGTGCTGTTGTTGGCCTTGATATAGGGCCACGTGTGCGCCCCGCACTGGTCGCCCAGCAGCAGCGAGTCGCATTGCGAATAGTTGCGGGCATTCTCCGCACTCTTGTTTATCTGCACCAGTCCGCGGTAGCCGTTCTGGCTGTGGCCGGCACTGATTCCCTTCGACATGATAGTGCTGTGGGTGTTTTTCCCTATATGAATCATCTTGGTGCCCGTGTCGGCCTGCTGGTAGTTGTTGGTCACGGCCACACTATAAAACTCCGCCGAGCTGTCGTCGCCTTGCAGTATACAGCTGGGGTACTTCCATGTCACCGCGCTGCCGGTCTCCACCTGGGTCCACGATATCTTGCTGTGCGACCCCTTGCAGATCCCCCTTTTGGTAACAAAATTGTATATTCCGCCCTTCCCATCCTTGTCGCCGGGATACCAGTTCTGCACGGTGCTGTACTTCACCTCGGCATCCTTCAGCGCCACAATCTCCACTATGGCGGCGTGCAGCTGGTTCTCGTCGCGCTGGGGGGCTGTGCATCCCTCCATATAACTCACGTATGCCTCCTCGTCGGCCACTATCAGCGTGCGCTCAAACTGTCCCGTCCCTCGCGCGTTGATGCGGAAATAACTCGACAGCTCTATCGGGCAGCGCACCCCTTTGGGAATATAACAGAACGACCCGTCGCTGAACACGGCCGAATTCAGCGCGGCAAAGAAATTGTCGCTGCTCGGCACCACCGAACCCAGGTATTGTCTCACCAAGTCGGGATACTTCTGCACCGCCTCGCTGATGGGGCAAAACAATATTCCCTTCTCTTCAAGCATCTTCTGCGACGTGGTCTTCACCGACACCGAGTCCATAATGGCGTCATACGCCACTCCCGCCAACGCTTTCTGTTCGCGCAAGGGTATTCCCAACTTGTCGAATGTGGCCAGCAACTCCGGATCCACCTCGTCCATACTCTTTTTCAGCTCCTTCTGTTTGGGTGCGGCATAGTATATTATGTCTTGGTAATCTATCTTGTCATAGGTGAGGTGTGCCCATTCGGGCTCCTCCATCGAAAGCCATTTGCGGAAAGCATCCAGTCGGAACTCCAACAGCCATTCGGGCTCATTCTTTTTCTTCGAAATTAGCCGAATCACCTCTTCGTTCAATCCCTTCCCTATGGTGTCTGTCTCTATATTTGTAACAAAACCCCATTTATACTCCTCGCTCGTAACTTCCTGTATGATACTATTATTATCTTCTGCCATTTTCTATTACTCCATAATTTTGAAACATGCAAAATTACATATATTTCCCGACATAAACACGTACCTTTCGAAAAAAGTTATCGTCTATCTGACAATACCGGTCCGAAGCCACCGTTTGCCTGAACCCAAATCAAACAAACTGATTTGTTTTCCGAACAGCAACAATCCTCCCGCCTCCCCTCTTCTCCGGCATAAGGCGAAACCTGTGGGCATGTGTATCCCAAAACAAATCTATCAATAGGAAACTATGCCGTCTTCCCCTCTGCGAGGTGTCGGTGCGTCAGTGGCTTATTATCAGTTGGCGTGTGCTGCTGGCCGGGCCGGAGCTCACAGTCACAAAATACACCCCCGATGACAGCTCCCGCGTGTCTATCTCCGCCACTCCTCTCTCCGACTTCAGGGCTTTCAACTGCCGTCCGCCTGCATCGTGCAGCACTATCGCGTCCACCGCCGCGCCACCGCTCAGCTCCACCCTCACCGTGCCGTCCGCCGGGTTGGGGCTCAGGCTGAAGACCGGCCCCGCTCCCACGGCTCCTATCCCCTCCGGCTCCTGTGGTGTGTGGCTCGTGTCCGGCATACTGTCGCCTATATAGAAGTACTGCGGTGCGCTCCAGTCGGTCCACACCACCGTGTCCTGCAACGGGCTGGAGCAGTAGCACACCGCTCGGCACCGTGCCTGGTAGTAGACGTCCGGGCTGAGCCTCTCCGTCAATACATACATCCCCATGCTCGTCGTGTCGTGCGTCAGGCTGTCCACCTCTTTGTCGTAGGGGCCGTAGCATATCTCATACTGCCCATGCTCACCCGACGTCTCCCACACAAAGGTGGGATACCCTGCCATAATTCCCGCATACTGGAAACTCTCTATCCCGGGGCAGCCCACCGCCTGTGTGTCCATATCCGGCGGATAGACGATTGGTGACATCAGTATATATGCTCTTCTACCTCCACCATAATCCTCAACATATTCACCGTGGAAATTATTACTTTGAAATACTCTTGAAGTGCTATTCATAAAACTATCATCCGAAGGGAAAGGAAGATTGTTTGTGTCGCTACATGAAAACGTTAAGCCATAAGAATCAACTGCATCAGCATGAAGAAAGGTATGTGGTCCCACCATTGTAGATCCGCAATAGAAAGTGTCCTTCACCAGAATGGGAGTGTCAAAATACATGTTGTATCCACCCACCACAGTGTCGGCGGTACTGTCGCACTCCGGGTGGAATGAGGCTTTTATATAGCAGTCGTACGGAAAGTTGTTCAGTCTGTTCAGCTCCCTTGCACGCCCCAACTGGCGGTAATAGCGCCCATCTTCTGTCTTCTGTATCACCACGGGCATGAATTGGTATAAAAAGGGCAATAATTCCGATTCCACAATCAACGGCATTCTAACTCCATAAATAGATATGCCCCGCTGTGGGGCGATATATTCATTCGCGATACAAGAAAAAGAAAAACAAACTGTATCACCATTGGAAATCTGGTATTGACTAACCCCACCACCTGAAACTAGATACGAAGTCTCGTATATTAATTTAAATGGGTAGTCTTGATAAAACATGGAGTCAGCACTACAGATGTCGACCGTGTCCTGCGCCCTGATGCCTGCCAAGCTCATTAGCAGTGCCGTCAATATTATAATTCTTTTTTTCATCTCTTTCTATTATTTATATGGTATTGTTTTTTGAGGGTTAGTTGATTCTATAAAATTGATAGATGGGGTCAAAAGATATAATCGGAATTGTCTACCTGTGGGGCATCTACCGCCATGAACATCACAAGATGTTGGAGATGACAGTGGCTGCCTGGATGTTGTAATCGGGATTCTTCAGAAGGTTATTGAGGGCACTGTGTACGGTATAGTCCTTGCCCGACTTGACTTCTATCGGATGGGCACTCATGGCCGTGTAGTCGTCGACCAGATAGTCTACCTCGCCCTGCTTGCGGTTGTCGTAGTAAAAGAGTTTGTGCCCATGTGCACGTAGTTCTTGGGCAACCACACTTTCATAAACGCTGCCAAGATTGATACTGCGCACATCGTCAAGAATAGGGCGTATGTTGTTGTGATAAAGCATGCCGGAAAGCATTCCCACGTCGTTCAGATAGAGTTTGAGCAGATTCTTCTGAAGCGACTCGCTCAACGGGAAATGCGGGTTGGATATGGCATGAACGGCCAACGAGATACCCGAAGAAACAAGATACTCAAATTCCTCCTGATACTGGGCAAAACGGTCACCCTCCTTACCGCGTATTTCCTGAGCCACGATGCGTTTTTTCTTGTTTTCCATCTGCGAGGGTACCATCTCGTAGATACGACGAATGAGCAGTTTCTTGCTGTGTTCCTTCTCGTATTTGGAAGCATCGTCGGCATACATGCTGCGGATGTTGTCCTGCACATCCCGCACCCGGACGATATTGTGCGTGTCGAGGTAGGCATTGACGGCATCGGGCATTCCACCCACCAACAGGTAACGGCGGAACAGGTCTAACATACGGTTGTGGTGTTCCTCCGTCAGACTCTGACGGTTCTCGTAAGAGTGGCGCAGCATGGCAATGGCCTCTGTGCCGAAACCGTTAGCTATGAGGAATTCCTCGAAGTCAAGTTGGAACATTTCCTTGCGGATGATGCTGCCAACGGGGATGGATGTGGTGTCTTGCAGTGTAATGCCCAACAGGCTGCCGCTGGCAATATAGCGGTAGCGTCCATCCTCGCGGAGGAACTTCAGCATGGTGAGGTACTGCGGATAATGCTGTATCTCGTCGAGAAACACCAATGTGCCGTCACGACCTGACAGCCTGTCGCCAGCGACCATGCTAAGGGTGAGGTAGAAGTCCTCCTTCTTGTGGATGTTCTTGAACAGCTGGTCGCCTTCATCGTCCTCAACAAAGTTTATCTCCACGTAATTTGGATAAAGGCGAGTACCCGCCTCGCGGATGCTGAACGACTTGCCAATCTGACGGGCTCCTTCCAATATCAGAATCTTGTCAGTATCAGACTTTAGATAGTCTTCAATATAGGATGTAATTTTTCTGTACAGCATG
>ONQD01000065.1 GCA_900319865.1 uncultured Bacteroidales bacterium | reverse complement strand
TCATCATGAAAGCGCCCACAGGAACGGCGCCATGATGAGCAGCGTGATGGTCATGCCCAGTATGTCACCCCAAATGTGGGGTATCTCCCACGAGGCAAACAGGTTGTTGATAAACGGTTTCAACACCCCGAAACTCAGGAATGCCAGCGCCATCAGTATAATGCTATAGAACAGGATGGAGGTGAGCTGCTTGCGCACAAAGGTACTCAGTTTCTTTTCGTGCGTGGTAACGCGTCCCGAACTGCTGTACCGCTCCATGGCGGTTTTCAGTTTGTTGGGCAGGCGCGGATATACAAATTCGTATGTCGGCAACCCCGCCTTGATCATGTATGGGGTGACAAACGTGGTGATTATCGACACCGACACAATAATGGGATACAGGTTGGGATTGATAACGTTGAAGCTGAGTCCCAGCCCGGCAATGATAAAGCTGAACTCGCCAATCTGGCAGAAGCAGAAACCGCTCTGCATGGCCGTCTTCAGCGGCTTGCCGCTCAGGGTCACACCCAGGGTGGCCGCACTCGATTTCACTATGATGACTGTGGCGGCAATAATCAGGATGGGTACTATGTATTTCCCCAGCACCTCGGGGTTCACCAACATGCCCACCGACACAAAAAACACCGCCCCGAACAGGTTCTTGATGGGGGTGATGATGCGGTGTATCACATCGGCCTCGATGGTCTCGGAAAGGATTGACCCCATCACAAAAGCTCCCAATGCCGTGCTGAATCCAGCAAAGTCGGCCAGCACCACCATCCCGAAGCACAGCCCCACGGCCACAATGCACAGCGTCTCTTCCGACATCCATCGTCGCATCCACCGCAGGAATGTGGGAATAAGGAATATGCCGAACGTGAACCACACCACCAGGAAAAACACCAGCTTCACCAAACTCAGCACCAGCTGGCCACCGTTGAAACTCTTGCTCACGCTGAGGGTGGAAAGCAACACCAGCAGCAACACCGCCACGAGGTCTTCCACCACCAGCACGGCCGTCACCGTGTTGGTGAACTTCTGCTGTTTCAGCTTCAAATCGTCAAACGATTTGATGATAATTGTTGTGGACGAGATGGAAAGCATGCAGCCCAAGAAGATGCTGTCCATGTTTCCCATGCCCAGCAGATGCCCCACCGTGTTGCCTGCCACAAACATGATGGCGAGCTCGGTCAACGCCGTAATGGCTCCCGTCGACCCTACCTTTTTCAGTTTTTTGATGCTGAATTCCAGTCCCAGGGCAAACATGAGGAACACAATACCGATGTCGCTCCACACGTGAACGTTGCTGTCGTCGGTAATGGCCGGAAACCACGGGAAATAGGGTCCAATGAAGAAACCCGCCACAATGTAGCCCAACACAAGCGGCTGTTTCAGCCACTTGAATATAATGGTAATTACGCCCGCAGTCACCAATATGATGGCCAAATCGAGGAAGATAGGAGGCAACGATGACATATTCTGTTCAATAATATTTTCCTATAACGAACCATCTCCATTATTATTGCCCCCGACCGCTTTTGTTGACAATTTTTTTTTCGCACCTCCGCTCCCCGCCGTTCCTCCGCCCCGCCCGTCCCCCGTCCCCGCTGTTTGTTTTGTACCGTTTTTTCGCCGCTTCGCTATCTCTTCACCCCTTCTAAAGTTTTTTTTTAGCTTTTCTTCACCTGTGTGGTGAAGATGGGAATGGGATGAAGTGGTCTGGTGGTTGGGGCAAAGCGGACTTGAAGCTGAGAGGCAAGGGCGGGCCGGCGGGCGGAAAATGAGACTTTTTCGTATTGGATACAATAAATTAATGGAATTTGCGTTAAGATAATTTAGAAATATAACGTAGAGAGTAACAAAATACAGATTATCATGAGTTTAATAAAGTCTATTTCTGGTATTAGAGGCACCATTGGCGGCAAGCCCGGCGATGGTCTCAGTCCTATCGATGTAGTGAAATTCACTACGGCATTTGCCACATTCCTGAAAAACCGCACTGGCAAACGTCTCACTCTGGTGGTGGGCCGGGATGCCCGCATGTCGGGCGACATGGTGGACCGCCTTGTGGTGGGCACACTGCTGGGTATGGGTGTGGATGTGATAGAGACGGGCCTCTCCACAACTCCCACTACCGAGATGGCTGTGATAAACAAGCATGCCGATGGCGGCATCATTATCACTGCATCGCACAATCCCAAACACTGGAATGCCTTGAAGTTGCTTAACGAGCGGGGCGAGTTTATCGATGCCGCGGAGGGTGCCGAAGTGTTGCGCCTGGCCGAGAGCGACGAACTGAAATATGCAGATGTTGACGATTTGGGTACTTTGCGGGAGGATTATACTACGATAGACCAGCATATAGAGAAGGTGCTGAAGTTGAAGCTGGTGGACCGCGAGGAGATTCGCCATGCGGGTTTCCGTGTTGCAGTGGATGCAGTGAACTCGACTGGCGGTTTGGCTATTCCGCGGTTGCTGCGTGCCTTGGGTGTGCAGGATGTGGTGGAGTTGAACTGCAACCCCACGGGCAACTTTGCGCATAATCCCGAGCCGATTCCTGAGAATTTGACTGATATTTCCCGTGTGGTGCGCGAAAACAAGTGTGATTTGGGCATTGTGGTCGATCCCGATGTGGACCGTCTGGCCCTGGTGTGCGAGAATGGCGAGATGTTCGGCGAGGAGTATACGCTGGTAAGCGTGGCCGACTATGTGTTGCAGAACACTCCCGGCAACACGGTGTCGAACCTTTCGTCGTCGCGTGCTTTGCGCGATGTGACACACAGGTATGCGGGTTGCGAATATAATGCCGCTGCGGTGGGAGAAGTGAATGTGACCACATTGATGCGCCAGACGGGTGCCGTGATAGGCGGCGAGGGCAACGGAGGTGTGATTTATCCGGAGCTGCACTACGGGCGCGACGCGCTGGTGGGCGTGGCATTGTTCCTCACATTGCTGGCCAAGAAGGGACTGGAGATGAGCGAGCTGCGCAAGACTTATCCCGAATATGTGATTTCGAAAAACCGCATTGAATTGAACGAAGGCATGGATGTGGACGGACTGCTGAAGCGTTTGGCCGAAAAATACAGTGCCGACCCGACTTGCAAGGTGACCACTATCGACGGGGTGAAGATTGATTTTGAAGACGGCTGGGTGCATCTGCGCAAAAGCAATACCGAGCCTATCATCCGTATCTATAGTGAAGCCAACACCGAGGTGAGGGCCAGCGAGCTGGCTTTGCAGGTGAAGCTTGAAGTGTGATACGGTTTTGTATTTGAAAGTCGGGAATTGGCTGCGTATGGTGGTTGATTCCCGACTTTTTTATGTCGCTATGGGGTTACGGTATGACTGTGGGGTTTTTGCCAGTGCCATCGCCGTGTTGGAAGACGTGATGCGTTGGTGGTGTGGAGTTGTGGCTGCAACCTGTGGACGGCTTCTGGTTTTTTCCGTTGTTTTCATGGTGGGAGTTGGGTGACTGTCTGTCTATTTTGTGGACGGGAGCCGGGTTGCTTGGAGGAAGACTGCCTGTGCAGGCCGGTGTTGCGGAACGGAATGGGAGGAGGGAAAGGGGGACGGAGTAAAAAAGTTGTGGCTTTTTTCTGACAGAATCGAAAAATCTTATTATCTTTGCAGTCCAAATAAATCCAAATATAAAGTATTAATACATCTGATATGAAAGGAAATTTTGTTTACCACAATCCCACGAAGTTGTACTTCGGAGAGGATGCAATGAATCATTTAAGTAATGAATTGAAGAACTACGGGCCAACGGTGATGCTGAGCTATGGCGGCGGTTCGATAAAAAGGAACGGTATTTACGATGCTGTCATCGCTGCGTTGAAGGCTGTGGGCAAGACCATTGTGGAGGATGCCGGTGTGATGCCCAATCCCACCTACGAGAAGGTGCTGGAGGGTTGCAGACTGGTGAGGGACCATAAGGTGGACTTGATACTGGCAGTGGGAGGCGGTTCGACTATCGACTATGCCAAGGGTGTGAGTGCGAGTGCCTATTGCGAAGAGGATGCCTGGGAAAAATACTGGGTGAATCAGGGTTGGCCGACGTGCCGTACGGTGCCTGTAGGGGCGGTGCTCACCATGGTGGGTACGGGCAGCGAGATGAATGGCGGCAGTGTTATCACCAATCGCAAGGCGGGTTTCAAGTTGGGCAAAGTGTTCGGGCCAGAACTCTATCCCAAGTTCACAATCCTTAACCCGCGGTTCACGATGACGGTGCCCCAATATCAGATGGTGGCCGGTTTCTTCGACATAATGAGCCATTTGATGGAGCAGTATTTTGCAGGCACCGCCGACTGTACGACAGACTATATCAATGAAGGACTGATGCGCTCGTTGATTCATTCCACGCGCATAGCGGCAAAGAATCCGCAGGACTATGAGGCGAGAGCCAACATTATGTGGACTGCCACATGGGCACTGAACACCCTGCTGAAGTGCGGAAAGGGTGGCGACTGGGAGGTGCATCAGATAGGCCATGCCATAGGGTTGGTGACCGACGCCACTCACGGGATGACTTTGGCCAGTGTGTCGCTCCCATACTACCGGCATGTGATGCACGACGGATTGCACCAGTTTGTCCGTTTTGCAAAGAATGTGTGGGGTGTACGTCCGGAGGGTAAAACCGACGAGCAGGTGGCAACCGAGGGTCTTGAATGCCTTGAAGGATGGATGAAGGAGATAGGTGTGGTGATGCATTCAGGCGAGCTGGGCGTTACGGAGGAGAATTTGGAGGCCGTGGCCAATGCAGTGCTGATTCTCCCTGTGGGCTACCGCACATTGACACGGGATGAGGTGATTGATATTTTGCGCCAAAGTATGTAGTGATTGTGCAACGGGCAGCTAGAATGCTGCCCGTTGACTCTATTTACTTGCTGTATTTTAATTTATTTTTAGCTGCGCTGTGGGGTGCGGTTACTTGGGTTGTTGGGGGGGGGCTATGTGTATGGATGGGGTGGGGAAAAGTAAGGCGGGGTACGGTTTTTTGGGGGGTGACGTATCGGTAGGGCAACCGGGTTGAGGCGTTATGAAAAAAATGTCGAAAAGAGTGCTTTTTGTTTGCTGAATCAAAAGAAAAATGTATATTTGTATTTGAAATCAATGTGCGATTGGCGAGTGTGTGGCGGTGTATTGTATTGAAGACCAAGAGGAAAAGAAAATAAGACCTAACAATAACAAATATAAAATA
>ONQD01000066.1 GCA_900319865.1 uncultured Bacteroidales bacterium | reverse complement strand
GAGAAGACCTCCACCCGTACACGCTGCGCTTTTGAGGTGGGTGCTAAGGACCAGGGTGCTCACGTTACCTATCTGGGTCCCACTGGCAGCCAGATTGGCGTGAAGGAGAGCATGAAGGACACCGCCCGCGTGCTGGGTCGTATGTTCGACGGTATTGAGTACCGTGGCTTCAAGCAGGAGACTGTTGAAGAGCTGGCCAAATACGCTGGTGTGCCCGTGTGGAATGGCTTGACCAACGAGAGCCACCCCACTCAGATTCTGGCCGACTTCCTCACTATGCAGGAGCATGTTGACAAACCCCTCAACCAGGTGACCTTTGCCTACGTGGGCGACGCCCGCTTCAACATGGGCAACAGCTTGATGGTTGGCGGTGCCAAGATGGGTATGGATGTGCGCATCATTGCCCCCAAGAAACTGCAGCCGGATGCCAAGCTGGTGAAGACCTGCAAGGAGATTGCCAAAGAAACCGGTGCCAAGGTGACCGTTACCGACGACCCCGTGAAGGGTGTGAAGGGTTGCGACTTTATCTATACCGACGTGTGGGTGAGCATGGGCGAACCCGCCGAGGTTTGGAAAGAGCGTATCGACATGCTGATGCCCTATCAGGTGAACGCCCAGATGATGAAGAATACCGGCAATCCCAAGTGCAAATTCATGCACTGCCTGCCCGCATACCACAATCTTGAGACCCAGGTGGGCCGCGATGTGAACAAGCAGTTCGGCTTGGACGGTATCGAGGTGACCGAAGAGGTTTTCGAGAGCGAGAACAGCATCGTTTTCGACGAGGCCGAGAACCGTATGCACACCATCAAGGCCGTTATGGTTGCCACTTTGGGAGACTAACACGTTGACCTTTTGTTATTGACCGTTGAATTTTGAATGGTCGGGATGGTTTTGCTGCTGTGCCGACTGTTCAAAATTCAACTTTTATTACCTTAAATACACTTTTGACTATGTGGCTTACTAATCTATTCACTAACGGAGGCGTGGGCACTACTGTGCTGATGCTCTCCATTTCCATTTTTGCCGGATTGCTGCTCGGCAAGTTGAAAGTAAAAGGCATTACGTTGGGCATTACATGGGTGCTTTTTGTGGGCATTGGACTCAGTGCCGTGGGTATATCCTGCAATGCCGAGATGCTTCATATCATAAAGGAGTTCGGGCTTATACTCTTTGTCACTGCCGTCGGCCTTCAGGTGGGGCCTGGCTTTTTCGCCTCGTTCAAGAAAGGCGGTCTGGCCATGAACCTTATGGCGTTGGTAAATGTGGCGTTGGGTGTGGGCATCACGGTGCTTATTGCCCATTTGGCCGGCGAGGAGCTGACCGATATGGCGGGTGTATATACTGGTGCTATATCCGGCCGTTTGGCCGCCGGATATGCTGTGGCCTATCCGTTGGCGGTGGTGGGTATGATAGTTTCGTGCCTGTTGCTTCGCTGGTTCTGTCGTGTCGACCTGAAGAAAGAGCCCACTGAAGAGCATCTGACCAGTCAGACTAGTCAGACTAGTCCGACCTCCAAGAAAGGTGGTATACTGCTTATCCCCATTTTTGTTATCATTGCTTTGGGTATAGTGCTGGGCTCACTTCCGATACCGGTGGGAATGAAAGCTCCCGTGAAACTGGGTTTGGCTGGCGGTCCGCTGGTGGTGGCACTGGTGGCCGGTTGGCTGGGAGTGAAGAAAGGCTGGTACAGTACCGATTTCACCGATGGTCAAGGCGTTCATATGCTTCGTGAAGTAGGCATTGCCCTATTCCTTGCCGGTGTGGGTCTTGGAGCAGGCGACAAGTTTGTCGAGACCGTACAGGTGCATTATATGTGGGTGGTCTATGGTGTCATTATCACCATGATACCCCCCATCCTGGTCACGCTTTTCGGCCGGTTGGTGCTGCATCTCAACTACTTTACCCTTTGTGGTTTTATTGGCGGTTCGCACACCGATCCTCCCACTTTGGCATTTGCCAACAACATGGCCCCCGAGGGCTGCAAACTGCCCAATATGGGATATGCCACAGTCTACCCGCTCACCATGTTCCTGCGAATATTCACCGCGCAGCTGTTGGTGCTGATGGCTATTTAGTTACAACTTAATATTCAAGTCTCATGACACATACTTTTGGTCTTAATGAACGGTTGTCGCTGCCCAAGGCAATTCTGTTTGGGGTGGTGATGCTGCTTTCGGGAGTGGCTGTGGCCCAGATTCCGGCCGACACAATGCCCCAGGCTCAGCGTAAGCCCCACATCAAACCCTATGGCTTTGTGCGGAATTATTTCAACTACGACAGCCGCAATACTTATACTGTCATCGGTGGTGAATACAATTTTGCCCCGTATGACAACCAATGGAATGCCACGCAGGAGGAATGCGAAACACTCGGTATTCCGCGTACCGACCTCAATGCGGTGCCTCATGCCCATTTTTTGGCCGTGAGCACACGTTTGGGAGTGGATGCGGTGGGTCCCGATATATTTGGGGCAGCCAGCAGTGCCCGGGTGGAGTTTGACTTTGGCGGTTTTGGCACCAACAACAGCCTGTTCCGTATCCGTCTGGCCTATATGCAGCTTGATTGGCACAACGACCAGCAACTGCACCAGTCGCTTTTGGCTGGTCAGGATTGGCACCCACTGAGTGGCAACATTATGCCAGATGTGCTTGGTATGGCCGCCGGAGCACCGTTCCGTGCACACAGCCGTACCCCACAGGTGCGCTACACGCTGTATAACGGGGCTTTCGGATTTACGGCTGCTGCGCTTTATCAGTTGCAGTATATGTACAATGGGCCTGATGCCAATGGCAACAGTGTGGCATCCACCCAGTTTGCCAACAATGCCATAGTTCCCGAACTCTTTTTGGGAATCAACTACCGACATAATGGGGTCTATGCCCAGCTGGGCAGTACCTGTCAGCCCCTCCGTCCGCGCAACTTCGGCAGCCAAAGTGGGTATGCGGTGCCGGTCAACGAACTGTTCTTCTGCTTCACTCCCACGGTCTATTTCCAGTATGTGCATGAACTCTTCTCCCTCAAGTTCCGTTCCATCTATGCCCAGAACACCACTCATGTCAACCAACTCAACGGCTATGCGGTGACGGGCATGCTGCCCAACGGCACTTGGGAGTACTCGCCTTTGCGTGCCACTATCAGCTATCTCAACCTTTCCTATGGAAAAAAGTACCGCATCAATCTCTTCTTGGGTTACCAGAAAAACCTTGGAGCCGCAAGAGATTTGTGCCAAATGCCAAACGGTTCTTACCAAATCTATATGAAAGGGGGGGACAGCTTCACGCATCTCAACAGCATGTATCGCGTCGCACCTTCCATCAGTTACAACCTCAAGCACTTCAACCTGGGGTTGGAATATGAGTGGACAGCCTGCACTTTTGGTGATTTGGCTCCCAACGGAAGCATAAAGCTGAACAGCAATCTGCACCAGGTGGACAATCACAGACTTTGCGCTATGGTGAAATACAATTTCTGATATTTCCCATCGCAGTTTCGATACATGACGTTATATGTTGGGTCCCGAAGGATAATGACATCCTTCGGGGCCCATTTGTTTGAACCCCAATCGGTCATTGGGCTGACCTTTATATCCGTTCTCGCTTTCCTGCAAATGGAAAGAGTCAGTCTCCGTCACAATCAACAACAGGGATTCTGATGGCCGCTTGGGTTGTAAAAAACGTTTTGCAGGGTATCGGAATTGCCTTTGGAAATGGCGTTATTGTTAAAAATGTGGTATTTTTAAACTGTTGTTTATTAGTGTTATGTATGCTTGTTTGTGGGGTGATAAGTTAAAAAACTTGACAACGGCTTCAAAATTTCGTATCTTTGCACGTTTTTACATGTAGAAATAGTATGAAATTATCCAATTTTAACTTCGTTCTTCCGAAGGAGTTGATAGCAGAGAAACCTTCGAAGCAGCGCGACGAAGCGCGGTTGCTGGTGCTGCACCGCGATACCGGCGAGATGGAGCACCGTCTGTTTAAAGACCTGTTGAACTATCTGTCGGAGGGTGACGTGGTTGTTGCCAACAATACCAAGGTGTTTCCTGCCTTGCTCTATGGCGAGAAGGAGAAAACGGGAGCCAAAATCACTGTCTTCCTGCAGCGGGAGCTGAACAGCGAGATGCGTTTGTGGGACGTGATTGTGGATCCCGCACGAAAAATCCGCATCGGCAACAAACTCTATTTCGGTCCCAACGAGTCGCTGGTGGCGGAGGTGATAGACAACACCACCTCGCGAGGCCGCACTGTACGTTTCCTTTTTGACGGAACCGATGAGGAATTCAACAAGCATATACGCAGTTTGGGACACACGCCCCTTCCCGACGAGCTGCAGAGGTTGCGCAACATAGAGAACTGGGATGCCGAGCGCTATCAGACCATCTATGCCAAGGAAGAGGGAGCGGTGGCCGCTCCTGTTGCCGGGCTTCATTTCAGCCGCGAGATGCTGAAACGATTCGAGATTAACGATATTATCTGGAAAGAGCTCACCCTGCATTGCGGTATCGGCAACTTCAAGGAGATAGAGGTGGAGGACTTGTCGAAGCACAGAATGGATGCGGAAGAAATGCACCTTTCGGAGGATACCTGTAACGCCATTATGGATGCGAAGGAAAGGGGAAATAAGATATGTGTGGTGGGAACCACCACCATGCGTGCCCTGGAGAGCGCGGTGACCATTGCTGGCAAGGTGGGAGCCTATGACGGCTGGACAAACAAGTTTATCTTCCCTCCCTATAAATTCACCATTGCCGACATGATGGTTACCAATTTCCATCACCCCAAGTCATCGCACTATATTATGGCTTGCACCTTTGGTGGCTGCGACTTTGTGCGGCAGGCATACGAGGTGGCTATACGTGAGAAGTACAAGTTTTCCACTTATGGCGACGCCATGTTGATATTGTAAGGCGGACGTTGCGCGGTGTTGGCGGCCAATCCCGGGACAGCGCAAGCGAACCTACAGCGAACCTACAGCGAACCTTCTCATGAAGCCTTTAGCAGAAATATTGCGCCCCACAACACTCGACAACTATGTGGGGCAGCAACACCTGGTGGGACCGGGTGCCGTGTTGCGTACATTGGTGGAGAGTGGTACCATACCGTCAATGATTTTCTGGGGGCCTCCCGGCATTGGCAAGACCACGCTGGCTATGATAATCAGCAATACGTTGCAGCGCCCGTTCTACACCCTCAGTGCCATCAGCAGTGGGGTGAAGGAAGTGCGCGAAGTGATAGAGAAAGCCAAGGCGGAGGAGAACGCTATCCTTTTTATAGACGAGATACACCGTTTTTCGAAAAGCCAGCAGGATTCGCTGCTCGGGGCGGTGGAGAACGGGATAGTGACACTGATAGGCGCCACCACTGAGAATCCGTCGTTCGAGGTGATATCGGCTTTGCTGTCGCGTTGTCAGGTGTATGTGCTGAAAGAGTTTGGCGAGGCCGAGATGCAACAGCTCACTGAGAGCGCTGTGAGGTACTATGCCTCGCAGGGGCGCGAGGTGGAGGTGAAGGAGCATCAGGCCTTGTTCCGCATTTCGGGAGGCGATGCGCGCAAGTTGCTCAACGCCATAGAGCTGGTGGTGAACAACAGTCCTGCCGGGAAGGTGGTGATAGACAATGCAAACGCCACCCGTGTGGTGCAGCAGAATTTGGCCTTCTACGACCGTCAGGGGGAGATGCACTATGACATTATCAGTGCCTTTATCAAGTCGATGCGAGGCAGTGACCCCAATGCGGCTGTCTATTGGTTGGCGCGCATGATAGAAGGAGGCGAGGACCCGGTGTTTATAGCCCGGCGGATGCTGATATTCGCATCGGAGGATATAGGCAACAGCAATCCCAATGCATTGCTGTTGGCCAATGCCTGCTTTGAGGCGGTGACCAAGATAGGCTATCCCGAATGCCGCATCACGCTGTCGCAGTGTGCAGTATATCTGGCCTCGTCGGTGAAGAGCAATAGTACCTATATGGCTTTGGCCAATGCCCAGCAGATGGTGAAACAGACGGGCGACCTTCCGGTGCCGCTGCATATACGCAACGCCCCCACCAAGTTAATGAAACAGTTGGGTTATGGGGAAGGATACAAGTATGCTCACGACTATGAGGGAAACTTTGTGGATCAGGAGTTCCTGCCCGACATGCTGCGGGGCACCAAGTTCTACGAGCCGGGGTTCCTGCCCGACATGCTGCGGGGCACCAAGTTCTACGAGCCGGGACAAAATCCCCGCGAGGAAGAGACCCGCCGACAGCTGCGTGCCCGTTGGAAAGAGAAATATAACTATTAGTAAGCCACTATGATAACTGACAAGCAGAGCTACCACTCGTATGTGAAAGAGGATTTGAAGGCCCACGGGTTGAGCCGGGTGGGAGTGTATGACTACTGGTGGAGAGACTGCTTGCGGTTTCAGCTAAGACTGCGAAGAATAGAATACCTTTATAACACCGCAGGCCACAATCCGCTGAAACATTTGTGTCGCTTCTTGCTGGAGGTGGTGAACCATCGGCTGGGCACCCGGCTGGGATTCACTATACCCAAGAATGTGTTCGGGCCCGGGCTGCATATTGTGCATTACGGCACCATCGTTGTACACCCCGATGCACGCGTGGGCAAAAACTGCCGTCTGCATCCCTCCACCAGCATTGGCGACTTTAACGGGGTGCCCCGCTTGGGTGACAATGTATATATAGGTCCCGGAGCAAAAATCTACGGCCCTGTGACATTGGGCGACAATGTGGCCGTGGGAGCCAACGCTGTGGTGAACAAGTCGTTCGGGAGCAATGTGACGCTTGGAGGAGTGCCTGCCCGCATCATTGCCGAAAAGGGAGCAATGGAGCAAGGGGTCTTTAGCGGCGACACTTTAAATGCAACAAACAAGGATTTGCCTCAATCTTCAATTCTCAATCAATATCAATGCCGGACAGAAGACTGCCCTGATAGCCCGCAACGGCTATGGCAAGTCGACATTGTTGAACATACTGACGGGAAAGACTTTGCAGGATTCGGGCAAGGTGACTTTCAGGGGGAATGTGCGGATGGCGTATCTGCCCCAACAGCCCGAGATGCTGCCCCAGCAGACGGTGCGGAGCTTTGTCTACTCAGCACAACGCCCAGAGCATGAGGACGAGTGGGACTTTGAACAGCGGATAGAGGAGGTGCTGAGCCGTCTGCGTCTAGACGACAAGTTGGACCAACCCATGCAACTGTTGAGTGGTGGAGAGCAGAAAAAGGTGGCCCTGAGCCGCATTTTGATAGACGACACCAATTTGCTGCTATTGGACGAGCCAACCAACCATTTGGACATTCAGATGATAGAATGGCTGGAGGATTTCCTGTCGCGGCAGCGGCTGGCCATATTCATGGTGACTCATGACAGGTACTTTCTTGACCATGTGTGCCAGGATATATTGGAAATAGACAACAGCAGGATGTATCACTATCGGGGCCATTATGATTATTACTTGCAAAAAAAAGCTGAGCGGCAGTATAATGAGCGAGTGGAAGTAGAGAAGGCCAAGAGCCTGTACCGAACAGAGCTGGACTGGATGCGGCGTATGCCCCAGGCGCGAGGCACAAAGGCACAGGCCCGAATTGACGCCTTCTATGAGCTGGAGGAAAAGGCTCACACCCGATTTGACGAGACCCGCCCGCAACTCACGGTGAAGACTGAGCGAATTGGAGGCAAGATATTGGAAATGTACAATGTGACCAAGAGTTATGACGGGGAGAAGATGTTGGACGATTTCAGTTATGTATTCAAGAAAGGGGAGAAGATAGGTATTGTGGGTCCCAACGGGGTTGGGAAGTCTACTTTCCTGAACCTGATGACTGAACGGCTGCGGCCCGACAGCGGTCGAATAGTGGTGGGGCAGACCATCCAGTTTGGGTTCTATACGCAGGAGGGTATGACCGCACGGCAGGATATGAGGGTGATAGACATTGTGAAGGATGTGGCAGAACGGATTGAGCTTGATAATGGCAAGGAAATGTCGGCTCACCAGTTTCTTTCTTATTTCGGGTTCGATGACACCACTCAATACAATTACTTCGGTAATTTGAGCGGAGGAGAGCGTCGACGGCTGTACTTGCTCAAGGTGCTGATGGCAAATCCGAACTTCCTGATTCTGGACGAACCGACAAACGATTTGGATATCTACACGCTGGAGATACTGGAACAATTTTTGAAGGATTACAAGGGTTGCTTGCTCATAGTGAGTCATGACCGTAGTTTTATGGACCATATTGTGGACCACATATTTGTGTTTGAGGGGAAGGGGAAAATACGCGACTACCACAGCAACTATACTGAGTATTTGGCACAACGTAATGCCCAGCAGCGCAGCGAGGCACTGCAGAAACGCGACGAGAAACCCAAATATGAGCGTGTGAGAAACGACAAACCACGTGCCACCTATAAGCAACAGAAGGAATATGAGGCGTTGACAGTGGAGATAGAGAGTTTGAACAACGAGAAGAAAACACTTGAGACTCTGCTGAGCGGAGGTGCTGAGACCGATGTGAAAAAACTGACAGAAGCATCGGAACGGATAGGTGTAATCATGTCACTTCTAGACGAGAAGGAGATGCGCTGGCTGGAATTGGACGAGCTGGTGAATCCTCAGTAGCCACTTGTCAAATCTTAAAAATAAAAAAATTTTCTTCCTTTTGCAACAAAATGCAAAGTTATGTGTCTATATGTCGTATGAAAATGGATGTGGAACAAGTTGTGCTTGGATGCCAACGGAAGGATTCGGAAGCGCAAAAGTGTTTGTATGAGACATTTGCGCCGATGATGTTGGGGTTGTGCAGCCGATACACCCATTCGCGAGACGAAGCACAAGATTTGTTGCACGACGGTTTCATAAAGGTATTTGAAAACATTGGACGGTTGCAGAACCCTCAGGCTTTGGGAAAATGGATATACCAGATTATGGTTAGAGAGTCGTTGAATTATTTGCAGCGTAGAACCACAATGCGGTATTATGAAGTAAATAAGATGGACGAGTTGGCAAAGGATGAAGGATTGAATGAGGAACCGTGGGAGGAGCCTGGCAGCAAGGTTGAGGAGATAATAGCGGCATTGCAGAGCCTTCCGGATGTGTATAGAGTCGCGTTCAACCTGCATGAGGTGGAGGAGTGGGATTATGAAGCAATAGCTGAGTATCTGCAACAACCGGAAACTACGGTCCGATCGCATGTGGCACGGGCCAAGATGATGATTAGAAAGAAATTGAATATAAACATTAAATAACATACTGAGATGAACAAGTTGAAGGATTATTCTAGCCAACCCGATCCCGAAGTATGGAACAGGATTGAAAAAACACTGCGCAAACGCGCTATACATCGCCAGATGCGCTCTGCTGCTGTGGCCGCAGTTGTGGTGGCGGGTGCTATTGTGGCTGTGGTGAATTGGCCAGCAACAAGTAACTCGACCGTTGCAGAACAGACGGCACCCCTTGTGGCGGATGCTGGAATTGCTCCACAGATGAATGTCGAGCCAATAGAGTCTGAGGCTTTGGATAATACCACTGCTGTGGAACAACAAGTACCCCAACCTAATCAAGATGTGCAGCCCCGAGTGGTGAGACCTGTGGCCCAGGTGGATAATACGGTAGAATCGACAGTGACTTCCCAGGCAGTGAAAGTGGAACCAGTTAAGCCAATTGCAAATGAACCTGTAAGGCCTGTGAGAAATACTGTAGAGCAGGTGGAGGATGTTGTTTCCGACAATGTTACGCCTACTGTTGCCGAAAATGCTGTGCCTGCTCCCTCGGTAAAAGCCAGTAGTTCGAATGCAATAGAGGACACAATATTATGGATTCCCAATGTTTTTGCCCCGATGTCGGATGATGACAATTTAAGGGAGTTCCGTGTGAGGTTGAACAAGGTGGGCGAGACTGTGACGAATTTCAAGATGTCTGTGTTTAACCGTGGTGGCCAGCGGGTATTCTATGCCAATAATATCAGTCAGACTTGGGACGGCACATACAAAGGTGTCATGATGCCACAGGGTGCTTATGTTTATGTGATTCAGTATACTGATAAAGACAAAATGCAGCATCAACGTAAAGGCACTGTTACTTTGTTAAGGTAGTAGGTTAGCTAATTCATAAAAGAAAGAGGACACTGCTTTGGAAAGCGGTGTCCTTTTTTGTTTGTTGATGAGATGGATTAGAGGCTTCGAAGCCATTCAATCTCTTGGGCCCAGAGTGATGGCTCTGGAGTTTCGAGGATGATGGGCATGTTGTCGAAACGAGGATCATGCATGAACCGTGAGAAGAACTCCTTGCCCAGAAATCCGTTGCCGAGAGTTTCATGGCGGTCGACATGGGAGCCTGCGTTTTTCTTGCTGTCGTTTAGGTGTATGGCACGGAGGAACTGGAAGCCGATGATGGATTCGAATTCGTCGAAACAGAACTTGTATCCCATCTCGGTTGAGAGGTCATAACCGGCTGCGAGGGTGTGACAAGTATCAATGCATACTCCTACGCGGCTCTTGTCGTCAATGCCATCAATGATTCGGCGTATGTGTTCGAAACGCCAGCCGAGGTTGGTGCCTTGTCCAGCTGTGTTTTCGATGACGGCGGTGACACCTTTCGTCTGTGACAATGCGGCATTTATTTCGCGGGCTATTTGGTCGAGGCATTCTTCTTCGCTTATCTTATTGAGATGACTGCCTGGATGGAAGTTGAGCATGGTCAAGCCGAGTTGTTCGGCGCGTTTCATCTCGTCAAGGAAGGCGGTGCGACTTTTTTGCAAGGTCTCTTCGTCGGGTGAACCGAGATTGATTAGATAGCTGTCGTGCGGAAGCACGTATTGGGGTTCGAAACCACGCTCGGCAAGAAGGCTGCGGAATGAGTTGATTTCGTCTGTTGCCAAGGGCTTACTTACCCAGCTGCGCTGATTGCGAGTGAAGAGGGCAAAAGCGTTTGCCCCGATTGCCTCGGCGTTCAGTATGGCGTTGCAAATTCCGCCAGAGGCACTTACATGGGCTCCTATGTATTTCATGACTCAGTTATATTGGTCTGTTCTGTTGAATTACCTTCCCCTTTGGGGTTAGGGCCGTATTGGTTGGGTCCATAT
>ONQD01000074.1 GCA_900319865.1 uncultured Bacteroidales bacterium | reverse complement strand
CGGCCTCGGCGAACTGAAACGTCGCGTCGACAACGGCGAGATGAAGGTCGCCTTCGCCCTCTATCCCGTGAGCATGAAGCAGATCATCGACATCGCCGATACCGGCAACATCATGCCCCCGAAGACCACCTGGTTCGAGCCCAAGCTCCGCTCCGGCCTCGTGATCCACGAGCTCTGCTAAGCTATAGACTTACAGATTAAAGAAGCAAGGACATCCGTGAGGATGTCCTTGCTTCTACGTTTTAATCGGTGAGCATATAGTGGGTATTTCGTCCTCCAGATGGCGCTTTGACAAGCACCCCCTTTTCTATCAGCGATGTGATGTCGCGTAACGCTGTGTCGGGAGAACAATGGCATATCTTAGCCCATTTGCTGCTTGTCAGCGGCCCTTCGAAACCGTCATACAGGCGGTTTATAATCTTCCGTTGTCGTTCGTTGAATTCAATATCGGCATGGCCATTCCAGAATTCGGTCTTGCGCAGCACTCCACGAAGATTCTGCTCCGAAGTGGTGATGGCTGCTTCTATTCTCTGTAGAAACCACAGCAGCCATTCTGTGATGTCCATATCGCCACAAGTTGTACGTTCGAGTATGTCGTAATAATCTTTACGGCTTTTTAGTATTTCCGCCGAGACACTGTAACAATGCATTCCCGTTCCTCGAGCTATGAGCAAATCTGTCAATGTCCGTGTCAAACGACCATTGCCGTCATCAAATGGATGCACGGCCACAAACCACAAGTGTGCCACTGCGGCTTTCAGCAGTTGATTGGCAGGTTGACTACCGTTGAACCATTGTATAAAACGGTCCATTTCATGGGGAACGACTGATGAGGGTGGTGCTTCATAGTGTACCCGTTCTTTCCCCAGGGCTCCGGACACCACCAGCATAGGCTCGTCGCCTTGGCGCCAGTCGGCCACAGTGATGCGGTACATGCCGCTGCGTCCTGTGGGGAACAATGCGGCATGCCAGTTGCATAGACGCTCCTTGTCGAGCGGCATGTTACAATTCTTTACTGCATCTACAGCCACTTGCACGACACCTTCGATGTAATGGTCGCTGCTGCCAGTCGCCGGCAAATTGACTCCCAGGTGACGAGCTATTGACGACCTTACAGAGTCTCGGTTAAGAAGCTCTCCTTCAATCTCCGATGAACGAACTACATCTTCGGTCATAGACTCCAGAGCAGTCTGTTTCTGCATGTCGAAACCCAGTACAGAAAGCATTCCAAGTAACCTTGCTTGGTGTTCCTGCACCGAATTTAGGAGGGGAGCTACCTGTGAGTTATCCCACCTAAAGTCAGGCCAATCAGCATTTTGCCATATATAGATGGCTTTTTTACCACAATAATTCATGCGGCAAATATACGAATTATTCTCCGCATATTTGCGGAGAATAATATATTTTTTCTCCGCAGAAAAGAACATGAAGGTATCTAAAATATGCCTATCGGTTTTGCTCCCCTTTTGCTTATCTATTGTTCCCCTTTTGCCTCGGTATATGGTAACGCTATGGTTCCTATATCGTTCCTATATCGTACCCATACCAACGAAAAACCATGCTCATGATTGCGTAAGAATCATGAGCATGGTAACAAGGTGGATACGTTTCGTTGTTACCGTGAAAAATTTATAGCAACCCCACAAGGAATGCAAGTCCGGATATGGCAACACCGATTATAGATAAGACAAAAGCCGTCTGGAAAGGGTTCTTGATATTTGGGCCCTGAACCTCGGAAAACTGAGCCTTCTCTTTCTTTGATCGAATCAAACCGAAAATGCCGGCAGCAAGACCGAGTGCCGCGAATATTACCGATGCAAAACCAACTACACCTATCACTGTTGAACCTATGCCAAGAAGCAACGATGTCTTGTTGGATGTGTCGGGCATAGTTGCACCATTGTTGAACTGCTGTTGCTGTTGAGGGGCATATGCAGGACGAGGCTGTTGGTAGGCGTATTGCTGCTGTGACTGGTTTGGGCCACTTTGGTTGGCAGACTGCGCGCCTGTGGTGTCACTGATAGCGAGGCCTGAGAGAATAAATTCAACCTCCATGGGGTCGTCGCCAAGTTCGCGGGCCTTGTTGAGAATCATGTCTCGCTGTACGGTGGAGATAGAACCTCTGCTCTGGGCCATTTTCACCATTTTGTCGATTTCTGGATGCATATTCCATACCCTTATACGTGTCGGGCACAACCGTTATACTCCGACCCTCCAACGGAACGTTAATCTATAACAATAAGAAAAGGCATGAGGTTATGTGCTCATGTCCGTTGCTATCTGGTATCGGCAAACACCTTTGAGGAAACGGGGTCTTGGGGAACATATCTCACGCCTGAAGATATGCTATTGGAATATAGCATACACAATCAAGCGAAAGCAAAATGCTCGATCCTTCCTCTTGAAATTTTGCCGATTTCGATAGCAGGACAATATTGCAATGCTTTTCTTGCTTACAGCTTTCGCTCTCGAAAGCAAGTGCAAAAGTACGAATAATATTCCATCCGGCAAAAAATATTTTCATCATGTCGCGGAAAATGTGTATTTTTGCATCTTGAAATATAAAGAAAATATATGCAGATCAAGATAGTCAATAAAAGCCACCACGCGCTGCCCAAGTACGAGACGGCGCAGTCGGCGGGGATGGATTTGAGGGCTTATTTGCCCGAAGGGCCGATTACGTTGAAACCCATGGAACGCACGCTCGTCAAGACGGGCCTCTTCATGGAGCTGCCGGCGGGCTACGAGGCGCAGGTGCGGCCGCGCAGCGGCCTGGCGCTGAAGAAGGGCATCACGGTGCTCAACTCGCCCGGCACCATCGACGCCGACTACCGCGGCGAACTCTGCGTCATCCTCATCAACCTCAGCCACGAGGATTTCGTCATCGCCGACGGCGAGCGCATCGCCCAGATGGTCATCGCCCGATGCGAGCAAGCCGAAATCATTGAGGTACAAGAACTAACCGACACCGAACGCGGCACCGGCGGATTCGGACACACGGGCAAAAACTGACCGTACCGGACAGCCACCAAAGAGGGGTCAAAGAGGGGTCAAATTCGGCATTTCTTATATCGTTCTTATATCGTTCTCATATACTTCTCATATACTTCTTATATAGGTAATATAAGAACTATATGAGAAGTATATGGGAACAATATGGGAAATGCCGAATTTGGTAGGTGTTGGGTGGGGGTTGGACACAATAAAAAGGGACGGTTGCCGTTATAAGGGGTTGAGA
>ONQD01000069.1 GCA_900319865.1 uncultured Bacteroidales bacterium | reverse complement strand
GTCGGCTCGCTGTAGAGCCAGTAGCGCAATCCGCCGTCCAAACTAAACATGGGTGGATGACGCTATGATGATATCCTTCAACTCACGGCCACTCAGGTTGCCGCTTATCCGCATCATCGTTCCGGTGGGAGTTCTTTTGTTTTCCGCTCCTTGATCTGGCAGGCTTTATGGGATTGGGAAGAAAAGGGCGTCATAAAAGCTCCCGGCGCTTATCCCAAGTTCTGAAAGACGCTGCTTCTAACTGATCTTGTTCTCGTCGCAATAGGTGATAATCTGGGCGACCTCTTCCTTTGTCATCATGGCTAATAAGTCTTTGATGCAAAGGTAGCCACTACCAGGCAGTCCTAATAGACGTGGTTTATCGGTATGCTTACGAATTGTTTTCGAGAGCGCAAAATTTCAAGCCTTCTACATGGGGCTCTTAAGTGAGACCGCTACGTTGTGGAGACCCCGAACGCGGTGAGTGAGGATGTCAGGGACATCCGGGTATAAAAACCGCCACCTCGTGAAGAGATGGCGGCAAGTTGAGTGTCGCACAGGGGGCTTTTCCCCGTGTGTTATTAAAATCCCGCCCCGCACCATTGCGCAGTGCTCCGATGCGGGGAGAGGAGATTAAGTCTTAATAAGCGAAGATTGAGCGAACATTGATGTCAAATAACTTCCTAAAGCTCATAATGGTGCTATTCGGAGCAAAACGCCAGGCGTAGTTTTTACATTCACTATAGTCCTCTCCATTAAAATACTCATTACTGGTCCAATAGTTGCCATCAATCCCGTAAGCTGTTGCCATAGCACTGTAAGCACCGCCCTTAGCATCACGCATATTCTCCCACTGCTTCTTGGTCGGCATGAACCAATGAGCTGGCGAAGCGCCGCCACTTGGTATCGTTGCGCTGTAGTTCCAGGCAGCGTAGGCAGCGGGGTGAGCTTCCGAGCCATAACCCTGCAGGGTATTGGTATTGCTATAGCCGTTCAGGTCGTTAGCATTCTCGACAGCCTCCACACCGCGAGCAGTACCATCGCTACCCCAGGTAAGTGTGGTAGCGGCAGCGTCGGCAGAGGCAATGACCAGGATGCGGCTGCCGCTGACATCGGCATCAACATCACTGGTGGACACGTAGGCCACGTAGCCAATCTTGGTACCGCTGATGCCGCTCTCGGCAATAGCACCCGCACTGTTAACCTTCCAACCTATGTAGCTGGAGCAGTCTGTACCGCCATTGATGGCAGTCTTCAGTTCCGAAAGACTAGTAGCAGCTGGAGCCGGTGCTGCCTCCGCCATCCTCAGTCCTACCTGATAGAACTGCCCAGTTTCGTAGGTCTTGCCAGTCACGGACTTGGTGTAGTTCTTCGTGCCGTCGGTGGCGGTGTACTCGATGTTCTCATTATCCGTCGGCCAAATGGCAGCGTAGATGTGACCGTCGGGGTCCTTGCCATTGATGGTATAGGTTCTGGTTCCTTTGCTGATGGTCATGCCCGTGATGGTGCTGGTGATGTCGTTCTCGCCAGTTTCATCCTTCAGGGTGTAGGCGATGATGGCAACACCGTTCGTCATAGTAACACTAGGCAAATCGTCACCGCTCCACGCTCCGCCCCCCCGGGCACAGTCCAGGTTGCTGGCAATCGAGGCAAGCGTGCCGTCCTGAGTATTGAGATTGTCCCAATTATAACCGTTCTCACTTGCCATGGCTGCGGGATAAATGTAGGTTACAATTCCCGACTTTCTGGGGTCGGTCAGCTCGAAGGTGAAAGTGGCCGACTTGCCACCGGCGCTGATGTCGCCGGCGGTGAGGGCTTTGCTCACAGCTTTGGCAGGCTGGCTGCTCGTATTTCTGTAATTCAGTGCTATCTGGTCGCCAACGGCAAAGGTCTTCGTGAGTGTATGGGCATCGTAGTCGATGGCGAGTGCGCGGGTGGCGGCCTCGTCGAAGCCTATGGTGGTGGTCAGGGTGACGATGTTTTCTTTCTGAGTTTCAGGAGTTTCAATCTCCGGGCTCTCCGCCTTGTTGCAGGAGGTCCCAAGCATGCCCATGGCAACGAGGGCGGCCATGCCGATGTGTGTAATCTTCTTCATTGCTTTCTTCGTTTTCGTGGGTTCGTTACTCTTCTTCATAATTGTTCCAGTTGTAGTTCTGAAGGCTTCCGTTTCCGCTTTCGCTTCCGCAGATGACGCCTTCCTGTTTCATCTCCACAATGCTAATTGTGGGGGCTTCGTAAAGTTCTTTTTGCATAGTATTGTTTGTTGTTATTGTTAGAATCTTTTTATTTGGGGATAAGCATAACGGGGCCAAAAGTAGAATAAATAATACTAAAATATAATGGGGGGGTAAAAATTGACGCAAAGTGACAAAAATGCCCCAATTTTTTACGCAGAATGACATTTTGAACGGAGAAGGGAAGGGGAGTCAACGACGGAGTAGCCAGAAAACAAGGAGCGCCTGGAGAAGTATGATGGCCGGGATGCCAATCGTGAACTTGCTGTGCCGGGTTTTATGGCGGAAGAGGCACATCGCCCCCAGAGCTCCGATACTGCCGCCGGCGACAGCGAGTCAGATGAGACTGTCCTCCGGGATGCGCCAGCGTCCCTTGTGGGCCTTCCACTTATCCACACCGTACAGGAGGAAGGTCACATAAGGCTGGCGAAATCTTCCAATACATGAGCAACATCCTGGCACAAGCTTTTCTTAACTTGCGCCCATGATAACAGATTGCCCACCCATAACCGAAATACCAGAATATGTTTGGAGAATGAAGCAACCGTCCTATTATCCACGGCCAAGGAGAAACGAGCCCAAAGATACCGCCCCAATCTTCTATCATGCAAACGGTGAAGAAGCTCTAAGGGCGGCGAAAAATGGGGCTCGGGGGAATAGTGGCCGCTGGTTTGGACGGGAATGTGAGAGTGGGTGTTTTTGTGTATATGAAGGACGAAAGGCGGTGGAGAGGCATATCGTGGGAAGGCAGGACTGATGTCAATACTCGAATCCATGCTGCCCGGTTTCATTGCATTTATACGCCAGGGTCTGTATAAGGCTGATGTGAAAATCTAACAGGCGAGTCGGGATCTCAGTAATATCTTCAATAATAATTATTGCATGTTGATATATATTTGATATATATGCAAAAAAGTTCGGCAATATGGGAAAAACAGTAACATCCATCCATCTGGATTCGGAAATCAAACCTCAGTTCGATGCCATCTGCAAACAGATTGGGGTCAGTGTTAACTCTGCCATCAACATCTTCGCTCGCGCTGTCGTACGCGAGAAAGGCTTTCCGTTCCCCGTTACCATCACCAAAAGCGGCAGCGAGAAACGTTCTGCGAGGGCACAATTGGCTTTGCTCGATTTGCAAAATGCATCGGCAGCAAGTGGAAGAGAATGGAGTGAAGAAGAGATAAATCAGCTGATTAGTGAATATAGGAAGGGGAAGAAATGATTTACGCCGTAATCGACACCAATGTCCTTGTTGCCGCCGTTAAAACGACAAAACCAAACAATGTGAAACACTTCCCTAAAGTAACTCGTGTAGTGACCCCGAGCGAAATGCTGATGCTACTTCACGAGTCAGGCGAAATATGATTTTGCTTGCAAATGGGTCACCACTTCCTTACCCGAATTGTTGCCCGGGTGCTGTCATGGGTCCTGTGAATGGGACGATAACAGCAAAAACCGGCCAAAATGCTGTCATGGGTCCTGTGAATGGGACGATAACAGCAGTGTAAACCTGTGATGTAACGGGTGCCAAAGGTGGAAGACCTGGGGGCGGGTGGGTATTGAAAATGTATGCCGAAAGAAACGTTTGGAAAGTAAGAAAACTTGAGCCCCCGGTGCTTCGCAGCAACGGGGGCTCTCATTCTAACCTAAAAACTTAACCTATTAAAAAAACTATTC
>ONQD01000070.1 GCA_900319865.1 uncultured Bacteroidales bacterium | reverse complement strand
GCACGATTCGGCAGGTACTCCGTAGGAGTTTTCGCTTAATAGCCAACGCCATACCCCTCCCAATGATACTCCGTAGGAGTTTTCGGTTTCCTAATGACCAATTTGGGTTTATCCCAAATCGGTTACTGGATTGTACCTGCTCGACATCTCCTGCAGAGAATTATTCTATCTCTCAACCTGGCATGCTATGATGCGAAAGTCCCTCTGGTGCTATGCTCTACATAGGTATCACACAAGTGGCCCTACTGTTCCCTTTTCGATTGTTCGAGAAGGCTGTCGTATTCCCATGTTCTTCCACGTCTCGATGTTGTTGGAGAAAATATTCTCAGCCGATTTGTCGTAAGTGAGGAAAGGGAAGGTATTGGCCTGGTCGATCAAGGCATTCAGTTCGTTTTCCGGCAACCGTTCGAGATCCTCGATAGGCTGAAAGAGCAACCACGTGGTAATGCTGTCGGTAGAGGCCAAGTATGCCTCGTAAGAATCCGCTATACGGGCGAAAGCCTCGATATTACTCATTACCATCAACGCCGATAGCTTGCGGTCCTTCTTGCGCTGGATATTTTAACCCAAATCGGTCAATGGAATATACCTACTCGAAATCTCCTACGGAGAATATATCTGTATACCAACGTTATATGCTATTAAACGAAAGCCCCTCCCAACGTTATATGCTATTAAACGAAAGCCCCTCCGGGGCAGGGATAGTCCCCATGCATTGCACGATTCGGCAGGTACTCCGTAGGAGTATTCGCTTAATAGCCAACGCTATACCCCTCCCAATGATACTCCGTAGGAGTTTTCGGTTTCCTAATGACCGATTTGGGTTTATGACAACCTCCAATAATTCCCAAATCGTGCGTTAGTCGACTTATCAATCGGGATAACCGCACACAGCGGACTGCACGCACTGCCCACTTGGGTCGTTCAATCCCGGCTCGATATTGCCTGCTTTCCGGCTTGTTTTCCGTTATCATATCGAGTAACGATGCTATAACGATACTATTACGATGCAGGATTGAACGGCCCCTCTCCCTAGCGAGGGGAAAACGTTGCCGCTCCATGGCGCAAGGTGGGTAGGCAGAACAATGCACGGGGCAGGGTTTATCCCCGTGCATGGCACGATTCGGCAGTTAGACCGTAGGCGTTTTCGGTTTCCTAACGACCGATTTGGGCTGAACACGGTAGGGGTGCAGATCTTCTGGACCGTCGTCTACTATTGGAGGACGAGTTTCTGTGAGGAAGAGCCTTGTGGGTAGGCGAGGGTGACGAGATAGGAGCCTGCGGGGAGGGTGGCGGCATCGATGGTGGCGGAGGGGCCGGAGATGGTCTGCCGCAGCAGGGTGCGTCCGGCGAGGTCGGAGACGGTCAACAGGGTCTCGCCCTCGGGCAGACCGCTGACGGTGAAGCTACCGCGGGCAGGGTTGGGGTAGAGGACGGCGGCGGGTTGCGCCTCGCTGTCGGCAATGCCCTCGGGGTGGCACCAGTCGGCAAAGACTACGTGGTCGGGGTGCGGGATGCCGCGCTCAAAGGTCTCGGCATAGCCGCAGGGGGTGTAGACGGTGTCGGTCTCGTTGAGTGCCGAGGGGTAGATGTAGGGCATGTGGGTGTCGCGGAGGTGCAGGATGCGGCAGCGGAGGGCTCTTTCACCTATCGTGTCCACACGACTGGTGAAGGTGATGGATTTGACCTTATTGCGGGGGTAGTAGGCTTTCATGCCAAGGCGTTTTAGCGAAGCGGGCATCACTTTTGCCGAGGGTGATAACGGTGCACCGTAGAAAGCATGGTCGCCAAAAGACTCGACTTGGTCGCCATAGTTGATTGTCCGCAGAACGCTTTCCTTGAAAGCGCCTTGCGGAATGTTACGCAGGCATAACAAACTGTCGACCGTTTCAATAGCACTAGACTCAAAGGCGCCGTCGCCCATATAGGTAAGGTTGGGGAGAGACACTCTTTTTGTTCCGCTGTTGTGGAAGAAGGCATGAGTGCCAATGCTGAGCACGGATGAAGGAATTGTGACTTGGGGAGAACTATAGGCAAAAACAGCATCACAAATGGTCGTAACACCTTCGGGGAGGATTATTTTGGTCAACCTTTGGTTGTTAAAGAAAAGGCCGTCGGCAAGAACACGCACCCCCGCCGGCACCGTGTATTCCCCTTCATTCCGTAATACCTGGATCAGGGTGTCGCCGTCGTAGCTCATCAGTTGATTGTCCACCATTTTGTAGTGTTGGCTGGCAGGGTTGACGGTGAGGTTGAACCAAGTCGAGGCGGTGTCGCGCAATGAGCCTTCGATGCGGCATACAGAAGCGGGGATGTGCAGGTTCTTGAGATGGGTTGAGGTGGCCATCCAGCTGCCTATTTCGCGCAGCCCCTCGGGCAAGATGAGGGTAGCGAGATAGTTGTTTTGGGCAAAAGCTCCAGATGCTATGCGGCGGACGGGAGCAGGGACAGTGTAAAAGAAAGAACGTCCCTTCACTGTGTAGGCAAGCAGCAAGGTGGTGTCGCTGCTGCACAGGGCCACAGAGTCCACTGCCACATAGTGGTGGTTGGCGGAGTCGACGGTAAAGCGTTCGATTGCCGCACCCATGAAGGCCTGTTCGTCGATTTGCTCGACATTGCAAGGAATATGGAATTCGGCGACATCAATATAGGCAAAGGCACCAGTCTCGATAAGGCGAACAGATTCCGGCAAGATGATTGGTGCTGTAAAAGATTTGAACGATTCTTTGCCGATTTCTACAATGGTGGGGGGTAGTGTCAGCGATTCAACCGCAGCGCACGAGCCGGAAAAGGCCTGGTCGCCAATGCGGTTGACGATGTAGTTATGGCCGTTGATGGAGACGCTGGCGGGAATGGTGATATTACGTGGAAAGACTTCGCAGTCTTGCATGGGAGACAGCTCCACAGTGCTGTCCGAGGTAATGTGATAGTAGAGAGTACCTACCATGTGGTATACCTCTTCATGGTATACCGGTTGGCTTACTGCGACCAGCCCGAAGGCTAAAAGAGCCAATGAGAGAAATGCTTTTTTCATAGTATTGATTGTTTGGGTGTTGTGGTTATTATTGTTTCTGTTTACTTTGCAAAGATACTTTTTTTATTTGGAATGGAAATTTTGATAATTGTTTTCTTCATGGGTAAAAAAATGTTTGTACAATTTTTATTGTTGATGAGATGATTCATGAACTTTATTGTCAATTATTGCATTGAATTGATTCTCATTGTCAAGATGGAAAATGTAGAAGCTTTTTGTTTTCCTATACGTGACTAATAAATCAAATGTATTAGTTTCCTTATCTTTTGGAACTTCGGGATTATTCTTTGAGACTAGTTTAAAGTCAATAGGATTGTTCTTTTCAAATAACTTTTCATATTCGGCTGGTATTATAACAATGTCAAACTTTCTTGACAAAACATTCCATGCGGAGTCGGTGGTGGCGTGAATCAAAGTGACATCGACAGCAGTGGTGTCGTTGACCCGGTATTGCTTAACAAAGGAGACTTCGAGACCTTCCCGCCCCTGATACTGGCGGTAGACATCGCTGCACTGGTCAATAGGAACGGTGCGAGGCATAAGCATCAGGCATGCCCCCGCGATGATTAGCAGGCTGCAAAGTGTGATGATTATCCAAGAGTGTTTCATGATGTGCAGTATTTATCCTTGGAAGATGTTGTCGATTTGTTCTATCAACGCTTGGCGGTCGGAATGGAGATAAGCAGTCATGGCATAGTGGTCGTCGGGTGGGGCGATGCGGACTACAGCAAAGACCAACACAGCTGTGAGCCCCACAATGCCGGCCTTTATCCGGCGATGGGCAAGGCTGTCGAGCGAAAAGAGCGAACCGACAAGGTTATAGTGGATGGAATTGATGCGTTCGACAATGAGGGTGGCAAGCCGACGGAGAGGGCTGGTACGCCTACGGAGCGCCCGCTCGACATCGTCGAGTGGGATGCTGCTGAGGAGGCAGGTGAGGATGACGAGGGCAAGAAGGACACAATAGGTGATGCGCATGATGTGATTGTCGGAGTAGAGAGACTCTATGACAAATACGGCAGCAATGACCAGACAGACAAGCAGGCGCAGGATTTGCCGGGAGATGGCACAGCGCCGCATGTGGCGATAGAATTCGGGGGTGGGACGGACGATGTCTCTATCGCCGACAATCTCGTCCACACGCTTGCAGAGACGATTCCATTCGGCCCGCAGTTCTTCCAGCATCTCCATACCCTCGAGATCATCTAAATCGTCGTTGTCGAGTTCGTC
>ONQD01000073.1 GCA_900319865.1 uncultured Bacteroidales bacterium | reverse complement strand
CCTTCAGCAGACGCGGATTGAACAGGGTCTCGACTACTATCATCATTTCATACATGAGTACCCCACCGTCCGACACCTTGCTGCTGCCACCACCGAACAGGTGTTGAAAAGCTGGCAAGGACTCGGCTACTACTCCCGTGCCCGGAACCTACATGCCGCTGCACGTCATATTGCATACGATTTAGACGGCATATTCCCGGGCACCTACAAAGACATCCTGTCCCTCAAAGGCGTCGGTCCCTATACCGCTGCCGCCATCGCCTCATTTGCCTTCAGGCTCCCCTACCCCGTCATCGACGGGAATGTCTACCGATTCATCTCCCGTCTATATGGAATCCACACCCCCATAGGCACGCCTGCCGCCTACCGCGAGTTCGAAACACTCTTGGCCAAACTTATCGACAAGGAACGACCCGACCTGTTCAACCAAGCCATCATGGACTTCGGCTCCATCTACTGCAAACCAATTGAACCCGACTGCGCTTCCTGCATATTCTACCGGGAATGTGTGGCCCGCAACGAAGGCCAAGTTGCTTTACTCCCTGCAAAACCCCTCCACAAGCAGGTAACCACACGCTACTTTTACTACCTCGACACACGCTGGGATCTGCCGCGACAAACCATGCTCATGCATCAGCGCGGACCTGGCGACATCTGGCAAGGCCTCTACGAGCCCCCGCTGTTCGAGACCACCCAGCCCATCGCCTCACAACACCTCCTGGCCACGGCCGAGGACAAACTCATCGAATGGTTTGGCGAGAAGCCACTCTCCATCCAATGCGGTCCCGAATATACTCACCAGCTTACCCACCGGACCATCAAAGCCCAGTTTCTACATGTAAAATTCAATCGACAACCCTGCAAAATACCAGAATATATGCTCCCAATTGCCATCACCGACATAAAAACTCTCCCTATTTCGCGTTTGATAGACAGATACTTGTCGGAAATGTGAATATTTTTCCTCTCTCAGTTTGACAAAAAAATATTATCTTTGCACCATCATAATGTGGCAAATGCTACATAATATGAGACTCGAAAATGCTAAAGAACTAAACTATTCAATACATGATAGGCGTAAATAAAGTTATACTTATTGGCAATTTGGGAAAGAACCCTGATGTCGTAGCCTTCCCTCAAGACCGTAACGACGAAGCATCCAATTTGGTTAAGAAAGCATCATTCCCACTTGCCACCACCGAATATCGCCGCAACCGCGATGGAGAGCGTATCGAACAAACCGAATGGCACAACGTGGTGTGCTGGCGGACCCTCGCAGAGATTGCTGAAAAGATTCTCCGCAAAGGCACCCAGATCTATGTCGAAGGTAAACTCCAGACCCGCTCGTGGGAGGACAAAGACGGCAACAAACGTTATATCACCGAAGTGGTCGCCGACAATTTCACTGTCCTGGGCAACCGCCCCCGTCCCGAGGAATCAAGCAACCACGAACCCGACCCGTTGTCAACCATCCTTAACAACGAAACTGCCCCTCTCGGCGACCTTCCGTTCTGAAACAATAAGTGCCGGCTCCACAAAATGAAGCCGGCACTTATTACATATTTATAATAAAGCGTATTATTTGTCAGCATAGCCGGGTTTACCCAGCAGGCGGAACATATTCTTTTTATAGGCTTCGACACCGGGTTGGTCGAAAGGATTCACACCAAGCACATATCCGCTCACACCGCAGGCAAACTCAAAGAAATAAATTAACTGCCCAAGATAATACTCATCAACTTCAGGCACCTCTATCCTCAATACGGGAACACCACCGTCGCAATGGGCCAGAATCGTTCCTAACTCGGCATTGTGGTTAATCTCCGTAAGCGACTTGCCCAACAAATAATTAATGCCGTCCAGATTCTGCTCGTCGTCAGGGATGGCAATCGAATGACGTGGTTGCGCCACACTCAGCACCGTTTCAAACATCAACCGCTCACCTTCCTGGACATACTGACCCATCGAATGAAGGTCGGTCGTGAAGCTCAAGCTGTGGGGAAGAATACCCTTGCCTTCTTTGCCTTCGCTCTCGCCATAAAGCTGCTTCCACCACTCGCTCAGATACTTCAACTGGGGCACGAAATTCTCTAGTATTTCAACCTTCCGTCCTTTGCGGTACAACACATTGCGTACAGCAGCGTACAGCAGTGCCGGATTATCCGCCAATGTATCTTTCTCCACGCATAAACGGCGCATATCCCGGGCACCTTGTAACAACAGGTTGATATCATACCCAGCCATTGCAATAGGCAGCAAACCTACCGGCGTCAATACCGAGAATCTTCCACCCACATTGTCAGGGATGACATACGTATGGTAACCCTCCTGCACGGCGATATCGTGCAATGCACCCTTATGGGCATCGGTGATGGCCACAATGCGCTGAGCTGCCTCGGCCTTGCCGTACTTCTTCTCCAAGTGAGCCTTAATGATGCGGAAAGCCACAGCAGGCTCCGTCGTGGTACCCGACTTGGAAATCACAGCCACCGCATAGTCCTCACGCTCCAACAACTCCATCAACTGACAATAATAATCCTCGCTCAACGTATGGCCTGCATACACCACTAACGGAAACTTTCCATCACGCTGCACAGCGGCAAACTCCGACTGCAAGGCCTCGATAACTGCCCTTGCACCCAGATAACTGCCACCAATGCCCACAACGACAAAAACCTTAGCCTTCGACGACAAGCGAGCCACTTCGCCTTTAATATCATCAACCAATTGCGGTGTCACATCCTCGGGGAGCGTCACCCAACCAAGAAAATCATTCCCTCTGCCACTGCCTTCCATCAAAACTTTTCTGGCTTTCAATACCTCGGCACTCATGGCCGACAAGTCTGTGTCACCACAAAAGTGGGACAAATGCTGAATATCCAAATTAATTGTTCTCATAATAATATAGGATTGAAATAATTTGCAAATATACACAAAAAAAGTGATTCGGCAAGAATAAATCTCATCCACTAATAAAAAAACAGTCAATGTTCCTCTTATACGGGTGAAAAACTGAAAAAAAATGAGTATCAAATAAAAAAAAGATGTTTTGTAAAAAAAAAGTTGTATCTTTGCAATTTGAAACATAGACAAAAAACAATAATAACACAAAGAATATCAGTATGTTGAAAAAAGTATCAAAACTCGCGGTACTGTTCTGCATGATAGCTTTTGCAGGCAGTGCCTTTGCTCAGAAGGAGGTTCCCGAGTATCCTCAGTATGGTTTCTGGAGCAATTGGAGTATCGGTCCGAACTTCTCCCTGATGTACGAGCCCGATGTGAAGCAGTTCTACAACGTCAACAGTCCTTTCTGGGGTGGCGGATTGAACTTTGGTCCCGGAATTACCCTCCAGAAAGAAATCGACCGCGGCACCTTCTTCCGCATCCGCGGCAACTG
>ONQD01000076.1 GCA_900319865.1 uncultured Bacteroidales bacterium | reverse complement strand
GCGTGGTCGCGGTCGGGGAAGTCTTCCTTGTTGATGCGGCGCTGGTAGAGCATGTTCATAGCCTCCTCCCAAGAGATGGCAATGGGCTCTTTGAAACGCTCGTCGATGAGCATGGGCATCTGCATGCCGTTGATGATGGCCTGCACTTCGCCTTTCTGTGTGTTGATCATGGTGACGGGAATTGTAGCCTCGTCGTGGACGATGACAGCCACATCGCGGTAATTGGTGTCGACGGGGGCGTTGACGAGGTCGATATAGGTGCCGTCCTCATTTTGCTTGACAAGAGCGGTGTCGGAGGCCATGTTGTTGACAATACGCTTGGAGACATAGTCAGAGCGGAGAATCAAAAACTCGATGCGGCGGTTGAGCTGGTGTGCGGCTTCCTGATGTTCGGGAGTGGGGAGGTCGGCGATATAGTCACAATCGAGGGTGGTGCCTGCAGAGAAGATGAACGGTTTACCGCCCACCTCGATGTAGACATCGCGGTCGAGGGTGCGCGGCACACGATCGGCATAGCCCTTGGCCACCATACGGTCGCGCTCGATGCCACGGCTGGCAAGGTAGTCCACCACACTCTGCGCACGACGCTGCGAGAGGGTGTCATTGGTGAGACCGATGAAGGGACGGCAGTCGGTGTGGGCGCGGATTTCAACCACGATACTGGGGTTGTTGACCATCACGAGATAGAGGTCCATGAGGGAGTCCATAAACTCCTCTTTGAGATCCCACTTGGAGAGGTCGTAGCGAATTTCGGGCAGGACAACCGGCTGCTGGGGCACCGGCTCCATGCGGAAATCGTGGACAATGTCCTTGTCGACAGTGTAGCCCATGGTGCTCTCGGAACCCTCGAGGCTGAAGTAGTCAACCTTGGAGAGGTACATCTTGTAGACCACCTGTCCGCGCACCTGGCTGTTGTTGAACTTGTAGAAACCTTTCTTGTCGGTGTAGGTCTCGGCTTCGGAACCGTCGGAACCCACAATTTTGACCTTGCAGCCTTTGATGAGCTGCATAGATTTCTCGTCACGGACGGTACCCTCGATGGTGTAAAGCAGCGGGGGCAGCTCGAACTTATAAAGGTTAAGGGTGGGAAGAGGGAGCTTCTTGCCCTTTTTGTCGGTATTCTTGTTGAGGGGGTCGTCGAAAGGACGGTTGGAGGAGAAGTAGCCACGCTCGAGCATGGGATTGGCATCGCTTTCGGGGTAGTAGATGATGGACATCTCGTCGTAGGAGGAGTTGATGGGCACACCGAGGTTTTCGGGTTTAGAGCAGATACGCTTGCCGATGCGGGTTTTGTAGATGTCGTAACCACCGATGCCGGGGAGACCGTTGGAGGAGAAATAGAGGTTGGAGTCGCCACGCAGGACGGGGAAGGCCTCACGGCCGGGGGTGTTGACAACAGGGCCCATATTGACGGGCTTGCCAAAATCGTCGGCCAAAGAGGCACGGGAAGCTTTCCAAATATCGTAGTCACCTTCTCCGCCGGGCATATCGGAACAGAAATAGAGAGTCAAACCGTCGCTCGAGATGGCGGGGTAGAGATAATTATACATGGTGTCACCAAGATTGATGGCAACAGGGGTTGCCCACTCACCGGGAGCGACCTCTTCCTCGGCGGGTTTGCTCTCTTCCTCAGTGTTGGCATCCTTGCCCTTCTTACCCTTGCCTTTCTTGGTAGTTTTGGTGGGGGACTTCTTGGCCTTGGTCTTCTTGGCAGCCTTCTTCTTGTCGGCGGCTACTGCCTTGGTCGAGGTGTAGATGGCGCAACCGTGGGTCTCGTGCTCAACGATTTTGCATCGTGAGAAATAGATGGTGGTGCCATCGGGGGAGAAACAGGCTTCACCTTCGTTGCTGGTGGTGTTAATCTTGCCGCTATTGTCGTAAGGTGTGGGGGTATTGGTCCACTGCCCGTTACGGTCCTTGTAGACGGTATAGAGCGAGGAGTAGTTCTGACCTGTCCACACGTCCTTGCCATCCGCTTCGTCGGCACCGTAGCGCGAAGAGGTGAAGACAAGTGTATTGGTGTCGTCACCCACGAAACGGAGCGACCAATCGTTATACTCGGTGCTCCAGTCTGCCAGTTTGGTGATGATATGGCGGCTGCGCTCGGCTGCCCACCGTGTGACATCGATAAGCGATTTCTTTCGTGTCAGGCAAAGCTTGTCGCCAGGGACCAGTTCGAGGTATTTGTCGTAGTAGCTGTCGGCCTCGTCGAACTTGCCGTTGAAACGGCACATCTCGGCCATGTAGTAGTAGAGTTTGGGCTCCACGGTATAATAGCCTGCCTGGATGAGGCGGTGGTACGTGTGTTCGGCCTTGGGATAGTTGTACATCAAGCGGTAGCACTCGCCAATCTGAAAGTAGATGCGGTTCTTCTCAGCCCTGTTGCTCGACACGCGGTCGTAGGCCTTCTGGTAGCTCTCCAAAGCAAGGATGTACTGCTTATCCTTGAACTGCTGGTCGGCCTGGGCGGCGACACTGTTCTGTGCCACGGCCATACTGGACCAAAGCAGGGCTATAGCCAATAGTGCAAAACCTTTTTTAATCGTTTTCATATATGAATGTTTGTTTTTTTACAATAACGCAATTACATTAATATTAGTACGTTGTGCCGAAAAAACATCGTACACAACACACCAAATTAATGTGCTAAATTACACATTTTTTTTGACATAGATAAAAAAAAGTGATTCTTTGTCGATTATCTTGAACTCGGAAACTCCACATCGGGGTAGATGAGGTAACGGCTGCGGATGGTTTTGAAACGGTCGAGGGCAGGCTGCCATGTGGCGCGGATTTCCTCTTCGGTGAGTCCCTGCTCTATCTGTTTGCGGAGCTGGTCTGTCCCTGCCAGTTTCTCGAAGAAGTTAGACTTGAGAAAAAACTTGCCTTTGGGAACGCGGCGATACATAGTGAGCAGATAGGAAAGGGTGATTGCACCGGCACGACAGTCTGCACTACGCAGGTTGAGGGTATCG
>ONQD01000079.1 GCA_900319865.1 uncultured Bacteroidales bacterium | reverse complement strand
AGGCAGGCCTCTCGCTGGAGCAGAAAAGGGCTTTGGTCGACCTGCTGAAAGCTCATGGACGCGTCATTATCACATCGGAGCGGGCCGTGGAACCGGAGTTCGAGCCGTACCGCCTACCCGTGCCTCCGGAGGAGATACACTCGCTGATGGCCTACAGCTCTATGTTCGTCGGCGACAGCCAGACAATGACCTCGGAGGCGGCCATCCTGGGAGTGCCTGCCCTGAAATGCAACACCTTCGCCGGACGCCTGTCGGTACCCAACATGCTGGAAAACAAGTATAGCCTATGCTATGCTTACCTACCTGAACGGTTCGAGGACATGCTGTCGAAAATTCGCAGCCTTTTGGATATGCCGTCCGAATCATTACGTGCCGAATGGCGAGCCAAACGGCAACAGATGCTACACGAGATGATTGACCCGACAGAGTTCTTTATCAACCATATAGAACACAATGAAGCCTTATCTTGAACCGAAACGCCAACCGTTGCCGCACTACCAAAACCACGGCCTATGGCAAACCATGCGCCTATCGGCACGGCAGCATGGATATCACTCAGCACTGTGGTTCGGCATCATAAGGTGGAAAGACCACGTGCTGAACCAATGGGCCAAACGTTGTCCGTGGAACAGACTAAGAATCAAACTGCAACGGTGGCGCGGTGTACAGATTGGCAAGCAGGTGCACATCGGCCCCGATTGCATCCTCGACTATGCCTACCCCTGTTTCGTATGTATTGAAGACGGGGCCTCGCTGGCCGGAGCCGACTACGTGCTGGCGCACAGCACTCCCATGGAATGCCACACAAAGAACGTGGAATCGTTTGTGGCGCCAACCGTTATCGGACGCAACGCATGGGTAGGCGTGAACGTGACAATACTGCCGGGAGTGACGATAGGCGAGGGAGCCATCGTTGCCGCAGGATCCGTAGTCACGCACAATATCCCTGCATGGACATTGGCGGCAGGCGTACCTGCCAAAATCAAAAAAGAACTGGAACATTAGCATGGATTTCACGATTGAAAAATATAATGAGCTGCTTGATGCGTTAGAGAAGCATAAAAACCATAGAATCAGGCACGATGTGGATGCTCGACCCCTCTATTCGCTGAGGGTGGCGCAGGAAGAGGCAAAGAAGGGGATGAAAGCCACCTACTACTTTCGTTCCATGCACTTTACATCGCATCGAGATACCATTCAAGCCATCGCTGCCCTGGGGCACGAAATAGGCTACCACTACGAGTGCCTGACCACTTGCAACGGGGACCTAGCAGCAGCATACGAGGACTTCCACAAGAACCTTGAAGAACTGAGAAAGATTGCCGATGTGAGAGCAGCTTGCGCCCACGGCAGTCCCAAGTCGCCATGGAACAGCCAAGACATTTGGAATCAATACGATTACCATACCTTAGGCATCGAGCACGAGTCGATGATTGACACCGATTTCTCCATCACCCTCTACCTCACCGACACCGGCCGCAGATGGGACGGCTACCGCGTGGCAGTAAGGGACAAGGTACCACAGTATCAGGAAGACTGGAACAAAGCAGGGCTAGCATTCCATACAACAGACGACATCATACATGCTATCAACAACATACAGCACCCCATACACCAGAAATCACTCCTCGTCAACACCCACCCGCAGCGATGGATGCCCTTCGGGGCACAATGGATAAAAGAGGCCGTGCTGCAAAACAGCAAAAACATCGTCAAAATTCGTGATTTCTTCGGTAGATTCGGCGTTTACGCCGTCCACCGATTCCTGCGCACGCGCTGCCACAGAGACAATCGCGACCATCACCAGCACGAGAGTTGTCAATTTGTATGCAATTAAGTGTTTCATCGCGCCCAAATTGAGAAATATGCGTAAGAAAATTCTACTCCAAAAGGTTTGGCAAAAATCTGAATGGGTTAGGGGGAAGCCTCCCCCTCGCTACAGCCCCGGCGTTTTTGTCATCCTGAGCGAAGTGTAACGGAGTCGAAGGATCTCGCCGGGTCTTCCGCTACCTCCTCTCCTAAGGGGTTCCACCCCCTAAGACCCCCATGCCGGAATCGCCTTTTTTCGTCATTGCGAGCCGAAGGCGAAGCAATCCATTCCAGCGATTATACTACATTTTCCCATAGACATAGCCCTTTGCCTCACGGCTTGGGGCGCAGAGATTAACGTTGAGTTAGCTCTTATTCTCGTTATCGAAATCTGGTAAATTTTGAAATTCCGCGAGATTAAGGCGAACACTCACGTCCAGCAATGGGCGTGGGTCGTTTGTGCTTATTGCGGAATAGGTTTACCAGAACCTCGATAACGGTAAGTTCAGTCGGCGCCACGCTTTTTTTGTGCACAGGTTTCGGATGA
>ONQD01000080.1 GCA_900319865.1 uncultured Bacteroidales bacterium | reverse complement strand
TGGCCAAGGGCGGAAACCTGGTGCTCGGCGTGGGGCCCACTGCCGGAGGACTCATTGAGGATGGCGCCGTGGAGCGGCTGAGGGAGGTTGGCAAGTGGCTCAAGGCCAACGGAGAAGCTATCTACGCCACCACCATTACACCCCACTATAACGAGGGCGACATCTGGTTCACCAAGGCCAAGGAGGGCAGTCGCCTCTATGCCATATACCGCCACCAGGAAGGCACCGACATGCCGCAGACGCTCACCTGGGGCCAGAACTTGCCAAAGCACAGAATCACCCTGCTGTCAACCGGCAAGCGGTTGAAATACAGCATCGTGGACGGACGGGTGACGGTGACCCTGCCAAAGAATGTACCGGCCGAGTCACTGGCCTTAGCCATAGACTGAATGAAGGGGGCAGAGTGTAAAGTCATGAAGGCATTCTTTCTTATCCTGATACTGAGCCTTGCCGTGCCGCAAGGCATCGGCGCACGCAGCTTCGAGGAATTCCGCGATGTGGCGTTCGCGAACAACAGGCGGATGCTGGAGGCGATGCTGGGCGACTACACCCGGTATGGCGGAGCGTACGCGCTCGTCTCTCCCTGTCCCCTCTATTCGGCCTGCCTCGACGGATGCATCAAGAGGCGCCGCGACTGCCGGGCTGGCCAGATAGATTTCCGATGTTATGGATGGAGCAAATGCGTCAGTACCAGATAAATCTACGTTTCCCGTTACATAAATTTTGCTAGCGCCTGCCCACGTAGAAACGCTTGTGGTGCTCTCATCTATATACCAAGACTTGGGGCCACCTCCATCTGCAGGCAGTTTTTCAACACCTGTGGGAACAGCATCCAGGAAATTGCTGGCAGGAGCATCTTCCGGGAAAGAAATAGTAGGCTCCAATGAACCTCTATAGCCTGCATAAGTTCCCACAGAACGTGTAATTCCGCGCACTTTGGCAATCTTGCTGCTGAAACCCCAGTCCACATTAGAGCCAACTGTGCCAAACGCTTTTTCAAAAGCGGCAGCATAGTTCTTGTTCACAACCAATTCTTTTTGCAAGTTCTGAGCGTCCTGATCGTAGAGGTCAGTAGACTTAGAACAGCTTGTGACTACAGCTAAGAATGCGATAGCTGCAACACCTGACATCAAATACTTTTTCATTCTTCTATAAAATTATAATGGTTAATACTCTAGTTGTCTTGTAATCGAATGGATGGAATCACTTCCCAAAGCTTAATTTGTGCAAAAGTACGAAATTAATGGTGAAAACAAGATAAACAAGGGTTAATTAAGGTTAAGCATTGCACAAATTTGTTTAATTGTGCAGTGCGAAGCCCCATTCGCCTCAACGATTTCCCTCCAATTCCACCTTTCAAAAGCATGAACGAGCCACATTTCTGCAACTCGTTGTCGTTCCGTGTAGCGGGAGCCGGGATTGAACCGGCGACCTCATGATTATGAATCATGCGCTCTAACCAGCTGAGCTATCCCGCCATCACTTCTTAAAAGCGGGTGCAAAGGTACGATATTAAATCAAGACCGAAGAATTTTGGAATAAGAAAATGATGGTGTTTAACATTTTTTGTATTTTTGGAAACATAATTTATCGTATTTGTTGGCTGAGAATTCTCTTTTTCTTCGTAACTTTGCCCCCAGTAAAAAATCATTACCTGAAATAATTAACATGACCGCGATATGCAGAAACGCAGACTAGAGCTGGAATATCCACTGAATGCCCGCAAGCCTGACATCCTATGGTCGCTGATGAGCACCGACCATGGACTGGAGCGCTGGATTGCCGACAGGGTGGTTGAAGAGGACGGAGTGCTTCATTTGACTTGGGGTGACATCTATGGCACCCACCATACGATGCATGCCCGTATCTTGGAGCGGGAGAAAAACAGTCATATCCGACTGCGCTGGACCGATGAACAGGATCCAGAAGCCTATTGGGAAATGAAAATAGGAAGGAGCGAGCTGACTGAGGAGCTCTGCCTGTGCGTGACAGATTATACCTGGGCAGAGGATTTGGACGACCTGCACGAGCTGTGGGACGGCAACTTGGAGCGCCTCCATCAGTCCAGCGGAATGTAGCCACGGTTTTACACGGTTTAAAACGGTTGCTTGTACTTTGGTCACGGTTGCATGTTGTGTGGCCACGGTTTTACATGGTTTAAACGGAGGTATGTACTTTAACCACGGTATCTGTATCTAAGACGAGTTTGCGAAAGGACGGCTTTTACGCGCATACGCGATAAAATATAGCACAAAAAAAGTGCTACAAGTGCTACTGTCGGCTGTAATACACTGAATCACAGCTGTTTGTGGGTGCATTTTGCCTTTTGGAAAATGCTACTGGAAATGCTACTG
>ONQD01000081.1 GCA_900319865.1 uncultured Bacteroidales bacterium | reverse complement strand
AACTCACAAATCGACGCTACCGCCACTTTCTTCGGTAATTACAAGTACACCCATCCCAGGTATGTGTGGGACAACATCGCCGACCTGGCCTACGGCTATGCTTGGCAGGACCTCGACGACAGTCCCGAACTGCCTTTCTTCGAGACCCGCCGCAAGAGTAACGATAAGATTGACCTTACCAGTGCCATTTCGTGGAATGCCTATCGCGGTTGGGGCGCCAGCTTCACGGCCAACCTCAAGACCCAGTTCGGCAAAGGCTATGAATATAAGGGCGTGGGAGCCAACCAGACCCAGAAGGTCATCTCCGATTTCTTTGCTCCTGCCTACCTGACCACCGCTCTCTCTTTCGAACACAAGCGCACCGACTGGTCCGTCTCCCTCTCTTTCTTGACTGGTAAGACCACTTTCGTCTACAACGACTCGTTGATTGCTGCCGGACGCACCTATGGAGTTCTGCAGGATCCTGCGAAGTTCAACAAGAAAGACCCCTCAACGTTCAAACACGCCTACTTCGCTCTAGGTAGCTATGTGAAGCTCCAGTACCTGAGAAAAGATGTGTTGCCTAACCTCGACCTCTATGCCCGTGCTGAGCTTTTCTATGATTACAAGAAACCGAAGCACATGGCATGGGATGCCATCAACGCCTTTGTGCCTGATCCCGAGAATCCCGACCTGGTGCCCACCAAGGACTACTCTCTCTCCGACGGCGAGACATGGGCTGACTTGAAAGGCAAAAGCTGGCTGGCCAAGCGTGCCTTCGAGACCGACCTCGACTTTGAGTTGAAGCTGGACTATCGTCTTGCAAGCTTTATCTCGGCCAACCTTGCGTTGAACCTGAAGTGGGATACCGACTTCAGCGGTATGGGCAAGTGGGGCCACTGGCAAGTGTACCAGATGGCCGGTGTACAGTTCTATTTGAACTGGAAGACCCCCAAGGAATAGGTAACCCCTTGGTGCTGTAATACATGATGGGGTGCGGCGGCTGAAAGCCGCCGCACCCTATCTTTGTTTGGTGGCGGACAGAACGGACAGACTCCGAAACCGGCCCGCAGTGATTTCTGTTTTTCCCCAAAAATCTCTCGCTCTTGCGCCGTTCTCCGGAACGGAGAAAAAGCGGTGCGACAGAGGGGATGCAGCGGCGGAACAAGGGGGTCGCGTCGAGGAAGCATGGAAAACAGCCCGAAATCCAACCCCGGCGCGGGTTTGCGGCCATACCGGCGGGTGTCGTGGGCCAAGAAAAATGTTAATTAATCCCAAATCGGTCATTAGGGTTTAAGTCGGACTTTCCCCTCATTATAGACTGTGTTTCTTCAATCTTTTCAGCGTTGCCTACCCATCCTGCGACGTGGAGCGGCAACGATTTCCCCTCGCTACGGAGAGAGGCCGTTCAATCCTGCATCCTTATAGTATCGTTATAGCATCGTTACTCGACATGATAACAGATAATCAGCCGGGAAGCAGGCAGCATCGAGCCGGGATTGAACGACCCAAGTGGGTCGTGGCGCGCCGTCCGCTGAGACTTCCCGGCACTGCGGCAGGGCAGGGGAGACGTGGTGAGGGAGCAAAAGCCGGGCAGGGAAGGAGTGTGGAGGGCGTTGCGGTGGGGTCGGAGTATCCGTCGGATAAGTGTAAAAAGTGAATCGAGAGAGCAGTTATCCCGTTAGAAAAGTTGGCCTAATGACCGATTGGGGTTAATCATAAGTAATTCCCAAAATCGGGGGTTGTGGGGTCTTTATAGATGTAAAAAAAATTGAAGCGAAAAAAATCGGAATGTTAAATATTTGCATTTCTTTGGGAATATGGCTATATTTGCAAACAGAAGTGTATATACGGTTCGGATGGTATGTAATTGATATATGGATAGATATTGTTATTGTTAAATAGTAATATGATTTTAAATAATGAAGAAGTATCTCTATTTGTTGGTTTTTCTGGCGTTGCAGTTTTCAATCAGGGCGCAGGACACTGTGTCCCCGTTCACCACTTTCGGCTATCCTGTCTATGGCCACGACTCTATGATATCTTTCTTAGGTGGCGTAACTGTGGGAGGTTTTGGTTTACCTTATATTGGTTTTCCAGATGATTGTGATGGTATAATAAACCATTATTTAAATCCCAATCATCCAAAAGAATACGCACAGGCATATAGATTCATAGCCAAACAACTGAGGGTGATAACCGGTGTTGCTTTGCCACTCGACATGCGGTCGGATACAATCAACGGCAAGGTTTATAACAATCATGACAGCGGTGACTATTGCCACCCGACCATCCATCGTTCAAGAAATTGGATAGGAATAGACTCCCTGCCTCCATACAACTATCATATCGCTATCCGGAACAGCAAATCGGAATGCCCAACCGACACAGTTATCAATGCATACATCTTTTACTTCGACACCCCGATCGAGGTCACTGATACTTTTTTTATAGGGCTTTACTGTAAGCGGGTCAATACATGGGATGGATATGAAAGTATTAGATATTTAAATTGTGTGGCTTTCAATGATAGTGTAGAATGGGTGTGTCCAATTTTCTATTGTGCAATGAATGATACTGGAGTTATTGATGATATTAGTATGCTATATTTTCCATATCAACCGTTTTATTTTCCTGTGTGTCCGATTTTTTCGGTGCCGGACACGGACAGTTTCGGGTGTCCTGAGGTGGATGGGTTTGCCTATGCAGGGATGATTGGCGGTTCGCCCACCTTTGTGTGGGACACCGCCGGGGAGCATGATCTGTATCAGCTGGCTTACGGGCCGTATGACGCTCCGCTGGACAGCCTGCACATAGCCGAGACCGGCGGGCGTTACCTTGAGCTGTTTGACAACTCGTTGAGGCCGGATGTCTATTACCAGGCCCGCTTGCGTGCCCGCTGCCACCACCGCTGCCTTATCCACGACACGGTGATTTGGTCGGCATGGAGCACCCCAGAGTATTTCTATACAGGAGAACACATGCCCGACACCACACACCATATCCAGCCTGAGAGCATCGCCACAGCGGAGGAGGCACTGCCTTTTGCCATCGTGCCCAACCCCTCGCGTGCGGGGACACGGCTTGTGGTGGAGATAGGGCAGCAGGTGCCGCTGCAAGGCTTGACGTTGACGCTGCATGACGCCGCCGGGCACGAGGTGCTGCGCATGGAGGTGAAGGAACACCGCTTCGCCCTGCCCACGCAAGGTCTGCCCACCGGAGTGTATATGGCGACACTTGCCTCACCCAAAGGCACCACGGTCAAGAAGATGGTTGTGGAGAATTGAAAGTTGGCAACTTATAATAATTCACTGCAAGGCAATGATAATTAATGTTCTTTTAAAAACATAAACTATCATTAATTATCACTAATACTTGATAAATACAAGGCAATTCGTGTTTAATAGTCAGTATTAATTATCATGAAGGCTCCTTTCAGGAGCATTTTTAGAGGTTACCAATTGAAAATTGAAAAATGAAAGTTGGATGCTGGCGCGGTTTGCAGGCATCCTTTGTTGTTGGATGCTTGGGAAGCGAGTGCAGAGAAAGCTTGCTTTCTTTGCCGAGCCATAGCAACGTCAACGAAGTTAAGATGTAGCGGGCTACAACGAGACAGGGATGTGGACAAGATGCCGAACGTTGCGTAAAATAACGTCGCGACCGAATGGGAGCAACGTTATTTTCGAGAGCAGAGGAAGCTTGCTTGCTCTGCCGAGCCCAAGTAACGTCATGGGACATAAAGAAATGCTGATATGGCATAAACAGACCAGAAAGGGCAGGATGAATTATCGGAGTCGGCCTAATGACCGATTTGGGTTAAATATCGGTATTTATACTAAGGGGGTGGCAGGGTTAAGGAAAATTCGTGTTCAGGTCTAAAAAAAGAGTGTGTACTTTTGCAGCGGATTTGTAAATAATCGGGAGGGACACAATAAAGGTTGCTTTTCCACGTTATTTAGGGAAAATTATGTTTAGGCCATGAAGATTTTAGTACTCAATTGTGGTAGTTCATCGCTTAAGTATCAGTTGATTGATGTGGATACCCAGGCAGTCCTGACCAAGGGTCTACTGGAACGCATCGGCTTGGCGAGCGGTATTTTTTCTTACACCTGCAAGGGCGAGAAGCATGTGACCGAATGCCCCATTCCCTCACATACCGAGGGGCTGCAAATGGTAATGAATGCACTGCTGGACCCCGTGACGGGTGTGATTGGTTCCATTCAGGAGGTGTCGGCTGTGGGTCACCGCTTTGCCCACGGCGGAGAGTTTTTCAGCCATAGTGTGCTCATCACCCCGCAGGTGCTGGAGCAGGCCCGTTCGCTCACCGACCTTGCTCCGCTGCATATTCCCGGCAATATCATGGGAGTTGAGGCAATGGCGACAGTGTTGCCCGGTGTACCGCAGGTGGCGGTGTTCGACACGGCTTTCAACCTGACGATTGAACCCAAGAACTACCTCTACGGCATACCCTATGAGTTTTATGAGCAGTATGGCATTCGTCGATATGGATTCCATGGAACAAGCCACCGTTTTGTAGCC
>ONQD01000083.1 GCA_900319865.1 uncultured Bacteroidales bacterium | reverse complement strand
GCTTTTGCCCTTTCAGGGCGATTGGTCTGCATCTCATTTACCCAAGGCGATGCCTTGGGCTATTATCTCGTTGCCCCGTTGGGGCGTTTCGGTGAATTGTGGATAATCATTTAGAAGATATGCAATACAGTTTGTTGATTACCTGCTTCTTACAATGTGGGTATTGCGTTATTCCTCTACTAATGACCGATTTGGGATAAAGGCCACTCACCTAGGAAATGAACTTCGAGTCACTCTTACATAGTTACGAATGAACTTGCAGTTATAACTCATGTACCCTGTACTTGGAACTGAGGTGCCGCAACTCCAGATAGCCAACGGCCCAGAGACCAACCGCCAACATCGGGAGAATTGCCCCAACAGCTTATTACGGAATAAGATTTGGTTAATTCAAATACTATTCGTATCTTTGCAGCGTGAAATAATAATGTTTGTTTGTAATGAATAACATTGTTGAAATACCGAAGAATCAGGCGATGATGGCATTTTTTGCCAATAGTATCGAGTCTACCGCCCGGTGGCTGAAAACATCATATAAAGATGTGTATCAACAGATGAAGTGTGAGGGCTTTTTGGAAGAGCATCAATCAGAAGACCCCGTTAAGTCACCTATCATACAGGATATAATAATGAGCAACCGCATCGGCGCCATCGCGGTGGAGTTGTCCAAGCGTCTGAATATAGCACCCGAGAAAGCCCTGCAGCTGTTCTACGAAAGCCAGACCTGTGCCTACCTCCACGACAAATCTACTGGCCTCTACCTCTATGGCGACCTGTATGTTGCCGACGAGTTTATGCGAGAAAAGGAGTACGCGATATAGTACTACGCATTGTCGTCATTCTCACCGAGAGGTGCTTTCGAATGTGAAAGGATCGATGGTGCATTTGCAAAATATATTTGTCTGTATCAGAAAAATGTTGTATTTTTGCAAATTGAAAAAGGTTAAGATATGAGCAAGTATGAGATACCATTCCTTACAGCTGCGGTGCATGCTTTTGGCGAACGCTTCGCGATGACGCGACAGGCGGCGTTCAATTATCTGCACGAGCATAAGGGGTTAGCGTTCCTGATAGAGTTCTACGATGTGGAACACTTGCAGTCGATGGACGAGACCATCGACGACCTGATTGTTTATTGTCAAAAGAATGGAGGTACGCTCGCATGAAGTTATATCACGGCACAAATACCGATATTGAAACGATTGACCTTGGCCAAGGATTACGATATAAGGACTTTGGCAAAGGTTTCTATGCAACGCCTGATAAAGCCACTGCCGTTCGGATGGCACAAAAGCGAGCAAGGCTCTTCGGTGGAACAGCTACACTTATCACCTACGAATTAGATGAGTTGGCATTTCGTTCTGATTTGAAGATTAAACGATTTCCAGAGAAAGCTACGGTGGAATGGTTTTTATTTGTAGATGCAAATCGAGACCGAAAGAACTTCGCACCTGTACATGGATACGATATTGTAATAGGGCCGATAGCCAACGACGGTGTTGTGCTGCAGTTGACCAATTATCATGAAGGCATATATTCCCCAGAACAAGCTGCCCAGTTGTTGCAAGACAAATATCTTGACCAGCAGTATTATTTTGGGACGGAGAAAGCCCTTGTTTACCTTCATAAGATTAATGCCGAAACAGTATGAACCAGCCTAACCACCATCAGATAGCGACATATTTGACCAACTATGTCTTGAGCGAGCTGGTGAAATATGTAATGGAGGACACCGGTTGCGGTATCGAGCAGGCAATGGAGAAAGTCTATAAATCCCCGCTGATAGAAGCCCTGCAAGATGAAGAAAACGAATTATACGTACAAAGTCCGGCATATTTGTATGAGTTGATGAATAGGCCATTGCGAACCGTATGAAACTATTATCTGCAACCTGAAATATATGAGACAATTTGCTGACGAATACCCCGACTTCCCATTTCTGCAAGTGCCGCTTGCACAATTACAGGAGAAGCCAATTTTGCAAGCGAGACTTGCAAATTCATGACCTTCGAGTAACAACACAGCCTCTCGGTGTAGCAGAGTATCAAACCAGTAAGATGATTGAAGAACTGAAATCGGAATTGCCTTCGATTGATGATCTGGAAAACACACTTGAAAAATAAAGACACCCATGTCAACAATCACCAAGGGGCTGTTGCAACGCCAGATACGCAAAAGCGTGGAGGCATCCCGCCAACATTGGGAGAATCGCACAAAGA